>NZ_AXUN02000091.1 GCF_000495435.3 Youngiibacter fragilis 232.1 | reverse complement strand
AGTTTTCTCAAAGCCTATAGTGCCTGAACATCTGACTATCCTCAAGCCAATCGAGTCGCGACTGCTGAATGGCGCACAGAGGAAAAATGAGTTGCGCAACGATAAAGAGAGAAGCACTGCCATATCCTTCAGAAGTATAGCGACTGGAGGTGGCGACGATGTTTGAAGAGTTCTATGGATTCGAGAAAACTCCTTTCACGCGTGACATGCCTGCAGAAGACCTGTATGTTTCCCATATGCTTGAAGAGGCTATGGGCCGGCTTGCATACGTAGCTGAACGACAGCTTTTCTGTGTTGTTACGGGAGAATGCGGTACCGGAAAAACCACTACAATCAGGCGATTCAAGAATTCCTTGGACCCTCAGAAGTACACACTGATGTACCTTGCGGACTCCAAATTGACTCCAAGGCACTTCTACAAAGGCATGCTGGAACAGTTGGGAAGCGAGTCAAAGTTCTACAGGGGCGATGCAAAAAGGCTTCTGCACAAGGAAATCGAACTGATGAAAGGGCTGCACAAGAAGAGACCTGTCGTTGTGGTTGACGAGGCGCATCTGCTTAACAAGGAAATGCTTGAGGAGGTAAGATTTCTGCTCAACTTCAGAATGGATGCAGAGAGCCCAATGGCTCTGATCCTGGTTGGGCAAACAGAACTGTGGGAGAAGCTTCAGCTTCAAACATACACAGCCATAAGGCAGCGGATAGACATGCAATACAAGCTTAACCAGTACGACAAGTCAGAGGTAGTGGCATACATCAAGCGGCACCTGACATATGCTGGCAGAGAACATGAAATATTCTCAGATGAGGCAATTGAGGCCATATACCGATACTCAGGAGGTGCTGCCAGGCTGATTAACAAGGTCTGTACCAGTTCACTGATATACGGTTGCCAGAACGGCAGAAGAATAATTGATGACCATATGGTGAAACTGGTAATCAATGGAGAA
>NZ_AXUN02000092.1 GCF_000495435.3 Youngiibacter fragilis 232.1 | reverse complement strand
GGTGCTGTTGCAAAATAGCGCCAAGTAAAAAAATGGGCTATTGCGAATCGTGAATGATTTGCAGTAGCCCATTTTTTGTTGTTTAAAAGCTTAGAACTGGCTCGCAGAGCCAGTTCAGGTGAGTTATAATTAATTTATGAAGAATAACCTAACTCATGTTAATTTTAATAAAAATATCAGCACAATGCAACTGAGAATGCAATTTGATGTTGATACTTATATTCCGGAACATAGCAAGGTTAGACTGGTGTGCAATATCGTTGAGGAGATGAATTTGAATTCCATTTTGAGCACCTATTCCATTCTGGGTAGAAAGCCAGTTGTTGACCCGGTTACTATGTTGAAAATCCTTTTTTTCTGCTACAGCGAAGGCATACGCTCATCACGCAAGATTAGGGATTTTTGTATTTTCGACCTAAGAGCCCACTTTCTGCTTCAGTATTGCAAACCTCCAAGCTATAGCACTGTAAACCGCTTTAGAAAGGGACTAGAGGATTTTGCGCCTGATCTGCTGAATCAGTTTGTTGAGATTCTTTATGATGACGGCCATGTGGATTTGGAGAACATATATATCGATGGGACCAAGATTGAATCATTGGCAGGTCGATATACATTTGTGTGGCGCAAATCAGTTCTAAGCTACCAAAAAAAGCTGCAGGAGCGAGTGATCAAGGAACAAAACCTGCCAGAGAACAGCAGTCTTGATTTTGTTGCAAAGCATGTCGAGCGGGAGTTCAATCGCATAAGGAACTATTGCAGCAGCAAAAGCATTGCCTTCGTGCATGGGATTGGACACCACAAATCCCAGGAGCAGAAAGACTATGAATACTTTAAGGATATTCTTGATAAATTTGAGAAGTACAGGGAACACCTGATGCTCATGGGTGACCGCAACAGCTACTCGAAGACTGACCATGACGCCACGTTCATGCGAATGAAAGATGACCACATGAAAAATGGTCAGCTGAAGCCAGGATATAACATGCAGTTTGCCTCAAACGGAGCATTCATCGTAGGTGTAATGGGCAGCCATAAAGCCAATGATCTTCATACTTTGAGGCCCTTCCTGGAGCAGATGCTGCCCCGGTTTGGAAATCGAGTAACAAGGATTGTAGCGGATGCCGGATATGAGAGTGTAGAGAACTATGCATTCCTTAAGGTGAACGGGCTGATGTCATTCATAAAGCCGGTAAACCATGAGACCAGCAAACGAAAGAAGTCAAAGAGCGACATAGGCAAAAGGGAGAACATGCTCTATCTTGAGAAAGAAGATGCCTATGAGTGCAAGAATGGGAAAAAACTGACTCGGGATAAGGATAGAATCAAGAAATATGATTCGGGGTATGAAGATACGACCCGAGTCTACAGCTGCAATGAATGCGCGGGATGCCAGCATAACAGCGCATGCATCAAGAGCAAGAAGGAAGAGGGAGGAACTAAGAAGACCCTCCAGTTTTCACCTGCCTTTGAAGAATACCGCCGTCAGTCACACCAAAACATAACAAGTGATGTTGGAATAATACAGAGGCTCAACCGCTCCATTCAAGCAGAAGGGATGTTTTCCAAGCTAAAGGGCGGGCTTCGTTATGATAGATTCAGTCACCGAGGCATGAAGAGTGTAGTTTCAGACTTGATTCTAATGGCAATCGGGATAAATCTAAACAAGCTTTACTCTAAAAAATGCAATAAGCAGACTGGCGTAATAGAGTATACAAAGACAGCCTAGCGGAAAAAACAGCTAGCCCAGATAGGCTTATTAAGTTCGGCCAAAAATAGCGTTGGTGAAAGAACTTTAAAAAATCGATGATTGAAGAGAACCATTGGCGTTCAATAATAACAAGAAAGGTGCTGTTGCATCTCTAGAAATTCTAGATTTGCAACAGCAC
>NZ_AXUN02000093.1 GCF_000495435.3 Youngiibacter fragilis 232.1 | reverse complement strand
AGGAAAGCTTATATGCTGATTTAAGAACGCAAGAAAAGGGGAGAGGGAAACGAATGAAGATAAGAGACATGCTTGGAAAAGGAAACACTACGGTGTCTTTCGAGATATTTCCACCAAAGACAACATATCCCATGGAGACCATTTTCGAGACGCTTGAAAAGCTGAGGGACCTTTCCCCTGATTTCATATCTGTCACCTATGGTGCAGGTGGTTCATCACAGGGGCACACCGTTGAGATCGCATCTAGGGTGAAGAAGGATTTCGGTATCGAATCCATCGCCCACCTTACCTGCGTGACCTCTACGAAGGATTCCATCCGCCAGATGCTGCAGGATATAAGGAACAGCGGGATAGAGAACATCCTCGCACTTCGCGGTGACATACCGGACTCCTTCCGGGAGGACAGGAGCTGGAAGCCTGAATACAGGTATGCATATGAGCTTATTGATGAGATCGTTGATTTCGGAGGATTTTCAATAGGTGCCGCATGCTACCCGGAAGGACACGTAGAGACAAGGAACAAGGTCGATGACCTCAAGTACCTGAAGCAGAAGGTCGACCATGGAGTTGATTTCCTGGTCACGCAGCTCTTCTTCGATAACGAGCTGTTCTACCAGTTCAGGGAAAAGATGGACCTTGTAGGCATCGAGAAGCCCGTTATAGCAGGAATACTCCCGGTACTTAACATCAACCAGGTGAAGAGGATCCAGGAGATATCAGGCTGCAATATGCCTCCAAAGTTCCTGAGGATCCTTGACAGGTACGAGCATGACCCGAAATCCCTGCAGGAAGCAGGGATAGCCTATGCGGTTGACCAGATAGTGGACCTTCTGTCCTTCGGAATCGAGGGTGTGCACATATATACGATGAACAAGCCTGAGCCGACAAGAAGGATAATGGAGAGCATATCAACAGTGAGATATTCAGAGGCTAGGAAGGTTATATCAAGATGATAGCGGACCTCAGGGAAGCTGCAAGGTATCTCGGATACGGCTCTAATCCTCCTGATGACAGGACAATGGAAGAGATGATTGAGATAACTGATGAGCTTGAAGCTTCAGCCAGGGGCAAATGGACCTATGGCAGCTACGACCTTGAAATATCAGAGGAATGCATCACTCTTTCAGGTACAGGGATAGAGCTCAGGGGAAGGAACATTAGAAGGATACTTGCAAATGCGAAGACTGCCTATATCATGGCGTGTACAATAGGACCACAGGCGGAAAGGATCATCCAGCTGAAGAAGCTTCATTCAGCCACTTCAGGCATGATCGCAGATGCATGCGCATCCGCTCTGGTAGAGGGCTATGCAGACCTGTGCCAGAAGGAGATCGAGGGTAACCTCAAGCCTAACCAGACCCTGACCTTCAGGTTTGCGCCAGGATACGGTGACCTGCCTCTTTCCACAAACAAGATGATCCTTGAGGAGCTCAAGGCTGAAAAAAGGATCGGGATCCATCTGACTGAAACCATGCTTATGACACCAAGAAAATCAATAGTCGCAATACTTGGTATACTTGACGGCGACACCAACAAGGGAAATGACCACTATTGCGGCAACGAAAGCTGCGATGACTGCAGCCTGAAGGATAACTGCACGTCAAGAAGACAGGGGAGTGCTGAGAATGAATAAACTTGAACGACTGGGAGAAGAAGTGCTCCTTTTTGACGGAGCGATGGGTACCATGCTCCAGGCCTACGGAATGAAGCCTGGTCAGAATCCTGAGCTTCTTAACCTTGAAAAGCCGGAGCTTATAAAGAGGATCCATACTGAATACATTGAAGCTGGAGCAGACATAGTGACTGCCAATACCTTCGGAGCCAATTCCTACAAGCTCTATGAGTCAGGGCATTCCACCGAAGAGGTGATTACAGCTGCCGTTGGTATCGCAAAGGCTTCTGTTAAAGACACGGATAAACTTGTCGCACTTGATATTGGGCCCATAGGACAGATGATGAAGCCGATAGGACTCCTCGACTTCGAGGAAGCCTACGACCTTTTCAGGGAGCAGGTAGTTGCAGGAGCAAAGGCCGGGGCTGACCTTATCCTTATCGAGACCATGTCTGACCTTGGAGAGATGAGGGCAGCTGTGCTGGCTGCAAAGGAGAATTCAAACCTTCCCGTGTTTGCGACAATGACCTTTTCCGATGACGGGAATACCCTCACCGGAACCAGCCCTGAGATCATGGCGATGTCCCTTGACGCTTTGGGAGTGGATGCACTGGGTGTCAACTGTTCCCTGGGTCCGAAGGAGCTCCTTCCGATAGTTGAAAGGGTCCTTTCGGCAACGAACACACCTGTGATGGTCCAGGCAAATGCAGGACTTCCCATAACAGAGCATGGAGTATCAAGATATTCAGTTACTGCTGATGACTTCCTGGAATCAGCGAAGCTTTTCGCAGGCATAGGAGTATCGGTGATAGGAGGCTGCTGCGGAACGACTCCTCTATATACCGCAAAGCTTATGGAGGCAAGATCAAGCTTCAGGAAGCGGGAACATAAGACCCTCAGCAGGTATGTCTGCTCCGCCCAAAGGGCTGTCTCGCTTGACGGGAAGGTCACCCTCATCGGAGAGAGGATAAACCCTTCAGGCAACAAGGCACTGAAGGAACAGTTCATGGCAGGGAATCCGCTTGCTGCAGTGAAGGTAGCCTTCGAGCAGGTACAGAAGGGGGCTGAAATCCTTGATGTCAACACTTCACTCCCACAGATAGATGAAGCTGGGTATATGATACGGATAATCGACGGGATGAGCGGCCTTGTGGACGCGCCGCTGCAGTTCGACTCCACCAAGCCTGAGGTCCTTGAGAAGGCCCTCAGGAGATATTCCGGTGTCTCAATAGTAAATTCAGTGAACGGAAAGCAGTCATCAATGGATTCGATCTACCCTATAGTAAGGAAGTATGGTGCCTTTGTTGTTGCGCTGTGCCTTGATGATGAAGGTATTCCGGATGACGCAAAGGGAAGGACAAAGGTAGCGAAAAAGCTCATAGATGAAGCAAAGGAATACGGTATAGATGAAGGAAGGCTTCTTATAGACTGCCTGGTGCTTACAGCATCGGCACAGCAGAAGGCAGTAATGGAGACGCTTTACGCAATGAGATGGGTCAAGTCGGAGACCAGGGCGCTTACCACACTGGGCTTAAGCAACGTATCCTTCGGTCTGCCCTTCAGGGCTCTGATCAACAGGACCTACTTCGCGATGGCACTAACCTCAGGGCTTGATACGGTGATAATAAATCCGGGAGCAGAAGGCATCGTAGACACCCTTAAGGCCTTCAACGTGCTTGCTGGCATAGATGACGGGGCGGTAGACTACATCGCCTACAACAATCAGCTCAATCCTCTGAAGAAGGAAGAGCCCAAGAAGGAAGGAGCCTCTAAGTCCTTCAGGGAGCTGCTCCTTGAAGGGGATTCAAAGGGTATCCTTGAAATAACCGGAACTCTTCTTGAAAAGGAACCTCCTCTTTCAGTTGTAGATGACCACATTGTTCCAGCGCTTGATGAGGTAGGAAGGCTTTTCGAGGAAAAGACGATATTCCTTCCGCAGCTCATTAGGGCTGCAGAGACAGCAGGAACCGCATTCGAGACAATAAGGGCGCGTCTTACCGCCGGGAGCGAGAAGCTTGAGTCAAAGGGTACCATCGTCATGGCAACTGTCCGCGGTGACATACATGACATTGGCAAGAACCTGGCAAGGGTACTCCTTGAGAACTACGGGTATGAGATAATTGACCTTGGCAAGGATGTTCCAGCGGAGACTATCGTCGAAGCGGTAAAGTCAAGGAATATAAAGCTTGTGGGACTTTCAGCCCTCATGACAACAACAGTAACCTCAATGGAGGAGACGATACTGGCACTGAGGAAGGAAGCACCTGATGTCAAGGTATTCGTAGGCGGTGCGGTACTTACTGAAAGCTACGCGAAATCGATAGGTGCAGACTACTACTGCAAGGATGCCAGGGCAGGAGTGCTTGTGGCGGCAGAGGTATTTGGAAAGCAGTGACATAAGGCTTTAAAGGATGGGAGACCATCCTTTTTTTATTTTCAATGCGATGAATTCAATAAGTCCCGAGGATTGGGGAATATTGAATGAGCTTGCAAATGACTCTTGGGAGCTAATGTTAACGCAAAGTGAATAAAATGTAGAATTTGTGCGATATCTGAAATTAATGTAAACCGTGGGAAATCTGAGAATCCTGTTTCCCCTGAATTCAAGTTCAAGTAAACCAATATTGGAATACCTGGTGATGTATGACCCAATCAGACCATTAAGCATATTTTCATGTACAATTTCACTTTTGTTTTGCAAGGAATGATAATACAGCTTAAGTTGTCTGAAAATATGAATTATTGGAATATTGATAGTAGTTTGACAATAAAATTGTGTATTGTTAACCTGAAACTGTGGTTCTAATTTTGCACTAATTGAGAGGAGGTATGGAAATGGTAGAGCAGGTAATCATGCCGAAGCTTGGAATGATGGAAGCGGATATCAGGCTCAGCGAGTGGCTGGTGAAGGAGGGCGAGCTGGTAGCGGAGGATCAGGAGCTTTGCGAGGTGGAAAGCCAGAAGATAACAAATCAGGTGAAGGCCAAAGCAAATGGGACTGTACTCAAGCTGCTTGTGGACGAAGGTGACGAGGTACCTATAGGTACGGTGATTGCCCTGCTTGGTGAACCTGGAGATGATATTTCTGAATTTTTATAGGAAGGTCATGAGATGATAGGAATAATCGCCAATCCGTCTTCAGGAAAGGACATAAGGAGGCTTGTGGCACAGGCTACGGTCTTCGACAACATGGAGAAGGTAAACATCATACAGAGGATACTGTCCGTGATACATGCTTCAGGGTTAAGGGAGATATGTGTCATGCCTGATGCTTTCCAGATAATTGATAAGGCATGCGAGCATCTGAAGAGAAGCATGAAGATAGATGTGGAAGTCAAATATCTGGATATCCTTGTTGAGAATGACCAGGCAGATTCAACCAATGCAGCAAGGATGCTTCGGGAAATGGGAGCATGCTGCATCATAACCCTTGGCGGTGACGGGACTAACAGGGCTGTAGCGAAGTCCTGCGGTGAAGTGCCGCTTATTCCGGTTTCTACGGGTACGAACAATGTCTTTCCAAGGATGATGGAGGGTACCCTTGCAGGTATGGCTGCTGTGGTAGCGGAAAGGGATAAAGGCAAAGAGTGGCTTAGGATGTCAAAAAGAAAGTGCATCAAGGTTTACAAGAACGGGATATTCACTGATATTGCCCTCGTGGATGCGGCAATAACCAGTGACCTCTACGTGGGTGCAAGGGCACTGTACGACCCTTCCGCCATAAGTGAGCTTCTGGTCACCGTTGCAAAGCCCGACTGCCTTGGAATGTCTGCTATCGCTGGGAGCGTCCATCCTGTGGAGGAGACTGACCCAAACGGTGTTTATGTGGAGCTTGGCGAGAAGGGGTGCGTAGAGACATGGGTCCCCATGGCTCCGGGAGTCATGAGCAAGATTGCGTTTCGGGGATACAGGGAAGTGGTCCCGTATGAGAGGATACTCGTCAAGGCAAATGAAGGTATGGTAGCACTGGACGGTGAGAGGGAGGTTCCATTCAACAGGGGAGACAGGATAGAGCTTGAATTAAGTCCTGACGGACCCGTAGTAATCGATATCCATGAGACTCTCAAGGCGGCATCGGGCAGCGGTTTCTTCATTGAGTGCGGCGAAGGTTCGAAGGATGTTTTGGAGGGCTTCAGCTTCTACAGGCGCTGCGGGGAGGAGTCTCCCCGGGGTATTTGAATTGAATAGGAGGTAAGACTGTGAAAGTACCAAATGAGGATCTCATAAAGCTGTATGGCGAAATGTGGCTTATCAGGCTCTTTGAAAAAAGGCTGTCTGACCTTTTCGCGAAGGGTGTCCTTCCCGGATTCATACACCTTGGGATAGGGCAGGAGGCGTTCATGGCCGGAACGCACTACAACATAAAGCCAGGGGACAGCGTAGGCACGAGCCACAGGGAGCATGGTCTCCTTCTTGGACTCGGTATAAGCCCAAATGCTCTGATGGCAGAGCTTTATGGAAAAGCCACCGGGTCGAACAAGGGCAAGGGAGGGTCCATGCACGCCTGCTCGCCCAAGAACGGGGCGCTTGGCTGCAACGGAATCCTTGGAGACGCTCAGACAATAATTAACGGATATGCATTCTCCCACAAGTTCAGGAATGACGGCAACATTGCCATAACCATATTCGGTGACGGCGCTGCAAACAGGGGTGACGTCCATGAAGGCATGAACCTTGCCAGCGTCCTGAACCTTCCGACAGTGTTCATCATAGTCAACAACGGCTATGGAATTTCAATGTCAAGCAAGGATTCATCCAACATACAGGACCTTTCGGCAAGGGCCCAGAGCTACGGGATGCCTGGGATCTCCGCTGACGGGAATGATGTCCTTGCAGTTATTGAAGCTACTGGGGAAGCCTTCAAGAGGACCAGGGAAGGCGGTGGGCCTTGCGTACTTGAGTTCAAGACCTACAGACACCAGGGGCACTTCGAGGGTGACCCGGTAACCTACAGGCCTAAGGAAGAGCTTGAGATGTGGCTGAAGAAGGACCCGATAAAGAGACTTGAGGCTATAATCCTTGAAAAGGGTATAGCTGCACCTGAGAAGCTCCTTGAGGTCAAGAACGAGCAGATAGCAGTCATCGATGCAGCCCAGAAGTTCGCGGAGGAAAGCCCTTATCCTGACATTTCCGAAACCTACACCGATGTCTACTTCGAGCTTGAAGGAGGTGCCCTGAAATGAGGGAAATAACCGTAGCACAGGCCATCAATGAGGCGCTTGCGGAGGAAATGGAGAGGAATCCGGAGGTTTTCGTGATAGGTGAGGATGTAGGTAAGTTCGGAGGCTGCTTCGGTGTTACCGCAGGCCTCATCCAGAGGTTCCCGAAACAGGTCATCGACTCACCGATTTCTGAAACAGCCATAATGGGATTGTCTACAGGAGCGGCGTACATGGGTATGAAAGCTGTTCCCGAGCTCATGTTCTCAGACTTCACATCAGTCGCAGCGGACTACATTGTAAACCAGGCGACAAAATCAAGATACATGGCAGGCATGCAGGAGGAAGGTAAGGTCTGCGGAATGGTGCTGAGGGTTCCGAATGGAGCAGGCATAGCCGCTGCAGCCCAGCATTCGCAGTGCCTTGAAGCATTGTTCATGAACATCCCGGGAATCAAGATCCTCATACCTAGTACCCCAGCAGACTACAAGGGACTGCTCAAGACAGCTATAAGAGGCAATGACCCCGTACTCTTCTATGAGCACAAGCTTTTATACGGCGTAAAGGGACTTGTCCCTGACGGGGATCATACGGTACCCATCTGCTCGGCGGACGTGAAGAGGGAGGGCACCGATGTAACTGTAATAGCGACACAGATGATGCTCCACAAATCACTGAGGGCTGCAGAGAAGCTTGCCAAGGAAGGCATAAGCGTAGAGGTCGTCGATCCAAGGAGCCTTAAGCCCCTTGACATCGGAACCATCGCAAAGTCAGTGGAGAAGACAGGAAGGGTGGTCCTGGTAAACGAAGCGCCATGCTTCGGAAACTCCGTCACTGAGATAGGGCTTGAGATCGCAGAGCATGCGTTCAAGTTCATGAAGGCGGCTCCGGTCAGGGTCTGCGGACCAGATACACCTATCCCGTTCTCGCCTGTCCTTGAAAAGGAATGGCTGGTAAACGAGGACGACATAATTGCAGGTATAAGGAAAGCTCTGGGATAAATCAAGTAAACGACAGTGTGTATCCGGAAGCCTAAGTGTTTCCGGATACAGCTGTCCTTCGGAGGGAAGGTATGTCAGAAGCAAGGTACACTGACACAAAGGTCAGAGGATTAAGGAAGATAATCGCAGAAAGGATGACAGCAAGTGTCCATGAGAACGCGGCAATAATGCTGTCGAGGGCAGCGGATGTTACATATCTTATGGCAGCCCATGAAAAAGCCAAGAAGGAAGCAGAGGACAAGGGTGAAAAGGCTCCGTCTATAAACGACATGGTCCTGAAGGCAGCGGCACTGGCCTTGGTGAAGCATCCAGCGCTGAACTCGACATTTGAAAACGGGATCGTAAGGACCTATGAGGATATCAATGTCAATATGGCAGTGGCTATTCCAAACGGGCTCATGACACCGGTTATAAGGAATGCAGATAAACTGACTGTTAACGAGATAATGGCAGTGACGCGGGAGCTTACGGAAAAGGCAAGGAATGGTGCCCTTGCAGTAGAGGACATGGTAGGAGGAACCTTTACCGTAACAAATGTCGGAAAGATGAAGATAGAAGTTGCGACGGCCATAATCAACCCGCCTCAGGTTGCGATACTGTGCGTAGGTGCGGTGGTACCCAGGCTCGAAAGGGTCAACGGGGAGATTGCTGACAGGTTCAGGCTCTATCTCAGCCTTACCGTGGACCACAGGATAATCGATGGCTATCCTGCATCGCTTTACCTTGATACCGTCTGCGAAATACTGGAGGATCCCACAGTGATCATGCAGTAGGTATCAGTGGCTGAATCTTATGAAAGGAGTCATGCCAATGCAAAAGAGATACGTGATTGAAATCGGAATGGGTGCAGACCTTCATGGCGGAGACATTACGAAGGCAGCAGTAAAGGCAGTAAATGATGCGGTATCGAGATGCTGCCTGTGCGGAATAGAGGATATCCTGGAAAAGGATGTGCTTAAGATGCATGTCCACGTGAAGATCGGCTGCACTGACCCTGAAAGGTTGGATAAGGCGGCAGTACTCAAGGCAGTGCCGGTAGGGAACAGGGACATAGAGGTCGTAAAGGGAGGTCTCAACGCACATGGACTTCTTGTTCCGGTATTCGGAGCAGGGGAGACTATTGAGATCGCACTAGCGGTCCTTACAGTATATGTGGACATGTGACAGAAAGCTTTGGCAAAACAGCCTTTCAAGACCCTATAATGGGTTTTGGAAGGTTTTTTGCAATTTACCTGGTTCATTTTTTCGGACAATTGTCCTTAAAAATGGGTTTCTGGCAATCATAGGCTTGGTATACGATTATATCATCATTGCCTGCATAGTGACTGTTTCGAATGATGAAAGCGCGATCTCTGAAATCATAAGGAATATCATTTGAAATACAATCCCGCCTTCGGCTCACATTTTGAGCTGGAGGCGGGATTGTTACGTTGTGCGCCCGGCATGGGC
>NZ_AXUN02000094.1 GCF_000495435.3 Youngiibacter fragilis 232.1 | reverse complement strand
GGTCTTTCGGCTTTCCTTATGATGAACATTCAATATTCTGTCCTTTGTTTTGCCATGGCAGTGCTGACATTCGTGGTTATCCCGCCATAGAACATATTCCCTGGTATTCCAGAAGGAAAGCTTAACTCCCTGCTGGTATTCTGTTCCGCTGATCTCAGGATTCCTGATCTTCTGGATATCGAAACTTGCTGTTTCGATCACTATCCTTGATATGGGAAGGATCCTGTGTACATTCCCGATTACCTTCAAGTGGCTGTCTACCTTATGCTTGACTGAGGGAGCAAGCCACCCTTCCTTTTTCGATGCGGTGCGGTTAAGAAACCTTGCCATTCTGTAGCGAAGGTGGTTTCTCCTTGTTCTTCGGTTCTGCCTTCGTGTTGATAGAAGCTCTGGGATGTCATCCCGGAGCGTTACCTCTGAGACAAAAAGCTCTTTCTTCTCGGTAGTTGCGCTAAGTCCTACAACCTTGCTTCCTGCATCTACTCCCAGAGTGATTGGCTGAGTATACTCAGGAGAATCATACAGCAGCTGTATTGTGAATGGAGTCCTTCTTACCACTTTTGCCTTGCCATTCTTCAACAGATGTTTCACTTTTCCATGCCGGCTGGTAGGCATAAGTGGATTTCCATTTTTACTTAAAACGTAGACCAAACCGGCACCCCTTTCTTGATGTAGTTAAGTACCCCTATGTGTCAGAATAGTTGTCAGTGGTAATTGAAAATAGTATAGTAAGTACTACTGATGAGGGGATGAATATAATGGCATATAGTAAAGAGTT
>NZ_AXUN02000095.1 GCF_000495435.3 Youngiibacter fragilis 232.1 | reverse complement strand
GCAATGAATTTGAATGACTTACCTTCTTTGAGATGCTTTTGGATTTCCAGCCTGTCGTCTAATGTCAGGTGAGAGTGCTTATTCATGACAACCTCCAATGAGGCACCATCCCCACCATCTTACCCTTCTGTCAGATTAACTTCCACTTCCCACTTTGTCATAGTAATTTCTACTAATGTTTTTTATTGGGTTGAATCTACTTTATCAATTCAGCTGGTTATTTTTTCTTCCGAATTTTTATAAATTATTGTTGCATTAATCCGAAACATTGCTATAATAGTCTTTGTAATGACGTTCCGCGATAGCTCAATGGTGGAGCACTCGGCTGTTAACCGATAGGTTGGAGGTTCGAGCCCTCTTCGCGGAGCCATTTTTTTTATAACTGAATAACTCGCAATGAATGGGAAGAGTAACGAGTAAAGTCTTCAAGAGACCGGACGGGTGGTGCAAGCTCCGGAGACATAATCGTGAAGGGAGTCCATGAGCGTGTGAATGCAAGAGCAGGGCAATGCCAAGAAAGGTGGAACCGCGGATAATATCCGTCCTTTCGTTGAGCAGGCCTTTTTTTATTATTATGATTTGGGGAGGAAAAGAAATGACTGAAAAGACAATGGATAAGATCGTAGCGCTTTCCAAGGGCAGGGGCTTCGTATATCCGGGATCGGAAATATACGGGGGACTAGCAAATTCGTGGGATTACGGCCCGCTTGGAGTTGAGCTCAAAAACAACATAAAGAAGGCATGGTGGAAGAGGTTCGTGCAGGAAAGCCCCTACAATGTGGGACTAGACAGCGCGATACTCATGAACCCTGAAGTCTGGGTTGCATCAGGCCATGTAGGCGGATTCTCTGACCCGCTCATGGACTGCAAGGACTGCAAGTCAAGGTTCCGTGCCGACAAGCTTGTCGAGGACGACATGACCCTTAAGGGAGCTGAGGTAGCTTCAGCTGATGGAATGAAGGAAGACGAGCTCATGAAGTACATAGAGGACAACGGTATAGTATGTCCGAAGTGCGGAAAGAAGAACTTCACAAGCATAAGGAAGTTCAACCTCATGTTCAAGACCTTCATGGGAATCACAGAAGACAGCAAGAATGAGGTTTACCTAAGGCCTGAGACAGCTCAGGGAATCTTCGTGAATTTCAAGAGCGTTGCAAGGACAACAAGGAAGAAGGTTCCATTTGGTATAGCCCAGATAGGAAAATCCTTCAGGAATGAGATAACACCTGGAAACTTCATATTCAGGACCAGGGAGTTCGAACAGGCTGAGCTTGAATTCTTCTGCAAGCCGGGAACAGACCTTGAATGGTTTGCCTTCTGGAAGGATTACTGCATGAAGTTCCTGCTGGACCTGGGCCTTACTGCAGAGTACGTGAGGATGAGGGACCATAAGCCTGAAGAGCTTTCGTTCTACAGTGCCGGCACCTCTGACATCGAGTATAAGTTCCCGTTTGGATGGGGAGAGCTCTGGGGTATAGCTGACAGGACAAGCTATGACCTGACTCAGCATATCAACCACTCCAATGAGGACCTCTCATATGTGGATCCTGTTACGAATGAAAAGTACATACCTTACTGTGTCGAACCGTCAGTCGGTGTGGACAGGCTTTTCCTCACATTCCTTGTAGATTCCTATGAGGAGGAGACGCTTGAAAATGGTGAGGAGAGGAATGTGCTTAAGCTGCATCCTGCACTTGCTCCGTTCAAGGCAGCGGTATTGCCTCTGTCGAAGAAGCTTTCAGATAAGGCACTTGAGGTCTACGGACAGCTTTCCAAGCACTTCATGGTTGACTATGATGAGGCTGGTTCAATAGGCAAGAGATACAGAAGGGAAGATGAGATCGGAACACCGTTCTGCATCACCGTCGATTTCGACACCCTTGAGGATAACACTGTAACAATCAGGGACAGGGATACCATGGAGCAGATAAGGCTTTCAGTATACGAGGTAGCTGACTACATAAGCAGGAAGCTTGAATTCTGATAACTACCGACATTTTGAGGACCGGCCTTATGGGCTGGTCCTTTCAGCTAAAAAAGTGGAAATCATGATTCCTTTTACTCTATACTGAAGGGTGAAGGAATGTACTCGGTAAATAGGAACAAATATATGAAAATGCGGGTGTAAGCTGTGAAAAGAGATTTCAATGAGTTCAAGGAATATATCAGGGACAAGAAGGTCGGTGTCGTAGGAATAGGAGTCAGCAATCTTCCGCTTATAAAGTTTCTTCTGAAGCTGGGTGCCAGGGTGTCAGCGTTTGACAGGAGAGAGCTGAGTGATTTGGGACCTGAGGTCCAGGAACTGGCCGACAGGATCGAGATATTCCTCGGTCATGATTATCTTGACCATCTCGACGGTCTGGACGTCATATTCAAGACCCCGGGAATGAGGATAGATGATCCGCATCTTGTAAGGGCAAAGGAAAAAGGAACGATTATCACTTCGGAGATGGAAGAATTCCTGAAGTACTGCAAGGCAAGGACCTTTGGTGTGACAGGCTCTGACGGGAAGACCACTACCACTACTGTTCTGGGGCTTCTTCTGAAGGAAGCCGGCTACAAGGTGTTTGTAGGCGGTAATATCGGGACACCTCTGTTTGACAAGGTAGAGGATATACGGCATGACCATATGGTGGTGCTTGAGCTTTCAAGCTTCCAGCTCATGACTATGACAGTGTCGCCTGATGTGGCAATAGTTACCAACCTTTCCCCTAACCATCTGGACATGCACAAGGGAATGCAGGAATATATCGATGCGAAGAAGAACATCTTCCTGCATCAGGGAAAGGACGATATTCTCATCTTAAATGAGGACAATGAGATAACGAAGATGTTCGCAGGTGAGGCAAAAGGTGTGGTTGAATTCTTTTCTTCAACCAAGGAGCTCGAAGATGCGTACTTCATGGATGGAACCCTGTACCTCAGGGATGAGAAGGTAGTCGAACTTAAGGACATGCTGGTGAAGGGAGTCCACAATGCGGAGAACTTTCTTGCGGCATTCCTTGCAGCCAAGGACTATGTATCGATAGATGAGATGAGGAAGGTAGCCCTTACTTTTCCGGGAGTAAAGCACAGGTGCCAGCTTGTAAGGGAATACAAGGGCGTAAGGTACTACAATGACTCCATCGCATCAAGTCCGACGAGGACCCTTGCGAGCCTAAAGGCTCTGGATACGAAGGTGAATCTCATCGCTGGCGGATATGACAAGAACATAGACCTGTCGCCTGTAGCCTTCCAGGGCTACAAGTACATAAAGAATGCAGTGCTTGTTGGAGATACAAGATTCAAGCTCAAGGAAGCGTTCGACAACCTTGCCAACATGAAGGGAATATTCGTTCCGGTACATATGGCTGAGTCCTTTGAGGATGCAGTCTACATTGCCAAAAGGCTTTCAAAGCCAGGTGATATCGTTGCGCTTTCTCCTGCGTGTGCCAGCTTCGACAGTTTTAAGAACTTTGAGGAGAGAGGGGACAGGTTCGCATCTTTAGTCAATGATTTTTAAATTTTGGAACTTGCGTCTTATGGCTTGCAGACCTTTGCATTATGGTTCCTCTTAGGATAAAATCATAGTGAAATCCATGGAATGTTTGCATACTAAATCAGGGAGGCAAAAAAATATGGTAGTCAACAAGATAAAGAGAATAGGGATACTTACAGGCGGTGGAGATTGCCCGGGACTCAATCCAGTCATAAGAGCTGTCACCAGGACTGCGATACTTGAGTACGGCTGGGAAGTCGTTGGCATAAGGAACGGATATAAGGGAATGTATAACGGCGATTTTGTCGAGCTTACTCTCGATTCAATTTCGGGAATACTGCATGAAGGAGGTACTATCCTTTACAGCTCAAACAAGGACAATCTTTTCGACTATCAGGTTGAAGAGGATGGCAAGCTTGTAAATAAGGATGTATCTGATGTTGGAGTGGAAAACATCAGGAAGATGGGAATAGACGTAATGTTTATCGTCGGAGGCGACGGTACCCTTACCTCTGCAAGGGATTTTGCAAGAAAGGGAGTAAAGGTAGTAGCTATTCCAAAGACCATAGACAATGACCTTGCATCAACAGACACTACGTTCGGATTCTCGACTGCTGTCGATGTTGCGACAGAAGCCCTGGACAGGCTGCATACAACTGCTTCCTCACATCACAGGATAATGGTACTTGAGGTAATGGGAAGATATGCCGGCTGGATAGCTCTACATTCAGGAATAGCAGGTGGAGCGGATGTAATACTTCTGCCTGAAATTCCATATGATATCAGGAATGTGGCAAGGACAATCGAAGAGAGGAAGGCAAGAGGCAAGAACTTCTCCATTGTTGTTGTCGGTGAAGGAGCCAAGGAGATTGGCGGAGATATTACCGTAAGGGAGATCATAAAGGATTCACCGGACCCTATAAGGCTCGGCGGAATCGGAATAAAGGTTGCAAGCCAGCTTGAGAAGCTCTGCGGAAACGAGACAAGGGCTACTATACTCGGGCATCTGCAGAGAGGCGGATCGCCTTCATCTTCAGACAGGATACTTTCCACAAGATATGGTGTTGAGGCAGTGAAGCTTGCTGCATCGGGCAAGTTCGGAAACATGGTCACACTTAAGGGCGACCACATGTCCTATGATTCACTTGAAAATGTAATCGGCAGGAAGTCTAAGCTTGTAAATCCTAACGGAGAGCTTGTTGAGGCTGCCAAGTCAATGGGCATAGGCTTCGGAGACGAGTAATAGATAGTAATGCTAAAGAGGCGCCGTAATTGGCGCCTCTTTCAACAGGGAGGATATTCATGGGACAAGGAGACTGTACCTGGCCAGGAAGCGAAATTGAACGGGAATACCATGACAATGAGTGGGGAGCTGAGCTCCATGATGACAGAAAGCTGTTCGAATTCCTTATACTTGATACCTTCCAGGCAGGACTGTCCTGGAAGACCATACTTAACAAGAGGGAAAATTTCAGAAAGGCATTTGATGAGTTCGACCCAGAAAGGATAGCTGAGTATGACATCAGCAAGCTTGAAGAGCTTATGCAGGACAAAGGAATCATAAGGAACAGGCTTAAGATACAGGGAGCCGTGAAGAATGCCAGGGCATACCTCAAGGTCAGGGAGGAGTTCGGGTCCTTTGACAGCTACATCTGGTCCTTCGTTGGGAACAGGAGCATTGTGTCAAGCATAAACGGACCTGAAGACTACAGGGCCACCTGTCCTGAATCAGATGCCATGTCAAAGGACATGAAGAAGAGAGGATTCGCATTCTGCGGCAGTACGATCTGCTATGCGTTCATGCAGGCATCTGGCCTGGTGAATGACCATCTCAACTCCTGCGCATACAAGAACAGGATATAGTAAATAATTCAAAATCGATAAAGGCTGGTAACCGTATGTGTGCCAGCCTTTATCGTGGATTTGAATAGAACATTCAATACAGAAAACAATAGAAAATGTAAACAAATTGAAAAAATTCTTGATTATAGGATTGCCTGAAATATCTCCTTGTGGTAATATATCTAAGTCAGCTGTTTCGGCAAACAAGCGTTGACAGCGCTCATAAAGAAGTGGTATTATAAATAGGCTCACTTCGATACGAACAATAGCGAAGCGGCAAAAGCTCTTTGAAAATTAAACA
>NZ_AXUN02000096.1 GCF_000495435.3 Youngiibacter fragilis 232.1 | reverse complement strand
GGCAAAAGTACGTAAAATAAAACTTGTATCCAGATTAAGCGAATCTGTGACACATAGCCCAAACAAGAATTCACCGAACTTCACCTTCAACAAAGATGCTGGGATGTATGTCTGCAAAGCAGGACACATGAGCATAAAGAAAACAATAACAGGAAAGAAAAAGAGGGAAAAAACCGGTTCGGCAGCAGTAAGAACCTACTTCTTTGATATTGAGAAGTGTAAGCTTTGCCCGTATCGTGAAGGCTGCTACAAGGAAGGATCAAAGACCAAGTCATTCTCGGTCACATTGATGTCAACTATCCATTCGGAACAGAAGACATACCAGGAAACTGAAGAATTCAAGGCTCTGGCAAAAGAACGGTATAAAATTGAAGCTAAGAACAGTGAGTTGAAACATGGCCATGGTTATGATGTAGCATCAGGACGTGGTCTGTTTGGAATGGAACTACAAGGAGCATTCACCATCTTCGCTGCAAATATGAAGAGGATATTTGCTCTCTTAGGGGACTAGT
>NZ_AXUN02000097.1 GCF_000495435.3 Youngiibacter fragilis 232.1 | reverse complement strand
TATGTCCCAGTCGAACCTTGATCCTGACGAACCTGAGACCATCTGGTATTCCTCGGCCTTCACTGAGTTGTAGGACGGCTTGTTGTTCCAAGTTATGGTGGATGAGCTCCAGGCGGAGTTCACCTTGTATACCTCTATCTGTCTCGGTGTCACAACGCTGGTATATGTCGCCAGGTTAAGGGATGCGTCAACTATTAGGTCTGCTGCAGTAAGTGCAGGCAGCGTGAACTGGAGATAGCTCCTGTTGACATATGAGCTGGCACCGTAGCCTGCCTTCAGGAGCCCCATGTTGACATAGTTTGTGTTTGGGTACGCTGATGACACTGGTGCGTCGAATATCTTTGTCCTTTCCACAGTGGTTGAGACCACAGGGTCTATCACCACAGGATACTGCCTTGATTCGTCGGCAAGCCAAGCGTTGTCAACCTTAAGGGTAAGCCTGTACTCGCTTCCTGCCTTGACCTCTGTCAGGCCAACTTCCACGCCGTAGCTTGCCTCACCAAGGGCGTCAACCATGAAGGGAGCAGGCATCTCCATGACTTTCTCACCTGTTGCCATGTCCCTCAGCATTATGCTTCCGCTCTCATCCAGGACAGGTACCATGTTCTTCAGGTACAGGCTGAAGGAAAGCTCAGGAACCTCCATCCTGGACTTGACTACTATGTTCTCCTTGACCTCTTCAGCCATTACAGCATACTCAAGGTCCATTCCAGGGAGTATCTCCTCATACCTTGCTGTTGACTGCAGGTTCCTTAATACGGTCTTGTCCTCAGGGAGTTCCCCTTCAGGCACCACGATGACAGCCTTGGTCTTGTCCCCGCCATCAAGGTTCCATGCTATCTCGTACTGGT
>NZ_AXUN02000098.1 GCF_000495435.3 Youngiibacter fragilis 232.1 | reverse complement strand
TAGCCGTCGTGGTTTGTTGCGTTAACGAGCTTCTTGTTCCCGTCATAGGCGTAGGTGCTGTACTTGCCGTCAGGATAGGTTATCCTCTCAAGCTGAGTCCCGTTGTAGGTGAAGCTTGTGCTCCTTCCTGCAGGGTCTGAAATTGACAGCAGCCTGCCTGTGCCGTCGGTGTTAAGCGTAAGGACCCTGCCTGAACCGTCAGTTACTGTGTACAGGGCTCCGTTGCCTCCATAGGCCAGGGTCATCTGGTTACCCTCAAGGTCGCGTATCTTTCCAAGCTTTCCAAGGGAGCTGAATATCAGACTATTCCCTCCCTTGTCGGTTATGACATACCGCTCTTCTGTGCTTCCCCCGTTTATTGCCATGGACATGTCTATTCCAGACTCGTCCACATACTTCCCCTTTGCACTGTCATACAGGAAATAGTGTATCGTTCCGTCCTCGTCTGTATATGCGTAATACTGTATCCCATCTATAGTCCTTGGAACAACGGTCTGGCTTAGGCTTGTCCTCCAGCCTGCACCGTAACCCATGTCGGTACCCGCCTCATTGGAGTTCCACACATGGCCAAGTGACAGGGGCAGCCTTGATCCTGTGAGGGATATGTCCTCATGGACAAGCACCAGGTTCCCGTTGTAGTCATTGACATACCCTGTGCCTGCCCGGCCCACTGACTGGGAATGGCAGGTCCAGTAGCCTTCAAGTCCCGAATTGTTGACGTAGCTTATGGTTATCTGGGGTCTGTACGCTTCACCGTAGCTGGTGTCTGACGAGTGGAAGTCAATGTAGTATCCGCTGGTTTCTATGGAGTTCTTCAGCATGAGGCCGTTGTTTACCCCTGTGGAGTACCATTCCTTAACTATCCCCGTTATGTCCCAGTCGAACCTTGACCCTGACGAACCTGAGACCATCTGGTATTCCTCGGCCTTCACTGAGTTGTAGGACGGCTTGTTGTTCCACGTTATGGTGGATGAGCTCCAGACGGAGTTCACCTTGTACACCCTATCTGTCTCGGTGTCACAACGCTGGTATATGTTGCCAGGTTAAGGGATGCGTCAACTATTAGGTCTGCTGCAGTAAGTGCAGGCAGTGTGAACTGGAGATAGCTCCTGTTGACATATGAGCTGGCACCGTAGCCTGCTTTCAGGAGCCCCATGTTGACATAGTTTGTGTTAGGGTACGCTGATGACACTGGTGCGTCGAATATCTTCGTCCTTTCCACAGTGGTTGAGACCACAGGGTCTATCACCACAGGATACTGCCTTGATTCGTCGGCAAGCCAAGCGTTGTCAACCTTAAGGGTAATCCTGTACTCGCTTCCTGCCTTGACCTCTGTCAGGCCAACTTCCACGCCGTAGCTTGCCTCACCAATGGCGTCAACCATGAAGGGAGCAGGCATCTCCATGACTTCCTCACCTGTTGCCATGTCCCTCAGAATAATGCTTCCGCTCTCATCCAGGACAGGTACCATGTTCTTCAGGTACAGGCTGAAGGAAAGCTCAGGGACCTCCATCCTGGACTTGACTACTATGTTCTCCTTCACCTCTTCAGCCATTACAGCGTACTCAAGGTCCATTCCAGGGAGTATCTCCTCATACCTTGCTGTTGACTGCAGGTTCCTTAATACGGTCTTGTCCTCAGGGAGTTCCCCTTCAGGCACCACGATGACAGCCTTGGTCTTATCCCCGCCATCAAGGCTCCATGCTATCTCGTACTGGT
>NZ_AXUN02000099.1 GCF_000495435.3 Youngiibacter fragilis 232.1 | reverse complement strand
TACAGCAGTAAAAGCAACAGACTCAAATCTCAGGCATTCTACAAACATGTCATGAACTGACTCATGGCTTTCTGATTTTCCTACTACTCAAGGATCCTGCTTTCCCTTATCCTTTCCACCGCCTCAGCTATGACTTCTGCAGGAAGGACAAGGGCGAACCTTACGTAGCCTTCTCCAAGTGAACCGAAGGCATTACCGGGTGTGCATATCACACCAGTCCTCTCCATAAGCTCAGTGCAGAACTCAGTTGAGCTTTTGAATTTCTCAGGGATCCTTGCCCAGACGAACATCGACCCACTGCTTCTCGGTACGTTCCAACCGAGGCCTGTGAGTCCGTCACACAGGGCGTCCCGCCTCTTCTGGTATTCTACGCAGTTTCTGGTTACACTATCCTGTGGTCCTGTGAGTGCGGCTAACGCCGCGTACTGTATGGGCTTGAATATCCCATAGTCTATCTGTGACCTGAGCATCCTGAAGTTCCTGATGATCTCACTGTTGCCAAGCACGAAGGATACCCTGGCTCCTGTCATGTTGTAGGACTTGGACAAGGAGTAGAATTCGACTCCAACTTCCTTTGCCCCTTCAAATGAGAGGAACGAACCTCCCTTCTCACCATCATATACTATGTCTGAATATGCATTATCATGGATTATGATTATATTGTTCTTCCTTGCAAAGGCAATGAGCCTTTCATAGAATTCCGGTGATGCGGTTGCGCAGACAGGGTTCATGGGGTATGAGACGATCATAAGCTTTGCCCTTGACAGTGTCTCGTGAGGGATCGAATCCAGGTCCGGCAGATACTTGTTTTCAGGCAGCAGCGGGTAGAATGCGAGCTCTGCTCCTGAAAGGTAAGGACCTATCTCGAATATTGGGTAGCCGGGATTCGGAACAAGCACCACATCACCCCTGTTGCAGAGTGAGAACCCTATGTGCGTGAGACCTTCCTGGGAGCCGTAAAGGGACATGATCTCATCTGTCTCCAGCAGTACCCCGAATCTCTCCCTGTAGAAGAGAGCTACTGCTTCAAGGAGTGAAGGCATATCCCCCAATGAATATTTCCAGTTTTCAGGGTCCTTTGCCGCATCTATCAGAGCATCGACAATGTGCCTGTCAGGCTCAAAGTCAGGTGTCCCCACTGACATATTGTAGACTGTCCTGCCTTCCTTCAGCATTTCTGCCTTCCTGTCGTTGAGAACGTTGAAGATCCCAGTCTGGAAGTATTTCAGGTTATCCGAGAAACTCATTTCCATATCATTACCTCTTATCATCTTATTATTTTGTTTATCATCCAACCCCTTAATTGAACAAAATCGCTACGCGATAGTTCCTTAAC
>NZ_AXUN02000100.1 GCF_000495435.3 Youngiibacter fragilis 232.1 | reverse complement strand
AACTACCTTGACAGTCAGCGCTATGGAGTAAGCGGTTAATTGACTCTTTTTGTCGCTGCAAACTATCAGCTTCCTGAAGCAAGTTATTGCTGCTTTTCTTATAAACAATGCTATCGAGATAACCTTTCGTCATTAGGGTGGTCAATACATTCTGTTGCTCTTCATTTTCTTCCAGTTTTTTATCAATGCTTTGACTGTTTGCATGGGTATCGACGGTATTAACACCGCGAAGACCAACCAGCAAGGGTTTCAATACATTTTGATGGCTATAGATAAGCTTATTCATCATGGTTACAAAGGCAAATTCAAAATCCGAGTCCATAAGCTGCTTCATAGAACATTTTTTGATGTTTTCAATATGAGTAGTGCAAGACCATGAAATGTATTTTCTTCTATGTGAGTTGACTCGACGTTTAAATTTGCCACCGCACTGAGAGCAGACGATTTTTCCAGAAAAAGGGTAGCGATTCTGGTATTTCTCGCTGAATTTTTCCACACCTTTTTCTTTACCTCGCTGTTCAACGACTTTCTGGACAGCTTCAAACACATTATTGCTGATTATCGGTTCATGATGATTCCGAATTAGATATTGTTCTTTTTCACCTTCGTTCTTATATCTGTTGAATTGACTATCACTATATGTCTTCTGAAAGAGAGCATCGCCGACGTATTTTTCGTTTTCAACCATTCCTCTGAGGGTAGTTCCAGTCCATCGGCCACCTTTCTTAGTAGGAACACTATTACTATTTAACTCATCCGCGATTTTATGAAAGCTTTTTCCAGATAGAATTTCAGCAAATATATACCGGACTATTTCAGCCTGCTGCTCATTTATGATCAGTTCACCCTCGAAGGCGTCGTAGCCATAGGGCGGACAGGCTATTTTGTATGTCCCGTTTTGAAATCTCTTTTGGATGGACCACTTGTTATTCTGAGCGATGGAAGTTGACTCTTCCTCGGCCAGTCCACTCAGGATCGACAACATGAGTTCACTTTCCATCGAACCTGTGTTGATATTCTCACTTTCGAAGTAAACGGATATTCCTAGTTTTGTCAGCCGTCGTACCAAGTCCAGGCAGTCTATTGTATTTCGGGCAAACCGGCTAATAGACTTTGTGACTATGAGATCTATTTTACTAAGTTCACAATCGGCAATCATCCGAAGCAGCTCTGGGCGCTTTTCTTTCTTGGTTCCAGTAATACCCTCATCATAATACAGTCCGGCAAAATCCCACTCAGGGTTCGATTTGATGTAGGACTCGTAGTGCATAATTTGAGTCTCAAGACTAACCAGCTGATCGCTATTGTCAGTTGATACACGGCAATATGCAGCTACACGCAGATTAGGTTTATTGAGAATATCGCTCGAGCTTGGATGGATTTTAGTCACTCTTATCAACTTCTCACCTCCTCATAGTATGACATATTAACTCTATAATAAACATATATCAACTGTATCTGGCATTAGCTGTACGAACATGGGGGAGAAAGAATCTCGGTTAAGTTTGGTAATTTCCTTGTGTTCACTAAGTGAGATCAAGTTGTTTTTCAACATTGAGTCCAGAACACGTTGTGCAAGAAAATATGCATATTCACTCTGTAATTGATCGTGAGAAACTGGCGTTCTCTCATATTTGTAATCTGGTCCTTCAACTGATTTTCTTATCATTTTTAATTCCTCCTGTCCGGGGGAGATATGATACCCCACTCACTATTCAAAGGACAGAAGGTGATTGATTGAGTACCTGCCAGTCTGTTCTGAAAAGAAAATAGCCCCTCTACCTGCGAACAGCGTTTTTATAGAGCCATGTGCGCACAGTGAAAGAGCCATCAACGCGCTGACTACAGAGCCAGTGGCGCGTAGCGCGAGAGCCACCCGGAAGGGTGGCTCTAATAATCTCCTATATTGACCTCATTGATTTATTCCCTTTAATCGTAATTCTATGTGCCTTTGTTGATAACCTGTCCGTGATGGATTCCGCGGCAAGTTGAATGGGAATTTGATCCAACCACTCTGCGGGCTCTAGTTGGGATACTACAATTGTTGGACGGACACCTCTTCGACGATCGAAGATTGAGAGAAGTATTTCTGTGTCTTCAGTACTTATTGGGAATAGGAGCCATTCATCGATTATGAGGAGACCACATTTCACATATTGTTTCCTTAATCTGGTGAATATCTCAGGCCCCTTATTCTTGGCTATCTTTAGCTCTTCTAGCAAGTCAGGTAACTGTATGTATTTGGTAGGAATGAGCCTTCGGCAGGCAGCTTGCCCCAACGCTTGTGCAATATAGGACTTTCCTGCTCCCGTCGCCCCAACTATTACGACATTCTGACCATGTGGTACGTAGTTGCATGAGGCCAATTCCAGTATCTGATTGCGATCCAACTTACGGTCTATCGCATAATTGATATCCTCGACACAGGCGTCCGGATTCTGAAACTTTGCCTGGTTAATAAGCAGCTGGAGGCGGTTATGTTGCCGCTTGCTGTATTCCCAATCAACCAGAAGATTGAGCCTTTCGTGGAAACCTAATTCTTCGTATCCTGGATCTTGTTCCTGCTGCTCAAGCGCTTCCACTAACCCGGTCATTTTCATATGCTTTAGTTTGTTCAACATTTCCTGATTAAGCATTATCATCACCTCCAAAATATTTTGCACCACGCCTAAAGCCTTGTGGACCTTTCTCCGATATTGGATTGTCCTGGACTACAGCAGATTCCTTGCTTTCTTTTTCAAGCATGTTTTTAATTTGCTGATATGTAGGGTTTGATGTAAGGGACAGAATCGTGGAACAAGCCCTCTCGAGACGCAGCTCACTATACTTGTCTTTGAGGCTCAACACGCCAAAACAAGAGCGATAAGCTTGTTGCTCTATTACCGCTCTTTCTATGATCAGTTCTATTACTTTACCTGTGGATGGACCTATCGATTGACTCCAATGGAGAAAGCGGTCTTTGTTCCAGTCTGTGAAGAACAGTTTATCGGGAGGCATGTGTTCCTTGATGGTGGAATAAGTTGCCTTACCCAACAGCCGTTTATGTGACGAGATGCGCTGGTGGTGGTAGAATATTTCTATCGTCGATTGAGTTGCCCTTACATCTACTTCCTCTCCCAAATGCTCGAATGGAACGGAGTAGAATTTACGCTGGTAGGCGATGTGGCAATTCGGTTGGACTTTGGCTTTTCCCCATTGAGCCAGTTCATATGGGTGTTTGGGAAGCGGGAGCATGTATTCTTTTTCCTCAGCCTGGTAAGCTGTCCAACGGCTCTCGCTTTTCCCTGTCAAAGGCGCTTCGTTAACCTGCTCAAGCGCTGTTTTGACTTTCTTTTGCAACTCAGAAAATGAGAGAATCTGTTCATTCCTAAGCTTTGCCAGAATCCTTCTGGATGCAATCAATACCGTGTTTTCCCCTGAACTCTTATCCTGAGGTTTCCGAACACGCGCCGGCAGGATGACCGTGCCATAATAATCCGCCATATCATTGTACGTCTTATTAAGTACCGGCTCATAGAAGTTCGCATGTGTAACACCACTCCGCAAGTTGTCGGGAATGAGGGTTTTGGGAACTCCTCCAATGTATCGGAAAGCATTGACATGGCCTG
>NZ_AXUN02000101.1 GCF_000495435.3 Youngiibacter fragilis 232.1 | reverse complement strand
CTTAAAACAGCGAAGCGCCTTATGTTTTTTCTTCGAGGATAAAGTATGATTAATGTAACAGAAAAAGAAAAAATCGAATCCTTAAGCTCATTGCAATCTTCTATATGAAAAACTGAAAAATCATTGGCTCAGATGACTGAGAAGGGTGTTAGCACTACTCTGGTCAGAAAGCGGCTTGAAGCACTTCGTACAGGACTGGATATTCTGGAAAGCACGTGGAATCATAAATCGCATAACCATACAATAGATGACCTGAAATCAGCGCAGGTTATTCTGGAGGGGTTGCTGCCTGGTATAGTTAGAATGTATGAGAAGTCGAAACTTGGAAGTCCTCAGCGAACACTTCTTGTACGAAGAATAAAGTCACTGGAACTGGCAATAGAGGAGATTGGGAATCATCTGGACCATAAGAAAGGGTGAGGACAAGAATAGGGTAATTTGTTTCCTCATAAGTCCTATTAAACTTTAGATTTGTTTTTGCTGCTATGAGAATCGTGTAAAGTTTAAAACAGATGCTGGTATCAAAGATATTCATCAGAAATGCCAATAGGGATCAAGTTTATTGCAATTGCTGTTTCTTCGAACCATATCATGGGAGGTAATAGGAATGGATAAAACAAAAAAACTAACATCTCAGCGTCGTGACGAACTGTTTGAGATACTGGAAGGAAGATTCAAGAAGAACATGAACCGGCACAAGGGGATTTCATGGGAAGACGTGAAATCAAAGCTTGAAGCTGATCCTATAAAGCTATGGTCGCTAAATGAAATGGAGATTACAGGCGGTGAACCTGATGTGGTTGTGATTGATGAGAATACTGGTGAGTATGCATACTTCGACTGCTCAGCTGAGACTCCGAAAGGAAGAAGAAGCATCTGTTACGACAGGGAAGCTCTGGACTCCAGAAAAGAGAATAAGCCAGCGACTGATGCGGTTACCATGGCAGGAGAGATGGGAATCGAGCTTCTGACTGAAGTGCAATATCGCGAGCTTCAGAAGCACGGGAAATTTGACCTGAAGACTTCAAGCTGGGTCAGGACACCGGATGACATAAGGAAACTTGGTGGTGCAATCTTCTGTGACCGTCGCTACGATACAGTCTTCGTTTATCACAATGGTGCAGAGTCGTACTATGCTGCAAGAGGTTTCCGCGGCATGCTTCATATCTGATTGTGGAATTACAAACTTTGACTTGCCTGGAGCATGGAGATTTTTTGTAAGAAGACAGGCTGGTGTCACAGCGTACACAGGCAAAATCTGAAAATTTGAGGACCAATCATTAAACCGCAGAGCAGTGCTTTGCGGTTTTTTGCGGGTTTACCTTTTGAAGTATAGATCAATTGTTGTTGCATTCAGATTGAAGTCCTGATACACTAAGTAAGTACTTACTAACATAAGGGGATCAAGATATGCAAAAACAGATAAGGATGAACAAGGAAGACAGGAGAAGGCAGATAATTGACAGTGCTCTGGAGGTCTTCAAGGAGAAAGGATTCAAGGGTGCAACAACCTCGGAAATCGCCGCAGCTGCTTCAATAACTGAAGTGACACTGTTCAGGTATTTCAAGAGCAAGCAGGATATCTTCCTGGAGGGTATAACACCGATCCTTCTGAAGACGCTGGAAGAGGTGGTGGATACATCATCAGGCCTTAACCAGCAGGAAAGGCTCAAGGCAGTGCTTTTGAACCGGATAACATTCATATCGGAAAACTATGATACAGTTCGGCTGATACTCAACGAATCATCCGCGATCCATGAAATGGGGCAGTCGGATTTCTCTGAAGGGATACGAAATATAATCGAAAAGATACTGTATACCTCCAATGCAGACCCTGGCAGAAAGAAACAAGCTGTAAGACTTGTCATGGGGTCACTTCTGTCGTTCCTCTATATGCCTGAAAAAGATCATGGTGCAATTGGAGATTTTGTTGACAACATATCATGGATGCTGATAAAAACATTGCAGGGAGACGTTAAATGAACAAGGTTTTTGAAAGAATAGGTATTATGATGCATGAACATCCTTTCAGGGTGCTCTTTGCCACAATCGCGGTTTTCCTTGCAATGGTGGCAGGTGCCAGGAACATTAGCATGTCGACCGGCAATGATACCCTGGTTGATTCTGACACTGAGGTGTATAAGACACAGGCAGCAATGGAGGAAACCTTCGGTGGAGATTCAATACTGGTGCTCTTCAAGGAAGAGCAGGCAGGTTCATTACTCACGATTGGCAACATCACCCGTATGTGGAATGTAGAGAACAGACTTAAGTATGAGTCAGGGATATATTCCATAATGAGTCCAGGAACGATCGCCCATCAGATGACTTCTAACCAGGCGGAGATGCTGATTGGAAAAATGGGAGAGCTGTGTGACGGGCTTAATATCATGGGAGAGAAGCTGGTTGAGGTTGGGACAACTCTTTCTGAAAAGGAGCTTCCAGACCCAAAGGTACTGGAAGCAAAGCTCTCAAGCCTTGCAGATGCTACAGCGAATTTTGACCGTCTGATTGAAGGACAGAACAATATAGGCAAAGGGGTCAGTGGAATCTCGCAGGGCACTGCTACAGCGGCAGAGGGGATAAAGGGAGCAGGAGTCAAGCTATCAGAACTTAGCATCATGGCGTCCGCAAATCCAATGCTTCAGATGCAGATGAAAGCACTTTCTGAGAATCTGGCAAAAAGCTCTGAGGCTCTCGCTGGAATCTCAGTTAAAGCCGGAACACTGGAGGCAGGTACGAGGAGCACCGCAGATGCGCTTGACAGCATAAAGGACAAGCTCAGCGCGGAAACTTCTGGAATGAAGGACAGCTTCAAGGGTGCGATCTCACCTGACGAGCTGAAGACAATGGCTGAAGGCTTCATCACCATGGGCAATAACCTTACAGACATTTCTGAAGCCCTTGTAGTCTTCACTGACAAGTCCGCTATGATGGAGGCTGGACTTCCAAAGGTGCAGGAAGAGCTTGACCTTTTGCTGTATGAAGACGGAAATCTCCGTTCCATATTTACGAATGTAGTCCAGGACAACAATACAGCGATGATGATAGTTAAGCTTGAGGGAGGAATTCCTGATAGCCAGAAGGAAACCGTCATTGATTCATTGAAGGCGGCCTTGGATGCAGAGAGATTCGAAACCGTATCAGTTGTCGTATCAGGAAAGCCTGTTCTTGACGCATCGCTTAAGGCAGAGATGAAGGTAAACATGATGACAATGGTCGCATTCGCACTCTTCATCATGCTGATCGTACTTGCACTTGTATTCAAGGTAAGGTGGAGGATGCTGAGTCTTGCAGTGGTAGCAGTTTCTGTTATAGCTACACTTGGCTTCATGGGCTGGATAAGCGTACCTGTAACCATGGTGTCCATGGCGGTATTCCCAATACTCATAGGACTCGGAATCGACTACTCCATACAGTTCCATAACAGGTACGAGGAGGACAACTCTGTAGTATCGACCGTAAAGAATGTTGGAAAAGCGGTAACAATAGCAGTCCTCGCAACAGTCCTCGGATTTATCTCCCTATATGTGTCACCTGTGCCCATGATACGTGACTTTGGAAAGATGCTGACCTTGGGTGTTGTAATAAGCTTCATCGGAAGCATATTCATACTTCTTCCAGTCCTGCACATAAGGAAGAACGTGATGGATGTCAGTCTTGTGTCAAGTGACAGCGTAAATATGGCACCTGGTGGAACAAATGGAGAAGGCTGGCTGAAAAGGATGCTCGGTGCCTTCACAGGCCAAATACTTAGGTTCAGGTACCCGATACTGGTGTTGGTACTCCTTTTATCAGTGCTGGGATTCATGAAGGACTCGAAGATTGGAGTACAGACGGACATGGAATCCTTCATGCCACAGGACATGCCGGCTCTTGCAGACCTGCGTGAGGTAAGGGACGCATTAGGTTCTACAGACCAGATAGTGCTTTACTTTGAAGGTGAGGATCTGGCAAGTGCAGAGAGCCTGCAGTGGATGGTCGAGACCCCTGATGAACTGGTGGCAAAGTATCCTGATGTCATAACCGACATAAAGTCTCTGGCTGATACAGCAATCACTTTCTCTGGTTATGACAGCCTTCCATATTCGGATTATGAGGAAATTGCAGAAGACATTCCAGCCTCCATGTCAAGGATGTTCATAAATGATGATGCCACAAGGAGTTCTGTAATAATAAACATAAGGCATCTTCCTACAGAAGAACTTGAAACATTCATAGCTTCACTGAGGGAGACTCTGGCGGACAATGCAATTAATGTCCAGGTCACAGGCAAGAGTGTTCTTGACGTTGAAATGGTAAAAGGACTTACTTCAGGACGCATCACCATGACAGGACTTGGTCTGGTTCTGATTTTCGCAGCGCTTCTCATGATATACAGGAATCCGGTTAAGGCGCTGATACCTGTGCTTCCTGTCATAAGCATCATAGGGATTTCCAGCGGAATTATGTACTTGTCAGGAATAAGTTTCACGCCTATTACTGCTACCCTTGGAGCCATGGTGCTCGGGATGGGAAGCGAGATGACCATCATGCTAATGGAACGCTACATTGAGGAGCGCGTGAAGGGAAGCAATAAGACAGATGCGATGAAGACAGCTGTCGGATCCATTGGAGTCGCAGTGCTTGCATCAGGGCTTACAACCGTAGGAGGCTTTTCGGTGCTGATGATGTCTGATTTTGTGATCCTCAAGGATTTTGGCTTCATGACGGTAATTAACGTCTCTCTGGCACTGCTGTCCACATTCGTACTGCTTCCGCCAATACTATATATGCTTGACAGGTTTATTCTATCCAGGAAGGAAAAGGCAGCGCTCATGAATGGTGCTGACTCTGAAGAAGTGAATATAGCATAATGATAAGGAGCTTCAGCCGCTTGATGCGTGATGAGGCTTCTTTTTTTGGAGATACACTATTTGAGTTGGGCTAATTTCGTTTTCCGGTGTTTAATAGCAATGAGATTTTGTGTTGTCTCGGTTCACTGCAGCATTTATAATTAGATTATAATGAATCTAAATATATTATAGATATAAATGCAGAAATTTCAATAAACCATTCTTTGAGCATGACCTTATGTGCTTCTGGTAGCTTTAAGGCGTCAACCGTATCGCCTTATTTGGATATCTACGAAAGTGAAGGAGGATCAGCAATGGAAGAAATGAAATGTCCGGTGACCGGCCATTCCGGAAGGAAAGGATCGGGAGGAGGCACTTCGAACAGTGACTGGTGGCCGAATCAGCTTAACCTCAGGATGCTGCATCAGAATTCAAGCTTAAGCAACCCTATGGGGAAGGGATTCAATTACAGGGAAGAGTTCCTGAAGCTTGATTTCAAGGCTCTAAAGGAAGACCTGTATGCACTTATGACAGACTCTCAGGATTGGTGGCCTGCTGACTATGGACACTATGGGCCGCTCTTCATCAGAATGGCATGGCACAGCGCCGGGACCTACAGGATGGGTGATGGAAGAGGCGGAGCATCTGACGGGACACAAAGGTTTCCACCCTTAAACAGCTGGCCTGACAATGTCAATCTCGACAAGGCCCGCAGGCTGCTGTGGCCTGTCAAGAAGAAATATGGCAGGAAGATCTCCTGGGCTGACCTTATGATACTTGCGGGTAACTGCGCGTTGGAGTCCATGGGCTTCAGGACCTTCGGCTTTGGTGGAGGCAGGGAGGATGTCTGGGAGCCACAGGAGGATGTATACTGGGGATCGGAAAGCGAATGGCTTGGGGACAAGAGGTACTCCGAGGGGCGAAAGCTTGAGAATCCGCTGGCAGCGGTACAGATGGGTCTGATATACGTTAATCCGGAAGGACCTAACGGTCAGCCAAGTGCAGTTGCTTCAGGCAAGGATGTCAGGGAGACATTCGCGAGGATGGCGATGAACGACGAGGAGACAGTTGCCCTCGTTGCGGGCGGACATACCTTCGGGAAGTGCCATGGAGCAGGTCCCGCAACCCATGTTGGGCCGGAGCCTGAGGCAGCAGGTCTCGAGGAGCAGGGGCTTGGTTGGAAGAGCAGCTTCGGTACCGGTAAGGGCAAGGATGCGATAGGCAGCGGCATAGAAGGCGCCTGGAAGCCAAGACCTACAAAATGGGACATGGGGTATCTGAACACTCTCTTCAAATATGACTGGGACCTTGTGAAGAGCCCTGCAGGAGCATATCAGTGGATCCCGACGGATCCATCTGCAGCTTCGACTGTAGAGGATGCGCATGACCCGGAAAAGAGACATGCTCCAATGATGACAACCGCTGACCTTTCGCTGAGGATGGACCCCATATACGGACCTATAGCAAGGCGATTCCGGGACAATCCTGAAGAGTTTGAAGACGCATTTGCACGCGCATGGTTCAAGCTAACCCACAGGGACATGGGCCCGAGGTCCAGGTATCTGGGACCTGAAGTTCCGGAAGAGGTGCTGATATGGCAGGATCCTGTTCCGGAAGCTGACTATGACATGATCGGTGAGGATGATATTGTTGAACTTAAGAAAAGGATACTTGCATCAGGACTCACTGTATCCCAGCTGGTCTCTACCGCCTGGGCTTCCGCTTCAACATTCAGGGGGTCGGACAAGCGAGGCGGAGCAAACGGTGCGAGGCTGAGGCTTATCCCTCAGAGGACCTGGGAAGCGAATGAACCTGAAAAGCTTGATGGAGTCCTCAAGTCACTTGAAGAGATAAGGGCGGATTTCAATACAGGACAGTCAGGAAACAAGAAGGTATCCATGGCTGACATTATCGTACTTGGAGGATGTGCAGGCATCGAACAGGCTGCAAGGAATGCAGGATATGAGATAGCTGTTCCGTTCTATCCGGGAAGGACCGACGCAACCGAGGAAGAGACGGATTCTGTATCCTTCTCCGTGCTTGAACCAAAGGCCGATGGATTCAGAAACTTCCAGAAGGAAAAGTTTTCAGTCTGCGCTGAGGAGCTTCTTGTTGACCGTGCCCAGCTACTTACCCTGACAGCACCGGAGATGACGGTACTCATAGGCGGGATGAGGGTCCTCGGTGCGAATTTCGGTGATTCGAAACACGGTGTTTTCACAGACAGGCCGGGAAGCCTTACCAATGACTTCTTTGTTAACCTCCTTGACATGGATACAGCCTGGATGCCAATAACAGAGGACAAGGACCTATTCCAGGGGCGTGACAGGGCTACCGGAGAGCCGAAGTGGACAGGAACCCGTGTGGACCTGGTCTTTGGATCGAACTCACAGCTAAGGGCGATAGCGGAGGTATATGCAGCCATCGATTCACAGGAGAAGTTCCTGGAGGATTTCGTGTCTGCATGGAACAAGGTGATGAACGCAGACAGGTTCGACCTGGTCTAGGGTATTTGAAAAATTGACAGCTGCATTTACAGGGGGCAGGACCACTGCCCCCTGTAATCATGACCCAAAATCCTCCCTGATCATTGTATGGAGCGTGGATGGAAAAAACAAAAATGCCCACAGGCGATGATATGGAGAATAATCACTTGAAATTTGCTATAATCATAGGTATGAACAATAAGACAATGATATTCAGGAATGATGGGCAATGCATCCTGCTGTTTACATTTGTTGCCGATATTTCAAAAGGATACATCGAATTAGACAAGCGATACTAGCTACCGATGGAGGAACATATGGAAAATCTGTTTTTTGCTTTTGCACTTACCTTGTTTGCCGGACTGAGCACCGGCGTGGGCAGCATGCTGGCTTTCTTCATGAAGAAGAGCAGCCCGAGGTTCCTGTCCATAAGCCTTGGTTTTTCTGCCGGGGTGATGATATACGTATCAATGATCGAGATCTTCTACAAGGCAAGGACAAGCCTCATTGGAGAGCTTGGCATGGAAAAGGGTTCATGGATAACAGTCATAGCCTTCTTTGCCGGCATGTTCCTGATCGGAATAATAGACAAGCTTATACCTTCATCCGAAAATCCGCATGAGATGCACACCATCGAGGAGATCAATGAGGATAACCCTGCCGAGGGTCATCATGCGGAGCAGATAAGGAAGAGGGAAGAGGCAAAGAAGAACCACAAGCTTCTCAGGATGGGACTGTTCACCGCACTTGCAATAGGGATACATAACTTTCCTGAAGGTCTTGCCACCTTCATCGCAGCCCTGCAGGAGCCGCAGATAGCTATCCCCATTGCAATGGCAATAGCGATACATAACATACCTGAAGGCATAGCAGTTTCAGTCCCCATATACTATGCGACCGGGAGCAAGAAGAAGGCACTGTTCTATTCATTCCTGTCAGGATTGTCCGAGCCGGTTGGAGCACTTGTAGGATACCTCATACTCATGCCATTCATGAGCGAAACCCTCATGGGAATAATCTTCGCCCTTGTTGCCGGCATCATGGTGTTCATATCCCTCGATGAGCTGCTACCGTCAGCAAGGGAATACGGTGAGCATCACCTGTCCATATACGGCCTCGTTGCCGGAATGATGGTTATGGCAGTAAGCCTTTTGCTCTTCATTTAGACTTATTCACAATTCTTCTCCCGCTGCTTACAGGAGCTGAAGGCTATGGGAAAGATTGCCTGACTGCCAGGCATCAATTGACATGGAGAGACCGTTGAATCGATAATTACTTACAAGAATTGCTTAAGGTGGGATATCGCTTGAAATTGAAAAGTCGGTTTTTTCAAAAGCTAAACGATAAGATAATTAAACATCATGTTCTGCTGATGTCTTTTTTAGTGCCTTCATTCATACTTCTTCTCGCATATGCGGTAATCGGGGTGTTTCCGTTTGGCGGAAGGAACATACTGACAGTCGACATGTATTTCCAGTACGCTCCGTTCATATCTGACCTCCAGGATAAGCTGACTTCATTCTCAAGCCTCATCTATTCCTGGTCAGGAGGCCTTGGGATAAACTATCTGCCTCTCTTCGCTTATTACCTGGCAAGTCCTTTGAACATACTCACCGTAATTTTCCCGCCGCAGTTCATCACTGAAGCTATCCTTGCGATAACGCTTATCAAGGTAGGCCTTGCAGGATCAGCCTTCAATTATTTCCTCCGCAAAGCATATGGCGACAGGGACCTTGGCACGGTTGCATTCTCCTCCTTGTATGCGCTGTCAGGCTTTGTCCTCGCGTATTCCTGGAACATCATGTGGCTGGATTCGATATATCTTCTGCCGCTTGCGGCGTACGGCATCATCAGGCTGGTAAAGGAAGGTCGGGGCTTACTCTATTGCATCGCCCTTACGGCTTCGCTGATCACAAATTTCTATATGGCCTTTTTCATATGCATATTCATCGTATTCTATTTTATGGTAACGCTTCTTAAGCATTACAGCATAAGGAAGCCTATGGTACTTATAGGGACGACTGCAAGGTTTGCAGGGTATTCCCTTCTTTCAGGCGGTTTGTCTGCATTCCTCATCCTGCCTACTTTCGTACAGCTTGGGACAACTTCGGCGGCAGGGGATACTTTCCCAAAGACAGTGAAGACCTATTACGATATCTTCGATTTTGTGGCAAGGCATTTCATGACGGCAGATCCCGTGATACGTGATGGTGCGCCGAACCTCTACAGCGGACTTGTGGTGCTCATGCTTGTTCCGATGTATTTTCTTGTCAGGAGGATCGCACTCAAGGACAAGGTCCTGAACCTTCTTCTTGTTGTTTTTTTGCTTGCCAGCTTCAACATCAATATCCTGAACTTCATGTGGCACGGCTTCCATTTTCCGAACCAGCTCCCATACAGGTTCTCCTTCGTATACATATTCCTTGTGCTGACCATTGCATATGAGGGCTACAGGGCAATGGATGAATTCAGCGGGAAGCAGGTTGGGATGATAAGCATGTTGGTGCTTTTCCTGATTTTGATATCGCAGAAGTTCGAAGACCTGAAGCTTCCGCTTCACACGGTATATGTGAGTGCAGCCTTCGTCATTCTCTATGCAGCAGCATTCGCTCGCATGCGCAGCCAAGGTGCCAGGAGATTCAAGGGTGCATCCGCTCTTATTGTCGTATTGGTTCTTGAGCTACTTACCAATACCATAGTGACTGTCATTAAGATTGACAGCAAGGAGAGCTACTCATCCAGGGAAAGCTATTCAAGCGGCAGTGAGGTGCGTGAAATAAGGGAACAGGTCTCCATGCTCCTTGAGACCGACAGGGACTTCTACAGGATTGAGGTGATCCCGCACAAGACGCACAATGATCCTGCCCTTTACAATTACCCCGGGGTATCGGTATTTGCCTCGACAATATCCGAAAAACCTGTAGACCTTATGGAGGAGCTGGGGCTGTACAGCAACGGCATCAACAGCTATGTGTACAGTGGGTCTACCCTTTTAACGGATTCACTTTTTGGCATCAGGTATCTGGTCTACAGGGATCTAAATGTAGAAGAGAAGCTCTATATGAAGGTTTCGGAATCTGTTGAGCTGGATGTGCTGAAGAACCCATATTCACTTTCTCCGGGATTCATGGTAAATTCTGATATAACAAGCTTCAAGAGCAGCATCGGAAGAGACCCTCTGGACTCCCAAAGGATCCTCTTTGAAGCGCTCAGCGGAGTGGAGGAGGTGCTAAGGCCTATAGACCAGGAGGTCGGTGAGACGAATAACCTTACTCTATCCGGAACAGGAAGGTACAGCTATACCCGCACAAGCAAGGAAAGCGATTCATCAGTGGTCATAGGAATGGATTTTCATGAAAGCGGACAGGTTTATCTATACTACGATGCTCCGTCCTCAATGAAGGGCAAGGGTTCGATCACGGTAAACGGTGTAAAGTCAGAATTCGATGCATACCACTCCTCTGTCATAAGCCTTGGGTACTGTGAAACGGGGACGTCTGCAGAGGTACTGATAGAATTTGACAAAGCAGGATCCGAATCAGGAAGGTTTGAGATATACTCATACAGGATGGACCTGGAAGCCTTTGAAGAGGGCATATCTGAAATCAGAAACAACCAGCTGAAGCTTGAGAGCTATTCAGATACATCGATCAGAGGGACTGTAGAATCCTCATACGATGGGGTAATGGTCATGTCCATACCCTACGACAGGGGATGGAATGTGATTGTAGATGGAAAGAGAGTTGAAGCCTTTGCAGTCGACGAGAGCCTGCTTAGCTTTGAAGTGCCGGAAGGCAGCCATGACATAAGGCTTACTTTCTTTACTGACAAGCTTGCTGAGGGAATCGGGATTACAGCATTATCAGCTTCAATGATGATTTTTTTGGTCCTAAGGCGCAGAAAGGACCATATTAAACAACCAGGAAGGGACGTGGAGGACAATGGATAATAAAGTCACGGTAGTCATTCCCGTATATAACGAGGAACTGCTTATAAGGGAGAATGTCGGTGTCATTGCAGGGTTCCTCACCCAGGCGGGAGTCGGATTCACGATCCTTCTTGTCGATGACGGGTCAAAAGACAGTACATGGCAAAAGCTGAGGGAGCTGTCAAATGAGAACAATTATGTGAAGGCACTTAGGTTAAGCCGTAACTTCGGCAAGGAAGCTGCAATATGCGCAGGCCTTGAAGAGGCCGATGGAGACGCCTGCATCATAATGGATTCTGACCTGCAGCATCCGCCGCAGCTGATTCCGGAGATGATAAGGCTCTGGAGGGAAGAGGGGTATGATGTCATCGAAGGCGTCAAGGCTTCCAGAGGCAACGAGAGCATAGTCAAGAAGGTTGGTGCAGGAATGTTCTACAGCATCCTCAGCAGGCTTTCAGGGCTTAACATGCAGCAGGCATCGGACTTCAAGCTGCTTGACAGGAAGGTCGTTGACGCGTGGAAAAGCATGAATGAAAGGGGGACGTTCTTCAGGGGAATGTCAGCCTGGGTGGGCTACAACCGTAAGAGCCTGCCGTTTTCAGTAGGGACAAGGACAAGAGGTACCTCGAAATGGAGTGTCCTGAACCTTTTCACCCTTGCCATAAAGGCGATAACCTCATTCTCATCATTCCCATTGCACATTGTCACCTTCATAGGGGTCTTCTTCCTGTTAGGTGCCCTGGTTCTTGGGATACAGACAATCTACATGAAGGTGTCAGGCATGGCCCTGAGCGGCTTCACTACAGTTATCCTGCTGCTCCTCATCATCGGAAGTGCTCTCATGATAAGCCTGGGGATCATAGGCTCATATATCGCAAGGATATATGATGAGGTCAAGTTCAGGCCAAGGTACATAGTTTCCGAAAGGATTTCGGAGAAGGTCGGCAATTCATGAGAATATCCCATTTATCGAGTAAAGGGCTGTCGAACGGCATATAGGAATAGTATTGTAAAACAAGGCGTCCTGCACATTCCGCAGGACGCCTTGCAATTTTGTGGAATTAAGACGTCCTAAAGCAAAATTGAAGCTGATCAACCTCCAGAACTATGTTCAGGACCGCAAAGTGCATCCAGTGCATCCTCCAGGCTGCCCTTCCAGAATACGAGACTGCCCTTGTTGCATTCACGGATGAAAGCCTGAAGAGCACCGCTTGCGTATCCTTCAAAGTTTCCAACGATCGCAAGCCTTATCCCATAGCTTGAGAATTTCTGCAGCACTTCGCCTGCAAAGCAGGTCTTAAGGTCAAAGAAGGCGTCTGGAAGGCTTTCACTGCAGATGACAACAGCCTCAGAGCCGGAATGGTTCATCACATCACCCATGAGGTCAAGCGCCTGCTGGACGCTTTGTATCTGGAAAGACCTGTCAACGACAAGCACATGGTGACCATTTCTCTCCATGCTTCTCATTTACAGTTCACCACATTAAGAAACTTCATTATCCTGTCTGAAAACCCAAGGATTATATGAGAGTCGTCTGTAAGATGTACAGTAACCTGAGGAACCAATTTCTGAAGCCTCTTTGCTGCAAGCTCAGCATCCATTGTGATGTCCCCCTTTCCTGCAATGTACAGTACAGGCATTCCAAGCTTAATCATATCCTTATCCTGGAGTACCGGCAGCGCACCTGTGAAGGGATTGAAGTTTTCCATGACAAGTGCCATGAATTCCAGCACCTCCTTAGGCAGTTCCACACCTGACAGAAGTGATTCACTTGCTGACTCTGCATTCTCATCCATATCAGCGGTCTGGTCGATAAATGACTGCTTGGGCAGAACTATGCCTGAAGGGGCAATGAGTGCCAATGCCAATGTACGGTTAGGGTACAAGCTGGCAAAATGCAGAGCCAGCCAGCCGCCCATTGAGTTTCCGACTACTGCCGCCCTGTCAATGCCCAGACCGTCCATGACCTCACCAAACCATGAGGGATATTCACCTGAATGGAAATCAAGGCGGTTCTCTGCACTGTTTCCGGGTTCGCCCGGAATATCGACTGCAAATACATGGTAACCTTCAGCAAGGATGGGAATGTCTCCCAGCCATGCGGCACTGTTGCTGCAGGAGCCATGAAGAAGTATTACGGAATTTTTAGTTGGATCCCCGGCTTCAAGCACGAATGTCTTTCCGTATGATGTATCCACAAGCAACTGATGAAAAGGGAAACCCCAGTATATTGTTGTAATAATCCCTGATCTTTTCGCGTCCTGCCTCCGATTTGAATACTCTAGTAAATTCCATTTCTTCCACTCCTTATTTATTCTGTGAAATCCAAGATGAGAGAATAGGTACACGGCAGCTGCGATCGTCCTTAAGGCATTACTTAAGGATGTCATATATTGGTGAAAACCCAGCTTCATTTTGCTTACAATAATTACCTATAGTTACTTATAGTTACCTGTACAATCATTATAAGCTGCGATGAGAAGTATTTCAATATCTTTATTTTCAAAAGCTCATGGAGCATGTGATCATTAGTTCAGCCAGGAAAAGAGAAGACTTTTCAAAATATACAATTCCAAATATCCCTGCAATTGCTGGAAGTGTTTATGCAGGATTTCAAAGGAATGAGCCCCATGGCTGTTCGTTAAGTTTTTTTGGCACATGAGGTATTGACAACTTTTTATGGATATTGTATATAATAATTAGAGTTAGCACTCGAGGGGTGAGAGTGCTAACAAAAACAGCCGAGGGTATGAACCAAGGCATCCAAAATTTGAATAAAAGGAGTTGTTGAACATGGCAGGACTCATCCCTTTCAACCAGGGGAAGTCGAATATGCTCAGGCCGCGTGGCTTCGATGATTTTGCAGAAATGCTCGATGACTTTTTTAGCGATAGCTGGACGCCATCACGCAGCCTGATGCGGGACACATTCAAGGTGGATGTGGAAGATGCGAAGAACCAGTACATTATCGAGGCGGATCTCCCTGGGGTAAGGAGAGAAGAAATCTCCCTTGATATCAATGACGGAAGGCTGACGATTTCGGTTAACCGTGAGGAGAAGAAAGAGGAAGAAGAAAAGAACTATGTGCACAAGGAGCGCCGCTTCTGCTCGATGCAAAGGTCAATATACCTGGCAGAAGCAGACGCCGACGGAATTACCGCAAAGCTTCAGGACGGGGTTCTGAACGTTACGGTGCCAAAGCTTGACAAGACACAGACATCAAGAAAAATCGTGATCGAATAGCAGATTATGGGAAGCGCCAGAGGTTCGCCCCGCTGGCGCTTTCATCTGGATTGCTGGAAGGTCACAATCTGAGAAGAGGAGCGTTAATTTTGGAAAAGAAACAGTTCAAGGCAGAGTCAAAGAGGCTTTTGGACCTCATGATCAACTCAATCTACACTCATCGCGAGATATTCATAAGGGAGCTTATCTCAAATGCCAGCGATGCCATAGACAAGATGTACTATAAGGCACTTACTGACGATTCATTAAGGTTCAACAAGGATGACTACTATATCGAGATAATCCCGGACAAGGAAAACCGTATCCTTAAGATCAGGGATACCGGAATAGGAATGACAAGGGAGGAGCTTGAGGAAAACCTTGGAGTGATCGCAAAGAGCGGCTCCCTGTCATTCAAGAAGGAGAACGAGCTGAAGGACGGCTATGATATCATAGGCCAGTTCGGAGTAGGCTTCTATTCAGCCTTCATGGTGGCTGACAGGGTGACCGTGACAAGCAGGGCAGTCGGGTCAGACAGCGCATGGAAATGGGAATCAGACGGAGCCGAAGGCTATACTGTGGAGCCAGCGGAAAAGGACACCCATGGCACTGAAATCTGTCTCCTGATAAAGGAGAATACCGAGGATGAGAAGTATGACGAGTATCTTGAGGATTACAGGCTGAGGTCCCTCATAAAGAAATACTCCGACTTCATAAGGTACCCTGTAAAGCTCGAGGTCTCCCGAACAAGGCTGAAGGAAGGCACCGAAACCGAACGTGAGAGCTACACTGAGCTGCAGACTGTTAACAGCATGGTCCCTATCTGGAGAAAGAACAAGAACGAGCTTACAGCAGAGGACTATGAAAACTTCTATTCGGAGAAGCACTATGGCTTTGACAAGCCCCTTAATCATATCCATATGAGCGCATCTGGCACCGTAAGCTTCAATACGATCATGTTCATCCCCGAGAGCATCCCGTTCGACTACTACACCAGGGAGTACGAAAAGGGCCTTGAGCTATATTCCAACGGAGTCCTTATAATGAACAGGTGCCCAGACCTTCTGCCGGACCACTTCAGCTTCGTGAAGGGCATGGTGGACTCAGAGGACCTTTCCCTGAACATATCAAGGGAGATGCTTCAGCACGACCGTCAGCTGAAGCTCATTGCCAAGAGCATCAAGAACAAGATAAAGAATGAGCTCGTTGCGATGCAGAAGGATGACAGGGAGAAGTATGAGAAGTTCTTCAAGGAATTCGGAAGGCAGCTGAAGTACGGCCTATACAGCGATTATGGTGTGAACAAGGAGGACCTTCAGGACCTCATAATGTTCACTTCAAGCCTCGAGAAGAAGCCGGTCACCCTTTCGGAGTATGTCGGACGAATGCCTGAATCGCAGAAGTACATATACTACGCTACCGGTGAGACTCCTGAGAAGATTGACAGGATGCCTCAGACTGAGATGGTTTCAGACAAGGGATATGAGATACTTTACTTCACTGACGACGTTGATGAGTTTGCGATAAGGATGCTCATGAAGTATGGTGAGAAGGAATTCAGGAACGTTTCAGGCGGAGACCTTGGCATAGAGGCTGAAGACAAGGCTTCAGAGGATTCAGCTGATGACAAGGCTAACGAGGAGCTGTTCACCAGCATGAAGGACAGCCTTGGAGACAAGGTCAAGAGCGTCAGGGCTTCAAAGAGACTGAAGAACCATCCGGTATGCCTTGCAAGTGACGGCGAGCTGAGCATAGAGATGGAGAAGATACTGAATGCGATGCCAAATGCAGAAGGTATCAGCGCAGACAAGGTCCTTGAGATAAACACGCACCATGAGGTGTTCGAGAGCCTGAAGAAAGCCTTCACCGAGGATAAGGACAAGTTCAACCTGTACACCAGCCTCCTTTACAGTCAGGCACGCCTGATCGAAGGGCTTCCGCTTGAGGATCCGGTTGAATTCACAAACCAGCTTGTAAAGATAATGAAATAGGACATGTGCCGAAAGACCGAAATGGACTTTCGGCTCTTTTTTTAAATGAAGCGTTCCTCTGTGAGTGATATGCGTGAAGGGTGATAAACAGGGTAAGCTTTTATGGTATCCTTTAGTTGTATGGAACTAGAATGTGTAATGGAGGATATCATGGACAAGCTGAATGACCAGGTAGCAAGGTATCACGAAGAGCTTAAGAAGGGTTACCTTCAGAAGGCATACAGAGGGATAATGGAGTTCATGTCAGGAACAAGGACATACCTGTCCGAAAGTCATGCTGACATGACAACAGGAGCCCTGTATCAGGGATTCATGGACATGACCTTCTTCACGATGACTCCGGAGACACTGAAGGCACGAAAGCTCAAGGTCGCCATTGTCTACCTGCACGATAATAACTCCTTCGAAGCATGGCTTTCAGGTACAAACAGGCAGGTACAGTCAGATTATCTGAAATCACTTAAGGGCACTGACCTGTCAGGTTACGAGCTGTCCGAAGCAGCTCCAGGAGTAGACTCGATAATCTCACTTACAATAGCTGAAGGTCCGGATTTCAATGATGCTGAAGCGCTGAAAAAGCTGATTGAAGCTGAAACCATGAGGTTCATCACAGACATGGAGAGACTGGTTTCATATGCAAAGAACAAGTAGGGCACAACGGGTTGCGCTGTTAAAACCATGGTGATTGTTAAAAATGTGAAAATAACAGAAAGTTAATAGGCCTTTCTTCAGCAGTACATAAATTCAGGTTAACATCACTGCAGGAGGTGGTTCAAATGGAAACTGAAAAGAACATTGTGATCACAGTGGAAACAAAGGTAAATGCATCACTTGACAAGGTCTGGGAATGCTGGACCGAGCCAGTGCATATAGTAAACTGGAACAACGCTTCGGACGACTGGTTCACACCACATGCCGAGAACGATTTGAGGACTGGTGGAAGCTTTGTCTCAAGGATGGAGGCAAGGGATGGAAGCGCAGGTTTTGATTTCGGCGGAAAGTATGATGAAGTCATTTTGCACAGCCTCATCGCTTATACCATGGAGGATGGCAGAAAGGTAAGGATAACCTTCAGCGAGGAGGATGGCGGGGTAAGGATCGTCGAGACCTTTGACGCTGAACATACCTTCCCGCCTGAGTACCAGAAAGCTGGCTGGCAGGCAATAATGGACAATTACAGGAAGTATGTGGAGTCAAGGTAAGTGACTTACGCAAGCCCTGACAAGCTGATATAGCAGTTACATAACGGCGAGTTAGCGCCTTCGGATGATGAACCGGAGGCGCTTTGACATTTCAATCAGGAAGGTTAAAGATGTCCCCAAGACCTGAATAGCTGATTACCTGTCGCACAATGGACATGGGATACCTAAGTTACCATATTTTGAAAATTATACTTTACCCGATAGGATGATATATAATAAAGGGAAAGATATGATATCGTTAATAATTGTAAAGCCAATGGAGGGAAATATGGGTAAGAGGGTACTTATAATCTCATCTAGTCCGAGGAAATCGGGAAATACGGATATCCTGTGCGAAAGGTTCGCTGTAGGGGCAATTGAAGCTGGGAATCAGACTGAAACCATATATCTCAGGGAGAAGAACATCGGAAACTGCCTGGCGTGCGATTCCTGCAAGAGGAACGGGGGGGAATGCGTAAGGAAGGATGACATGGAAGAGGTTCTAACGAAGATCATGGCTTCTGATGTGATGGTCATGGCTACTCCGGTCTACTTCTACAGCATGAACGGTCAGATGAAGAACCTCATAGACAGGACCTATAGCAGATACCTTGAGATCAGGGACAAGGAGTTCTATTTCATGCTGACTGCGGCTGATGACGACATAAGGGCCATGGATAGGACTGTGGAAGGCTTCAGGGGCTTTACCTACTGTCTGGAAGGTGCTGTTGAAAAGGGAATAGTATATGGTATCGGCTCCTGGAAAAAGGGAGACGTAAAGGGAAAGGGAGCATACGATGATGCATATGAGATGGGAAGATCCATCTGACAAAAGATAACGGGGGGATTGGGAATGGGAACAGTAAGGCTTGGGAAAACAGGAATAACAGTTGAGAAGAACGGATTTGGAGCTCTGCCCATACAGAGGGTAACCAAAGATACGGCTGTAGGGCTTCTCAGGAAGGCATATGACGGGGGGATAAGGTTCTTTGATTCCGCCAGAGGGTATTCGGACAGCGAAGAAAAGCTGGGGCTTGCCTTTGAGGGCATGAGGGATAAGGTATACATCGCCACGAAGACCCACGCTAAGACGCCGGAGGCCTTCTGGAGCGACCTTGAAAAGTCACTTGAAAATCTCAGGACAGACTACATAGACCTTTACCAGTTCCACTGGCCAAGGGTGTGCTACAGACCAGGTGACGGTTCAGGAATGTACGAATGCATGCTTGAAGCCAGAAGGCAGGGTAAGATCAGGCATATCGGCGTCACGAACCATCAGCTTGATGTAGCCCATGAGTGCATTGATTCAGGACTTTATGAGACGCTTCAGTTTCCTTTCAGCTATCTGTCCTCGGAGAAGGAGATCGGGCTTGTCGAGAAATGCAAAGAGGCGGACATGGGCTTCATCGCGATGAAGGGACTTGCAGGAGGGCTCATCAACAACTCAAGGGCTGCCTATTCATTCATGGCGAGGTATGATAACGTGCTTCCGATCTGGGGTGTCCAGCGTGAGACGGAGCTGGATGAGTTTTTGAGCTATGTCTCAGACCCTCCAGTGGCTTCCGCTGAACTTGACCTGATAATTGAAAATGACAGGAAGGAGCTTACTGGAGCTTTCTGCAGAGGCTGCGGATACTGCATGCCATGTCCGGTTGACATAGAGATCAACACATGTGCAAGGATGTCTCTCCTCCTCAGGAGGTCACCCTCTGAAAAATGGCTCATGGAAAAGTCACAGGAGATGATGAGGAAGATAGAGGATTGCCTTGAATGCGGCCAATGCAGTTCAAGGTGTCCGTATGGGCTTGACACTCCGGAACTACTAAAGAGAAATTATGAGGACTACAAGAGAATACTGGCAGGAGAAGTCAGTGTATGACAAGTAAGGATGTCATGCAAGAAACTGAATCAGCAGAAAGTGAAATCAAGGAAGTGATATTTTCAGACAGCACACTGAGAGAGCTTATAGTTCCACTTTTCATGGAGCAGCTTCTCATCATCGGCGTAAGCATGATTGCCACGATGATGGTTTCCTATGCCGGTGAGGCTGCGGTGTCGGGAGTGTCAATCGTCGAGATGATAAACTTCCTCCTTATCAATGTGCTGGCTGCCCTTGCCACCGGAGGCGCAGTGGTTGTGTCACAGTACATCGGGAACAGGGATTCGGAAAGCGCAAGAAGGGCTTCGAACCAGCTTATCCTTACGACATCCATGATATCTGTGCTATTCCTTCTGCTGGTTGTGATCTTCCACAGGCCTGTACTCATGCTCCTTTTCAGAAAGGTTGAGCCTGAGGTCATGGATGCAGCGGTTGTCTATTTCCTGCTTTCAGGATTATCCTATCCGTTCCTTGCAGTCTACAATTCATGCGCAGCACTTTTCAGGTCCATGGGTAAATCCCACATTACAATGGGAGTCTCCCTTGTAATGAACATTACCCATGTCCTGGGAATCTCAGCAGGGATATTCATATTCAGGGCGGGAGTCCTGGGGGTAGGAGTCTCAGCGCTGCTGTCCCGTATGCTTGCAGCTGCCATTATGATAGTCAGGGTACAGAACAAGACCAACGAGGTGCATGTGGAGCTTGCAGGGGTCTTCAAATGGAACAGGGAGATGGCAGGCAGGATACTTGGCATTGCCATCCCAAATGGAATCGAGAACGGACTGTTCCAGCTCGGTAAAGTACTTCTTGTAAGTATAATCGCACTGTTCGGGACAGCCCAGATTGCTGCAAATGGTGTAGGTAACAGCCTGGCGATGCTATCGATAAGCTTCGCACTGGCAATGAACCTTGCCATCGTAACTGTGATCGGGCAGTGTGTCGGTTCAGGAGACTACTCTGAAGCTGAAAGGTACCTGAAGAAGCTTATGAAGATAACCTACATCGGGAATGCGCTGATGGGTCTTGCGATACTCATTTCCCTGCCGCTTCTGCTGAAGCTATATACCGTTTCAGATGAAGCGATCAGGACCACATACAGTCTGATACTTGTCCACAACCCGATGTCCATACTGATATGGCCGGTCTCATTTACGCTCTCCAATGCACTTCGCGCATCTGGAGATGTACGCTACACCATGGTCGTGTCAATTGGAAGCATGATACTCTTCAGACTTGTATTCTCGTATATCCTTGGGGTCATGTTCAACCTTGGAGTCCTGGGGGTATGGATAGCCATGTGCATTGACTGGGTGGCGAGGTCCGTCCTTTTCGGATACAGGCTGAGGAGCGGGAAATGGAAGGAATTCAGGATAATCTGATATAGGGATAAAGCAACTGGCTTCTCGGCATCTTCCTACATAAGGTATTCAGGCTCCATGAGATATTCCGGCAGGGAGCTGAATGAAAGGCCTGACATGATTTGCGGGGAAATATACCAGAGGTCGGGACAGGTGCTGCTTCATGTGGGAAGAGTTTATCAGGGTCAATAAAAATAGCCGTTACAAAGTGCCTGATCACTTTGCAACGGCTATTCTATTTCTCAGATTCCCCAGTCAGCCATAAGGATCTCGGTAAGAAGCTTCACATTGCCTATGCCTATGCGTTCCGCTATCCTCTCAACCAGTTCATCTTTAAGGGTAAGGTTCTTCTCATAGCATTCCACTCCCAGGGGAGTCATTCTGATGCACTTGTCCTTGTTGTTCTCAGTTGAATCCTCGATGAATACCAGCCCCTTTGACTCAAGGCCCCGGACGAGTTTATGAGTTGCCTGCCTGGAGATGTCAACACTCTTAGATACGTAGGACAGGGTAGGCCTTAAACCGTAGATCCTTGCCATGATGAACCATTCAGAGTTTGATATGTTTATGTCGCTTGTGTCATTCCAGGTCTTCTCAGTTATCTTCCGAAGGTAAAGGTGACGTTCGCTTATAAGGTCGATAAGGTCAAGGTCTTCAAATTTTTGCTTCATAGGCTCACTCCTTTTTCACAAGTCAAATATACTGTAAACAGTTTGGATTGTCAACTAAATTGACAATAATGCGATTTTGATGTAAAATGTGAATAGTCAACTTGGTTGACAATATTTAGTGAGGTAGAGTTATGTTCAATAAGGGAGATATGATGATCTATTCATCTCATGGCATTTGCCTTGTGGATGACATCTGCAGCAACAGGTTCCAGGGTGTTGATAAGGACTACTATGTCCTCCATCCGATAGCTGACAGAAAGCTTACAATAAGGATACCAGTGGATAACAAGAGCGTAACCATGCTGGAGCTGATCGAGGAGGAAGAGGCCGAAAAGATTATCGATTCCTTCAGTAAGCCTGGCAGGAGCTGGATAGAGATAAACAATGAGAGGAACCAGATATATTCTGAGACAGTAAGGACAGGAAACAGGAAGGATATCGCAGCTATCGTGAATACTCTTATGAGAAGGAAGTACAGTGCCGAGCAGGCGGGAAGGAAGTTCAGCGACAAGGACAGGAAGCTCCTTAACGTGGTTCAGGGAATACTGTTCACAGAGCTTGCCATATCCCTGAGTACCACCTTCGACGTGGTCAACGAAAGGGTTACAGCGCTTCTTGCCAATGAGGCATGAAGAGGATTGTTTTTGCCACAATAACTCATATTGAAATATGTTGATCAGCAGTTTAGGCTGGGAAGGTTCCGTAAAATTACGGATTAAGGGATCATATGGGAATTAACACAGACAGACTGGCTGCACTGGATACGGTGATCAGCCAGATAGAGAAACAGTTCGGGAAAGGCTCCATTATGAAGCTTGGCGCAAATTCGGCCATGGACATCGAGGTCATCCCCACAGGCTGCCTTGCCCTTGACATAGCACTCGGGGTAGGGGGAGTTCCAAGGGGAAGGGTGATAGAGATATATGGGCCTGAATCCTCAGGAAAGACGACCATCGCCCTGCACATAGTTGCTGAGGCACAAAAGGCAGGGGGAGCTGCGGCATTCGTAGATGCGGAACATGCCCTTGACCCGTCCTATGCAAAGAGGCTTGGAGTAAATACGGATGACCTCATAGTCTCGCAGCCTGATACGGGCGAACAGGCACTTGAAATAACTGAAGCGCTTGTAAGGTCAAATGCCATAGATGTCATTGTCGTTGACTCAGTCGCTGCGCTTGTTCCCAGGGCAGAGATAGAAGGGGAGATGGGAGATTCCCATATGGGACTTCAGGCGAGGTTAATGTCACAGGCGCTTAGGAAGCTTACCTCTGTAATCAGCAAGTCGAACTGCATTGTCATATTCATAAACCAGCTCAGGGAAAAGATCGGAATAATGTTCGGGAATCCAGAGACTACCACCGGAGGAAGGGCCCTTAAGTTCTATTCTACGGTCAGGCTTGATATCAGGAGGATCGACTCCATCAAGTCAGCTGATGAAGTGGTAGGCAACAGGACCAGGGTAAAGGTGACCAAGAACAAGGTTGCACCTCCATTCAGGCAGGCTGAGTTTGACATCATATACAACGGAGGTGTCTCGAGGACAGGCTGCATTATAGATATCGGAGTCAATGAAGGAATAGTAGACAAGGGCGGAGCCTGGTTTTCATACAAGGGTACGAGGCTTGGACAGGGCAGGGAGAATTCAAAGGTTTTCCTTAGGGACAATCCTTCTATCGCAATGGAAATAGAAAACAGGATAAGGGACAGGTTCAAACTGCCGCTTTTAAAGGATGATGGAGCAGTCGAGATTGCGGAGCAGCAAGCGGGAAAAACGGAGGAAAGGATTTAATCGTAGAAGGCGCTAAACCGGAAAAACGGTTGAACGCCTTCTGCTTCTTGTGTTATTTCAGGGATGGGTCTGGTTGGCGAAAAATAATCAGAAAATTGAAAAGATTAGCATTATGAAGCGTTAGAGAGCATTCAGCAGATAATCATTATTAATTGACTGAAATAGCCGCTTGCAGTATTTGATAATGAACTGGTACGCCCTTATAATAAGAACAAGCTCCAAGGATTTCCCAAGACAGAAGACTTAAAGAGCCGGATAACGAAACAGAACATTTCTTCAAACCAAAAGTATCGGTAAAGTAAAATTTACTATACCCTTAAAGAAAAAGAGAAAAAGGTTTGAAAAAGAATCAGATCATGGAAATTCAAACAAGCATATTACCTGAAAAGATAAATGCAAAATTTGAAAAGAAATGAAATGAGACTTTGACAAACAAGAAGTAACTGATTCAATAAGGATGAAGAACTCAAGGAAAGAAAGAAAATGGGAAACGGAAATTGAAGGTAAAGTAAGAGGTATGTTGATAAAGGTTCGTTGGAGCCCATCTTTTTTAAAACAGACAGCTGCTGCAAATCCGGATTCAGAGATGCAGCAGCTGTCTGTTTATATCGTTACTTTCTGTTGTAAGCGGCAATATAGGGAAGGTTCCTGTAGTTCTCGTCATGGTCAAGGCCGTAGCCGACCACGAACTGGTCTGGCATATCAAAGCAGCGGTAGGCTAAAGGGATGTTCAGGAGCCTTTCGGAGTGATTGTCGAGAAGAGTGCATATCCTTATGCTTGCAGGCCTGCACCGCTCCAGGTGCTGGCGTATGTAGCCCAACGTAAGGCCTGTCCCGACAACATCTTCCACTAGCAGGACATGGCGACCCGCAATGTCTATGTCGAGGTCCTTTATGAAGCTTACTGTCCTTGATTGGGCTGTGTCACCTTTTGGCACCCCTATGGCGAGAAAGTCAATTTTCAATGGGGTCTTGAGTCGTCTTGTGAGGTCCGTGAGGAAGAAGATCGAACCTTTGAGGATGCTTACGACAATGAGTTCCTTGCCAATATAGTCACGGTCTATCTCATCTGCTACCTCACCAATCCTTCCTGCTATTTCATCCTCGGTGAAAAGGACCTTTCCCAATCCGTTACTCATTTATATTTCCTCCAAGCATTCCAAACCTCTTTATGAGTGTATGGAAGTCCTTCTTATATACAATGTTTATGTTTGTTCCCGGGTAAAGCTTCCGGAGCTGTTCAACCTTCTTCTTCTTTTCAGAGACATACTTCTGGTTCATGGTGGTTAGTTCTATATATGTATCGAACTTCGGAAGGTAGAAGTCAGGTGAGAATGCAAGTACGATGTTTCCTTCAGCATCCCATTTAATCGGGAAGGTCCGGGGCTCATACTCCCATTCAAGGCAATACATGTCAAGGATCTTTGCGAATTCCTCTTCGGAGGGGTGCTTGAAGACCACCGTCTTTTTGCTGCCGTTTCCATTTGGATCGGGAACCCTGCCGGCTTCAAGCAGCCTGTTTTTAGCAAGGCTGGAAATCGCCTCAGCGGCGTCCGATATGCTTAGCTTGTCCGTGTTCAGTGTAAGGTCATATAGAAGGGGGTCAGCCCAATCCTTCTCATATATCATGTTTATGTATCTCTTGTGCTTACGGTCCGTGATCTCCAGAAGCCTCTCAGAGTCTTTCCTGTCCAGGTGGTTTGACTTCATTGCCCTTCCGATTCGCACCTCCTGTGAAGCCATGATCCTTATATGAATGGCTTCAGAATGAGATGCGAATATGATCTGGGAACCCATTCCGCTGATTATTGCGGATTGGTCCTTAACCACTGTCCTGAGCTTGTTTTCAAGGAATTCAGAATAGGTCATCCCGGCTCTGGATGCATTAAGGTAATAGCCAGGGCTTTCAGACAGCATATGAAGCTCGTGCCTGTTAGCTATTTCCGGAAGCCAATCGTTCATGGCTGTCTGCCTTGTGATTACAGGAAGGGAGAGGATCCTTGACACTTCCTCCGCTATCTCATCACCGAGGCTTCCTGTCTGTCTGGATATTGTGATCAACAGCATAACATCACCACCTGCCTAATTTCTGCTCACTTTCATTTTAGCATGAATATCACCCTCGTCGTATTCAAGTGGTGATGAAATGTTAGGGGTGGAGCTTAAAAGTACCATTAAGTTTTCATATTCTTAATGGATTGACAAAATTTAACATGATACAATTATTCTTGAGGAAAGACAGCAGTTATTCTGTTCGTCTGTAAATATAGGAGGCAGTTAAATGAGTAAGATAGTACCGCACCTGTGGTATGACAAGGAAGCAAGAGAAGCAGCTGATTTCTATGTTGGAGTATTCGAGGATTCGATGATTACCGGGGGAGCCATCCTGGAAGATACACCGTCGGGAGACGCTGAAACGCTCACAATCAAACTTGCCGGACAGGATTTCATGCTGATATCCGCGGGGCCCTATTTCAGGTTCAACCCTTCCATTTCATTAAGGGTGGACTGCAGCTCTGCGGAGGAGGTTAACGGCCTTTGGTCGAAACTGTCTGAAGGTGGAAGCATCCTCATGGAGCTTGATTCGTATACTTTCAGTGCAAGATACGGGTGGTGCGCGGACAAATATGGGCTTTCATGGCAGATCATGCTGGTGGATGGTGAGATCAGGCAGAAGATCACCCCGACACTCATGTTCGTTGGGGAAGAGTATGGAAGGGCTGAGGAAGCCATAGCTTTCTACACTGAAGTCTTCAGGGATTCTAAGCAGGGAGACATGACCAGGTATGGTGAGGGATTGGAATTCGACAAGCCGGGAACGGTGATGTATGCTTCATTTTCCCTGGAGGGAATGACCTTTGCGGCTATGGACAGCGGCTATGCCCATGAATTTCAGTTCAACGAGGCTGTTTCCTTCATTGTGAACTGTGAAAACCAGGAAGAGATAGATTACTATTGGGACAGGCTTTCCTTCGTTCCTGAAGCGGAACAATGCGGCTGGCTGAAGGACAAATTCGGGGTTTCATGGCAGATCGTACCGTCGGCAATGGATGAGATGATGAAGACCGGGGACAAGGAAAAGATCAGAAGGGTAACTGAAGCGTTCCTAAAGATGAAGAAGTTTGACATCGCAGCCCTTGAGAAGGCATATGAAGGATAGTGGTCTCAGCGGTCTGGTGAAACTGAATATAAAGCAGAAAGCAGCCGATTTGGCTGCTTTTTATGTTGTGAATTTGAAGTATCAATGGTTTTCTGGTCACTTCGCTAGGTCAAGCTTCTCCAACAGCTGTTTAACTGTAAGTTCTATGTTTCCTGCTATGTCCAATCCAAGCAGGTTCTGTATGATGTGGAGCTTGCCGTGTGATACGCCAAGTCTCTCAGCGTCCCTGAACAGATAGTAGCTTACTGAATCAGCCTCAATGCTGGCGTCTATTCCATTCCTTCTTATCTGTGATTCTACGGTATCCTTGAGTTTTGCTGCGAGAAGCTTTGATTTGGCTTCATTCCTTGTAGCCGGTGCAAGGAACACATCGGCGCTCATCCCTTCGAAATACCCGGCTGCACCTATAGTTGACAAGGCATCGACAACCGCATCTTCAACCTTCATGTTGTTGTAGCTTCTTCCGCCAAACAGTTCCTCTGCCTCTTCATTCATGGGATCGATACCCACAACACGCTCAAATATGTTTGCGTGAACCATCAGGCTTGGATTGGCATCTATGCTTATGTAGTAATACGGGGTAAGGTATGCTGCAAGGAACAGGCCTACCATGAATACTGCTGCAACAGCGGTAGCTGCTGCAAAGCTGAAGACTCCGCTGGAAGATACATCGACCGGAAGCTCTTCACCTAAACGGTAGCTGTTGTTCCTGATCTTGATCCTGATCCCGTCTTCCCTTTTAAGCATTGCGTTCTTTCCCTCTATCTTTTCAACATATGCTCTCATGATTTACCTCCACTTTTCTGATATTGTCACTTGGATTGAAGTCCTCAATTCATCGAAAACCAATTTTTCACTGGATATTTCATTGATGAAATTGATATTTATTGTAGAATTAATATCAATTATTAGATTGACCTTCGTTTACATTATAATACTATAATTTGAGGTGTTTGAAAATAGTTTTTCACATTATTAACTAAGTTACTTTTCTAACAAAAAAATGAAAATAACAACAAAATACTTGATTAAAACTGAAGTATAATCAAAATTAAATGGAAATAATGCGATTATCAAATTTAAGCAGATAATTTAATGAGATTGTCAAATAATGGCAATCTAATCATGAACAGAAAGCAAATTTGTGTATGAGTTTCAGATTAGGTTCAATCATACTAATGCATTTTTGGAAGATGGATGCCTGTATCCTTCAACAATCTGCACTTTGTCGGGGGTATTGGTTCCATATGCTTTGCTATATACTGTGGGGGATATATAATTAGGGGAAAAGGTGGGAGTTAGTTTAGCTTCCGTACAGATTTCATTATTAGTATTGAGGGGTTGTTTTATGGAAAAGGTTTGTCTCTTGAGGCATGACAGCTATGATGTTGATTCACTTGAAAGGAAACTGAGGGAAGGCTTTGAAATGCTTGGAGGGGAGGCATATCTCAGAAAGCTTATACCGGCTGGAAGCAGGGTGCTGCTAAAGCCCAATCTTCTCAGCATGGTCGAGAAGGGCTCCCCGGTAATAACACACTATGCCATGTTTGAGGCAGTTATAAGGATCGTATCGGAGTACTCAGATGACATCTCCTTCGGAGATTCTCCTGGCTCCTCGGATGCCAGGAAGGCAGCCGAAAAGGGTGGCCTCATTGAGGTCGCTGACAGATATGGAGTGAAATTCGCGGATTTTAGGGATGAAGTCCACGTGGAGCTTGATGATCCGATCATGTTCAGGTACTGGGATGTTGCCAGGGCACCTTATGAGGCTGATGTGGTGATATCTTTGCCTAAGCTCAAGACCCATGCCATGATGTACTATACCGGTGCTGTAAAGAACCAGTTCGGCTGTCTCTATGGATCACAGAAAGCTGTCTGGCATACGAAGCAGCCTGACCCGATGAATTTCGCAAAGATGCTGCTGGACCTCAATTCTCTGGTAGGAACTAGCTTTGCAATACTGGACGGCATTGTCGCCATGGAGGGCAACGGACCGAGGAACGGGACGCCGAAGAGGCTTGATTCAATAATAATGGGAGAGGACCTTGCTGCGGTTGATTCTGTGGCGGTAAGGCTCATAGGATATGACAAGGTCCTCCACGTACCGTTCCTGAAGGCGGTCCGCGAGACAGGCTGGGGAAAGGTAATGCCTGAAGACATCGAAGTACTGGGTGAGACCATCGACTCGCTTAAATGCGATGACTTCAAGCTGTCCAGAAGCGCCGGTGCAGTAAATTTCCTGAGCCCCAAGCTTAACAATCTCATCGGGTCACTAACGGCTCCGGACCCAGTGGTTATCGACGAAAAATGCATAAGCTGCAGGATGTGCGACGAAGTCTGTCCAAGGAGACCTGATGTCATAACCTTTGTCGAACGTAATGGAAAGAAAGTCCCGAAATGGGACTACAGCAAGTGCATCAGGTGCTTCTGCTGCCAGGAGCTCTGCCCTAAGGGTGCCATAGTGACAAGAAGGAAGCTTATCGGTAAGCTGTTTCGGGTAGGATAGGAATGGAGAACAGCATATTCAATGTTGGGAACTACAGGATTTCAATCCATGATTTCAGCAGGTCATCGAGCTCCAAAGTGATCTATCTCATAGGGGAAGAGACTGAAAAGCTTCTTCCTCTTGTGGTAGACCTGGATATCGTCCTTGTTTCAATAGAAGGTATAGACTGGGAGAGGGACCTTACCCCTTGGGAGGCTCCTGCAGCCTTCAGGGGACAGCCTGTCTTTTCAGGCAAGGCAGATGAGTTCCTAAAGATTCTGGCAGATAAGATAATGCCGGAGGCTGAGAAGGGATTGACTGGCTCAGGGCATAAAAGAGCAATAGCCGGTTATTCGCTTGGCGGCCTGTTTGCGCTTTATTCCGCGATGACTTCAAAAGATTTCACCTCAGCTGCTTCCATGTCCGGATCCCTCTGGTACGACGGGTGGCTTGACTTCGTCGAGAACTTCAGCTCATCCAGCAAATACCCCAGGTTTTATATCTCCCTTGGTGACAAGGAGGAGCGCTCAAGGAATCCCAGGATGGCGAGGGTCGGGGATTGGACAAGGAGGACATGTGGGCTTCTTGAAGAAAAGGGGTATAAGGTCAGTTTCGAGATGAACGAGGGCAATCATTTCTTTGAAATACCGGAGCGTATCGCAAAAGGCATAAGGTTCATATCTGAAGGTATATAGTGCAAAGGAATTAAAAATTTTACATTGCATCAAATTGAGAGTATAATTGGAATGCCGCAAAAATTAAGCGGCATGACGCTTCTGTAATGAATAACAATGGTCATCCATTCCGGCGTAACAGGATAAGCACCTGATTTAAGCGGTTGTTCCTCTGGTGGAACCAGAACTGCTGACAGACTGGGTCCTATGAAGCCGGATCATTTTTATGATTGAAGAAGTCTGATTTGTATAGCGCATACTGCAAAAGGAGAAATTATTGTTATTTGAAAATCTTGATATCATAAAGCAAATACAGAAGTCACTTAAGGAAGAAGGCTATCTTGAAGCCACAGACATACAGGCGCAGTCGATACCGGCACTGCTTAAAGGCAAGGACCTTCTGGGCACTGCACAGACAGGGACCGGAAAGACAGCCGCATTTTCAATTCCCATACTGCAGGGGCTTTCGGGCGAGCAGAAGAAGGGCAGGAAGGAGATCAAGGCTCTCATACTTGCACCTACAAGGGAGCTTGCCATACAGATAAAGGACAGCTTCACGTCCTACGGAAGGCACCTCAGCCTGAAGACAATGGTTCTTTTCGGGGGTGTGTCACAGAATCCTCAGACGGATGAGCTGTCAAGGGGAGCTGACATACTTGTCGCAACTCCTGGAAGGCTCCTTGACCTCATAGGGCAGAAGTTCGTGAATCTTGACAAGGTGAAGTACTTTGTCCTCGATGAGGCGGACATGATGCTTGATATGGGAATGATACATGATGTGATGAGGATAATCGGATTCCTTCCAAAGGTAAGGCAGACCATGTTCTTTTCAGCAACAATGCCGGATGAGATCTCGAAGCTTGCCGATTCCATACTGAAGGACCCTGTAAGGATCAGTGTGGCTCCAGTAGCGTCAACAGTCGACACAATTGACCAGTCGGTCTATTTCGTTAACAAGGCCAACAAGATAAAGCTGCTTGAAAAGCTCCTTAAGGACAAGGACATAGATACTGCACTTGTATTCTCAAGGACAAAGCATGGGGCTGACAAGATAGTGAAGCAGCTGGACAAGAGCGGCTTCCAGGCTCAGGCAATACATGGAAACAAATCCCAGGGCGCAAGGCAGCTTGCCTTAAGCAACTTCAAGGAGAGAAAGACAAGGATCCTCGTTGCTACGGATATCGCCGCAAGGGGAATAGATTTGGATGAGCTTTCCCACGTAATCATATATGACCTTCCGAAGTACCTGAAACCTATGTGCACAGGATAGGAAGGACCGGAAGGGCAGGACTTGGAGGAACGGCCATCTCGTTCTGCGACCAGGAGGAGAAGCCTCTCCTCAAGGACATCCAGAAGCTGATTTCGAAGAGCATACCAGTGGTTTCTGACCATCCGTTCCCGCTTGTTGAGGTTCCGACAGAAGCAGCTTCCTCACAGCCGGTCCAAAGGGGTTATGGGAATCAGCAGTCTTCAGGCAGGAGACCTGATTCATCCAGGCAGAACCAGCAGCCTAAGGGCATGAGGGGTGCAGATTCCAAGCAGCAGAGAAAGCAGTACAACAGAAAAGCATTTTAAAATGGTCCCCCGGAAGGTATTCCGGGGGATTTTGCTTTCCTGAGATGAATCCACAGGGTCTTTTACGGAAACTTCAGCAATAAGGTACGGATTTTTGCGTTCTTCTTGCTTCAATTGTGAGCCCTTCATTCGGGGAAATCAAGACCTTGCAGCAGTAGAATCAGATTAAGGAAAGAGATGGCATAGCCGTTTTCTTAAATAAAATGCAGCAGGGGAGAGATGAAGATGTTCGAAAATGACGAGGTCAAGGAAGATATTGTTGAAAGGGATGGAATAGAGAGACAGGGCGAGTGGGGTTCTGCAGAACCACCCAGGAGGAAGAGGAAGAAGTGGGGAAGGATAGCCGCCGTTGCTTCAATATGCCTCGCGGTTTCAATAGGCTCACTTTTGGATGCCATGGGGAAAGATGTCACAGACAGCTCATCGGAATCAGCATCGGTGGAAGCGGTCTTCCTCACTGGAAGCCTTTCAGAAAGCCTTAGCATTCCGGAAATCGCGGAACTGGCAGCACCCTCAGTTGTTGAGATAACCACGGAGGTGATCGTCACTGGCCAAAGGACACCACAGTACGTATCTGAAGGAGCGGGCAGCGGAGTCATTATAACCGAGGATGGCTACATAGTGACCAATAACCACGTCATAGAAGGAGCAGAGAAGATAACAGTGAGGCTTGTATCAGGAGATGAGTACGAAGCCGAGCTTATCGGGACCGATGTTGAGACCGATATTGCGATAATAAGGATTGAAGCTTCCGGACTTTCACCGGCAACCCTTGGTGATTCATCCACTCTGGTTGTAGGCAATGATGTTGTAGCGATAGGCAACCCCCTTGGGCAGCTGGGTGGCACGGTAACTGATGGTATCATCAGCGCACTGGACAGGGACATAACCCTGGACGACCAGACAATGAGCCTGCTTCAGACCAATGCGGCGATCAACCCGGGAAATTCAGGAGGAGGCCTCTTCGATGGCTCAGGAAACCTCATTGGCATAGTTGTTGCGAAGTCATCAGGAACGGATGTGGAAGGCCTGGGATTCGCAATCCCAATCAATGATGTGAAGTCAGTGATGCTCGAGCTGATGCAGAACGGCTATGTCAGGGGAAGGATAAGCCTTGGGATGACCTTCCTGGATATCGCGTCAAACCAGGAAGCCATGATGTACAGGGTGTCGCAGACAGGAGTATACGTACTCAAGGTGACAGGTGGAAGCAATGCTGAAGCTTCAGGGCTAAAGAGCGGAGACCTTATAGTTTCGGTTGGCGGTACCGAGGTCTCAACAGCAGCTGAGATAACAGCTGCACTCGATGGATACGAGGTCGGAGACAGCGTTGAGATCAAGGTCATAAGGAACTCAGCTGAAAAAATATCCACACTGATACTCGAGGAAAGCAAGCCCTCCAATTAAGGCTTAAAACATAACACATACTTAATATGGATTTTACCAAAGCAAGGTAACAGTATCCGAATATTTGGTTTACAATCTGATTACCATATTTTTGAGGTGATCAGATAATGCTGAAGGTATTGTTCGTATGTGTGCACAATTCTGCAAGAAGCCAGGTGGCTGAAGCGTTTCTTAATAAGCTAGGCGGTGAGCATTTTGAAGCCGAAAGCGCAGGGATAGAAGAGGGGAACCTGAACCCCCTGGCTGTAAAGGTAATGGATGAGATAGGAATTGACATAAGCAAAAACAAGACAGACTCAGTTTTTGACTTCTACAGGAAGGGAAAGTCATATTCAATTGTCGTAAAGGTATGCGACGAGATAAACGGGCAGAGATGTCCCATATTTCCTTCAGCGCTGCATACTCTGAGCTGGAACATTGAGGATCCTGCAGACTTCAGGGGGACTGACGACGAGAAGCTTCAGGAGACTAGAAGGGTGAGGGATGAGATCAAGGACAGGGTGGAGCAGCTAATAAGCCAGTACAGGGAGTATTCGATCACCAGAAGGTGAATCGGATTGTCAGGACCTCATAGTCAATTTACATTAATGGACAGATAAACCAAAGCCATCCGGAGAAAGGCTCTTCGGATGGCTTTGAAGCGTTTCAGGACTTATGGTCTTACTGTAAGCTTTCCGGCTTTTTCCAATGCCTCCATAACACTTTTATCGTTTCTCGGGTCATTGCCTTTATAGAAGGATTCTCCAGGATATCCGAGGCTGATCCTGACGATATTGTCTTCAGTGGAAGTGAATGGAAGCATTATCACTACCCCTTCAAAGGACATTGATGAAATTGGTGTCCAGAATGCCCCCCAATAGATCGGCTGTCCATCGACACAGACAAGGAAGGATTTTCCTCTTGTCGAGACATCAAGCCCATCAAGTCTCCTCATACCCTCTGCTGTAAGCAGCATAGCGTGCTCTCCTGCATCATAGGATACAAGTTCCTTTTCAGTGAGGAGCGGCATGGAGGATTTCTCAACGTGGCTGAGAGCTTCCATATTTGCTGGCGCGATATCGTCCTTTGTAAGGTATATGGCAAAGCCTTCAGCACTCTTTGCGCTGCATCCGGGAAGAACAGGTATCGACGAGATGCATAAAAAGAGTAAGATAACTGTCTTAAACTTCCTGGACATGATAATCACTTCCTAAAGGTAATCTCAACCTGAGTATACCACTTCGCTGCATTACGTTCCATTAAGCTTTCAGGAGCTGAAAGCTATCCCCGAAAATGGCATACCTGCTTCACTATCACAAAATGCAGCAATGGCATGAACTGAAGTCAAGTTTGGGATATAATTTATTAGGAAAGAA
>NZ_AXUN02000102.1 GCF_000495435.3 Youngiibacter fragilis 232.1 | reverse complement strand
GTTATGAACCTACGCTTCCATATCCAGAAATGACAGCAGATAGAGCAGATTAGTGACAACAGGTGAGATCAGTTCAGATATAGACCTAGAAATCTTTAACATGGAAATATTTGGATAAATATGTTCACGAAATGGAGAATACACATTGTAAAATTATGATTATAACAAAAATGATGCAATACAAAACGAAATAAGCAATCTAACAGGTGGTGTTCTATATATTTTTAGTATTAAACCATAATAGGTATGCTTGTATAACTGTAAGTTTGTCGATTAGATGGCTATATTGACAATGTAGAAAAAGAGAAATATAGTATAGATAAGATAATGTCGATTAATGACAAGTGAAAATATGCTCGATTAAGATTATTGTGTCGTAATTTGTAATTATAAGCACCTTGAGGAGGATTGGAAATGAAACTCGGGTTATTGAAGAAATTGTTTAAAAATGATGAAGGTTCGGTTGTGGTCATCGTAGCGGTCATGATGACAGTGTTCATGGGGTTTGCTGCGATTGTGATAGATGCTGGATTTATGTACGGGCAAAGAAGGGCTCTCCAGAATGCTGCTGATGCCGGTGCGTTAGCTGGTGCAATGGAAAGGTCTATTGGTGGAAACTATGTGAAGGTTGCAAAGGATGCTGTTCAACAGAACAGGAATATTCCAAGTGAGGATATTACTGTAACCCCAGTTGGGTCAAACAAGGTGCGTGTGGAGGTTACCCAGGTAGCTCCAAAGATATTTGCTGGATTTCTGACCGATGCTGACAGCTCAGTGTGGGCTGCAGCTGAAGCTGAAAAAATCAGGTGGGCTGGAGATGCTCTGCCGTTTGTAAATCTTGACGACTTGTACATAAATCCTGCGACAAATGTTCTCGGTGGTACGATTGAAGCATGGGAAAAGCTCAAGGGTGGAGTGTTCGAGAGCATTTGGAAGGATGATTTGGAACCTGTAAATGAAAAGGAACCGGGATGGGAAGAGACATCATATTTCGATATATCCTATGAAGATGGAATCACGATTACCCGAGGTGTTGTAACTAATTCTGAGAGCATAGGAAAGATTCTTCAATTCATTTACGACAGGCAGGTTGAGGGTGGAAAGGTATATCTTTTCAGTCTATCCAATGATTCTATAGCATCGAATACTGTTATAGCAAAACCAAATAATCCGAAGGATGCACCTTATATAGAGATGTCGATTATTGACTTCAAGGGGAAGAGTGAGCTTGGTGAGCAGTGGACAATTCACCCGGATAGTCTTGTTCTTCTCGAATGTACATTTGATGAACTGAAATTAACCGGTAACAATCCAAGGTTGATACTGACTGTAACTGATTCCTATACACTTAAGGCTGGCGATATTCCTGATGACTATATAATGCCTGGGATGGGATCTGCCAAACTAACCGACTAGATATCATATACATGTTCTGGACAGTAAATTGGACAAACCCTTGCAAGCCTTTTGGCTGCAAGGGTTTGTGTGCTTTTGGAGTATTTCGAATGGGGTGTTTAGATGGTAAGGGATTCCTTTATTTACCATGTTTAAATGGCTGACTGCATCATCTTGTGGGGATGTGGTCTAAATGACATTTTTTTTTTTTT
>NZ_AXUN02000103.1 GCF_000495435.3 Youngiibacter fragilis 232.1 | reverse complement strand
ATATCAGGCTAAGCAGATACTCGAAAATGACAGTAACCTTGAATCCTTTGGATTTGTATGCGTTGCAGGATTTGAGCAGGATACCCATTCGAAATCTCTTAAAAAAATTTATGATTGCTTCCGAAATAGGATGTACGTCTTGGTGGATTTGTGGTATGATTTTCACAACATGAACCTCCAGTGTTATATATGGTTGCTATACACCTCCATTATAACAAATTCTGGCTCGTTCATGTTGTTTTTTTACAAATAATCTAGTAATCCCAATGGTTTGCGGGCAATTTTATTGTGCGAAGTTTGAGTCAATTATTGAAATCATAAGATCATTATTTGTATCTGCTGTATCGAGTGCTTCCTGTTGAAATATTACAGGTACACCGAGGATCCTTATCTGGTTCAAGGCATCAAGAATCTCTACGGTATCTCGGCCAAATCTGCTAATGCTCTTGGTTAGGATGATTTCTATATCATGGGACTTGCAATCATGCAGCATACGAGAAAATTCTTTGCGCGAAGAACCTGTCTTACTTGAAGCAATATCGATATACACATCTACTAATAACCAATTAGGATTAGCAGCTGTTACTCTTGTTAAAGCTGAGACTTGAGCGGTAAGGCTTTTCAGTTGGTCAGCACTGTTTGTACTCACACGGCAATAAATACCAACCTGCTTTTCTCGTTTCGGGGGTAATGGTGGGATAAAGTGTATTTTTTTGTTATCAGCCACAACAACACCTTCCTTATAACGAGTTCATTGAAAAATTGGTTATTTGGTTTTTCAATCTATTTTTCTCCATTTTATATTAAGCGCTTTGATAAACGAACCCTCATAATTTATATACCTTTTATCCAAAGCGTCATCTGCCAAAAAACACACTCATCTTCAACGAGTAAGCATGCACAAAAGATTTCTCGTCTATAGTTTCCTGTGCGCGTCTTAAATTCATTGATATCAGATCTTCAAAGCACAATTCGACAACACCATACCATATCGTCTCAACTCGTGCTGTCTAAGGCGTGCTACCCACAGGCTCGACAAGTTTGAATTTAATTACTGATATCGCAATAATTCTTTCTGGCAATATTGATTATTGGCGTGACATCATCATCATCAAACAAATCCAGTAAAGCGTCTTCATCATTATTTTCCTTAAACAACAGTTCTTCTTTATAGAGTGGAAATAATTGATAGAAATTGATTTTCCCTTTACTTTCAAGGCTGAAATCAAAAGTTTCCCAGTCCTTGTCAAGTGCATTCAGCAACATCATCGTACAGAATTTGGTATTTGCAGCATATGGACTATTGTGCTGATCCGATGATATGGTATGACCGTATCCTAACCAGGTATCACATTGAATAGGCAATCTTGCAGCAGCTTTCAACTGTCGTATAGGCCAATAATCCTTTTCATTTTTTGATTTGATGTCCCACATTGAGGGTAAACATAATACCAGTTCCATTCTCCCATAGTCATATCGTTCCAATTCTTTTGGAACGTTCATTCTAAAAGCACCAACACCCATAGTAATAAGCGTATAGTAATCATTGTCTTCTGTAGGAGGGACGACGATGATATCCAAATGGATATCAGGCGAGAATATTTCATGAATTACCTCAGTGTATTCTCCGAATCTTTCCCTGATGCCATTCTCATATTCCTCCCGCTCCTTTTCCGTATACAGATACATCGAATCATTTACTGCCTGTTTTTTCTTGAATCGCTTAAATAGGTTCATATTCTAATTTCCTTTCAAATCCCAATTTAACCTTCGGAATGTAGTCTTGTCTGCTAAATTTAGAATCCAGATATCCAGATGACGTCTTCACCATGTTGTGCATTCTGAAATAACTTATAGTTTATATTATATCCGCTTAAACCATAGGTGTATTGGGAAACAACTACATATTTTATAAAATACTATATATAGTGGCTTAACCATGCGGTTTACACAATATGTTGTGGTTTTTCCTTTTGTAGGAGTATCACCGTCTCAATGTGTGTTTTGGCAATAAAAAGATACTAATACGCATAATCGGTGTTTGTCAAGTTAGTT
>NZ_AXUN02000104.1 GCF_000495435.3 Youngiibacter fragilis 232.1 | reverse complement strand
AACTGAAGCCTAGAGTAAATCCAACTATATCTCCCACTTAAAACAGCGAAGCGCCAATAAAGTGAACCCTGAAGCGCATTTTGGTGCTTCAGGGTTCTTCCATCTTATTCAGCCTTGAGTGCGGCTGCCATCTTCAGTATTATGTTCGCTGAGTTGCGTACTGCATGCGGTTTGAATTTCTCGTAATCCATTCCGGCTCCGGTATTGGCATTGTCTGAAATAGACCTGACAACCGAGAAGGGAACATTGTTCAGGCTGCAGGCCTGTGCCACAGCAGCGCCTTCCATCTCGCAGGCCGCCGCTCCAAAGGTCCGCTCAAGCTCCCTGATCTTCTCGCTGTCGCTCATGAACTGGTCACCGGTGACGATTACGCCCTTATGTGTCTTGTGGTCACCGCAGCATGTCGCGGATTCAAAGGCCAGGACTGAAAGATGTTCGTCGCATTTGAAGACGGAATCTTCAAGCCGTGGGATGACGCCTTTTGCGTAGCCTAAAGGCGTTACATCAAAATCGTGCTGGATGAGCGAGGTTGCAATAACGACATCAAGCGGGGCTATGTCCTTTCCGATTCCTCCGGCAACACCTACGTTGATGACATGTGAGACCTTGAAGTCATCGATCAGTATCTGGGTGCAGATGGCTGCATTGACCTTTCCTATCCCACTGACGACAAGCACGCTCTCAAGTCCGTTCAGATATCCGTGAAGAAATTCCATACCAGCCTTGGTGACTGTCCGGTTCATATCAAAACCATCCATGAGGGGCTCGAGCTCCTCTTCCATGGCGCATATTATTCCAAGTATCCTGTCCATTAAAATACCTCCCTGCATTCCTTATATACTGATGATACTAGAAATATCCGCCTTATTGAAGGAAAATAATCCAGTACATCTTAATAATGGGATTCTTTTGTAGTATCATAACGAATATGACAGGAGGAGAGGCGTGTGAAACAGGAACTGCAAAGGACAAGGATGCTGATAGGCGATGAGGGGCTCGACAGGCTCATGGACTCGAAGGTTTGCCTGCTCGGGCTCGGAGGAGTCGGAGGAGCAGCCTTCGAAGCTCTAGTAAGAGGCGGAGTGGGCATCGTAGTTGCCATCGACAACGATATAGTCACCATTTCAAACCTTAACAGGCAGACTATAGCGACCTACAGCACCATAGGGAAGCCGAAGGTTATTGCGGCGCTGGAGAGGGCGGAGGACATGAACAGGCACTGCCAGGTAATTCCTGTTGAGGCGTTCCTCACGCCTGAAAACATGGGTGAGCTGATACCTGAAGATACGGATTACGTCATCGATGCCATAGATACTGTATCTGCAAAGCTTGCTGCGATTGAATTCTGCAAGAGTAAGGGAATCAGGATAATCAGCGCCATGGGTACGGGGAACAAGCTTGACCCTTCAATGCTGAAGGTGATGGACATCAATGAAACCTCCATGTGCCCGCTTGCGAAGGTCATGAGACGTGAGCTCAAGAAGAGGGGGGTTACCAGCCTGAAGGTAGTAGCTTCACTCGAGAAGCCAATGGAGCCAAGGTCCTTCGATGAAGACCTGGATGGCCCGTCAAGCCTTCTGAAGTCGAAGAGAAGGACACCTGGAAGCACATCCTTCGTGCCGCCTGTAGCAGGTATGCTCATGGCCTCGGTAGTGATCAGGGAGCTCCTTGGAATTTACGAATAGACTCCGTAAAATATAAAAGCCGGGTTTTCACCCGGCTGCCTGACGGCTTAGCGAAACTGGTTTATCTCGCCATAATACTCGTATCCAAATTGTGAAAGACGCTCCAGCAATTCCTTCTTGTCCAGACTGAAGTGCGAACACAGGTCATTCAGTGATTTGAACTCATTCCGTAGTTTAGTGTTGATCAGGCTGCTAAGCATGAAGGGGTCCATGGTTTTGATGTTTTCAGGTGTCATTTGGTTCCTCCTTTATTGTGGCAGTGAAATCACGGGCTCCATCTAAGAAAATTATAATGGATAATCAGTTTTAATTTATGAACAAAATGAAAACTTAGGAGTAAACGTTTGAAAAATAACTAACACATAAAAATATGCCTGCATGATTACCGATTTCATAAAAATGAAAAATATCGGGAAATTTGATATAATTAATAGATAAGATATCAATAATGTTCTATCGGATAGGACTAAAGGAGCAGTCGAATGAAGACTTTTGAAGGATACAGCATAAGGGAGCTTCACCTGAAAAACAGGGTAGTGATGCCCCCCATGTGCATGAATATGGCTATAGACGGAGTTGCTCAGGATTTCCACCTGATACACTATGGAAATGCGGCTCTTGGTGAAATCGGCCTTGTGATAGTAGAGGCTACCGGCGTCAATCCTGAGGGCAGGATACTTGACAAGGACCTTGGAATATGGAACGAAGAGCAGGCCGAAGGCCATAAGATGATAACTGATGTTCTTCACAAATACGGGTCAAGAGCTGGGATCCAACTGGGACATGCCGGCAGAAAATGCAGGATCGAAGGAATCAGGCCTGTGGCACCATCTGCCATAGCATACAGCGGCGAATATGATATACCAAGGGAAATGACCAGTTCTGATATTGAGGATGTTGTCGAAGCATTCAGGTCAGCTGCAATAAGGGCTGTCGAAGCAGGCTATGATCTCATTGAGCTGCATGGAGCGCATGGATATCTAATGCATGAATTTCTGAGCCCCCTTACAAACAGGCGCAATGATGAATTCGGCGGAAGCCTTGAGAACAGGACGAGACTCCTTAAAATGACTGCAAAAGCCGTAAGGCATGCCATACCTCAGGATATGCCTCTGATACTCAGGGTATCCGCTTCAGACTATTTCGAAGGAGGCATTGACCTTGATGAGATGGTAAGGATAGTGGACATCCTCAAGGAAGACCTGGACATGGTACATGTGAGTTCAGGAGGACTTGTCGAGGACCAGAAGATCAGGGTATATCCAGGTTATCAGGTGAGATTCTCGGAGGAGATCAGGAATCGGTGTAAGATACCTACCATTGCAGTAGGTCTCCTTACCGACATAAAGCAGGTCGAGGAAATACTGTCAAATGACAGGGCTGACCTCGTTGCCCTTGGAAGGGTGCTTCTTAGAGACCCATTCATACTGATCAAGGAAAGCCATGGGCTAATTACTCCTCTCTTTGCATATAAGAGGGGCTTCAACGTGGAGTGGAGAAAGAAATGACGCCATGAGGTCATAAAACAAACCCAGCAACAGACTGCACATAGCATGCAGAATATTGCTGGGTTTTTCGTTGTGCGCCCGGCA
>NZ_AXUN02000105.1 GCF_000495435.3 Youngiibacter fragilis 232.1 | reverse complement strand
ACCAGATTCATTTCAGAACCAAGCACCTTAAAATTTTGATTGATGTCACGAAGAGCGCTCTTGAACTCCTTTTCGCCCTCAACACCGATTTTTAGGCCGAAATCCGTATATCCCATATGTGTAGTTATCCTCCTTTCTCTCGTGAGTTATTGTAAAATCGAATATTTGGCAATAATCTTCTCGGATAATTATTGCTGTGCTGTTGCTATACTTGTCTTAAGGAATCGCATATGCATTCCAAAAATATTTGAAAGGAGCAAGTATTATGGACAACAGCACAAGTAACTATTGGCACATGCTTAAGACAGACTTTATGGACTACATCAAAAGTGGGAGAAATCACCCACGAGAGTACAAAAACTTCAGCAGATCTATCGACCTATTAGTAAATTATGCTATCGAAAATGATCATGCTGAGTACACACCAGAGTTAGGTATGGATTTTTATGAATCCGAGAAAGAACGTGGCTATCATGGAATGACAACATTGGACCGCCGTCGGAAGACTATTCGACATCTAAATGAACATTTATACGGTAATAATTTTTGGCAGCGCAAACCACGTGATCTCCGTGTATATCAAAAACGAGGTGTTAAGTTACAGTGCCCCGAGCAATTTTGCAAAGTTTTTGACCTATTCCTAGATTCAATAAGAAAGGAAGGCTTAAAGGAAATCACTGTAGAACAATATCGCAACGCCTGCACAAAAATGATATTGGATTTTGTTGAACAAGGAGCAAGTGAGTGGAATGAAATTGATGCAAAGATTCTCATTAACTCCTACTTGCGCTCAACAAACAAATATCACTTTGTGCCTTATGCAAAACGACTGTTTAGATTCTTAGTGAGTACAGATATCATAACAACGGATTACACTGGTATTTTGCCAGCACCATCAAAGCGACGACCAACCCCCTCAGTTTATACTGAAGCAGAAATTCAACAACTGTTGAGCAGTGTAGAGACCTTCACGCCTCAAGGAAAACGTGACTATGCCATTATTCTAATAGCTGTGCGGCTTGGTCTCAGAGCATCGGATATACGACTTTTATGCTTTGAAAATATCGATTTCCAAAATGCTACGGTAGAATTCACACAGCTAAAAACCTCGGTAGATCACAAGCTTTCCTTACCTGAAGAAGTCTCAAAAGCTCTTAAAAACTACATTAGTAGTGGGCGCGAAGAATCTCAAGAACCGTATTTGTTTTTAGATGGATACGGGCATCCATTAGGTAGGTATACTATAACTAATATTGTTTCAAGGCACTTTGTGAAATCTGGAATTAATTTTGGTGATCGGCATCATGGACCTCACTCACTAAGAATGACTTTTGCCAGTCAGTTAATTTCTGAAAGTGTGCCTTATGAAGTAGTTCGAACTCTTTTAGGCCATGTCAATCCTGAATCCACTCGCCATTATGTGGAATATTCTATAGAAGGTTTGAGGACCTGTGCTCTCGAGATTCCATTGCCTAGTGGATTGCTTGAAAAATACTTATCAGGCGAGGAGGTCTAAGAGATGGAAATCATTTTTAAAGGTGCGCTTTCACATGAAATGTACGAATACCTAGATTTACTACGCGCTGGAAAAAGAGATACAGAAAGCTATATCTCAACCTTCAGGAGTCTTGATGAGTATATGGTTAAATCAAAGATTAAAGAAAAATCGCTGGATGAGGCTCTTGTGAGAGAATGGCTGAATACCCTCACTGTTGCAGAAACCACAAGAAACTATATTATTAGTCGCATTCGAAAATTTTCTCAATATTTGACCGCAATTGATATTCCTGCTTGTGAGCCAGATTTATACCGAGCGTCATCTTCGTACATTAGTTATACTTTTACGGATGAAGAATTTGGCGCTATTATCGCTGTAGCAGATAACTTTAAGGCAAGCTATACAAAGACTGAAACAGCTTATATTTTCCCCATTTTATTGCGTATGCTTTACAGTTGTGGACTAAGAGTTGGAGAAGCGGTTGCCCTGCAATGGCAAGATGTCGACCTTGACACCGGTGTCATTACAATCAAAAAAGCAAAGAACAACAGACAACGACGTGTCCCCTTTAGCAACTCTCTCAGAGATCTACTGAGCCAGTATCGTTGCCGCAGGTTTTCTGAATATAGCGACACCGAGTTCTTGTTTGGGAACTCTAACAGGGATGGCAATCCATACCTTCCAGGGGCGTTCTGGTATTGGTTTGGCAAAGTTATACGTAAAGCAAATATTAGTAATGAGCGAAAAGAACCTTTTGAGAGGTGCATCTGTCCACATACTCTTAGACATTATTTCGCTTTCAAATCATTTCAGAAGTCAGTGGCAGAAGGACGCACTCTTGAAGAAACAGCCCCATATTTATCCACGTATCTAGGGCATGAATCATTCTATGGGACTGAAAAGTATCTGACCACTGATTATACTGTGTATCTGGATTCTCAAGATATTGTAGAAAAGGCTACCATATCTGTATTTCCGGAGGTGAACTTCGAATGAGTAAAAAATATGGCGAAGTTTTATTGATGCTTGAAGATTTCTTCACTAATTATCTTACAGATGTTAAAGGGCTGAGCGACAACTCTATCACCGCATACCAATATGCGTTTCAGCTTTTGTTCCAGTACTTATTAAGTGAAAGAGGTCTTCAGCCAGACAAGGTGACATTTCAAGACTTATCTGGAGATACAATCGAATCATTTTTACTTTATCTTGAGAATGAACGTGCTTGCTCTGTAAAAACTAGAAACCTCAGACGTGCTGCTATAGTATCATTCGCAAAATTTGCATCGAAAAGGTCATTTTCTGCGGCCCTACCTTTCTATACAAGTATTTCGAAGGTGCCAAAAAAGAGAGAACCTAAAAAGCTTGGATTCAAACACTTCTCAAAAGAAGAAGTTACAATCTTGTTGAAAATGCAAGACACCTCCAGATTGATTGGTCAGCGTGACGTAACACTTCTAAGTTTGTTATATGCAACTGGTGCCCGTGCACAAGAACTTTGTGATATTACTCTTGATGACATAACTTTGGGTTCACCAACAAGGATACGTTTAACTGGAAAAGGGGAGAAGTCCCGTGTAGTTACGATCCCAGATAATTGTACTGCCATTCTGAAAGAGTACTTGAGGGTTAGAAATCTTGATCTCGTATCTGAGACAACAAGAGGTAGACATTTGTTCTCAAGCCAGACTCATGAGCATATGAGCATCTCTTGTGTTGAGGGGATCGTCAAAAAATATGTCATCAAGGCTAAGGAACAGAATCCCCAACTTTTCAGGGAAAACAGTTACTCACCACATTCATTCAGACATTCGATTGCGGTTCATATGCTCGAGGCAGGAGATTCGCTTGTTGCCATAAAGGCTTTTCTAGGTCATTCAACCATTGCAACAACATGTATATATGCAACAGTTACTCCGGAATTGGCAAATAGATACCTCGATGAGCGCGGTAAACCACTTCAAGATATTTCTACTATCAATACTCCGCCGCCGCTGTCGTTGGCAATGCCATTTTTGTTTAGAAAGAAAAGACCTTGAAAAATTATCCGAGGAATTCTTTATGGGTTCCCCGGTTTTTCTATGAATACGGGAGAAAGGAGGATAACTACACATATGGGATATGATAACGTATCTTAGAAGTCGGATAAATTATCCATGGTTTCACCTCCTTGGAGCATGAAAAATGACACCGCTTAAGGTGCCACATTACATGGTAGTGTTATAAATACTCCGGGATAATATCGTCAATATTGTGATCTTTTCTTGGTTTTGAAATCCCGATAAATTGCTTGTGGCATTCCCATAGATCCATCAAATAGCCGATGGGCAAA
>NZ_AXUN02000106.1 GCF_000495435.3 Youngiibacter fragilis 232.1 | reverse complement strand
TTCTAAACTGCGAAGTTTGAGATAATAATAAAAAAAGTGCCAACCGGCTGGTTTTCTGTTAAAATGGTAGGAAATATTAAAGCTGGTCCTTTTCTGATTAGCACAAAAGATAAGAATAGTGAATAATAAGGCGGTGTCAAACATGAGCTTCAAGTACATACAAAACATACCGACTCCAGAGGAAATCAAATCAGAGATTCCATTGTCTAAGGCAGCCCTTGAGGTCAAGGCTAAGAGAGACCTTGAGATCAGGGAGGTCCTTGAAGGCAAGTCGTCGAAAAAGATCCTGGTAATCGGGCCCTGCTCCGCGGACAGGGAGGATTCCGTCATGGAATACATGACACGGCTGGCCGGTGTAAATGAGAAGGTAAAGGAACAGCTGGTATTAATCCCCAGGCTTTATACCAACAAGCCGAGGACTACCGGAGAAGGCTACAAGGGAATGCTGCATCAGCCGGATATCAATGAGGCTCCGGACATCAGCAAGGGAATATACACGATCAGGCATCTTCATAAGAGGCTTGTGGAGGAGACTGGGTTCACTGGAGCGGACGAGATGCTGTATCCTGAGAACGCCAGGTACCTTGATGACATACTGGCATATCACGCGGTGGGTGCCAGGTCGGTTGAGAACCAGGGTCACAGGCTTACTGCCAGCGGAATAAACGAGCCCGTTGGAATGAAGAACCCGACAAGCGGATACCTGAACGTCATGCTGAATTCAATAAAGGCAGCTCAGCTGCCCCACGACTTCATATTCAGCGGGAATGAGGTACAGACCGATGGGAACCCTCTTGCTCATGCGATACTAAGGGGAGCAATGAACCAGTACGGAAGAAGCATACCTAACTACCACTATGAGGACCTGATGATGCTATCCAGGATGTATACTGAGGCTAACCTCAAGAATCCTGCCGTGATAGTGGACTGCAACCATGCAAATTCCATGAAGCTGTGGAACGAGCAGCCAAGGATCGCCAAGGAGGTCATGCACAGCGCAAAGAGCTCAGAATCCATAAACAGGCTGTTCAAGGGCTTCATGATCGAAAGTTACCTAATGGATGGTGCCCAGTCCGAGAAAGGCACCAACTACGGACAGTCCATAACTGACGCATGTCTGGGCTGGGACAAGACTGAAAAGCTGGTGCTTGAGCTTGCTGAGCTTACAGCAAAGCTGTCCTGACCCGTTTGATCGTAATGGAACGGCTCCCCTGTGGTTCAGGGAAGCCGTTTTTTCATCTCCAGATTTCCGTCGGGACTTCAATCGGTATGGGTGAAGTCTTGCCGCTTACTGATGAGATCTCAAATGCCGACGATGGTTTGGTTTCATCTGACCTGTGCCTCAGGTCTATCCTTGCCCAGTCATTCGGGGCGATCATCACATGCCACTCAAGGTGCAGCTCCCATTCGTCAGAGAAGAACAGGTAGTGTGAGACAACAAGCCACTGAGGGCTTACCATGGTGCCTGTCCATTTGGTATCGGCATTGATCTTGAATTCAGGGTGCTTCTCGGCAAGGAAAGGCATGAACATCTTCAGAAGCTCTTCAGCGTACTCCTTCCTGTCATCCTCACCCTCAATTACCTCGAAAGTCACTGATTTCTTATCCTTAACGCTTCCCCGGGTTCCTTCGATATCGACAGTTACAGGTTGTCCGGAGCTTTCAGCTTTTGGAACGACTATGATTTCAGCTACCTGACCTTCAATGATATCCTTTCTTACTACGGTAACATCCGCACCTGAAGACGATGCTGTTATGGCTACAGAATCCTTCTTTGCTTCCTCGCCGACTGTCACAAGATAGTGGATACTTTGTCCTGGGATTGAAAATCCTTTAAGCTCCTGCGGAATTACGGTTATTTTGAACGGAGAATCATTTTGCTTTTGGGCGCAGCCAGATCCAAGAAGAAGAGCTGTGACAAGGAGACATATAGGCTTCCTTACACTTCTCATTTGCACTCCTTTCAGGCTTTTCAATGCCTTGCATCCATCCGGAACCTATGGACGGATTCTAAGGGTCAGTTTTTTCGCAATCCTATTATACTTCCAACATGAAAATAATAAATCACAACCTGGTAACAATGGGTTAATTTAATAACAATATAAGAAAACTGGTTTATACGGAGTGACAGGCATGGTTCAATCCAGTAATAAAGCATGCCATAATATAATCAGAAAATTAAGATAATTAACGGTTCAGGGTAACCATTAATGAAAGGGAGGGATTGTCATGAGGCTGCTTGTACCGGATCAAGCTTGTAACAGTTGTGGATCCAGACCATTATCTGCGTTTCATGAGAAATGATGAAATATGGTCCCACGTGGACAGGAAATGGATAGAGGAGAATTCAGGAGCTGTTGAGAAGATGGAAGAAAGCTCATACAGGCTGCTCAATGCCATTGTCGAGAAGCTGGATTTCAATGGTATCAGAACTGAAAGGGAGGTTCTTCTGGGTGAGCCGCATATCAGGATACTTGAGGATGCAGAGAAGGAAAAGGTAGATGCGATAATAATCGGGAACAGGGGCTTCTCAAAGATAAAGAGGTTTTTCCTGGGCTCTGTTGCACAGAGGGTAATTTCAGAAGCCAAATGCCCTGTATTGGTCACCCATTCGGAAACCGAATACTGATCGGATTTTGGATCGTGGAGCTTTAATTCAAACCTAATTCAAGACCAGGCGAGGTCTCATTCCATATGGAGGCGGCATCCATAATTTAAATTGCAGGATCCCTGCTTCTTGTAAAGGGACTTGGTATCCTTGGTTTAGATGATGCCTGTTGGGATATTACAGTATAAATCTTCATCGCAGGGATTGGCGGTCTGGTCTTCGGAATTTACGCCATTTGCAAGAAGTAGGACAGGACACCGGCAGTCTTAATCTCAACACACGCTGGTGCTGCAGTGCTGTATATCATTTTCTACAGCCTGTCTGTTTCAGGCTGATATCTGACATCAGTATTATAGACTGAATAGCAGCCGCAAGTTCAAATGCTTGCGGCTGCTTTCTGTTGTGCGCCCGGCATGGGCGCTAACTTGGTGGTGAGAGTCCACTACGCGCTCGGTAGCAGGAAGCGTTAGCCGAAGGCAAGGGTGTCCATTGCGAGGTGGAATCTGAAGGAAGCCGGATGTCAGGGCGAGGAGTTCTGGCGGGCAAATTTTCGGGCCGACGAACAGAAATCTTATATAAGGCC
>NZ_AXUN02000107.1 GCF_000495435.3 Youngiibacter fragilis 232.1 | reverse complement strand
ACTGCATATGCATTTCCGGATATGATAAGATTATATTTTTTCAAATAGCAAGTGTCAAACGTTAACATTTGTTAATTAAGCAAGGAGTAAACGATTTCAATTGAAGATATGATTAATTATCTTTAATTTGTGTATCAATAAAGAAAATGATACCAAAATATTTATTGATGTACCAAAAAAATATTTTGGAAATCGTGAATTCCAGTGCTCGATTATTGTGCAATTTAACAATATTATTCAATTTGTTTGTTGAAATTAGATAATTTGGATTATTTTTTTGGGATCTTCGTCAATGTAAGTCCAAAAATACTGCCTCCATCATATATTGACCCAGAAAAATTCCTGTTTATCAATTAAGGATACGGACTACAGCAGGATTTTTAAAAATGAAGAAAAAATCAGCAGCTTAGGAAAGGGAGATAAGCAGGGAGATAAGCAAAAAAATTATTCCAATTGACTTGAATTATTTCTGCTAACGTCGTAAACTATAAAAAACCGAAGAAACAATTCGTCAATCTGGAAGAGTACTCTGGAAGGGTCGTTTTAAGAGAGTCTGCGGCGGTGAGATGCAGGCAATGGATGACCAGGGGAATGGACCAGGAAGAAGCAGTCCGAAATCTTTTTGAGAGTAGTAACTGACGGGAGCCCGCCGATAAAAGGGACAGGATATGAATGTATCCGTGAAGAGTGGAATCCTTTCGGGATTCAATTTAGGTGGTACCGCGCAGCATGAGCTTCGTCCTATTCAAGGATGGAGCTCTTTTTATTTTACAAAGGAGGTGGAAGGGATGCTCTGAAGGACATGTGTCGCAACGCACTCTGTTAACGAAAAGATAGGAGAGAATGAAATGAATACAAAGAAAATGGTAACTGCAGCACTGTTCCTCGCAATGGGCTATATCCTTCACCTTGTTATTCCGGGGCTTCCTCTTGGAAGCATGAAGCCTGATCCCTTCCTTGCCATGATGTTCCTTGCGATATTCTTCGTTGATGACTTCAAAGGGACCATAGCTATCGGTGCAGCGGCAGGTCTGCTCACAGCAATGACTACGACATTCCCGATGGGTCAGATTCCGAATATCATAGACAAGATGGTCACGGCTCCTGCGGTATATCTTCTTTACACCATGCTGAAGAATGCGAATCCAGCATTAAGGACTATCGTCATAGCTTCAGTCGGGACAATCATAAGCGGAACTGTATTCCTTGGCAGCGCCCAGGTATTCTTCCAGCTGCCGGCTCCATTCACTGCCTTGTTCATTGGGGTGGTAATACCTGCAGCAATAAGCAACACGGTAATGGTAACCGTGATAGACAGGATAATGGCAAAGGCCAGGATATCGGCCAGGGTATCCGCATAGGCGGAACCTGTGATTGGCTATCACACTATGGTATAATTTATTAGGAAAGAA
>NZ_AXUN02000108.1 GCF_000495435.3 Youngiibacter fragilis 232.1 | reverse complement strand
ATTGTGCGAAGTTTGAGTTAATAATACATTCCACATAGGATGGTACAACATGAATTCAGCCATTTCCTCTTATGCTTCATCACCTTTCCTTAAGCTTCCAGGATGAAAGCATGAGGATTATAGCCCATGCTGGGATATATGCTGACCAGACTATGTTCCTTCCGATGTCAAACAAAAGCTCATCCCTTATGCCTGCCAGCATACCCAGTCCAACCCCTGCATCACATATGAGCATCAGGAACGACGAGGCAACGACAAGCTTTGAAGCTTCATTGTCGAAGAATCCTCTTAAAGGTACGCACAATGCATTCCAAAGCATAAAGGAAATTGAGGCTGTAAGCAGAAGTCCGGCAATCCTTGTCATTCCATCTGCATAAGAAAGGACAGAGGTTGCTCCTGCAAAAAAAACAGTCATCGGCATAAGTGTAAGCAGTATCTCCTTAAGTGCCCTATTGGATCTCCTGGAATACGCGGCTGAAAGCATCAGGTAAGCCAATGAAAAAAGAAGTACTCCCCATGGGTACAGATCTGGCTCCTCGCTTCCCATTGCCAGCGGCACATAGAGAAAGAAATCTCCCGCTGCGATCAGGATCAGCGATGCCTGCAGCAGCCTCTGTTCCCTTTCCTTCACAGACACCCTTATCGAATATAAGGGCATGGATAGAATGACCGCATACCTCACTCCCCAGATTACCTTGCCACTTATCCCCGTTACATCTAATGCCAGAATGACCAATGCCAGAATGGAGTATATTGCAAGTATGTGGAAACTTCTATCATCATCCCTTTTCATATGGCGGTCTCCTGGTGAGGCAGAAGGCAGCAACTCCGCCAACTCCGATATGCGCTCCAAGAACCGACCCAATGGCGAGTATCCTTGTCCTCGCCTCAGGCAAAAGCTCCCTGATATGTTTTTCAAGGCTGCTTGCAGATTCCAGGTCATCACCATGGCTTATCGTTATAAGCTGGTCAGGATAATCCTTCGCATCCATTGCAATGTCATCCGCAATCTTTCTGATCGCCTTCTTTCTGCCCCTGACAAGCCTGTCAACTACGATCCTTCCTTCTCTCACCGTAAGGTATGGTTTCATGTCCAGCATGTCACCAACCGTTGAAAGTGTCGTATTGACCCTCCCCCCTTTGGCTAGCCAGGCTATGTCCTGAAGCGTAAAGCGGTACCTTATGCATTTTTTCATTTCATCAATATTCTGAAGCACCTCGTCAATACCAAGACCCTTCCTGATCATATCTGCCATATGAATTGCAAAAAGGGATGCACCACCTGAACCGCCCTCAGAATCCACCACTTCTATCCTCAAGCCCGGATTATCTTCCAGGAACTCCTCAACCGTATTCTTTGCGAGATCATGACTGCCCGACATCTTTGATGAAAAGGTCAGGTATATAGCATCATCCTTGTTTGTTGAAATCTCATTAAGGATCTCCATGAGATGCACATAGGATATCTGGGAAGTCTTGGGAAGCTTTCCCTCTCTCATGTAGTCATAGACCTTTTTAGTATCAACCTCTATTCCATCAAGGTACGGGATGTCATCCATGATGATTGAAAGCGGCAGGACTATAATATCCTTCCTCATTTCCTCATCCATGTCGCAGGTGCTGTCAACTATGAGCTTCAGCAAAAAAATCCCCCCTCATATTAACCTATACACATACCATTATAGCACTCATATTAGTTGCATACTTCCACTATCCACTTTGACAGGATGAAAAAGGGAGGTGTCCCCTGAGGGCACTGAAAAAGCCCCTAAAAATTAGCATGATTTGAGTAGAAGATAAGATGGTACGGAATTCGGACCATCTTATCTTCCTTTTTTGAGTTACGTAAGCTCAGGAGCAGCTATTTTCTACTCACT
>NZ_AXUN02000109.1 GCF_000495435.3 Youngiibacter fragilis 232.1 | reverse complement strand
ATTTTTTAAGTGGAATATCCATTTTTGGTGAAAAGGCTACAGTATTGAAGCCTTTTGGTGATTTGTTCCTCAATCTTATGTTTACTGTGGTAACACCACTTGTTTTTGCCACAATAGCAAGCGCTGTAGGAAATATGGTCAATATGAAGAGGCTTGGGAAGATCCTTGGCAACATGTTCATGATGTTCGTTGGAACTGGATTGATAGCCGCTTTCGTAATCATATTTGTCGTCAAGGTTCTGCCGCCGGCGCAGGGTGTGAATCTCGCACTCGAAGCATCTTCAGAACTTGAAACCGTGAAGCTCGCTGACCAGATAATTGGTGCCCTGACGGTCAATGATTTCAGCAAACTCCTTTCAAGATCAAACATGATGCCGTTAATCGTATTCTCGATCATCTTTGGGTTCTGTGTCAGTTCCATAGGTGGTGAGGACAATATTGTTGCCAAATTCCTTGATTCCCTTTCAAATGTAATGATGAGATTTGTTGGTATAATAATGCTTTACGCGCCTATCGGGCTTGGTGCATATTTTGCAAACCTTGTAGGAGAATTCGGTCCTCAGCTGCTTGGTGCTTATGGAAGAGCCATGGCAATATACTATCCTGTATGTATCTTGTATTTCTTCATCGCATTCAGCGGTTATTCATACTTTGCAGGCGGAAAGCTTGGAATTAAGACATATTTCAGGAACATAATATCCCCATCTGTAACGTCGATAGCAACCCAAAGTTCTATTGCCACGCTGCCAGTCAACCTAAATGCTACTAAAAACATGGGAGTTCCAAAGGATATCAGGGAAATAATCCTGCCAATCGGAGCCACCATGCATATGGATGGAACAGTATTATCATCCATATTGAAGATTTCATTCCTCTTCGGGATATTTGGACAGGACTTCTCAGGTATGGGAACTTATCTGACAGCAATCCTCATTTCAATACTGGGTGGAGTTGTCATGTCAGGTATTCCAGGTGGTGGACTTGTTGGAGAAATGCTTATTGTAAGCCTCTTCGGATTCCCTCCTGAAGCCTTCCCTATTATCGCTACAATAGGTTTTCTTGTGGACCCAGCTGCAACCTGGATCAATGCCACGGGTGATGCAGTCGTATCCATGATGGTAACAAGGCTTGTTGAAGGAAAGAACTGGATGAGCAAAGACCTGACAAACGAATCAAGAGAAAAAATCGATATTAAAGTAAGCTGATATTGGAAGAAACCCGCATGGCGAATGCTGCCTGCGGGTTTCTTCAATCTTTACCTGTTTTTCACTGCTTCTGACATGGTAATGAACTCAAATCCAGATCCCAAAAGCTCCTCAATTGCACCAACCAGGCCATCAAATGTATCCGATTCAGGATGGTTAATATGCATCAATATTATGTCACCAGGTTTAGCACCCTTAACAATGTTAATGATCCTAGACCTGGAATAAGTAGCCCCGCCATCTCCGCTGATTGTATATCCAGCAGCGGAAACTTTGAGGTCATTAAGCATGCTGATTGAAATGTCATCATAAAACGCCGTTCCTGACCTGAAGAACTCAGGACTTCTCCCGGTAATCCTCTCAATCCTCTCAGAGTTCACCATAACCTCGTCGTAAGCCTCTCCAATGTCCTTGGTACCACTTATACCATATACAGACCTGCCGTCGCTTGTGAGGGGCTTGTGGCTCTTTCCATGGTTCTCTATCTGGAATAAGGAACTTTCGGACAGGCGTTTCAACTCCTTTTCATGCATGTCAATCCATTTCCCGCTTACGAACAGAGTTGCTCTGATTTTCTTCTTTTCCAGATAATCGGTTATCCTTCTGTCATAGCTTCCACCGCAGGCATCAAGAGTCAAAGCGATCTGCTTTCCTGTAGGTATGAAACCTGATATTATGCCATCCATTCGCTCCCCGAATTTTCTTGGAACATCATCAGAGTATTTCTCGATTATTTGCTTCCTGCCTAATACCTGTATTGGTTCCAAAACCGGTTGCTGCTCAGGCTCAGTTGGCGTAACCGGATCATTGGCCACAACTGTTGGCTGTATTTCGGCAGGCACACTGGTTTCATTATTAGGCTTATTGCCCGATGAGCATGAAAAAAGAACAGCAGTGATCGCCAGTGCCAAAACTATCTTTGCTCTTGATCCCATCACGACTGTCCCCCTTTGAACCATATGTATTGATTGTATTTTATTTTTCAATGCAAAGTAAATCCCCCGGACCAAAAGATCCGGGGGATTTTACTGACCTGGCGACAACCTACTTTCCC
>NZ_AXUN02000110.1 GCF_000495435.3 Youngiibacter fragilis 232.1 | reverse complement strand
GCTGTACAATTTCCGCTTACATTGTGTTCGCCTGATCTTCTTGTGTATAATTCATTCAGAGCCTCCGCTGTGATTTGATTTGTACATCCGCCAAGATGCATTTCTATCATAACGTGAAGCTCTTTATTTATTCAATTGTTTTAGACCATATAGAAGGGCAGGTTCAACTTGTCAATCCCACAGGTTTTGTGATTGACCCTGAATATCTCCAAAAAAGTTAAAGTACTGAGCCATAAGAATTGACTCAGCACTTAATTAGAACTATTTAATTAGCCTCACGATATATTACTGATGTAGCTTGCTAATATTACTTACTTTTATCTATAGACGTATTGGGGAATAATTTGACATCCAAGAGAACACTATATATAGTGGCTCAATCATGCGGTTTATACAATATGTTGTGATTTTTCCCTTTGTAGGAGTATCACTGTCTCAATGTGCTTGGAGTTGAATTGATAGCTATCAAATCCATTGTTCCAAGTCCCCTTTTTATCAAGGGTCGTTTTGGGGAACATATCCAAGATTAACTGTCGTTTGTGGGAACATATCCTAATAGTTTACACTTGATCAATACTATTAATTAGAGATATTATGAAATACTGAATATTATGCTCAAAATGA
>NZ_AXUN02000111.1 GCF_000495435.3 Youngiibacter fragilis 232.1 | reverse complement strand
CTGAGAAGATTGGGCTGCGTAGTAAGCCTCTTGTGCTTCACTCAGATAACGGAAGTCCTATGAAGGGTGCTACCATGCTCGAAACGCTCTACCGCTTGGGAATAACGCCATCAAACAGCAGACCAAGGGTAAGCAATGATAATCCTTATGCTGAGAGTCTTTTCAAGACATTGAAGTACAACTGCAACTACCAGCCAAAGGGCTTCAAAGACCTCGAAGAGGCACGTCAGTGGTGCAAGAAGTTTGTCCATTGGTATAACTACAAACACCGCCACAGCGGAATAAACTTTCTGACCCCAGAACAAAGACACAGCGGAATAGGTCAGCAAATACTGGATCAGAGGAGAGCTGTATATGAGGCAGCGAGAGCTAAGCATCCTGAACGCTGGTCTATGTCCACAAGAGACTGGACTCTACCTGATGAAGTCTGGCTTAATCCAGTAAATACAGAATCTGAAAATATTGGAACCAAGTCTAATACTTCAGTCTCATAGCATACAAAAAATGAAGAATTACTGACAACTACCTTGACAGTCAGCG
>NZ_AXUN02000112.1 GCF_000495435.3 Youngiibacter fragilis 232.1 | reverse complement strand
TCCTACAATGACATTCGGACCTATCTCCTTTTCCTTAAGAAGACAAAGAAGCTTTCCAACCACAGTATCAATGCCCACTCATCACAAATACGCTTTTTCAGGCTTTACATACTTAAGCAATCCTGGGACAAATACGAAGTGCCTTCCATGAAGAAAAACATCTACCTCCCCGAAGTCATGACTCTGGATGAGACATTGGAGTTCATAGGTTCAATCCACGACCTGAGACTCAAGGCTTGCATTGCCCTGCTTTACTCTTCCGGGCTACGGCTATCTGAACTACTGCACCTCAGATACGAGGATATCAGCAGAAAGGATTGCCGTATATTCATCCGCGCCTCAAAGAACAGGTCGGAGAGATATGCCACACTGTCCACCAATGCCTTGGAGATACTCACCGACTACTGGAGAAGATATGGTCGTCCGATGGAGTGGCTTTTCCCAAACAAAAGAGGAACTAAGCCCATTACTTCCAGTACTGTTTCCCGTCTCGTTTCAGACCACCTCAAGACCCTCAACTGGTCCAAGCATATTTCTTCACACACTTTCAGGCATTCATTCGCTACACATCTCTATGAGAGCGGCGTAGACCTGATTACCATTCAGAAGCTTCTCGGCCACAGGTCTTCAAGCAGTACTGCAATATACATTCACCTTGCAAGGACAGGCCCTTCTCATTTCGTCAACCCCTTCGATGGTGTCCCCAATGTATAAGGTTCAGGAGATATTCAACAAGGGATACGGCAATTTCCTTGAAAAGCATGGTGAGAACATTGATACCGATAAGGTAGCAAAAGCGATAATGAGCTGCAAAACATCTGCTTTGGGAGGCAATTCCACTACGTGCCAGGACTGTGGTGAGACCCATGTCCACTACAACTCATGCAGAAACCGCCACTGCCCGTGCTGCCAGTCCCTTACCAAGGAAAAATGGATAGATGCCAGGAAGGCAGATGTGGTGGATGCCCCATATTTCCATGCCGTGTTCACCGTGCCGGAAGAGCTCAATCCGCTCATCTTTTCAAACAAAAGGCTTCTCTACAACCTGCTATACAGCGCCAGCTCTGACACCCTAATGGAACTTGCCCGGGACAAAAGGCACATGGGTGCGGATATCGGATTTCTGAGCATACTCCATACCTGGGGAAGCAACCTGTCATTTCATCCGCACATACATGTCATTGTCCTTGGTGGAGGACTCGACAAGTCCTTGAAGTTCGTAACCAAGGACAATAAATTCCTGTTCCCCATAAAGGTTGTATCCAGGCTGTTTCGAGGCAAGTTCCTGAGCGGGCTTAAGAAGCTGAAATCTGACGGGAAACTGACTTTCCCTGTTTCCTTGAGCATTCTCAAGCAACCGGAGAAGTTCAA
>NZ_AXUN02000113.1 GCF_000495435.3 Youngiibacter fragilis 232.1 | reverse complement strand
GGTCGCTGCTTCTCTGGGAAGCAATGCTGCTACCATGCGGGTGGTAATGTGTCCTGTCCCATTTCGGGAAACGGATTAGCGAATTCCGGTCTTCCAGTATCAGGAAATACGCGATTGACAGGATCTGCTTGTAGATATCAGGGAAGCAAATCTTCAAGTCTTGAACAATCCCAAGTTCTTCACCAATTGCATCAAACAGGTATGTGGCCCCATAATAGCTGTGTCTTGTTGAAACTGAGGGCACTGGTCCTCTTTTGATTACTGTGGAAACGGGTGGCTCGGTCAATCGCTTAGAAGGAACCAGATTTCCATTATCATCCAGTTTTCCGATGCAGACTCGTTTGCTTCTGGATTGCTTCTTGTCCTTGTCCCAATAGTTTTTTGATTCGTAGACATATGTAATCCCGTTCTTTTTGTTCTTGACGTATACGATATTCATGAAACACCTCACGTTATAATTATAACATGTTTTTGTGGGGGTTTCAATATAAAAAACATCGAAAACCCAATAATACCAAGGGGTTTCGATGTTAACAAGTTATAATTCTGTGGGGATTCAGGGTGAATACAGCTGACACAAGGACAAGGGGACTGGGTGTTGCAGGTCCCATGAAGCCTGCGATGCGCCTTATTCTAGGCTGGAACAGACCAAGGCAGCCCATTCTCGGAACAGTCTTTGCCGGAACAGTTGAGGAAGCATACACAGACCAGTTCAGGATAGGTGACCGCGTCTATGGCTGCACATCCGGAACAAGCTACGGCTGCCACGCTGAATTTATTACTGTAAAGGCAGATGGAGCAGTGGCGCGTATGCCAGAAAGTGCGACCTTCGAGGAAGCAGCTTCACTCCCCTTTGGTGGTACCACAGCACTCTTTTTCCTTGACAAAGTGAATCCTGGATCTGGTCAGACTCTGCTAGTCTATGGAGCATCCGGCGCTGTAGGCACAGCTGCAGTGCAGATAGGATCTGCTCTTGGCCTCAAGGTGACAGGTGTCGCAAGCGGTGCTAACGAAGAGCTTGTGCTAAGACTTGGTGCCAGTGACTTCATTGACTATACAAGTGATGATTACACCAGGAAAGGAGTCAGCTACGACATCATATTCGATGCTGTCGGAAAGACCAGCAGGGCAAAAGCCAAACTGGCCCTTAAGCCTGGAGGCAGCTTCATCACAGTCGGCGGAGCATCTGTTGCAAGAGAAACAAAAGAACAGCTTGAAAGGTTAAAAGCCTGGTTTGAACAGGGAAAGCTTAAGGCGATAATCGACAGGACCTATGACCTTGAGAACACTGCTGAAGCACATGCCTATGTTGACAAGGGGCACAAGAGAGGCAATGTAATCCTGAAGATCCAATCATGACCATAATGAACACCCTCAAATCACATGAGTGATTTGAGGGTGTTTTCAGGCGTTTCCATATATTTCAAAACTACTCTACCAGAGCTTCTTCATAATCCTACAGGAAAAAAGTTCCCATGTTTCAGTAATCATATGTGTTGGTAAGCCCTGATTCTTTCATCATTCATTTCTTATGAATATCAGGGAAATCACAAGTCCGATGACAAGAAGGCCAGCCTCTACTGCAAATGAGGCGTTGATGCCGTATATATCTGCCACTGCGCTGTTCGCTGAAGCAGCTCCCATTACCGCAATAAGGATCGATGAGCCCAGGGCTCCTGACATCTGCCTGAGGGAGTTGACTATGGCATTGCCATGTGCGATCTCTTCTCCGCTAAGCCTCCTAAGCCCGAAGGCTGCCAGAGGCATGAGGAGGAATGCTATTCCGACCATCCTCAATGCGTACATCGCTGATACGACCATGAGTGAGGTGTCAGTCCCGAAGAAGGCGAAGGAAGCAGACCCGAGCCCCAGGAATATCATTCCGGCAATCGTGATCAGCCTGCCGCCGAATCTGTCGTACAGGTAGCCTGTTATTGGATTGAATACCGCAAGAAGCGCTGAACCTGGCAGAAGGACTGTCCCCGAAACGAGTGCCGACAAACCCCTTACTGACTGTATGTATATTGGCACCCTCATGGTACCTGACATCATAGAGATGTAGGTGATCATTATGAGTATCGAAGAAACGGTGAAATTACGGTCCTTGAACACATCGAGCTGTAGCAGCGGATGAGGTACCCGAAATTGCCTCACTGTAAAAAGGTACAGGCAGATGGCTCCCGCCGCAAGGGCACCCAGGGTGTTCATGCTGACCCATCCATAACGCTCCCGGTTTGTGATGCCTATCATCAGGCTGCAGAAACCTATCCCATAAAGGAGCAAGGAAACCAGCTCAATGCTTCCTCCCTTTTGGGAATCAATACCAGGCAGAAGGAACGCTGAAAGCACGATCACGATTATTGAGATCGCGGAAAGCAGGTAGAAAATGCTTTTCCATCCTGAGAAATCAACGATCAGGCCTGACAGTGTCGGTCCGACTGCTGGAGCAACCCCGATTACAAGCCCAATTATTCCCATCGCTTTCCCGTGCTGTGAGACAGGGAAGGTCCTGAGGATCACGACCTGGGTCACAGGCATCAGGATCCCAGCCCCGCAGGCCTGCACTACCCTTGAAAGGATCAATACAGTAAAGTTTGGGGCAGCTATTGATATGGCACAGCCTGTAAGAAAAAGAAGCATGCCCGACAGGAACAGCTTCTTCGAATTGAACCTGTTTATGAGGTATGCTGAGGATGCGGTAACTATACCAAGGACCAGTATATATACTGTTGACAGCCATTGGCCTATGGTGGCACTTACTGAAAACTCCTTCATTATCCTAGGCAGGGCTGATGAAAGCAGACTTATGCTCAGCGAAGATACGAATGTGCCGATAAGCATTACAATAAGGCCCACATTCCTTGTCTTTGGTTTCAATGGCATACAACAAACACTCCCAACAAATGACAGGATGCCCCGTCCCAAATTTTACCCGCTATATCATGGCTTTGCATTGGTTTTTTTCCAGAGCGCAGTCCTGCTTATCCCAAGGATTCCGGAGATCTCGTTCTTTGAAAGGCCTTTGGCTTCCAGTGACTCGATGACAAGCTCCTCGACCTTGCGGTTAAGGTCCTTGAGGTCTATCTTGTAGTCATCCGTTATCACCATACTGTCGGCCTGGTTTGAATCCAGGAATTCGAAACTCATCTTTTCCCCTAGCAGCGCATACCTCTCAGCCACATTCTTAAGCTCCCTGATGTTCCCTTTCCATTGATAGCCGGCAAGCCTTCCTTTCAGCTCTTCAGGAATCGTGACCTGTTCAACACCGAATTCCTTCAGGAATATCTGGAAAAGAGGCACGATGTCATCTCTCCTGTCCCTTAGCGGCGGTATCTTGATCTCAAGCACATTAAGCCTGTAGAAAAGGTCTCTCCTGAAATCCCCCTGTTCGACAAGCTGTATGAGGTTTTCGTTGCTTGCGACTATGATCCTCACATCAAGGGGGATGACATAGTCTGAGCCTACCCTCATGACCTCCTTCTCCTCGATCACCCTGAGGAAGCTTGACTGGACTTCTATAGGCAGGCTGTTAATCTCATCAAGGAAAATCGTACCCTTGTGGGCCATCTCGAAAAGACCCTGTTTGCCTCCCTTGATGGCTCCTGTGAACGCCCCTTCCACATAGCCGAACAGTTCGCTCTCTATAAGGTTCTTGTTGAGTGCTCCGCAGTTAACTGCAACAAACGGGGCATCATGCCTTTCGCTGCTGCTGTGGATGCTCTGCGCGAATATCTCCTTTCCGGTTCCGCTCTCACCATAGATCAGAATGGTGCTGTCAGCCTTCGAGTACTTCTTCGCGCTTTCTATGACATCATTCATCTTCCTGTTTTTCGTGAAGATGTTGTCGAATGTGTACTTTGAACTGAGGCCCTTGGGGTTAAGCTTTCGCCTCAGGCTCTCCTCAAGCTTCTGGATCTCTGTCAGGTCCTGGATAGTGCAGACAATCCCAAGCAGTTCACCGCCAACCTGAATAGGGACTGTATTGATATTGAGGACGAACTTTCCGCTCTTTATTATCTTGTTGGTTGTCTGGGCTTTTGTGAAATCGCCCAGAGCAGATGAAACGACGGGAAGGACATCAACTAGCTTCCTGTTGACAATGCTGCTGTCAATCTTGTTGAAGAACTTCATGAGCTTGTTGTTATGGTGCTCTATGGTACCATCATTGCTGATGACCAGTATGCCTTCATTGACATTGTTCAGGACTGTCGACAGCATCTGCGAGTGTCTCGTATTGTCATATATCTGGCTCAGGATCTCCTGAGCCTGCTTATACGTCCTTATGATCGTCTCATCGCTGTTCTCAATATTCAGGCTCTGCAGTCCTGCCCTGACTGCCTTTGAATATGTGAGTGCCCCTCCGATGACTAACCTGTCCTCATTGCTCTCAATCAATTTTTTCAGCACATTGTCGATATTCTCAATTCTTGAATATCTGTAAACCTTGATATCAACGTCGAAAAGGTTCTTCCACATTTCCGGCTCAAATATTATCCGTTCCTGCACCACTACGGCGATATCCTTTCCTGACCTGTTCGCCTTGTTTATGGAAAAGAGGATATCCTGTGCAAGGAAGGCCAGTTCTATGACAGGTACTGGCAGATTAGCCCTCATTATGTCGAGGTATGTGCCTCCTCGCGCTATGATGGCCGAAGCACCTCTCTTTATAAGCGCCTTCGCCTGCAGCACCACATCATCCTCAGTCAGCATGCTTACTATGAGATTTTTCTTCAGGATCTCATCCTTAAGTATCCTTAGTATCCTGTCATTTGTTTCCTTGTTGGGAACAATAATCCCGACTGTTGAATTCATAGTCCACCTCACTATCAGCTGATACAGTATGAAATACAGGTTACCGCATGCATGGTGCCAAAATGTGCGCTGCATCCTAAATCGGATGGTATAAGTCAATTTTACTACAGATTCCGGGATATTTCCCTTCAATTCCAAATAGCCCGAAAACTGGACCAACGGCTTATGCCATCAGTCCAGTTTTTCGAAAGAACCGCTGATTATTGCAGCAATGGCTACATCATGGCTCCCATTTCCCTGTACTTTTCGAGAGTCTCCCTTGAAAAGCCCAATGCTTCGAATATCTCAAAGTCATCCTCACCTGCATCAGGTGCCGCTTTCCTGTACTGTACAGGGTATTCGCTCATCTTGATGGGATTTCCTATGACAGTCAGCTCTCCTGCATCCTTATGGTTCACCGTCACGAACATCTCCCTGGCCTTCATGTGCTCATCCTCGAATACCTGCTTGACATTGTATATCGGGCCTGCAGGAATTCCTGCCCCAAGTATTATGTCCACGCACTCCTTTGCTGTCCTCTGTCCAGCCCAGCCGTTGATGATCTCCTTGAGCTCAGCCTGGTTGTTAAGCCTGCCTTCAGTCTTCAGGAATCTCGGGTCATCGCTCAGTTCAGGCATACCCATTGCCTTTGCAAGGACAACGAAATGAGCATCAGTACCGCTGGCAACCACGAAATCATCATCTGCAGCCCTGAACGAGTCGTATGGTGCTGAAGCAAGGTATCTGTTACCTGTCTTCTCAGGGATCTGTCCGCCATGCACATACTGCATCATCTTGGCTTCCATTCCCGATACGATGCTGTCCATCAGGGAAACGTCTATGCTCTGCCCAAGCCCTGTCTCTTTCCTCTTGTATAGCGATGACACGATCCCTATGCACGCGTTAAGTCCTGCGAAGAGGTCTCCAATCGCCATGCCTGCCCTGGTCGGCTCCTGCCCATCCCATCCAGTTATGCTCATGGATCCGCCCATAGCCTGAGCTATAAGGTCATATCCAGGTCTTTCTGAATATGGTCCGTACTGGCCGAATCCTGATATTGAAGCATATATTATCGCCGGATTCATCTTCTTGCAATCCTCATATCCGAATCCAAGCTTTGCCATTACACCAGGCCTGTTGTTTTCAAGGAGCACATCCGCTGACTTGACAAGCTCTGCGAAAAGTTCCTTTCCTTCAGCTGTCTTCAGGTCGATGCATACGCTCTTCTTGTTCCTGTTAAGGTTACCGAAGTACATGCTCCTGTTGGTCTTAGGCTCCCTTGGCCTTGCTCCCCTTGTGAAGTCTCCGCCGCCCTTGAGGTTTTCGATCTTTATAACTTCGGCACCCATGTCAGCAAGGAACATACCGCAGTATGGTCCTGCGAGAAACTGCGTGAAGTCAAGTACCCTTATTCCTTCCAAAAGTAAACTGCTCATCTCATATCTCCCTTTAACTTAATTATCTACGCGCACACTCTTTATTAAGCAATTATCATGCCAACTGAGAAATGGCTGAAAAAACATGAAATTGGTTGGTTTTCCCAATATATATGACAGCCGAGGAGTCATTGGTGTTAATTTTGGTTAACGCATATGAACATACTGCCATGACCTGTGTGGTAAAGCAGGTCTTCCTGCCATAAGAAAAGGACCTGAAGCATAACCTCAAGCCCTCTGTCGCCATACTATTAAATTAATCCTGTCTTGTGTCCATAGTCAGATAGTACCTTTTCTCTCAAATCCCCCCTGTCGTTTGATCAGGATCCAGATGATTGATGAATTATCTGGATGACCTTCCGATCTCAAGGCCCTTGTCGAATGCCGCCCTGTTGAGCGGAAGCAGCTTTGGCTTCTTGCCAAGCTTGTTTTCGATCGTACCCCAGACAACCTCGGGTGAAACTACCTCAGTGTAGCCTATGTACGCCCCGAGCATTATAACGTTCAGGACCTTCGGATTTCCAAGCTCAAGCGCGAGTTCGGTTACTGGAACCTTGATGAGCTTCACGTCTTCCCTGTTGATCTCATCAGGCACTATTGAGCTGTTGATGAATAGGTTACCGCCAGCCCTGAGCTTGCACAGGAACTTCTTGAGGGAAGGCTCGTTAAGGACTATAAGGTCGTCCATGACATCGCCAAGGGGTGCCCCTATCATCTCGTCAGAGATAACCACATAGCAGTTAGCCGTGCCTCCACGCTGTTCTGCTCCGTATGAAGGGAAGAAAGTAACGTTTTTATCTGTTGATTCACATGTGGCCTCCGCAAGGAATTTCCCAAGCGTCATAACACCCTGGCCGCCAAATCCGGCAACGCATAAATTTGTCTCCATTTTCTCCTCCTATTTATCCCTGATTACGCCAAGCGGGAATTCAGGCAGCATTTTTTCTTCGATGTATTTGAGTGAATCAAGAGCATCAAGCCCCCAGTTTGTAGGGCAGCTTGTGACGATCTCGACCATCGAGAAGCCCCTCCCGTTTATCTGGTTTTCAAACGCCTTCCTAATTGCCTTCTTAGTCTTCACCACATTACCAGGGGTGTTGCAGCTTGTCCTCTCAAGGTAAGCGGGAGCGGTCAGCTGGTTGAGTATCTCACTCATGTGCATCGGGTAGCCATGGTCTTCAGCGTTACGTCCCTTGGGTGCTGTTGATGCCTTCATTCCCATAAGCGTGGTAGGGGCCATCTGTCCGCCTGTCATACCGTAGGTTCCGTTGTTTATGAAGATCACAGTTATGTTGTCTCCGCGGTTTGCAGATGAAATGGATTCGCCAAGTCCTATCGAAGCGAAATCTCCGTCACCCTGATATGTGAACACGAGGGAATCAGGATTGGACCTCTTTATTCCTGCAGCGACTGCAGTAGCCCTTCCATGTGGAGCCGTTATGTTGTCATATGCTATATAGTCCATGTGGAGACCGCAGCATCCGATTCCAAGCACGCAGGCTGTCCTGTCAACTATGTTCATCTCCTCGAGGACTTCCCCGATTAACTTTATTGCAGTACCGTGCATGCATCCCGGACAGAATCCTGAGACCTTGTCCTGGAGCGTTCTGGTCCTTGAATATATCTTTTCCATCACAATCCCCTCCTATTTCCCGCAGATCTTCTTGGCAGATTCGATTATCGCTTCCCTGCTCATGATATTTCCACCTGAGCAAAGGCAAGTTTCTATCGGGCAGCGTTCCTTGACTCCGATTGCGACATCATGCACAAACTGGGCAGGAATTGACATTTCAACATCAAGCACTGCCTTGCAGGTATCGTAGTTGATACTGTCGAATGCCTTGTACGGGAAAGGATGGACAGTTATTGGCCTTATGAGTCCGACCTTAAAGCCTTCCTTTCGGAGCTCCTCTACCGCTGACTTTGCTATCCTTGCTGATATTCCGTAGGATGCGATCACTACCTCTGCATCCTCAACCAGGTATTCCTCAGCCTGGGCTTCCTTTTCCCAGCTCTTGTAGAGCTCAGCTGCCTTTATGTTCTCATTCTGCATGACTGTGGTGCTCCAGTTGCCGGGCTGTATCCATCCCCTGTTGGAATAGTCTAGCTTGTGGCCTGTGCAGGCCCATACCTTCTTAGACGCTTTTATCGCCGCAACCTCATCATCGGATTTTGCCTCAGGAAGCTCAACCGGCTCCATCATCGTTCCGATTACTCCATCGGCAAGTATGAGCACAGGATTCCTGTCCCTGTCAGCATAGTCAAATGCGTTGTAGGTCATGTCAACAGCTTCCTGTACGCTTGAAGGCGCGAACACCATCATCTCGAATCCGCCGTTTCCTGAAGCCTTGGTAGCCTGGAAGTAGTCCATCTGTGCAGGATGGATCGATCCGACACCCGGGCCTCCCCTTGAAATGTTCGCGTATACCATGGGAATCCTTGCAGCTGCGCAGTAAGATATACCTTCACTCTTCAGTGCAACTCCCGGGCTCGATGACGAGGTCATTGACCTTGTTCCTGCTGATGCTGCTCCGTAGACCATGTTTACTGAAGCGACCTCACTTTCTCCCTGGATGAAGACACCTCCCACTTCAGGCATCCTTCTCGCGAAATATTCAGGGATCTCGTTCTGTGGTGTTATAGGATAACCTGCGAAAAACCTGCAGCCGGCTCTTACTGCCGCTTCAGCTATGGCTTCGCAGCCTTTCATGAATATTCTTGCCATTCCTTTTTTCCTCCCTCATATGCTTTCTGAAATTCACTGCACCCGACAGTTCACAGGTTCGGGCTTCTATACCCCTACCTCCTGTTAGATGCACCCCTGCTTAATACAAATCCTATTTATATACCTCAATGGCTGCGTCAGGACACATCCTTGCGCATATCTGGCAGGCGATGCAGTCATCCATCCTTACTGGCACAGCGTATTCGTAACCCTTTGAGTTTACGTTGCTCCCTATCTCTATCACTTTCTTAGGGCAGTATTTGACACAATACTGGCAGCTCTTGCAGCTTTCCGACCTGATTTCTATTCTTCCCACTTGAGTATTTCCTCCCTTTTATTATCTGATTTCTATATAGACATTGACTTGCAATGCTAAAAGCGGTATGTCCACCATCCTTTTTCGGCTTGGCAGCTACATCTTGTTCCACTCGTATGTGAGGTACAGATGAATGGGGAAAACCGGAACATTAGATCTGCTTTTCACCTGCTCATACAGTTCTTTCCTTACGCAGAGGAACTCAATGTCCTTATACGGTCCGACCATCTCGGCCATCCTTCTGTTGCCTTCCATGACTTCAGCCGCATCTGTGGTCAACCCGATATTCGGATTGCTTATCATCTTTACCTTTTCAAGCTTTATGTGTGATATCCTGAGTATCGCCGAAAGCGTACCGTCAATATGGTCCAGGTTGTCCGACCAGGGACGGTATGGGTTCAGCACATAGTAAACTTCTGTATAGTCATTGTTGACCTTAGGTGCGAATCCGCCTATGGCACTGGCTCCCACGTCATTCCCGCCTATGTCCATGACCACATGGCAGTTCTCATCCTTAAGGAGCCTCGTGACACCTCCAACGAGTGTCGGTGCATCATAGAACTGTTCCTGATGGTGGAATATTATACCAAGGGACTCGATTTCATTCATGACATCCCTTGACCTGAAAAGCGGCTTTGTCATATCCATATCAAAGAAGTGGACCGGCTTGTCATCCATCTCAAGCAGGTACCTGGCAAAGTTGATAGCAACCTCGCTTTTACCGCTTCCGGCCTCCCCGACAAATAGGAAGTTGTGCTTTCCGGTTATGTCAATGTTTAGTATCCTGTCCATTCTGACCTCCTGGGAATATGAATATGATCCTGCCACTTTCGCCTGTGGTCATTACTTTAAGATTTGAAATCCCTGCCTTGGAAAACTTCCGGGAATGCCATCAAAGCATCTGACCAATTTATTTATAGCAATTACCGTGCCAAGCTTATAAAATGCCATTTTGACTGAAATGCAGCCATGATTCATCAGTATTGGAATGATTTGCGTTAAGTCATGTTAACCAAAATTAACAGACGCATTTTTCTTGTATGACCGCACATCAGGCATGTTCGGGTGCAGACCGCTTTATTCGGTAACTTCCTTCAGCCTGTTGATGTCAAGCATCTTGCTGTTGTACTTGCCGTTTACGTGCTTTGACAGATAGAGTGAAGCCTCGTACATCTTTTCGGAATCGATACCTGTCACGATGTTCATCCTGTTGAACATGGTCACAAGGTCCTCCGTGGAGATGTTGCCTGCTGCACCAGGTATGAACGGGCATCCGCCAAGTCCGCCAAGGGCGCTGTCAAACCTGTACACACCTTCCTGGAAGGCAGCATAGGCATTTGCGATTCCAAGCCCCCTCGTATCATGGATATGTGCGGCAACCTTGTCCAGGTCAGCATGTTCCCTGATCCTCCTGATTATCCTCGAAGTGTGGTCCGGTGTTGAAAGTCCGGCGGAATCAGCAAGACCTACTATATTTACCCCCATCTTCACGGCTTCGTCGATTATCCTTACAACCTTGTCAACATCGATCTCATCCCCGAACGGGCTTCCGAACACGCATGCAAGGGCAAGCCTTACCTCAAGGTCCTCCGGAAGGTCTGCCATGATCTCCCTGAGTGATGCTACGCTCTCGTCTACAGTCTTGTTGACGTTCCTCTTGTTGTGGAGCTCGCTGACGCTTACGACAAGGTCTATGGTCCTTATCCCTGCTGCATAGGCATTGTCAGCACCCTTCTTGTTCGGAACAAGCGCCGTAAGCTTCACATCGCTCTTCTTCTCCGCTTTCATCTCAAGGACTCGCCTTGTAAGCTCATTAGCATCCTGGATCTGCGGAACAGCCTTTGGATTCACAAAGGATGTAAGCTCTATCTCAGGAGCACCCATGTCTATGATCTTTCCGATTACAGCTTCCTTGACATCTGTCTCGATAAAGCTGAGATTCTGCCACCCGTCTCTTGGACTTGTTTCCCTTACGGTTACTTTTCTAGGTATCATGTTTGCCTCCCTTAAACTAAAACATTTAACTTCAATGATAGATAAGCAAGTTCCGTGCCAACATTTCAATCCTTATGCCGCAAGCATCCTTGCCATTCGATACCCTGATGAAAAAAAGGTGACCTGAGCTAATCGGCTCAGGTCACCTAATCAAATATGTTTAAAGCGGGTTAAGATTTTCTGGCCATTTATTGTTTAGAACAATGTTGTAAGCGGTGCGGATATGAAGTAGAAGACAACCGGGAAGAGCACTACGCCTATCATCTTTACGAAGAATCCGCCTTTTACCATGTCCTTTATGTCTATGTATCCAGTACCGAAAGCCAGGGCATTTGTCGGTGTTCCTGAAGGGAACATGAATGCAAGGCTTGCAGACAAGGTAACTGTCATCATGAGAAGCATTGGATTGATTCCAAGCTCTACAGCAATTCCAAAGATAGGTGGAAGGAACGCACTTGCAACAACGAAATTGGAAGCGAACTCAGTTATGAACGCAACTATAACCGCTATAGCTATTACGACTCCGATTTCCGGTAGGTTTGAGAGGAATCCCATGTATGATGCAAGCCACTTTGCTATGCCAGCCTTTGAGAATACATCACCAAGAACCAGGGCACCACCGAGCAGCAGGTATGTTGACCAGGAGATCTCCCTGATAGCTGTCTTGGAATCCATGAGGAACTTGCCTTCCTTGAAGTCCACCGGAATGAGGAACAATGCAAGTCCTATCAGCACTGCATAATTTTCATCAGCGATCATCGGGAATATCTTCTTGAGCTGTGTCATAAGCACGAATCCTGCTATCGCTATAACCACATATGCAGCTGTAAGCTTTTCAGCCTTTGACATGGATCCAAGAGCCTTGAGCTCCCTGTGTATCGTATCAGCATCCTCGATCTTGGCTTGCTTAACATTGAATACAAGGTTAAGTATTATGACACTCAGCGGAAGGAAAAGTATTACAAAAGGAAGTCCAACCTTCATCCATTCAAGGAATGTTATGTCAATGCTTGCCAGATCCTTCATCAGGGCTGAGCCAGCGATGTTTGTTCCTGACCCTATCATCGTACCCATGCCACCGATGGAAGCAGCAAAAGCGATCGCAAGAATAAGAGCTTTTGAGAATCCGCTCTCACGGTCAAATCCGAGCTGCTTCAGGAGAGCTATGCCTATAGGAAGCATCATTGCTGTTGCAGTAACGTTTGACTTGAACATCGAGATGAAGCCTGTTGCAAGGGCAAATCCCATGATTATCCTTGTTGGCTTGCTTCCTACCTTGGCTACGATGTTCAGAGCAATCCTCTTGTGAAGTCCCCACTTCTCAATTACAGCGGCAAGAAGGAATACACCAATACTCATAAGGACAACAGGTGAAGCATAATTTGCGTAAACGCTTAAGCCCTCAGCAGTAGTCTTTACGCCTGCAAGTCCTATAAGAGGCGAAACGGCTATCGGCAATAGTGCGGATACCCATATTGGAACTGGTTCAGTTATCCACCATATAACGATGAGTGCGGTCAATGCCAATGCCTTCTGGCCTACGGCATCGAGTCCTGATATTCCAGGAAGCATTAGAATTATTGCAGCTGCGGCCAATCCCAGGAACAGTCCCGCTATCTTAGCCGTCGAATATCCTTGTTTCTTTTTGTTTTCCATACTTTACCCCCGTGAATTTTTGTGTTGCGCGCACTGATATTAAAGCAATAATCATGCCAACAACACAAAAAAGTAAAATCCACCGTAATTACAACGTTTTATATGGTCAAACCAGCCGGATTCGAGTATTTTTTGTTAATTTAAGTTAACACCCAGAAACACCTGCTGTTAATTCAATGACTTTCAACGATAATCCTGGAAATATGCCATGGAAGGAGTCTTTTCCCACCACTGCAAAGGATCTAATTCTGTTAACCCGTGTAAACGTAAACGAACAAAACTCTCTCTGCGACAATCCAGAATACACACTTTCTGATTCTAGCCACAGATAACGATTTTTTTCAGCTATTTTTCAGCATTTCGAGTTTAAAAAAAGACTCCTGGACCTCTCCAATACCTGAGATATCCATTATACCTCAATTGGAGCTGTCCGGGAGTCACTTGGTCGATACTATGGATCAGCCTGTTGTCTCCTGACCTTTCGAATGGGCAACGAAAATCGTTCTATGTCTGTCTATTTGTTCCTGAGGTAGTTAAGGGCTCCGCCTTCCTTCAGCACTTTCAGGTCATATGGTGACACTTCAAGGGCTGTCTTGAATTCAAGGCCCTTGCCAGGGACCTTCACTGTAACTTCTCCGGAATCAGCCTGGAGAAGCACGTTCTCGATTACGAACGTGTCGTTCATGTCAATCCTGTCATAGTCCTCCTTATCCTTGAAGACAAGGGGAAGTATACCGTAGTTTATGAGGTTTTCCTTGTGTATCCTGGCAAAGGACTTCGCAAAGACCACCTCAGTACCGAAGTACATCGGCAGCATTGCCGCATGCTCACGGCTTGAACCCTGTCCATAGTTCTCACCGCCGATGATGACGGAGTTCTTGAGCTTCTTTATCCTGTCCACGAAAGTCTCATCGGTGTAGCAGAAAGTGAACTCTGCGAACTTCGGGATATTTGCAATGAACTGGAGGATACTTGATCCACCCGGGATTATGTCGTCAGTAGTGATGTTGTCCCCGAGCTTGATCACAGATACAGCCTCTATCCTGTCGCGAAGGGCTCCCCTCATGGGAAGGTCGCTTATGTTCTCTCCCTTGATGACCTTGACATCCTTTGGATTACTGACGTCTTCAGGCCTTATGAATGAGCTGTCGTCTATCTTGTAGGTGACAGGTTCCGAGCAATCAGCAAGTATGCCTGCATCCATCATGTCCCTTACGTCTGTAATATGGCCTGTTATCGCTGTGGCAGCCGCTGTCTCAGGGCTTGCAAGGTAAACTGAGGCGCTCTGGCTTCCGCTCCTTCCAGGGAAGTTACGGTTCGATGTCCTCACGGCGATTCCGTTAGCGCATGGGACCTGTCCTATTCCGATGCATGGTCCGCAGGCGCATTCAAGTATCCTGGCACCAGATTCCACAAGGTCTGCAAGAACCCCGTCCTTTATGAGATGCTCAAGTACCTGCTTCGATCCAGGGGCAACAGTAAGGTCGATGTCCTTGTGGACCTTGTGTCCCTTGAGGATCTTCGATGCCTTGAGGATATCCGAATAGGATGCGTTGGTGCAGCTTCCTATGAAGACGGAGTTCGGCCTGACAGAAGAAACCTCCCTGGCAGTTGAGACAAGGTCAGGCATATGTGGCCTTGCAACTAGCGGTTCGAGCTCCCCAAGGTCAATCTCTATTGTCCTGTCATAGGCAGCATCTTCGTCAGGAAGTAGTTCTATCCAACTGTCCTCCCTTTCCTGGGCTTTCATGTATTCGTATGTGACCTCGTCGCTCGGGAATATTCCTGTGGTCGCCCCGAGCTCTATGCTCATGTTGGCTAGGGTTGCCCTTTCAGGAACTGAAAGGGTCTTGACGCCTTCACCGGTGTATTCGATTATGGCTCCTATTCCGCCCTTTACTGTAAGTATCCTCAGCGCTTCCAGGGCAATGTCCTTGGCAGCGACTCCAGGGTTCAGCCTGCCTGTGAGCCTTATGTTGATCACCTTGGGGGTCGTCATCCTGAAGCCTTCACCAAGCATTCCTTTAGCAACTGTCAGTCCGCCGCTTCCTATTGAAAGCATTCCAAGTGCTCCTGATGTCGGAGTATGGCTGTCCGCCCCAAGCATTATCTTTCCAGGCTTTGCGAACCTCTGGCAATGGAGGAAGTGGCATATTCCGTTCCCTGGCTTTGAGAAGTAGACCCCGTACCTTTCTGCGGCAGTCTTCAGGTACATGTGGTCGTCAGCATTCTCCGATGAAACCGCCAATGTGTTGTGGTCGCAGTAAAAAACCGATACTTCTGTGCTTAGCTTCTCAGGCTGAACACTTTCAAGCACCTGTGCTGCCATGATTCCTGTAAGGTCATGGCCGAGTGTCTGGTCAACGCTCACAAGGACCTGTTCACCAGGGTAGAGGTTCCCTTCAATCAGATGACTTTTAAGAATCTTACTCGTTATGCTCAATCCCATCATCCCTTACCTCGTGATCCTTTCTACAGTACGCGCACCCATCTCAGCAGTGGTAACCTTGGTGTTTCCTTCCATGAATATGTCACCTGTCCTGTAGCCGTCATGGAGCACCTTGTTTATAGCCCTGTCTATTGCTGCAGCTTCCTCATCAAGGCCGAGTCCTATCCTCAGGAGCATCTCGACTGCTGCGAATGATGCCAGCGGGTTTGCGATGCCCATGCCCGCGATGTCAGGAGCAGTCCCGTGGATCGGCTCATAAAGCCCGAAGCCCTTCTCGTTTATGGCCGCAGACGGAAGCATTCCAACAGATCCTGTTGTAACACCTGCTTCATCCGACAGTATGTCTCCGAATATGCTTGTTGTGAGTATAACGTCAAATCTGCTTGGATTGCACGCAATCTCCATTGCAGCCTTGTCAACCAGCATGTTTTCAAGCCTTACCTCAGGGTAATCCTTGGCTACTTCAGCTACCGTGTCTCTCCAGAGCTTTCCGCTGAACAGGGCATTGGACTTGTCGACACTTGTGACGAGCTTCTTCCTTCCCATTGCTATCTCGAAGGCCTTCCTGGCTACCCTCTCCACCTCGAACTTGCTGTAGCACTCAACGTCATATGCTTCCTCGCCATGCTTGCCTATCCTGTTGCCCTTCTCGCTGAAGTATATCCCTCCTGTAAGGTCCCTTATCAGCATAATGTCAACACCCTTCTCGATCACCCTGTTCTTGAGAGGCGACTTTTCCTTCAGGTCCTCATATATCTTTGAAGGCCTCAGGTTTGCGAAGAGGTTGAACTCCTTCCTCAGTCTCCCTAGTCCCCTTTCAGGCCTGAGTTCAAATGGAAGGCTGTCCCATTTGGGACCCCCTGCCGCTCCGAAGAGTATGGCATCGCTGTTCCTGCATACCTCAATGGTCTCATCCTGAATGGGCACTCCATAAGCATCCACGCAGCATCCCCCGACAAGCCTGTACTCATACTGGAATGTATGTCCGTAAAGCTCCCCTATCTTGTCAAGCGCCTTTACAGCCTCATTGATTACGTCTACCCCTATTCCGTCTCCTGGTATTACCGCTATCCTGTAGTTCATTTTCTACTCCCCTATCCTTTATTATTCTTATACTGGATCAAAGTGTCCTATATCAGTTTCCTCGGGTCTGCGATATGTCCTGCCAGTGCGCTTGCAGCAGCCACGGCAGGTGATGAAAGGTAAATGAGGGATTTCTTGGTACCCATCCTTCCTATGAAGTTCCTGTTGTTGGTTCCAAGGACCACCTCGCCGTCGCTCATTAGTCCGTAAGGCTGTCCGCAGCACAGTCCGCAGCATGGATGTGAGACCATCGCCCCCGCATCTATGAATGTCTTGATATATCCGAGCCTCATGGCTTCCTTGTATACATGGAGCGTTGCAGGTATGATGACAAGCTTCATGAACTTCGCTATCTTCTTTCCTTCAAGTATGTCTGCCGCAACCTTCATGTCCTCTATGCTCCCGTTGGTGCATGAACCGATGTAGACTTCATTGAGCGGTGTCCCTGCGACCTCGTCTATTGGATGGACATTGTCGACTCCCTGCGGGCAGGCGAGCTGCGGTACAAGGTCTTCCGCCTTGTATTCAAGGACCTTCAGGTATTTTGCGTTCTCATCTATCCTTATCCATTCGATGTCCTTGAGGTCCATCCCGAAGTATTCAGCTGTCTTCTCATCCGCTTCGAACAGCGCTGTCTTAACGCCTGCTTCAAGGGCCATGTTGGCTATGGTGAACCTCGCCTGCATGCTCAGGTCCTTGCAGGTGCTTCCCGTGAACTCCATGGACATGCCAGTACCGCCATCGGACTTTATGTCACCGAGGATCTTAAGTATGATGTCCTTGGCATATACACCTTCCGGCAGCTTTCCTTCAACCACGACCTTGATGGCGTGAGGAACCTTGAGCCAGAGCTCTCCGCTTCCCAAAGTAGCCGCCATCTCAGTGAACCCGATTCCTGTGCAGAAGCATCCGCCTCCGCCGTATGTAGGCGTATGGCTGTCTGTCGCAACAACCAGTGTGCCGGGCAGGGCATAGCCCTTCTCATGCATCAGGCTGTGGGATATGCCTTCCCCTATGTGGATCTTCTTTATGCCGAACCTCTCATGGAGCTCAATGCCTGCACGGTAGTGCCTCGGGTCCCCTGTCGCCTGGTTTGTGGGCATCAGGTGGTCCAGCACCACTACGGCCTTGTCAGGGTTCGCAAGCTCCTTGAACTTCATCTTGTCGAGCTGCTGTATGACGAAAGGAGTGTATATGTCATGGATCATGCACATGTCAGGCTTTCCGGTGACAAGCTGCCTCGGCTCCAGATCAGATAGACCCGTATTCCTCATCAGGATCTTCTCAGCCATGGTATGTCCCTTGGTCTTGAAGAATTCCTTCTCTTCGTTCATCCTCTTGTATCTTTCAACCAGGCCGCCATCCTTTATGATCGCACTGACGTTGTCCGGAAATACCGGGAATGCGAAGGTCCTGCCGTTTACCGTAATGCTCTTGTTCACCTCGATTGTTATGATGTCCCCTTCTTCACAGTTGTCAGGAACATCAGGACTCTCAATCAGCATCATGCCGTTATTTATTCCGTTCCTGTAGAATATCCTCGCGAAGGACTTTGCGATAATCACCTTTATACCAAGTGCCGCTATGCATGCCGGTGCCTGTTCCCTTGAGCTGCCGCAGCCGAAGTTCTTTCCTGCCACGAATATGTCCCCTGGGTTTACGCCTGATGCCAGCTCCGGCCTCAGGGGCTCCATGCAGTGCCTGCTCATGGCCTTCGCACTTGGCAGTACTCCGTACCTGCCGGGTATTATCGTATCCGTATCCACATCATCCGGAAGCTTCCATACTTTGCCTTTTAATATATTCTCCATCTGTCTCCCCTTATTCCCCGATAATTCCTGATATGGCTGTTCTTGCTACTGTCTCCACTGATGCGAGATAGATCTTCGAGTCAGTGGTTCCCGCACATCCCGCGAAGTTATATGACCCTGTGGATATCAGGCTTTCCCCGTCCCCCACTACTCCGATGGAAGTTGTCCTGCATGTTGAGCAGCCTGGATTTGTGAACTGTGCCCCAAAATCGAAGAATACATCTATCAGGCCTTCTTCCATGGCCTGAAGGTATGTCTCATTGCTCACGCAGCCGATAAGGAGCCTGAATCCAAGCTTTACCCTCTTACCCTTAAGGATTTCCGCCGCCTTGCGCAGGTCCTCTATGTGTCCACCTGTGCATGCGCCGATGAAGCCCGCAGACACCCTTGTTCCTCTAAGCTCATCAACTGTCCTGACTGTCTTCAGATCACCAGGAAGTGTCACCACCGCCTTCGCATTGCCAAGGTCATATGAGAATTCCTTTGAGTATCCTTCTGCCTTCTCTTCCTTAATGAGTACCGACTCTGCGCCGGTCCTGCTCATCAGGCTGCAGATGACAAACTTGTCAGTCCTTCCAAGTGACTTTACTGCATCGCCTGTAATCTCAATTACGTATCCCTTGAATGCTTCTTCCCCGACTTCAGAAACGAGTCCAAGCATGAAGTCTCTGGCTGTTGCTGATTCAGGAAGCTTTCCCGCCAGCTCAACATTTATGACTTCAGGCAGCTTGTATCCTATCTCCCCGTTCATGAGGAGCTCTGCCATTTCTTCAGGTGAAAGCCTTATTCCGAGTGCACCGTTAATCCCGAAGGTCCCGTGGTGGTTTCCGCATACCGCAGCGAGGCTTCCTTCCTTCACCTGGTTCAGCATGAGCTCATAGGTGGTTCCTGCAGACTGGATGAAATTCGTATCATTGTCCCTCGCGAAATCTATAAGCTTCTTCTGTATGAATGCGCTTTCGAAGCTTCCGGCAGGAATGTCATGGTCAAGGATGACAGTAACCGATTCCCTGTTGCTGATCCCCTTTTCGCTGTCCAGCAGGTCAATCGCCTTGTGGCCTGCCCCGTCATTGATAATGCAGTTGTCGAACTTGAGCCTTAAAACCTGTCCTGCCCGTATGTCTTCTCTACCGGTGGCCCTGGCAAGTATTCCCTGTGACCATGTCATCTTCATCAAACTCCTCATAGTTACTTATAACGTTCTAAGAGAATGTTATCATAAATTAAATATTTGTCAATGGATTGTTTAAAACGTTTTAAGCTTGACATGAAAAAGTTTTTTTCCTATGCTATTTATACAAACGATGAAGGATGGGTTACTATGCCTACGATCAAAGACGTCGCCGCCCTTGCGGGCGTTTCAATATCGACAGTGTCAATTGTCATAAACGGACAGGCCGAGGAAAGGCAGGTTGCAAAGGAGACTGCGCAGAAGGTTTCTGAAGCGGTGAAGGCTTTGGGCTACAAGCCTAACAATGTTGCCAGGAGGCTTCGGAGCGCCGATGAAGGCAAGCCTGTCATTGCACTCTACTGGCCACTGGACTACAGGGCCTCCTTTCTGGCAAGGATCCTTGTCGGACTTCAGAATGAAGTAAAGAAAAGAAGCCTGAATGTGGACCTGGTAGTCTGCACCTACACCAATGACAATCTGTACAAGGAAGCAGGGCTTACCAGCAAGAACAGGTATAACATAGCAATTGTAGGAGCGGCTTCAGCCAAGGACATGGAATTCCTCGCCGGTACAAAATCCAGGATTCCCACAATTCTCTTCAACAGGTATCTTGAAAGATTCCACACTGTAAGGAGCAATGACGAAGCCTCCGCCTTTGAGGCAGCGTCCATATTCGCAAGGAAAGGACATAAGGGAGTTGCTGTAATTACCACTGAAGGGTCCGCTATCGCAACCAGCTTCCGTACCCAGGCATTCCTCAACGCCTGCAGGGAACTTGGCATTGAAGTTGACCAGTCACTGGTCATCAAGGCAGAGCACTCCTATGAAGGCGGTGCAAATGCTGCCAGAAAGCTGATCGAAAGCGGGCGTATGGCCAAAGCGCTGTTCTGCGATTCAGATGTCCTGGCAATAGGGGCGGCCAAGGTATTCAATGAGGAAAAAATAGGCATCCCTGATGAGCTTGAGATGATTTCCTTTGGTCTTCTCAGTGCTGATTCCACCGAATACATGACACCATCCATAACAGTGGTCTCCATACCTTCAGAGGAGATGGCAGCAGAATGCATCGCAATCGCTGAAGGCATACTGAGTGACGCAGCGAAGGATCCGGTCCATTCGGTCAAAGAACCTCAGATCCTTTACAGGGACTCATGCAGGATATGACCGGATGGAATAAGCAAGGTCGAATCATTAGCATACCTCCATATATTTTCAATGTAATAGGAATTACACAGTAACTGTGATTAAATTGAAGGTGACACCCAATCTGTGGGAGTCACCTTCTTTTTTGTGATTCTTCATCACCGCGAAATTTATAAAAAAAGCTTTAGACAAACGAACCTTTTTGGTCCGCAATACGTATATGTAAGTGAAGGGAGGAGAGAGGATGATCGAGCATTATATTGAGAAGCACGGCCGACGCCTTTATGGCCTGTGCCGGACCCTCTGCACCAACCCTTCCGACGCAGACGACCTCTACCAGGAGACTTGGCTGAAGGTGTGCGCAAGGATTGGGCTATATGATAAGACGAACGAGTTTGAAGGATGGCTGACCCGGATATGTGTCAATACATACAAGGACCAGCTCAGGAAGAGATTAAGAAGCCCAATCTTCGATGGCTTCAGGTCACAGGAAGCCAAGGATACTGTTATGGAGAATGTTTCAGCTATAGAGAAACAGGATTCAAGCGACCTTCATGACGCTGTTGAAAGGCTTCCTGACAAGTTAAGGACAACAATCATCCTGTACTACTTCCAGGACCTTGACATAAGCCATACTGCCTACTCCCTCCAGATTCCTGCAGGAACGGTAAAATCCAGGCTTAACAAGGCGAAGAAACTTCTGAAGGAGATGTTGAACAATGAAGTTGAGCTATGATTTCAGCGGCTACAAGCCGCCGGTACTTGATGAAAATAAGCTAATGGAAACAGTGTATTTAAGACAGCTTGCGAAACGTACGCTTCTGCTCACAATCGCATCTCTATTCAGCAACATTTGCCTGGTACTGCTTGCCTTTGTCATAGCGCAGTACTCGCTTGCAGCAGGTATGGCATGCCTTGTGCTTTTAGGCGCTTCACTTGCAGGCAGCGGAATTATCGCAGCTGTCTTTGCAAAGAGGTATCCAATGAATCTAAGGTCAATATTTGAAGCATGACAGGAAAATAAAGAATCTTGACGAATTTCTAGTGGAAAGGAAGTTATTATTATGGCTATATCTACTTTGGGGTTGCTTATTTTGGCTCCGATAGCTTCAATGCTGTTTCTGGTAATTCCGATAATGATAGGAATCTATGTCTACAGGGATGCATCGCAAAGAGGCATGAACGCTGTCCTGTGGACACTGATCTCTGTTTTCTCCCCCACATTCATCGGGCTCATTATATACCTGATAGTGAGGAATGACCACAGCGCCATGCAGTGTCCTAAATGCCAGTATCCTGTTACAGAGCAATACTCCGTCTGCCCTCATTGCGGAACTCAGCTAAAGGAAAGATGCCAGAAATGCAGCAGTCCACTTGAATCCTACTGGGAGGTATGTGCCACATGCGGCGAGCCAGTCCCTGAGGAATCTAGGTCACCCTTAACCAGCGTGAATAGGGATAAGGGGCTCGGAAGGATACTTATTGCCGCGATACTCATCCCAGTCCTGGCAATGGCTGTGCTCGCATTCGGTCTTGTGGCTTACCGGGGTACTTTCTCGACCAGCAGCATAGGTACTGTCTCAGGAATGCCTTATGAGGAATATCTGGGTAACAGGACGATAGCCGAATGGCTTAAAGTGTCAAAGGCTTCCGCGGACGGAATATATGTCCTTGAACAGCAGGTCACGACAAAAGACGGGACAAATACCGACTACCTGATCTACTACAAGGGTCTCAGTCATCCCATGGATGCGACTGCAGAAGGACTGTCAAGGAACCTCTTCAAGGGATCGACACTAAAGATAAGCTATACCAGCAGGGATGGGATCCCTGCAGATGACTACCATATATTCCAGGTGAACTACTTCACAGCCGATGTCCCGGCACTTGAGATCTATTTGGATGGGGTAAAGGCAAACTATACCCTGATCCGCACATCCGGATCCATTTCATTTAGCGGCGGCATCATGTGGAAACAATATGCGGAGGACCTGTACAAAGCAAAAGTCCAGTACCTTGGAAACAATTCAGCGGTTTCAAATCTGATTGGAAAGACTGGATTCGCCGGATTAGGAGAGTATTCCATTGAACTTGAGACGGGTATTGAGCCCTATGGATTGACTGTCACATTCAATTCCCCTATTGAAGCTTTCAGCGAGCTTGACCTGATGCCGGATGCCATGCTGCTTCTCGGGCTTATCGAAAATCTTGACCATGTTGAAATACTGAGCGGGGATGTTGATTTCAAACTTAATGCAGCCGAAGCATCAGATATGCTTGGCTATGATGTTAAGGACATTGGAAGTTCAAGGGAAGCTTTGCTTGAATATCTTGAAAACTCCGGGAACCTTGCATATTCAAATTGATTGCAGGCATTGGATCTTCGGACACCTATAAAAAACATATATTTCAAAGGCAGGTGCTTACGTAAGGCACCTGCCTTTGTACATGAACCATGTTCTCGAATGGATATACTGATGACTGTGAAAATAGGCATTAAATTCAAACTCCCTTCATGCTTCCTCATAAGCATACCCTGAGAGCACGCCTTCAACTACATCTTTGGTGAATATGCAGCTGTGCAGGACAACCTTGCCATCTATCACCAGGGCTGGAGCATACATCGTAGTATCATCCCCGAACCTGAAATCATTCAGACGGTTGCACCCCGGGCAATACGCACCTGATTTGCATCTGTTATGGACACCATAACCTTTCAGGACTTCATTGTCGGTAATCCTTTCAATCCTGTATCTCAAGCCAAGCTTGTCTGCAATCTCTATAGTATTCTTGAGGTAGTACTCGTTCCTTGTACATATGGAACTGAGTAGTTTCATATCCAGAATTTCGTTCATATCACACCTCAATGCTTTGATCTTTCATGTCATTTTTGTCTTTACCGTAAGCCCTTATATTAAAAATAGCCTTCTGAACCCATTAAAACAAGGCTCAGAAGGCAGGAAGTCTCAGGTCTATACTTTGGTACCGCTTCCTTAAATCAGGCCGGTAAGCGACATGATTATATTGGCTACAATAGCTGAACCGAAGAATGTTCCGGCGAATACGAAAAGAGCAACGACGAAGACTTTCCAGCCGAGCTTCTTGAACTCACCCAGCTTGTTGCCTACTGAAATACCGGCAAAAGCCAGGATTGGAGTAGTCGTACCAAGGAATACCACTTCGTTCGTATACTTCAGGAAGAATCCTGCAGTAGGCATGAACGGCATGCTCAGAAGCAATGCCAGAAGCGATGCCCAGGCGAAAGCCGGGAACTTAAACGGCAAATACTCCTTAAGGATAAGTGATATGAAGGCAATAAATAGTACCAGGAGTAATCCTGGGATAGAGGACATTATCGGCTTATCATATCCTACCCATTGACCGATCAGAATCATGAGCCCGGAGATCAGAAGAACAACGATATATGTACCGAGCTTTTTTGTTTTCTGCGTTTTTTCTGCCATTTATTTCTTCCTCCTTCCCAGGATTGGTTCCAGTTTCCTGTATAAAAAGTTCGTCATAGGCAGAGCAAGGAATAGCTCTGCATAGAGTCCCGTTACCCCTGTCAGCATGTTGCTGGTTGCAGCGTAAGCCAGGACAGTTTCCTTCATGGCCGGACTCACAGCTTCAGAAAGTGCTCCTGAAGAGGCTGCCATCATACTGCCGCTTCCCATTCCCGTAGCCATTGCCAAAGCGTATGGATGAAGCCCTGTTGAAAGGGACAGTGAACCCAAAACGCTGAAGAATATTGTACCAAACAGAGTTCCGATGAGATAGGTTCCAAGAACTCCGGTACCTTCTGCCGAATTTATGCCATACTTTTCACCGACAATACCCAGTGCAGATTCACGGCAGATCGAGAATGTGGCACCAACGGATTCCCTCTTGAGTCCCAGAAGCAAAGCAACCGGCAATGCAAGGAATATTGTTCCAAGGTTGCCCAGTTCCTGAAGAAGCAGCGCCGGACCGGCTTGTATTACCTTTACAATGTTTGGGCCTACCAGCGTGCCGTATTTGACTCCCAGCGGAAGCAATGCGATCATTACGAAGGTTCCGGCCAAATCGACTTCGTCAGGGCCAATTACCTTTCTCAGGCCTTCTATCTTCTTGCCCAAAGCGCCTGGTGTTATCAGGATTCCCATAACCACGGCGAACAGCATCGGAAGGAAAACGATGGTTCCAATTCCGATATTAAGCCGCTTGGTTCCGATCATTTCAGCTATGATTGTAATGATAAATGCGATTATGACTAGACTAATGACGGATTTTTTGTTCATTTGATAACCTCCCTGTTTTTTTGACTTTTAGATATGAGTTTCTTTCAACCCTCCTTCTCTAATCAGTTTGATTAATTGGACCTATATCTAATGCCAGGGCATTAAGACCATATTATATTCATGATGGCGGATTGGCTGCCCTGTCCGCCGTCATGTCATTTGACTATCCCAGATAATCTAAGACTGTCTGGACGAATAGGGCCGCTCCTACTTTGAAGAAGCTCTCATCGATATCGAATTTTGAATTATGATGGGGATAGACCGCTCCTCCAACTTCCTTCGGATTATTCAGGAAAAAGAATGTTCCCGGTGCCTTCTCAAGGAAATATGCCATATCCTCTCCGCCCATAACCGGTTCCTGCATGTCAAAGATCTTTTCCTCTCCTACGATCTTTTTTGCAGATTCCCTGAAAAATCCAGTGAACTTTTCATCATTGATCAGCGGTGGATATTTGAAGTCATAAATCAGCTCAGCTTCACCTCTCATGGACCTTGCTATGCCAGATGCCAGCTCATCGATCCTTTTCGCAATGCGGCTTCTTGTCTCCCTGTTGAGTGTTCTGACAGTTCCCTCCATCTCAACCATCTCTGGTATGATATTCTGGTTAAAGCCACCTTGGATCCTGCAAATTGATAACACTACCGGGTCTACAGGTTTGGTTTCACGGCTTACGAGAGTCTGCAGGGCTGTTCCGATTTGGAAGGACATTGAGATAGGATCAACCGAATCATGCGGATATGCGCCATGTGCGCCTTTCCCTTTGACCTTAATAAGAATCCTGTCCATTGAAGCCATCATCGGTCCACTTTTTATACCTATCATTCCTTTAGGAAGTTCTGGGTAGATATGGCCGTTGTGCAAACCTATCACTGCATCCACATGTGGGTTTTCCATGGCTCCTTCTTCAATCATCGGAAGTGCTCCCCCAGGATATTCCTCACCCGGCTGAAACAACAGTTTTACAGTACCCTTAAGGTGCTGTCTGTTCTCCTGAAGGATCCTTGCAGCCCCAAGCAGCATGGCAGTATGACCGTCATGTCCGCATGCATGCATTTTCCCGTTTTTGGATTCAAAATCCAATCCTGTATCCTCTTTGATTGGAAGGGCATCCATATCGGCTCTCAATCCTATAACAGGGCTGTCTTGAGTACCTCTGATAATACCGACTACTGCATTGCCATTTACCAATGTCTTATATTCAATGCCAAGTTCCGAAAGGATCTCCTGCACATATGCGCTTGTCTTAGGCAGCTCCAATCCTAATTCCGGAATGCTGTGAAGATATCTTCTCCACTTGACCATATCATTCTCGACCTGTTGAGCTAACTGAATAATGTTCATGATTCCTCCTATTTTTGCAGAATTTATTAATTCAACCTATTATATCTATATTAACCTCTTATTATCATTCTGACTATAATATCAGACAATAAATGAAATAAATGTAAAATATTCAATTGCTTTTTAAAAAAAACATACACTCAGATGTTCCAATATGAATCAATATTCAATATATACAGGACTTCGCAGCTTAAGGAAAGTTAATCCGGGAAAGAACGCATTCTAACAAGCTTTTGCGGGCACATTTCTTATAGCCATCTGCTTATATTGTCTCCATTATTTCTAAGGCTCCTTGCAGACCTTCTACGAGCTCCATCTGGATGCACTTTTCTCCCCCAGCCCATTAGCAATAATCTTCCTGGATGACTCAATAAGTCTCGTATAGGTTATTCACAGTAATTTTTCACTTGATTATCAACCTTTTCTTATTGGCAATTTTACTGTTCTTATGAAACGAGTTCTCGTAATATAATATCCCTCATTTTTTGTGTTATTCCTCTAATTATTCGCTCATTTTTTCGTATTCATGTTGTTTTATTTATTTGCAGACGTATATTAATAACAAGATACTCAAGGGAGGTGAGATAATGCTCTACCTGAAGCGTAAAATTGATAGCTATCTGGCTGAATGGAAAGCTAATCCCACAAGGAAGCCGCTTATCGTCAAAGGTCCTCGCCAGGCAGGAAAAACTGAATCGATCCTGAGATTCGGTAACAATAATTACAGTAATGTCATATGTTTGAATCTCATGACTAAAGTCACGAGAGATTCAAAAAAAGTGATAAGTACTCTGATATTAGATATGGCATAAAACTTACCGGCGGTAACATAGGTTTAGCGATGAAATCTATACCTTTCCATATTTCTGCACATTTTTACTTAAGCAGTACCTGAAACACAAGTAATTTGACTAAATCACGGAAACTACCTGTCACGAAATTTTCTCAGTCAGTTTTAACTTCCACGAGAATTACTCAATATCACTTGACTTGGAGTTGACTCAAAGGAATAGAATGAGAGTAACAGATTAATGATTCAAGGTCGTCCGGTTTAACGCTCTTATTAATTATTCTGTTTTCAATTTCTGAACTAAGGAAAATATCGAGGAGGCAAAAAATGGAGTATTCAAAGCTTGGAAATTCAGATCTGATGGTTTCTCGCCTTTGTGTAGGATGCATGAGCTTCGGTGACCCAGGCTCCAACTTCCACGCATGGACCCTTAATGCTGAGGACAGCGAGGAGCTCGTAAAACGTGCGCTCGATTTAGGGATCAATTTCTTTGACACCGCCAACACCTATTCTGGAGGCACCAGCGAGGAGTATTTGGGACGTGCGATAAAAAACAATGTAGCCCGTGACAAGGTTGTCCTTGCCACAAAGGTCTACTTCAATGAAGGCAAGCTGTCAAGGCAGGCGATCCAGCGGGAAATCGACCTTTCCCTAAAAAGGCTTGGCACCGATTATCTCGACCTCTACATCATACACAGGTTCGATTATGGAACTCCCATAGAGGAGACCATGGAAGCCCTGGACAGCATTGTAAAGGCAGGCAAGGTAAGGGCCCTTGGAGCATCGGCAATGTATGGATATCAGTTCCACAACATGCAGGTCGCGGCAGACAAGAACGGATGGACACCCTTCTCTTCAATGCAGAACCACTACAATCTGCTTTACCGTGAGGATGAGAGGGAGATGATCCCAATCTGCCGTCAGATGAACGTTGCCCTTACTCCCTACAGCCCTCTTGCTGCCGGCAGGCTCTCACGCCTTGAATGGAACGCGGAGACGAAGCGCAGCCAGACCGACAAGACAGCAGTCTCCAAGTATGACAGCACCCAGGAAACGGATTATGCCATAGTACAGCGTGTCCATGAGCTTGCTGAAAGGCATGGAGCAACCATGACCCAGGTATCACTTGCCTGGCACCTCGCAAAAGGTGTTACTGCCCCAATAATAGGAGCAACCAAGGCAAAGTATTTCGATGATGCGGCAGGAGCCTTGAACGTCAAGCTGACCGCTGATGATATAGCTTACCTTGAAGAGCCTTACATACCTCATAGGATTGTCGGTGCGATCTAGGAAACAAGGCTTCAATCTTCCCCGAGCATACAGGATTATTGGTTAAGCTGACTCTGCACGATGGTTTTTAAGATCTTCCAACGAAATTATCCAGGCTATGCTGATTTAACTAATCAGCATAGCCTGGATAAAATATTATGTGTCAAGCAGGAAACCCATCCATGCGAAACAATAAGGCACTTAAATCGAAAGCATGCTCCTGTCAGACAGAAGGTGCCCGGATTTGTTTGAGAAGAGTTCAGATAAGGATCTTGGAGTCATTCTGCTCCTTTCTTCCCCGGTAATGTCCAGGACAATCCGGCCTGCATCCATCATTATGGTACGTGTACCGAAACACAGGGCCTGATTCATGTCGTGGGTGATCATCATGGCTGTCAGCCCGTCTTCCATGATTATTCGGTTTGTGATCTCCAGAACCTTTTTTGAGGTTGCGGGATCAAGGGCTGCAGTATGCTCATCAAGGAGCAGAAGCTTTGGCTTGGCTATAGTTGCCATAAGCAGCGACGCTGCCTGGCGCTGCCCTCCGGATAACAGTCCCATCTTGGTCCTCATCCTGTCCTCTAGTCCAAGGTCGAGAGTAGCAAGAAGCTTACGGAAGTATTCCGAGTCTTTTTTATGTATGGCGAAGAATGAACGCGAGGCATACCTCGTATACGCGAGCGCAAGATTCTCTTCAATCGTCATGTTGGGTGCGGTTCCCCGCAATGGATTCTGATAAAGGCATCCGATGTTTGCAGCACGCTTGTAGTCCTTCTTGAATGTTATATCATCACCGTCAAGAATTATCCTGCCGCTGTCAGGCAGGAATTTCCCCAGGATCGCATTGAAAAGGGTTGATTTGCCTGCTCCATTTGATCCAAGAATGGTTATGAATTCACCCTTTGGCACTTCAAGTGAAAAGTCATCGAGGGCAACCATCCTATTGGGAGTTCCCGCATTGAATGTCTTGGACAGGTGGATGATGGAAAGCTGGCTTCTTTCAGTATTCTCCTGCCTGCTCATCTGTTCACCCTCCCTTCTCCTGATCTCCTCATCTTACCGGCATCAATCTTTTCCTTGACCAAAGGCAATGTAAGGGATATCGCAACTATAAGCGCTGAAATCAGCTTTACAGTGTAGCTTGGCATGTCTATCTGGTATGCAGCCTGCAGTATTATCCTATAGAGCACGGAACCAACGACCGCTGAAATCACGCTTAGCGTCACACCACGCTTCCCGAATATAGCCTGGCCGATGATTACAGATGCCAAACCGACAACTAGCATTCCATTGCCGTTGCCAAGGTCAGCATATCTCTGCTGCTGGCAGAGCATGGCTCCTGACAAAGCTACAAGTCCGTTGGCCAGCATTATCCCCATTCTCCTCGTGAGGTTCGCATTGATGGAGGAGGTCCTTACCATCTCCTCATTGTCGCCTGTCGCCCGAAGGGCAAGTCCTGGCCTGGTCTTGAAGAATACAGCCAGTATGACGACCAGTATGACAACGATGATCACAGACAGGATAAGTTCCGATACTGCCCCATTCTCTGAAAATGAAACCATCTTGTAGATTGTCCTGCTGGATACCGGTGCTTCCACACCGCTCTTGTTGATTACCATGCTCTGGAGGTACCTGTTGGACTGACCTCCAAGAACAGCATAATTTACCGTATACAGACCTGTCATGGTCAGTATTCCAGAAAGTATTGGATTTATCTTGAATGTTGTCTGAAGGAATCCGGTTACGAGCCCTGCTCCCATACCGGCAGCAATTCCTGCAAGGATTCCTATGATCGGATGTCCCGCAATTGTCACCATGGCGCAGACCGCCATACCGAATACAAAGCTTCCGTCTGTTGTCAGGTCCGGTGTGTTGAGGATCCTGAAGGCTATGAAAATCCCCAATGCCATAGGGGCATATATTATCCCCTGGCCAAGGGCAGAAATGAGCATGTCAGCGTACATCATCCCTCACTCACTTTCCGAAGTGGCTGGTTCCGTCCTGCTCAACCAAAACCCTGAAGCCTTCAAGCATCTTATCTGTAAGCTCGAAGCTTAATCTGTCAGCAGCCTGCATGTTGATGAACTTTGCGTACTCACTCAAAGTCTCGTATGGTATCTCAGAAGGCTCTGCACCTTCAGCGATCCTTACCACAATGTCTGCAACCTGCTGTCCAAGCTGGACGTAGTTTACCCCGATCGTCGCAAAGCCTCCGTCAGCCACCATTGAATCCGCACCGCAGTATACTGGTACGCCCTTGCTGTAGGCTGCGTCAGTGTAGGTTGTCATAGCAGATGCTATACTGTTGTCATTGCCTGTATAAAGCACATCCACTCCCTTTGAAAGGAGACTGTTCACTGCACTCTGAAGGTCGCTGAGTGTTGCTATTGAAGATTCCTCATATGAAATTCCGTTTGCATCGCAGTATTCCTTAGCTTTGTTGATGGTAGACACAGAGTTAGCTTCGCTCGAGGTATACAGGAATCCGATTTTCTTGAAGTCCGGCTGGAAGTTTGAAATAAGCTTAACTATTTCTGCAGCCGGTATGCTGTTTGATACGCCGGTTATGTTCTTGCTGTCATCGCCTGTAAGACCTGCAGCAACCGGATCAGACACTGCTGCGAATACTATTGGTGTCTTTAAACCGTCAAATACCACCTTTGCGCTCTGGGCTGTTGAAGTGGCTATAGGAACCACAATATCAACTCCCCTGGACTTCTCGTTGGTGAGGATCGTGGACAGGGAGGATGTGTCTCCGTTGGCGTTCAGTGTTGTGATTTCAAACTCTACATCTGAGGCTTCCAGCTCAGAGACTATGGTCTCCCTGATCTGGTCAAGCGACGTATGGCTAAGTGGCTGCACTATAGCGACACGAATCTTTTCGGGTGTCTTGGCGGAAGGTGCGGTGGTTTCAGTTGAACTCTTACCGGCGCACCCGGCAAAAAGCATGGTCACCATTGCTGTCATTAAGGTTAAGCTGATAATCTTTCCATTTAATCTCATTTTCTTCACTCCTTCAAATCAGTTATATGACCTTATGCTGGTTGCAGGCCTTTTCAATATGTCTTCTTATTATATCGCAGGAAGCATCAAGCTGAGCCTGCTCCTCAGAGGTCAGCGGCAGCTCAACAATCGATTCGATGCCGTTTCGTCCAACAACACATGGGACACCGCAATTGACATCCCTTTGTCCGTATTCTCCCTCAAGCAGAACCGAAAGCGGGAATACCTGCCTTTCATCACCCAGTATGGAAGCACAGAGTGCTGTAAGTGCCTGTCCGATTCCGAACTCTGTTGAGTCCTTACCGTTTATGATGTCCATACCTGTCATCCTGGTTCGTTCCAGAATATACTCCTTATCAAGCCCGGGATAACTGTCAAGGGGAAGTGCTCCTATCCTGACCTGGGAAAACGGGATCATTGATGAGTCGCCATGCTCTCCCATTGAGAAAGCGCTGATGGCTCCCCTGAAGACTCCACTCTTCTCTGATATGGTCTTTACAAGCCTCGCTGTATCAAGCAGTGTTCCGGTACCGAATACCCTCTCCCTGGGGAGATCAAGTTCACGACGCACATAGTATGCGGCGATGTCTGCAGGATTCGTTATGGTTACCACCACTCCCCCTATTCCTATAGGCTTAAGGGTTTCTGTCAGCTCCCTGAGCATCCTTGCAGAGCTTTCAAGAAGATCCAGTCTTGTCTGACCCGGAAGCCTTGGCTCCCCTATTGCTATTACCACTATATCTGCATCAGCACAATCAGAGTATGAACCCTGCCGTACAACTGCTGCGCTTGGCGGAAAGGTTAATGCATCAGATATGTCCATTGCCTGTGCAGCCGCCTTTTTCTCATTCTTGTCCACTAGGACTACTTCCTGACAGATACCTCGCCAGGCCAATGCCATACCACAATGTGACCCGACATGACCCGCTCCCAGAATTACAATTTTTCCACCTGACTTCATACCCTGCATCCCCCCTGAATAACAAAACGCCCCTGGTCTGCCTAAAACAGACCAAGGGCGAATACTTTGCGCGGTGCCACCTTGCTTAGGTTCATATGAACCATCTCAAAAGGATACATACATATCCCCGACCAATAACGCAGTCTTGCGTCGGCGCATTTGACGCCAACCTCAGCAGTCCATATTGTTCAGTGCTTCCTGCGAGATTTCCACCATCTCCCGCTCTCTAAAAGGTGCATTCTGATTTTCCTCTGCCTCAAAGGTTTCTATTGATTCAATTCTTTCGCTAATTGTATTCCACGTAGATGTGGCTTGTCAACCATTAAATGCAATAAATATGCAGTAAATATACATCGTTCAATGTATCTGAACAGAACACGGGACCTATGAACACGTCGACCTTCATGCTGTGCTTCGCTGCATTGCTTAGTATGCAGACTTCATGGTTCAGCCAGGTTTTCTGGTTAAGGTTCTTATGTTGAGGTGAGCAGTTTATACAGTGGAAGGTATCCTCATGTTCCTTGTTCCAAAGTTCCAGGATATGGTTGTATACGAACCTTGAACTCCCGATAGTCCTTGCAATCAGCATTTCCTGTTCCTTACCTGGATAGATATTGCTCCTTCAATCCATTATTTCTTCAAACTGAATATTGACTTGTGTGATTCTAGAGCTTATCAGATGACAACGGACCCTGTGTACCCTGCTTAGAGGTATATCTGTCATTTGACCTTAGAATCTTCAACTCATAGTACGCGGGTAGGAAGAATATCTTCTGCTGCATTGAAGGCCGGTTTCCCATATAGAATGTCTCCTCCATTATGAGGATCGGTTCCTTTTCCTTAATATGCATCTTATCAGCTGTCAACTTCCGGGCAAATCCCATCCTCAGTACACTTTCACAGCTGAGTCTTTCAGTTGTGAGAAAGCTGTTGTAGAACCTGTGAATCTCGTCATTGTCGTCTATTGCCACCCCGTTCTCAACCAGAAGGTCATAAGGCATGAATACCAGCGCGAATCCAACTACCTTGTCCTTTATGAAGTATGAGAACTCAGCCCGGGATACAAGCGATGACTGAGGAAGGTCAAACAACTTCTTATGAGGTTCTGTAGCCGGCTGGAAGTGCATCTCGGTAACTACCTTGTCAATGGGCTGGATGCTGCATGTTATCAGGGGATTTACGATCTTCTCTATCCCTGTGCTCAGTTCCTTGTTTGTTTCAAGTACAAAGCTTCCCTTACCCTTATAGTTCATTATAAGGCCGTCCTCCTGAAGTAGAAGCATAGCCTGTCTTAGAGTGCCTCTGCTTATCGCAAGCTCGACAGACAACTCACTTTCGCTTGGCAGCTTATCCCCGGGCTTATACGTCCCATCCTTTATCCTGTTGTACATAGTCTCGTATGCAGCCACGAACAAAGGAAGCTTCCTTTCTTTTTCCGTTACTGAAGTGACCTGTGCCAATTCAAACACATCCTTATTTGCTATAGATTATGCCACTACCTGGATTTTCTCTTGTCTTCCTCTATTACCAATCTCATGGCTTCCACACCTGTAATTATCACCCTCTTCTCAATTTCCAGGGGTGACAGTATATTGTCCTGGTCGTAGCTCTTGTAGTTCGTAGCTGAAATGAGTGCCGAGGCAGCCCTGACTCCAAGGCTTGTGGCTGCTATGAACAGCAGTGCTTCCTCCATGCTTGTGCTGGTGGCCCCGCCCTTTTCATATGCAGTCCATTTGTTAATGAGCTCATAGCCGATAGGCCTTGTCTCAGGTTCAGTCTGCGTATAGAAGGAATCCTTTGTTATCGTTACTCCCGTGTTGTACCTGAAACCCTGCGCGATTGCCGCCTCCTCTATCTTCTTAACAAGGGAATAGTCAGGTACAGATGGGTATTCAAGGGGAAGGTAGTGCGAAGAGGTCCCTTCCATCCTGACCGCACCTGTTGGTATCACTATGTCACCGCGCTCGACGAGTGCAGATGTGGAGGCGCAGGTGCCTATCCTTATGAAGGTAGTCACTCCGAGCTTGACGAGCTCCTCAAGGCATATCGCGGTTGAAGGACCTCCCATTCCTGTGGAGACCACCATAACAGGGGTATCACCGATATAACCCCTGTAACTGGTATGCTCCCTGTTCTGCGCGACCTTTTCTGAATCTCTCAGGAAAGCGGCAATTCTTGGAACCCTTTCAGGACTCCCCGGCAGGAAGGCGTACTTGCCTACCTGGTCCTTTGAAAGGGCTATATGCATCATCTTCTGATTATCCTGCATTGTTATCCTCCATTACACATTATTATATGACCATGTTCAGTTGTCAATATCATCACTTTACCAGCTTGCCCAGAGCTTCCGGACCCTTTGCCTTCTTGCCGACAAACAGCAATATGAAGAGAGTCAGGAGATATGGCATCATCTGAATGAACTGGATAGGGATCTTGATATCAGAGGCGTAGAACCTGATTGTCTGCGCCACAGCGAATACCATGCCTGCAAGGAAAGACCCTATTGGATTCCATCCTCCGAAAATATTTGCCGCTAGTCCCATGAAGCCCCTGCCTGCAGTCATGTCCATTACGAACAGGTTGTTCTGGGAAAGCGACAGGAATGAACCGCCTACTCCGGCTACTACACCTGCAAAGACCATGGCTACATACCTGTACTTATTTACATTGATTCCTGATGTCTGCACTGCGAACGGCTGCTCTCCGATGGCCCTATATCTCAGGCCGACCTTGGTTCGGTAAAATACCACCCATACAGTCGCGACTATAAGTATCATGAGGTACAGGTAAGGGGACTGATCCTTGAACAGCATGCCAATAACCGGTATCTCCGAAATCACTGGGACCGTCACATTCGGTATGGAGGCAACAGGATCGCTCATGCCTTCCCTGTTCCAGAAAACCTTCAGCAGCACGGCGGTTATTCCGCTGGCGAACATATTGACTCCAACACCTACAACAGACTGGTGTGCCTTGAGCTTAAGGCAGAACAGGGTGTACAGGTATCCGAATATTCCGCCGCCAACTATTGAAAACAGGAGTCCGACATATGCGTTTCCGGAAAGGTGCGAACCAAGGACTCCTGTAAATGCACCGAGAAGCATGAGGCCTTCGACACCGAGAAGTATTATTCCTCCCCTTTCCGCAATGGTGCCGCACATGGCGCCGAGTACAAGCGGAACTGAAAGCTGCAGTGTCAATGTTATCATCCTAGAGAAAAGTTCCATTTCATCGACTCCTCCTTCTTATCAGTTTCGCGATTTCAGGTGCTGAAACAAGAAGTATTACAAGGCTCTGCATCACTACAATTATGTTGGCAGAGACATTGGTGACCCTTCCCATCCTGAGCGCTCCGGTATCAAGTATTCCGAAAAGCAGTGATGTCAGGAGCACACCACCGGGATGATTCCTTCCGAGTATAGCCACGGCTATACCAGTGAATCCGAAGGAGGGTGAAAACCCTTCGATGTATCTCCCGTACTTACCCATGACCTCGGTCACTCCTGCAAGTGAAGCTATGCCTCCGCTCAGTGCCATTGCGAATATCATCAGTTTCTTTGCATTCATTCCCGCAGATACTGATGCCGAAGGATTGCTTCCCACAGCCCTAAGCTGGAAGCCCGCAGCGCTCTTCCAAAGGAAGATATATTGGGCTGCCGCAACCGCAAGGAGTATGAACAGGGCAGTGGTTAACTGTGAATTCCCGACAAGCTTCGTAAGCATCAGGCCCTCGGATATCGCATTTGTCTGCGATACGGAACCCTCAGCCTTGAACGGTCCATTGACGAGGAATGACATGAAGAGAGTCACGATATAGTTCAGCATTATTGCCACTATTACCTCGCTTGTCTGCTTCTTTGCCTTGAAGTATCCCGGGATAAATCCGACAAGCATTCCAGCAGCAACTCCTGTAATTATGCAGAGAGGCAGAAGGACAGCCACAGGTAGTCCTGGCAGAGCCAGTGCAACCAGCACTGATGCCATGGCACCTGCGTGAAGCTGACCTTCAGCTCCGATGTTCAGCATACCTCCCCTGTTGGCCATTGCCACAGCCAGGCCGGTGAATGCAAGAGGTATGCTCTTGCTGAAGGTGTTTGCTATGCTCCTTGCGTTACCGAGCGCACCCTGAAGTAGTGCGGTATATGCCTCTATGGGATCCTCCCCGATTACCAGAATGATAACGGCTCCAAGTACCAGCGCTATGGAGACGCTGAGCAGTGAGCTTCCGAAATCTCCAAGTGCTGACAGTGCCTTCAGTTTAGACCGTTTTTTTGCTGTTTCGCTCATACTTCAACCTCCTTCTCTGTTCTTCCTGCCATGAACAGTCCGATCTGCTCCTGGTTGTACTTGCCTCTTGGGAATTCTGCGCTTACCTGGCCTTCATAAAGTACCGCTATCCTGTCAGAAAGGTTCATTACCTCCGAAAGCTCTGCAGATATGAGCAGGATTGCCTTCTTCTCATGCCTCAGTCTCAGAAGCGTCTTATGTATGAACTCGATGGCGCCTATGTCAAGCCCTCTCACAGGTTGTGCAGCAATAACCAGTATAGGATCATGGCTTACCTCACGACTTAAGACAATCTTCTGCTGGTTTCCTCCGGAGAGTGAAGAAATGGGGTCTCCGATGTCGGCAACCTTCGCATTGAATTCCGTGACGAACCTGTCAGCGTCGCTCTCCAGCTTCCTGAAGTCTATGAATCCATTCTTTATATAGTCCTTGTCCTTGTGGTAACCGAGCAGGTAATTCTCAATTATTGAGAAGTTGCTGAGGATGGCGTTCTTGTGCCTGTCCGCTGGAATGTAGCCTATACCAAGGTCCTTCCTGTCCTTTACAGGCTTGCTGGTAATGTCCTGCCCGTTGATCTCGATTTTACCGGAACGCACCGGCATGGTTCCAATGATAAGCTCCTCAAGCTCCTGCTGTCCGTTGCCTTCTACCCCTGCTATGCCAAGGATCTCTCCTGCGCGGACAGAAAGGTTCACAGGAATCCTTGTCTTGTCATTCAAGACCAGGTCCTTTATCGAAAGCACAACCTCACCATAGCTTTCCACACTGTCACTCACAATATGCTCAACCTGTCTGCCCACCATGTGTGCCGCAAGGTCGTTCTGATTCACATCCCTGGTCTTCAGGTCGGCAACCTTGACACCCTTCCTGAGGACTGTCACGCTGTCAGACATCTCCATGGTCTCATTAAGCTTGTGGGTTATGAATATGATAGTTTTACCATCTCTGCGCAGCTGATGGAGAATGACAAAAAGGTCTGCCACCTCCTGAGGAGTAAGGACCGCAGTGGGCTCATCAAGGATGATTATATCGGCCCCGCGATAAAGGGTCTTCACGATTTCAACCCTCTGCTTCATTCCGACTGAAAGGTCAGCTATCTTCTGGTTGAGGTCAAGCTTGAAGTTGAACCTCGTAATCAGGTCCCTGACCGCAGCTTCGCTCTCTTTCCTGTCCAGGAAGAAGCTCCCGCACTCATTGCCCAGAATGATGTTTTCAAGCACAGTCATCTGGTTTACCAGCATGAAGTGCTGGTGCACCATTCCTATGCCCAGCTTGTAGGCATCATTGGGATTGCTTATGCGCACCTTCTCTCCCTTTACGTATATTTCTCCCTCTTCCGGATGGTACAGGCCAAAGAGCACATTCATAAGCGTAGTCTTTCCGGATCCGTTCTCACCCAGAAGGCAATGTATCTCCTGCTTTTCTACCTGAAAATCCACCTTGTCGTTTGCGACAACACCCGGAAAACGCTTCGTTATCTGCCTCATGTCAATTATCGGCATCAGTTTCCCTCCGTTCTTGGTATAGTATGGCTGCCTTAATTCAGAAACAGGCGGTACGGGATATCCTCAATTATCCTGCAGCCAGCAGAACACTCCGGAGCCCAAACCGCCCATCAGTATTGTCAGATTATTTCTTGTTCGCTTCCAGGAATGGATTGACCTCTTCGATCGCAGCTGGTATAACCAGTTTCCCTGAAACCACAAGCTCTTTGATCTCATCAAGCTTCTTTGTCACGCTTTCAGGCAGCTTTATGTTGCTTCCTTCCATATTGAGGCCTACGCCTTCATCAGCAAGTCCCATAACCTTGAGCCCGGCCTTGAATTCCCCGTTCAGAGTGGTTTCAATTGCATTATATGCACTGGAGTCTACCCTCTTCATCATGCTGGCAACTATGTTGTCAGGAGCGACACCATTCTGGTTGAGGTTGACACCGATAGCAACGAACCCCTTTTCCTGTGCTGCCTGGAAGAGTCCCATTCCTGAAGCTCCTGCAGCATGGAATATTACATCAGCACCCTTCGAATTGAAGGTAGTGGCTATGTTCTTTGCAGTAGTTGGGTCTCCGAAGCCTCCGACATAGTCAACAAGCACTTCAAGCTCAGGGTTGATGTACTTGGCACCTGCAGTATAGCCTGCAACAAATCTGTTAAGAAGCGGATTATTCACTCCAACCATGACACCGACTGTCTTTCCATCTCCAACCTTGTCTGTTGCCTTCTCCTGCTTTATGAGTGCAGCGAGTGCTCCAGCCATGAAAGAACCTTCCTGCTCTTTGCTCGTATAGCATGCGACGTTCGGCAGTTCAAGATTGGCGTCTATAAGTGCAAACTTCTGCTCAGGATAGTTTGCAGCCACCATCTTAAGTGCATCGATCTGTTCAGCGCCCACGCATATGATTATGTCATACTCACCTGATGAGGCCATGTCTTCCTGTACGATCGCCTCGTCAGAAACTGACTTCGGCTCAACATAGTCATATTTGATGCCAAGGTCAGCGGCAGCCTTCTTGACTCCTTCGAATGCAAGGTCATTGAAGGATTGTCCTCCAAGGCCAGCTTCAGTGAATATTATGCCTGCCTTGAAGTCCTTTGGAGCTGCAGTCTGTGACTGGGACGGTGTGGTGGGGCCTGCGGTAGGAGTTGTTGGCGCTGAGCTTCCGCAGCCTGCTAAAATTGAGGCGGACAGCAGCAATGTACCAAGGATGGCAATCGTTTTCTTCATGTTTATTTTCCCCCTGTCGTTTGTTGTACATGTTTAGTAACTTGTTTAACAACTTGCGTTAAATATACCACACGTTGTTGTACATGTAAACATTAACAATGATAAAACCTAAAATTTTCTTTGCTTCAGATTCCTATGATATTCCTTCAGTACCATAGATAAACACACACTCATGCATTTGCTGGGCCTTATATTTAAGAATATTTCAAAATAATTATTCGAATTGAAATTAAACCGATATCATAATATTACATTATAATTCTGGCCATCCAGCTTTTACTGATTTTATAGAGCCCTGTTCAGGCAGTGCATCTCTTCAGGAGAGCATGTAATTTCCCTGGAAATCACCTCTGTGGTCAATTTACTAGGTTTATGATACTCTGGTTATAACAGGTGCTGAAGCTCCATATCCAGAAGGAGGTGTAAGCTGTGACAAATGAGGAGAAGCTGGCCAGGCTCCTTGAAGCCGTAATGTCCAGAGACATCAAAGTCAAACTCGATAAAACCTTCCTGAATACTGTTGCCTATGAGGACATTCAGTTTATATGGTTCGAGAAGGGTGAATATCTCTCCTATATCGGCGCCCCGGTTGAGAGACTCATGGTACTTATCGAAGGTCAGGTTTCGGTCTTCAAATACAGCTCAGGCGGCATGAGCATAAGGAGCGGCATATCAGAGGCTCCCCAGATCTATGGCCTTTATGAGTCCCTTACAGGAACAAAGGGGCATGGAGTAACACTCCAGGCAGAAACCCGCGCACATTGCGCGGTGATCCGCCCAGCCTTCTTTCTCCGTGCAATCAGGAACAACCATGAGATCGCACTGGCAGCCTTGTCATTTCTTGCAAGGTTCACAGCCAGGATGCTTGATAGGACCGACCAGCTTACCCTTAACACACCATATGAGAACCTGATAATCTTCCTGTTCGAGAATTGCTCCGGAAAGCTACTTCCTCATGTGATCGAGGCAAACAAGGCTGAAATCGCAGAGCTTATGAACATAAGCAGCCGCACCCTTTACCGCCAACTCGAACAGCTTGAGGAAGAAGGCCTTATTAAGAGAAGCCATGGCAAGATAGTCGTCACAGGCTCCGCATTCCAGAGGCTCAGGGACAGGTATGATTCTTACACTAAAGAGCATGGATTTGGCTGATTTTTCATCAAGGAAAAGAAAAGCACTGTCCAGAGGTCATGAGCCTTCTGTGACAGTGCCATTTATTTTTTATAAGTCTTGCTACCCTAGATTCAACATGGGGTCAGGTTATGATGACCCTGTGGAATCCCTTGTCCTCCACAAGTGACTTGAGCTCCTCCATCTGGGCCTGTCCCGGCATTTTCCAGGTCAGAGCCTCTCCCCTGACACCGATTGGTCTGAACTTTATGAGCCTGTAGGTAACCTTGCTGCATCTGAGGAATGGTTCCAGGATATTTCCTGCATTTACAACTGTGAGACGGCTGAACGGATTGTCCGGCAGCACCACTGTCCTTATCTCTGTGAGCTTCCCCAGCCTTGCCAGTTCCACGGCATTGTTAAGTACCATGTCATTGCTTCGGCCGGTAAGCTCCATATGGAAGAGTTGGTCAGTCCCCTTTATATCCAGCATCACACCGTCTGTCACAGACATTAGTTCCTCATCGAAGGCTATTGGAAGTCCCCCGTTGCTGTCCATGAGTGTGCCCAAGCCAATCGCCTTAGCCTGCCTGAAGAGTTCCACAACAAAATCCCTTTGAAGGGAGCACTCACCTCCGGAAACTGTGATCCCCCTGATGAATGGCATATTTGCCTTCACCCTCTCCATTACACCTTCAACCGTCATTTCCTTCACTCTGGGTGTCGCCGAGTAAGGGCAGTTCTTGTAGCATGCCCCGCAATCAGTGCACCTTTTTTCATCCCATTCAACCTTGCCTTCAACCATCTCAAGTGCTCCCGAAGGGCATCCCGGTACGCAAAGGCCGCAATTGATGCATAGGTTTATTGTCTCCGGATTGTGGCAATACTTGCAGTTGAAGTTGCAGCCCTGGAAGAATATCACCGTCCTGTTTCCAGGACCGTCTATGAAGCTTGAGTCTATGATGTGGTTGACAGGGGCTTTCATAGGGACTCTACCTTGCGCTCAAGGGCATGCTGGTTCTTCGATGCCAGGTATCCCCATGTGGCATTGGCCTGTCCTACTGCCTCGCCCCTTGAAAGCTTCTCTATGTCAGACTTCTTTACAAGGTAGCCTGTTACCCTTACAACGTCGCAGGTATCGGAGTAGGTTGAGAAATAACGCATTCCTTGTGAAAAGCTTCCCTTTACTATGTCAAGTATGGCTCCCACGTTGTTCTTTGCAGTCTCATCAAAGGGGAATATGTCACCGACTCCGCTCGGAAAGTACTTCTGGAACTTGTTTTCATGCTTGAGGTGAGTATAGAGGTCCGGCTCCTCGCCGATTGCTATGCGGATTCCCGGGGTGATGCCGATGTCCTCCGCTATCCCTACCTGAGCATGAAGAAGGAAGTGGTTCCCTGTAACATCGCAGTATTTTGATTCATATGAATTCAAATGCTGGTTCATTGCAGCAAGTATCCTGTGCGACAGATCATCTGCTTCCTTGCACTGGGCATACCTTCCATCAATTCCATCCTTTGCAAGGAGCGTATTCACGCACTCGTTCAGGCCAACTATTCCAACCATGCCTGTGAAGTTCTCAAGCTTTATGAAGCCTTCCTTCACGAGGAAGTTCGTGGTGAAGAAATGGCTGTCCTCCACAAGGTACCTGATCTTCTCGTCCATAAATGTGCAAAGAGTGTTCACAGCCTTTGGAAGGAACTCGAAGAATTCATCGCTGTTATTGACCTTGTCAGCAATCCTGCTGATCATAACCCTTGAGAGCGTAAACGCTCCTCCAGCAAGAGGCAGTGCGTTGTAGCAGCTTGCGATTCCTATCGGGAAAGGATTGGCTTCCTGATAATCGTTGTAGTTGGCAAAGCTTGGCTTTGCGCAAAGCTGCGCGCAGCTCAGTGCCTTCTCTGAGAAATCATCGGAGGTTACCTTTTCATCGTAAAGCATGGTGATCGAAGGGATGGCTTCCTGAAGCTCCATCTCGGCATCCAGTATGTAGTTGCCGGCCTTTGTCTCTTCAGGCCCTATGTTCATGTGGCAGTACGAATCAGGAATGCTCCTTGAAAGGAAGAACAGGAAGTTCTTTATCTCACGCCTAGCCTCTTCTTCGCTTACACCGTCTATGAAGGGCTCAAGCATCTTGTCAACCCTGCCAAGGTAAACCGGATAATGGGTCACTGACGGCACATGCCTGTAGAATATCTCAAGTGTCAGTATGGCTTCAGAAAGTGTCGTCGGCGGCTTCAGCCTAAGGAACTGGCAGCCTTCATCCATCAGCTTCTGGTAATCAGGCAGTATGTATCTCGGGGCATATGGCAAAAATCCTTCACTAAGGTTGCAGAGCAGTCCCTCTTCGAGCATTTCCTCGAATCCTTCAGGAAAATCGAACACGTTCGCAAACTGTCCAGGAAGTGAAGCAAGGCTGTTTGTAGCCTGCTCGTGGGTAAGTGCGGAATTTGCAGCAATCTGCTGTGCCTGCTGGATCAGTGTTTCAAGGTCTTTTTTCATGTTTCCCTCCATAATGGTTATATTATCAATTCCCCGTTGTATTGACTATATGATAACAATTGCAGACGGTATAAGAATATGCCACATGGCACAAAAAAGGACTTATTTTCAGCTTTTTTTGCGAAAACAAGTCCTTTTTCCATAGTTGCACAATTCCGGCATTTCTACTGGGCTCAGGCCATCCGGTCAACCTCTTCCTTCCTCGGTATCGAGCCTATGGCGCCTTCCCTGGTGACAGCAAGTGCCGCTGCCCTTGAGGCGTAGGTCATCGCTTCGGTATGGTTGCTGCCATCGAACTGGCTGGCAAAAGCACCGATGAATGTATCGCCTGCGGCAGTCGTATCCACAGCCTTCACCTTGTAAACAGGTATCCTGATGTCAAGCTCCCTGCTGCAGAATCTGGACCCGTCTGACCCCATGGTGTAGATTATGTTCCTTACGCCCTCAGCCAGCAGCTTCGATATGGCCTTCTCAGGATCCTCCTCGCCTCCGCTCAGAAGTATGAGTTCTGTCTCGTTGACGACAAGATAGTCGACAAACCCAAGATAGCTTCTGTCGAATGCGGCATTCACAGGCGCGGGATTGAATATTACCTTAACTCCCATTTCCCTGCACAGCCTAAGCGTCGAATAGATTACGGGAAGCTGTACCTCCATCTGCATGATGCAGTACTCAGCATCCTCTAAAACTTTCCTATGCTCGTCGACCCATCCTTCTGTAAGCCTGAAATTCGCTCCCGGAGATACTATGATGGTGTTCTGACCCTTTGCATCTATGGATATGTATGCCTTGCCTGAAGGCCCTGGCTGTTCATCAAGCCCTTCATGGTCAATCCCTTCCTTCACCAGGAGTTCCTTCATGATTTTGCCATCTTCATCCTCACCGATGGCTCCTATAATCGCTACCTCGGCGCCCGAACGGGCAGCTGCAACAGCCTGATTCAGGCCCTTGCCTCCCAGAGATGTATCTGTTTCTGTTGAAAGGATGGTCTCGCCTTCTTTCGGGATATGCGGAACCTGCAAAATGTAGTCCATGTTCAGGCTCCCTACAACTACTATCTTCATGGGTACCTCCTTAATTACAAATTTGTCAGTTCTTGTTGGAATATCTCCTACTGTATGTCCTTTGCTTTGGCGAAGGTTTCAAGGAATCTCTTCACGAACCTTTCCCTGTCAGCTGACATTGCGAAACGGCAATTTGGCTTTTCCCTGGATTCCCTCCTGTCTATGGCACAGTGTCCTTCGGCAGAGCCTGTAAATCCAATAGCGCAGCGTACATCCCTGACATCCATCAACACCTCTGGATCAAGGAAGGCTGCAACAGCTACAACATCATGCATGGTTGCTGAATCAGGAAGATGCAGCGGCTGGTTTGCCGTATGGAGCTTCATGCGCTGTTTCAGAAGTCCTGCCGCAAATTCGCTGCAGAAATTGCCCTGGCTCCTCAGCACTTCGATTTCATCACTTGTTATTATTGCCTGGTGGGTTGCATCAAGCGGCACCAGTGTTGGCACTATACCTGAATTCAGAACTATCTGGGCCGCTTCCGGGTCATGCCAGAAGTTTCCTTCGGCATAGTTATTGTTGTATATCTTGTGTCCTCCGCCCATAATGGTCAGGCTGCCTATCCTGCCTGCGAGATCCGGCCAGAGTGAAAGCACTGTGGCGAGATTCGACAACGGTCCGGTTGTTATTATATTAAGCGGGTCCTCCGCATTTGTCAGCGCTTCCTTGTAATAGAAGACAGCAGGTATCTCCTGCTCCCTGTATATTGAATCAGGGAGATTCAGCTGGTCGTCATGCATCCTGGCAACCTTACCGTCTATGACAGCCTCAAGCTTCTTCGTAACACTTCTCTCATTATGGAGCTTTTTGACCAGAGGTTCAGGGAGCCCCCGATATACCGGAATGTTCCTTCCCATTCTCGAGAGAAGCCTTAAAGTGTTGTCAGTGGTATGTCCTATGTCCACATTGCCGCTGCAGGTGCATATGGCCTGGACCTCGATTTCCGGTGATAGCATTGCAAGCATGATGGCGATCGCATCATCCGAACCTGTATCAACGTCTAGGATCACTTTCTTTTTCATATGTATTGATTCATGGACTAAGCCGTGATTTCCTCCTCGTGAGATTTCAGGGATTCCCTTCCATTACCTGAAAACAGGCTGCAAAGCATCCCAAAAAACTTATCCTTGTCAGCTTTTACAGCAATCGTTGCATTGGCAGACGCAGGCTTTGCCCTCCTGTCAAGGAGCAGTTCACCGTCACATATGCCGGTGCACTCCACCCTGCAGTTCTCAGTCAATACCTCTGTAAGGACGGATCTGTCGATGCAAGCGCATGCTGCGAGGGCATCGTGGATAGGAGACCAGGCTCCCCTTGTCGCATGCTTCACGGACTCATATTCTATCCTCTGGCGAACCACGCTGGCTGCGAACCTTCCTTCGAAGGTATTCAGCGATTCAAGCACATCGCAATCCGAGTCTGTAAGCGGAACGGAGAATGTTGCATCAAGGGTCACAAGAAGCGGATTCAGTCCGGCTTCAAGGATGATCTGGAGAGCCTCGGGATCATGCCAGACATTGGCTTCACCGCCTTCGCTGACATTGGACACTTCAACCCCTCCACCCATTATTATCAGTTCATCTACCTTATCAGCAAGCTCAGGAGCCATCCTGAACAGGAATCCAAGATTTGTGAGGGGACCTACCGCGACTATTGTCACAGGTTCGGTGGTTTCCTTCAGGTACTTATGATAGAACTCAACCGCGTGGAGTGCTTCCCTGGTCTTATTTGTATCAGGCAATCCGCTTAACCTCTCACTATGAAGGCTAAGCTCCCTGCCATCTATTATTATAGGTTTTATGTCACTTTCAGGAACACGTCCAGGTGTCAGGTCCTTCACCATGCTATGCGGACACCCGGCATAGACAGGCACATCCATGTTCAGTACTTCGCATACCGCAAGCGTATTGAACGTGGTCTGCTCTACTCCAAGGTTACCCCAGACTGTGCAGATCCCTTCGACCTTCAGCTTTTCTGACTTCAGTGCCACCATTATGGCTATAGCATCATCCGAACCCGTATCTACATCAAGGATCACTTTTTTTCTATTTCTTTCGTACATCGTTTCCTCCAGCTCTGATAGAAGAAGCGTGGCCAAGACCACGCTTCCTGTTCAGTCTTTGTATTCATATGCATGTTTCTACTGCATCATCCCTTTTGAGTGCTTAGCGATCCGCCTTGTAAGGGCCTCTTCATCCACACCCACAAGTATCCCTTTGTCGACTATGACTTTTCCTGCAACTACCGTATAGTCCACAGGAGCCTTGATTCCGACTGTTGACAGCATGCTACTGACATCAAAGGCAGCTCCTGCAAATTCAAGCCGGCTTTCCTTTACTGCAAAGAAATCAGCTGCCATACCTGGGGCAAGATGTCCCAGCTCAGGTCGTCCAAGTAACCTGGCACTTCCTTTGGTAGCTATCTTCAGTATTTCGTATCCGCTTGGAGCCTTGTCTCCTGAGGTTAGCCTGTGAAGAAGGTATGCTATCCTCATTTCCTCCATGAGGCTTGAACCATCATTGCTGGCACTGCCATCTACTGCCAGGCCTACCGGAACCCCTAATGCCAGCATCTCAGGTATCCTTGCTACTCCTGATGAAAGCTTCATGTTTGATGCGGGACAATGAGCTACTCCGGTACCTGTCTCAGCAAGATGCTTCAGTTCATCGGTATTGAAGTGGATGCCATGAGCAAACCACACATCGGAACCGATCCAGCCAAGTCTCTCCATATATTCAAGCGGCCTTATGCCAAGCTTCTCCTTCAGATAGACCTCTTCATCCATTGTCTCCGCCAGATGGGTATGGAGCCTTACCTTAAGGTCCCTTGCAAGCTTCGCTGACTCCTTCATGAGGTCTCCTGTTACGCTGAAGGGTGAGCATGGTGCAAGCACAATCTGTTTCATTGAGTATTCCTTCGGGTCATGGAACTGGTTTACGGCTCTCTCTGAACTTCTGAGTATTTCATCGATAGTCTGAACAACCGAATCAGGTGGAAGGCCGCCATCCTTTTCGCTCAGGTCCATGCTTCCTCTGGATACTGCCATCCTGACTCCGAGTTTTCCTGCCGCTTCAAACTGAGCTGACAGGAAATCATTGCTTTCCTTCGGGAAAACATAATGGTGGTCGAACACAGTGCTGCATCCGAATTTCGCAAGTTCACCCATGCCTGCCATTGAGCTGTCATAGATGGCGTCAGTTGTCAGGTTCTTCCATATCTGGTAGAGCTTTGTCAGCCAGTCGAACAGTTCAAGGTTCTGTACCTGAGGCAGATTTCTCGTCAGTATCTGGTACAGGTGGTGATGCGTGTTCACTAGTCCCGGATATACCGCAAGGTCCGAGCCGTCTATGACTCTGGATGCCTCAGGCTGTGAGTCCCCTATAGATACGATGACTCCATCCCTTACAAAAAGGTTGGTATCCTCAAGGATGCGATCCTTGTCATCGCAGGTCACGAGATGCCTTATATTTTTTATCAGTAGTGTATTATCCATCCTTACCTCTCTCCAATTCCGCCAGAATGTTCAGATCATCGCTTTGGTCAATGCGTCGCATTGATCTCGATCGAACAGACTTCAGGCAATATGTAGTGCTTGTTGTGGATCAGAAGTGTAAATTCATCTTCAGTATAGAGGTTCTCCTGTATGAGGCTCAGTTCTTCATCCTCGCTAAGTACATAACGGTCGCTTATGAACTTTCCTACCCAGGTTGTCTTCACCTTGATATGGGCACGGCTAGCAATCTCGTAAGCCGTGTTCTCCAGGAAATCAAGCACCTCGGACTTGTTTGAAAGGTCAAGTCCAAGAGTCAGAACTGATTCTATCGGTGCAAGTGTCAGCGAATAGGCGACTATCTTTCCGTTGCTCCTATACCACCTGTCAATCGCAAGTGCAGTCTTCGTCTCACGATTGAAAAGCTTTTGCTCGTAATCGCTTGATGACTGCAGGCGCACTTCCACTTCAACATCCTCGTCAATTGGCACCTGTATGCATTTGCGGACGGGGTTCCCGAGCTTTTCCAGACTTGAAACCCCTGGTTTGTTAAGGTCCACAACAAAATTCCCTTTACCCTTCACTTTCTCCAGAAGTCCGTCCTCTTCAAGGAGCCTCATGGCTTTACGGAGTGTTTCACGGCTTACGTCAAGCAGGGCAGCAAGCTTCGGCTCCGGCGGGAGTGCTTTCCCAGCAGGATAGGTTCCATTAGTCACCATTTCATATAACCGGTCGTAGACTGCTACAAAAACCGGCGTCTTTCCTCTATCTTCCTGTCCTATTCTTTCTCCCATGTGACTCTCCTTAATTGATCAATCGAATTCCGATGTTATTTTTTAGCTTTTTTTGCTTCCTCGAACCTTGCTATTGTTTCCAGTACTACCTGGATTTCCTTATCCCAGGCTTCAGCAAGCCTTTCGTTCTTTTTGGTGTAGATTACTTCGCTGTTTGTGAGATTTCCCGAACAGCCGCATATGCATGCTACCCTTACATCCCTTAGGTGTCCTATTGTATAGAGTGCTGATGCTTCCATCTCTATATTCATGACCTTGAGCTTTCTCAGGCTCTCTAGGAATTCAGGTGTTTCGCCATAGAACGCATCATCAGTTGCACTAACTCCAATATATACTTTTTGTTCACTTTCATCCATCATTTCCTTGGCTGTCATAATAAGTTCGTGTGTAAACTCAAAATCAGGTGCCGCTGGGAAGCAATCTGGAACATAGAATTTCGAGGTTCCTTCATTCTTCATTGATGAAGTGCTTATCATCAGGTCTCCGATATTGATCCTGGGATCAAGCGCCGCTGAGCTTCCTATCCTTATCAGCGTCTTTGCGCCTATGTTGATGAGCTCTTCCGCAGCGATCGCTGCTGACGGACATCCCATTCCGGTCGATGTGACACTTATCTTTATTCCCTTGTAGGTTCCGGTGAAGGTCCTGTGCTCGCGGTTGTTCGCCATGAGCACTCCATTATCGAGATATTTGGCTACACGGTCAGATCTGGCTGGGTCTCCAGGCAGAAGCACGTATTCTCCGATGTCTCCAGGTGCCAGCGCTATATGATACTGTTTTTGTCCAAGTGTTGTTTCATGCTTGTTAAGTATTGACATTTAAAATCCTCCAATCATCATGCACGCATCTGATGACCTCAGGTACAGCAGATGCTCAACCTACAATATATCCATTTGATGCTTCGTGTTTTGGTCTTAAGCGATTTTGTCCTTGTACTTCTTTCTGTTCTTCAGGCCAATGATAAGAAGTACGAACAGCGTGAGCGCATAGGGCAGCATCTGAAGGAACTGGTCAGGTATGTCCACCTCCAGGTTGATCCTTACGGCCTGCGCGAATGCGAATACCAGGCTTGAACCCCATGATCCCAGAGGATTTGCTCCGCCGAATATATTGGCGGCAAGTGCCATGAAGCCTCGTCCCGCTACCATGTCCTTCACGAACCTGTTGTTCTGGACAATTGAAAGATATGACCCGCCAAGTGCGCAGAGCATTCCGCAGACGATTATTGCCTTATACCTGTACAGCTTGACAGGTATTCCCACTGTCGCTGCTGCCTCATCATGTTCGCCTATGGCCCTTAGCCTGAGTCCCTGCTTTGTCCTGTACATGAACCACCAGGCAAGGATTACGATCATTACAGTGAAATAAAGATACGGTGACTGGTTCTTGAAAAGCAAGCCGAGAAATGGAATCTCCGACAGTACAGGTACTGTTATGCTTGGGACCTGCTTGACGCTGCCGCTTAATCCGTCACTCTTCCATACAGCCCTTGTCAGGACTATGGTAAGTCCGGATGCGAATACGTTCAGGCCTATGCCGCTGACGCTTTGGTTGGCATCGTAATGCAGCACGAGCACCGCGTATATCCAGCCAATGAGGGCTCCAACCGCAAGCGACAGCATTATACCAAGGTACGGGCTTCCTGTAAGATGAACTCCAAGAACTCCGCTGAATGCCCCAAGGAGCATCATTCCCTCGACTCCAAGATTGATGACGCCGCTTCTCTGGCAGATCGTAGCACCGACCGCAGCCAGCGTCAGTGGAATGGACAGCCTGAGAGTGGCAAGGAACATATCCGAGGAAAACAAATATGTAAGGTTCTCCATTCTGTTAGGCCTCCTTCCTGTACAGTATCTTACGGGCGATATTCGGGGTGGCGACGAAGAGTATTACCATACCCTGGATCACCTGTACCATGGTAGCTGAGATTCCCGCAACATAGCTCATCTTCATGGCACCTGCATCCATTGCTCCGAAAAGTATGGCTGTAAGTATCAGTCCGAATGGATTGTTTGCTGCAAGAACTGCAACAGCAATTCCTGTGAATCCGAACCCTGGAGAAAATCCGTCTATGAACCTTCCGTATTTTCCGAATACCTCAGTCATGCCTCCCAGGCCTGCGATTCCTCCGGAAACTGCCATTGCGATTACCATCATTGCTCCGACCTTTATTCCTGAGGCTTTAGCAGCATCTGGATTCTGACCCACAACCCTTATGTTGAAACCTGCACGCGTCTTCGCGAAGAACAGGTAGATTACCAGAGCCAGCAGCAGGGCCAGCAGCAGGGCAGTGGTCAGCTGCGATTTCGGAATAAGGTTCCTGAACATGTATATCTTATCCATTGCCTCTGTCTGGGGAGTCACTGAACCTTCGTACTTCAGCGGTCCGCTGACTGCGTATGAGCAGAAGAGGGCTACCAGATAATTCATCATTATTGCCACGATTACCTCATTTAGGTGAAGCTTGGATTTTGCAAGCCCCAGCAGCACCCCAAGAAGCCCTCCGGCGAGGAATCCGGCAAGTATGGAAGCACCAATCACAATGACTCTGGGCATTCCCTGCATCGAGAGTGCCACAACAGCACTGGCAAGGGCTCCCATGTTAAGCTGCCCTTCCCCTCCTATGTTGAAGACACCGCTTTTTGCGGCGAATGAGAATGACAATCCGCAGAATATGAGCGGTATGCTCTTGCTCAATGTGTTTGCAATGGCTTGGGTGCTTCCGAATGAACCGTTAAGCATGGATGAGTATGCCGCCACCGGATCATACCCGACAGCAAGCATGATGAGAGCGGAGAAAACGAGGGACAAAAGGATCGCAAATGCAGAAATGCCAAGATTGAACAAAAGGCCCTGCAGCTTTATCCTGTATTCCTTATCCATTCTTTTCCTCCTTCTTTCCCGCCATCAAAAGGCTGATTGATTCATTGGTGTATTCTTCCGATGGCCTGACGTCCATGACTTCTCCCTTATAAAGGACTGCTATCCTGTCGCTGATCTGGAACAGGTCGGTAAGGTCAGCGGATATGAGAAGGACTGCCTTGCCTTCGCTTCTAAGCTGCAGGAGGACCTGCTTGATGTACTGTATGGCTCCTATGTCAAGTCCACGGGTAGGCTGGGATGCCACAACAAGCTTCGGTCCTGTGCTTACCTCGCGTCCAAGGACCAGCTTCTGCTGGTTTCCTCCGGAGAGACCCCCGATCTTCTGCTCAACATTTACCGCCCTTACATCGAACAGCTTCATAAGTTCCTTCGCCTTCTTGTCAAGATAGGCATAGTTGATTATCCCGTTCTTTGCATACTCGCTCCGGAACTGGTTGCCGAGAAGATAGTTCTCCTTTAACGACAGCTCCTTCACAATACCGTGTTTCCACCTGTCTGCAGGGATGTAGCCTATGCCAAACTCCCTGCGCTTCCTGGAGTTAAGGTGAGTCACATCTTCTCCGTCAAGTCGGATTGACCCTTCCTTGCACTTCCTTATACCGATTATGAGTTCCTCCAGCTCCTGCTGTCCGTTTCCGTCAACTCCAGCTATCCCTAGGATCTCTCCTCCCTTGATGTCAAGGGTTGCCGTATTTACTGCATGTTCAAGAAGTCTCACATTCTCAAGCGAAATCACCGGCTTCTCGGATTTTTCAGATGAAGCCTTAATCACTTCAAAGGACATGGTCTGTCCGACCATCAGGTTTGCAAGCTCCTGAGGGGTTGTGTCTTTGGTCCTGACATTGGCAACCGAGGCTCCGTTCCGAAGAACTGTGACCTGGTCTGAAACCTCCATTGTCTCATTGAGCTTATGGGTTATGAATATTATGGTCTTGTTGTCCTTTCGCATATCCTTAAGGACATTCAGCAGCTGCTCTATTTCAAGTGGGGTAAGTACGGCAGTCGGTTCATCAAGTATGATGATGTCTGCTCCTCTGTACAGGGTCTTCATTATCTCAACACGCTGCTTCTCGCCGACTGAAAGCTCGCTTATCTTCTTCTCAAGGCTAAGCGCAAATCCGAACTTCTCTGAAAGCGCCGTAAGTTTTTCAGTGGCTTCCTTCCTGTCTATATGCATTCCCTTGCCTGGTTCATGTCCAAGTATGATATTTTCGAGGACTGTAAGGTTCTCGATCAGCATGAAATGCTGATGCACCATTCCCATGCCAAGCTCATAGGCAAGATTGGGAGTCATATGGCTGATCTCCTTCCCCTTTACCTTTATGGTCCCTTCCTCAGGCTTGTACAACCCGAACAGCACCTTCATGAGTGTGCTTTTCCCGGCTCCGTTCTCCCCCAGCAGACAATGTATCTCTCCCTGTTCGATATTGAAGCTTATATTGTCATTTGCCACCATACCCGGAAAACGCTTTGTTATTCCATTCATTTCAACAGCTAACATCGGGTACCCCCTCTTAAAAATCCTCATTCCGTAACACAGGGATGGACTGAAAGCCCACCCCCGATCATTATGCCCACTTAAAATTCAGTCTGCCTTATCTTCAGTAATACTTTCTTTCTTATTCGTACTTGTTCGCTTCAAGGAACTTTGCGGCATCGTCTAAAGTAGTAGGTACTACTATCTCTCCGCTCTTTATCTTCTCAGCGATTTTTTCTATGATCTTAACATCATCAGGGCTTACTACAATCTTGCTGTTTTCAAGGGTGTAGCCGATTCCTTCTTCCTTTACTCCAAGAACAACCTGCTTTCCAACTGAGAGGTTCTTGTCTATTACCGCTGCCTTTATGATTTCGAAGGAAGCTGTGTCAACCCTCTTCAGCATGCTGGCAACTATATGGTCTGGTTCGAGTCCATTCTGGTTCGAGTTGCAGCCGATGGCAACGAAATCAGCTTCTGCAGCTGCCTGGAACAGTCCAAGTCCGCTTCCGCCTGCCGCATGGTATATTATCCCTGCGCCTTTGCTGTTCTGGCTGAGTGCGATCTCCTTGGCTGTTGATGTATCTGCGAATGGGTTGTTTCCTGCAACATATCCGGCCATGGTTTCAGCAGCCGGGTTGACATACTTCGCTCCTGCCATGTATCCTGCATAGAACTTCACAAGGAATGGAATCTCCATTGCTCCGATGAATCCGATCTTCTCGCTTCCAGTTAGCTTGTATGCTTCAGCATTCTTTGCCATGAGTCCAGCAAGTACTCCAACCAGGAATGAACCTTCCTCTTCCTTGTTGACATAGGATGCTACGTTAGGAGCATCGATCACTCCATCGATTATCGCATACTTCTGGTCTGGGTATTCCGCACAGACCTTGACAAGCGGGTCTACCTGGTCGAAACCAACACCTACAATTACTTCATATTCTCCGCTGCTGGACATATCACGGAATATGAGTTCATATTCTGAAATCTGCTTTGGTTCAGCATAATCGAAGTCAACTCCAAGCTCATCCTTTGCACGCTGTGCACCTGCATAAATCAGGTCATTGTAGCCCTGGTCTCCAAGACCTCCGACTCCCAGAATAACAGCGACCTTCCCCTTGGATTCAGTTTGCGCAGTTGTGCCACTCGGTGTTGTCGTTGGAGCCGGATCCTTGGACGAACAACCTGTAACAACCATCATAACCAACAACAGACACGCTACCACCAATCTTGATACCTTTTTCATACTTTCCTCCCTATATTATCCTCTGTTCTAAAAATTAGACATGTTTTTCAAAAGTTGTCTAATCTCTGTCGATGTGTCTAATTTATCACCCAACATTAACACTGTCAATCGTTTTCATTGATTTTCATTAAAAAATTATTTGGAGTAACGGCAATATTCTTCATATAAATATAGACATGTCTAAACAACATGTCTAATTATTATATCCTTTACATGATTAAGTTCATCATCTGGTTAACCCTATGTGTCAGAATGTTTGTCGTACCCCAATAAATAAAGTATCCTAATAGGAATAGGATGAGGAGGACGACATTATGGCCTATACCAGGAGAGTTAAGGAGACAGCCATCAAGATGATGCTGCCACCCCAGAGCAT
>NZ_AXUN02000114.1 GCF_000495435.3 Youngiibacter fragilis 232.1 | reverse complement strand
AATGGCATATAGTAAAGAGTTAAGGGATGCAATGGTTGCAAAGATGCTCCCACCAAACAACCAGTCCATATCCAGGATATCCAAGCAGGAAGGGATACCAGAAGCTACGCTCAGGAAATGGAGAGATGGTGCCAGGGCAAATGGGAAAGCTGCACCTGCAAGCAATGCTGGATCTGACGAATGGAGTACAGAGGATAAGTTCCTCATAGTTATAGAGACAGCAGGACTTTCCGAAACCGAACTTGCTGAATACTGTCGCAAGAAGGGCCTGTATGCGGAGCAGATAGAACTCTGGAAGAATGCTTGCATGCAAGCTAACGGCGGTGTTGCCCAGGAAGCTTCTCGGCTCACCAAAGCACTGAAGCAGAAGGACAAGGAGGTAAAGCTTCTGGAGAAGGAGCTTATTCGAAAAGAGAAGGCTCTGGCTGAAACTGCGGCGCTGCTGATACTGAGAAAAAAAGCCAATGCGATTTGGGGAAACTTGATGGACGACGAGGAAGAATGATTAACGTCTCAGATCGCAGCAAGGCAATTGTGTTAATCAATGAGGCCGTCACTGGTGGAGCGCTACTGTCAAAAGCCTGTGAGGAGGTCGGAATCACTGAACGCACCTATTACCGCTGGATTAGGCTATGCAGGGAAACAGGTGGCTACATTGACCGAAGACAGACTGCAGAGCGTCCTGAGCCTGCAAACAAGCTTACAGAAGAGGAACGAATGGAAATCATTGAGGTGGTAAACCAACCTGAATTCCGAAGCTCTTCACCTTGTGAGATTGTTCCTACACTGGCTGACCAGGGAATCTATATAGCTTCTGAGTCTACCTTCTACCGAGTTCTAAGGGAAAAGGCTATGCAACACCATAGGGGCAGGACAGCAGAGCGCAACCCACGACCAATATCAAGCCATTGTGCAACCGGACCAAATCAGGTCTGGATGTGGGATATCACATATTTGAACGGCCCGGTAAAGGGTATGTTCTATTACCTGTATCTATTCTCAGACCTTTTCAGCAGGAAGATAGTGGCTTGGGAGGTATGGTCAAAGGAATCAGCTGAACACGCCAGCCAGCTGGTAAGGCGTGGCATTATATCTGAGAAGATTGGGCTGCGTAGGAAGCCTCTTGTGCTTCACTCAGATAACGGAAGTCCTATGAAGGGTGCTACCATGCTCGAAACGCCCTACAGCTTGGGCATAACGCCATC
>NZ_AXUN02000115.1 GCF_000495435.3 Youngiibacter fragilis 232.1 | reverse complement strand
TTTCTGTTTAATTTTCAAAGAACTTATCGCTCATTTAAGCGACTTCTACATATTATCATTTGTGCTTTAGGCTGTCAACTGATTTTGATACAATTTTAGTCAACTTTTTGTTGCCTGTACTCACGTTAGCCCAATATCAAGACTTTCATAGCCTTTAATTGGCACATGGATAATAAAGCTAATCGTGCTTTGACATCAACCATTCATTATTTCCGCTTCAAAAAGCTTAATTACAGAGCACTCTTTGTCATCGTTTTCACTTTATTCAACCAAAAAGCTTCCTATAATAAGATGCATAAATGCAGATTTCAATTAACTTCACAAAAGTGCCAGGTTAATGCATTTTAGATTTTAGCCCATAAGAACATGAAATGAGCACGGCTCTGCCAATACTATAATCGACAAAGCCGTACTACTATTATAGATTTTCTGAAAGTCTTCTGTTTCTGCTTTTTTCCGCGACGCGCGCAAACATTATTCCAACTTCGAAAAGGACGAGCATAGGTACAGCCATAAGAAGCTGCGAAACAATATCAGGCGGTGTAAGGAAAGCAGCAACAGTAAGTATGATTATCAAAATGTGTTTTCTGAATTTGACAACGGTCTTTGCCTTGAGTATTCCAAACAGGCTGAGTAGGAGCATCACAATTGGCAGTTCAAATACAAGCCCGAACGAGAGCAGCATATTAGTTGCAAAACTCAGGTAGCTGCTGAAGCTTATTAAAGATGATATCCTGTCCATCTCGAATCCAGCGAGGAACTTGAGTGTCATGGGCAGAATAACCATATAAGCGAAGGCTAATCCTGAAGCAAAGAACATGGCTCCAACAAAAAGCGAAAGGAGAAGGTATCTTTTTTCCCTTGCAACAAGCCCTGGCTTAATAAACAACCAGATTTGCATGATGATCAGGGGTGACGCTACAATGACTCCCCCAAGGAAAGCTATCCTTATTTGAGAAAGAAGAAGCTCTTCTGGAGCGATAGCAACGAATTCCATACCCGGCGCCTTATCGAGCATATCGATTATAAGCTTCTCAACATGGTAATAACAGAATCCGGCTCCACCAAGAAAAAAGATTACTGAATAGATGAGCCTTCTCCTAAGTTCACCCAGATGGCTGATGAGTGTCATCTTTCTTTCTTTCTTCTTTGCCTTCTTCAGGTCCTTTTCAAGGTCCTCAATTCTTGCTCTCATCGTTAAGGTCTACCTTGATATCCTCCGAGACTTTGTTTGCCTGAGACTTGAACTCGTTGATAGCCTTTCCGACAGATTTTCCTATTTCAGGAAGTTTTGATGGTCCAAATACTACCAACGCAATGGCCAGTATGAGTATCAGCTCCGGGGCACCTAATCTGCTAAACATATTTTTATCTCCTTATCAATTATTCTTTCGTCCTGGGTATAGACTTTCAGGTCCTTCCCCATGCATCTTCCAACTAGAGTTATTTCACATTTCTCCGCAATGTCTACCGCAAGCTTCGTAGGATTGCTTATCGAGCACAGTATTGGGACACCAGCATTCATGGCTTTGAATACCATGTCAGCAGATATCCTGCCAGTCGTGACAATCATCGATGCTTTCAAATCAACATTTTCCTGTATAGCCCTGCCAACGACTTTATCATGTGAGTTATGCCTTCCCACATCCTCCCTGGTAACGAAGAACCCCTCAGAAACAAGCGCAGAAGCATGAATACCTCCATGACGGATGTACTTCTCCGATTCCTTGACCATCCTCTTAACAGCCTGCCTTATCTCAAGGATCGTTACTGAGTGGTCTGAATTTACGCTCTCCAGGCCTTCAATGGCATCCTCGTAGTCAAAGCCCTGACTGCATGCGGTTGTTATTATCTCACTGAATCTCAGGCGCTTTAAATGAGACTCCCTCAGATTCACGTATACCTCCCTCTCAGCATTGCAGACGCTTATTTTGGTTATGTCTGACATGCATGAGACAGTTCCGGTATCAAGAAGATACCCAAGCGCCAGATCCTTCAGGTCCTCAGGGGTACACATCAGGGTTGCAGCAACATCTCCGTTCACATATATAGATACCGGAACTTCATCAGACAGATTGAAGTCATTCATCAAAAGTCCCCTCCTTAAGGTGTTTCGTACTGAAGCACCTCATACCATTCAGCAAGCTTTGTAGCATAGAACCGGGTCATGTACTGTTCTGAGTAAATAAATCGGGTTCCGTTCGACGCCTCGGTGAACTTCAGGTCTCTGTAATCACTCTCTTCACTAAGGCTGTCAAGCAGCTCCCGGAGCTCTTCCAGATTTATGGAATAGGGTTTCTTGGTGAACAGATCCGCTCTGGTGGGCCTTGGATACTTCTTCGACTCATACCTTACAGTCTCTGCTATGAGCTTCAGCATGTCCTTGTTCTTAAGCCCCATAAGTATCTCCACATACCGGTCTGTCATCTCGCTTCCGGAATATATGTACTCATTGCCTTCCGAATCGCTTATCCTCTTCAGCTCAATGAATTCAGGGAAATCCAGCATCCTGGCAAGGAGAGGCTCAACCTCCCCCTCCTCGATACCTGCGATTACCGCAATACTGTCCTTGGCGACAAGATTACCTTTTATTGATTCTTTTCTTATGAAAATGACCGTTTCCTTGAGTTTGAGCATATCATCAAATATGACACTATCTTTTTCCATTGTCACCTCTTTATGGAAGGAGGTTCAGGCTCCCCAGCTCATCTGCAACGTCCTTGAGTCCAAGCCTCTCCAATGTTGCTCTTGTCGGAGCCCCAAGCTTCTCATCCCATCCCATTTCCTTATAGAACATCGTGAGCGCAAGCTGCATGTCATCTCTGTCCATCTTTATAGTTCCCTTTGTGAACGGCTCAACTCCAGGATCAGTATCATACACCCAGTCCATCATGACATCATGGGTTGCTCTCATATCCATGGTGTTCATGCACTTTACTGTTAGAGCCCTGTGAAGTGTCATTATCCTTTCACCGGCAAGATCGAGTTCAGCTTCTGAGATCTCCTTGCCTGTGACCATCGACATGAACTTGGCTTCAAGAGCTGTGTCTCCCCTGTAGTTTCTCGCTTTCGACGGTGAGACTGTCATCGGCCACATCCAGTTGCAAAGCGTAAGCGCGTCATGTATGCAGTTCCTTGCAAGGGACCACTTTGCGAACTTTGCCTTGTACTCGTTCATTGGCTTGTAATCCATTGGGGCGTCAAGGGCATCGCCTGATCCGAAAACCTCTCCCGCGATCTCCTTAAGCAGCTCTATCGGAAGTCCTGAACCAATGAGGTTCATGTGTGTGTGCGACTGTGAGTCCCTGTTGAACATACAGGATATCAGCGCTCCTACCTGTCCGCCTGCCTCGTTGGAGTGGTGCTTTGGATATCCAAGCGGCGACCATATTCCATAAGCAGCTCCATTCCAGAAGTCCTGTCCGAACTTCCATCTCTCAGCGATCCAATAGGTTCCAAGACCGAGGTTTGAGAATTCACCTTCCTTGAAAGCTACCCTCCTGTAAAAATCCTTGAGGAACGCAGGATCACCATTTTCAAGAAGGTCCCATGGAATCGAGTCGTATTCTTCCTTTGGAAGAACCTCTTTAAGTATTCCATGCTCATAGGCATACTTGAAGTCCTTTCCTATCATTCCATAGTTGCACCATACGCCGTAATCGTCAGCAAGCTGCGCACCAAGGGTCCTTGTGATCATGTTCGCATCACCCTCTTCGAACTGGTCCTTTACGCCCTTTATCATGACACCTGCAGGTGAATGGAATCCCATGCAGGTGTTGGCAACGTTTGGAGATACCCCATAGGTTGCAAGCTTGGGAATCGTAAGCTGGGAGTGGCACCTTATCGGACATGACTGGCATCCCCCCATCCTCACCGTGTACTTTTCAGCAACCGGGCCAAGGTCAAAGACAGCCTTCATTGTCCTGTAGCCAACCTTATTCACTTCGCCGACTGCACAGTCTCCAGTTTCAACGACAGGGTCTGCAGCTCCCCATGTAAGACCCGCCTTAGCTGTCCATCTCGAACCCTGGCTGTGGTATTCAGCCCAGGGCTGAGGAGCGTTCGGAACAACATGCTGATTGTTGGCACCTATGATGTCCGCCATCATGTATCTGTTAAGTTCGACAAAGTCAGCACCCTTGCCTGCTATAGCAACAGATCCGGTGCCCTTGACAGCAACAGCCTTGAGCAGCTTGGAGCCAAGTACTCCGCCGTGACCGCCAGCAGAATGGGATGTGCCGTTCATTATTACCGAAAGGTTAACGAGATTCTCTCCCGCCTGGCCTATCGCTGCAATCGAAGCCTCTTTGCCGATCTCTCCCGCAAGTATAGCCGTGGATTCAAATATTCCCTTTCCCCATACGTGTCTTGCGTCTTCAATCGTTACCTTATCATCTTCTATCCTGAGCCAAACCGGCTTCGGGGATTTTCCCTCAATGATTATTGCATCGTATCCGGCATATTTCATCACTGCCGCGAAATTTCCGCCCATGTGCGAATCGGAAACCGCATTGTTCGGATTCGATGGCAGAAGGGAAGTTATATTGGTCCTTGAGCTGCAGGGAACACCGCTTCCTGTAAGGGGTCCTACTGCAAAAACGATCTTGTTCGCCTCATCGAAAGCCTTTGTTCCCTGAGGAACCTCATCGAACATGACCTTGTAGCCTATGCCCATTCCGCCAATAAGTGATTCATATTCCTTAGTTTCAGTTACTGAGATGTTAGCTGTAGCAAGGTTTACCCTAAGTATCTTTCCAGCCCATCCAAACGATTTATCAGCCATTGCCATCCTCCTCCATTAACCTAAAAGCATTCCATGTCTGTCCATTGCAACCTTGACGTCTTCCCATGGTATTACTGACAGCGCACCTGTAGGACAAGCCTTTGCGCACTCTCCGCAGGTTATGCACTTAGAAGACTTCTTCGTCTCGGCATCCACATTCGGCATATGCCATGGGCACGCCTGGACACAGGTTCCGCAACCTATGCAAAGCTCCTTGTTGACCGTCCTTGCATTCCCGTTATTCTTGTCAGCGTATATCGCACCGACAGGGCATGCGTTCCCGCAGAAAGGCTCTCTGCACTGTTTGCAGGTTGAAGGTGTCATCAGGAGATTCCCGTACTGTCCATCAGCGCTCGCAAAGTTGATTTTTGGGCCTTCTTTTCCAAAATTATAGTTCTTGCTGACATTAACCCTTGATATGAACGGCTGAATCTTCCCTTCATTCATGGCTGTACAGGTGATTTCACACCTCTGGCAACCAGTACATTTCGACCTGTCAGCAACCATCAGACCCTCAGCCAAAGGAAATGCGGAGACCTCCTTTGTATCACATCCGAACAGACTGAGAATTGACAAGGATACAACCGCACCACCAATACCTTTTCCAGTGAGCTTCAGAAAATCCCTTCTGGTTTGCTCCCTGTTGAAAAAGCTTTTCTTTTCTTCCATTGCTTTCCCTCCTATTAAGTAAATATTTAACTAAAATCTTTAAAATAGTTATATTGTTAACAAATATAGGCGCATATTATGCATAAATCATTGCATAAAACACTATTTTTAAACTCGATCCAATCAAACTGGAACAAATTGTAATAGTATAATGCAGCGCAGGCGACCACCATGCTTTTATAGTACCATTTCATTACATATTTATAAACAGCGTTAGAAAAATATTGGCTCAATCACAAATTCTG
>NZ_AXUN02000116.1 GCF_000495435.3 Youngiibacter fragilis 232.1 | reverse complement strand
ACATTTTATAGCTGGTCTAGTTATGCCCTTTCGCACCTGTATCATCAACAAGCTTCTTTGCGAGGCTTATAAAATCCTTTGTTACAGTATCCCTAGGATTCCTAATTACTATAGGAATACCCTGGTTCAGGGATGAAATTACATCCTTATAGTCAGCTGCGAGAGTTGAAAATATACTCATGCCAAGTGTAGTTTCAACATCCTTTGGTTTGATCTCGCCTCTGTTGTCATGTCTATTCAGGATTACCCTTATCTTTGCCTTGGGGTAATTCAAATCATTCAATGTTATTAGTGCAGCCTTTACATTCCTTACAGTTGAAACCTCAGGAGTGGTAACTACCAGCAGTTTGTCTGCTATTGCCAAAGCTGGATTGACAGGTTCATGGAACCTTGCTGGCATATCAACTACCACGTAATCAAACGCACTCTGAAGCGTCCTGAGTATAATGTCTATATGCTCAGAATTTATGAACTCACTTAGCTGAGGCTGAGCATTTGCAGGCAGAACCTTTATCCCTGAGTCATGAGGAATCAGATAGCTTTCAATTAAGTCGGCATCAATATTCCTTATGTCATCGACTATATCAGATAACGTGAACTTCGGCAGGATATTCAATGCTAGTGCAGCATTTCCAAAATCCAGGTCCAAGTCAACAAGCACAACCCTCTTGCCAGTATTCTTAGCCAAAGCTACAGCAAGATTTATGGAAACGAAGGTCTTTCCTACTCCACCTTTTGTGCTGAATACAGTGACTACCTGTCCAAGAGTAGACTTCCTTCTGGCTTTAGTACTGCTTTCCTTATGGATCAGTACCTTTTTCTTCGTAAGCTGGTTTACCCTGTAAATGGTGTCTACCAGTTTTGAAGGTGTAAATGGCTTAATAAGGACATCCTTTGCACCAGCGAATATCGCCTTGTGCATGGTCTCTTCCTTAAGGTCATTTTCCATCATTATGATTGCTACTTCCGGATACTCTGTCGATAATTTTTCAGCTACCCTATATCCGTCATCACCTACATTTGCTCCTAGAAGTACTACATCAATACTGTTGTCTTCAATGAAATCCAGAGCTTCATCCTCAGAGTCAGACTCTCCAACAAGGATAATGTACTCCACATTACTAAGTATTTCAGAAATTGTGTTTCTCTCTTCTTGTGTATTTTCGAGCACCAGCACTTTTATCCTATCCATGTTCATCACCTTTCTCTCCATGTATTGAAATTCGCTGAATCAAATTGCTGCAATTCTACCTTGTTCGTATCTACAGGATTGCGTAGCGAGAAATGGAACGATCCATTATAGTTAGCATATGCAAGCACTTCCGCCTGTGCAGGAGTAACCAAAACCGTAAGAGACGTTGCCATGCCTGTCTGCTGATCTTCAGCTGTAGCTGCATATGGACCCTTCTCCAGAACTTCTATGTTCTGGAGCTGTGTGTATACAATTTTTGTAGGATTCAGGGTCTCATCATCATAAGCAACCAGTATGTCAATCCTGTCACCAACTTCAATGTACCCTGCCACTCCGGATATTTCTCCCATAGGTACCGTTATGGCTCTCATGTTTTCTGGTATTCTGTAAGCGAGGGGTGAAGAAACACCCTCAATTATTACCCTGCCCTTAATAACCTGCTCACCATTTATTATCTCTGCTTTGGAAGTTCCACCAACAGCCTCATTCACCGAAGTAAACGCATCAGGATGGACAGCTTCTACCGGAATCGACTTCACCGCAAGCATTTCAGGCGTAATCTTTACATGTGCTGGTATTGTACTCACAGCAACAACGACATTCTGCATCTGGGTTTCAGTTGCAGGATTTTTATCAAGACCTCTGATGTATAAATATAGCACCGATACAGTTAGTAATCCAAGCACTACAGCAAGTACCAAGACCCTTTTCTTAATCTTCATTCCTGACAACTCCCTTCAAAGCTCATTACTCTACCAAGAAATATCTCCTTGTACTCATACTATCATATATTGTACCGACATAGTTATTATTAAGGATATCTGATTTGGATATTGTCTTGCCTGTAAAATATCCAACAATGAATTTCGCTGCAGTTTTAGGTATATTGGGATTATATACGGACCTATCAGCACCTATCCCATTAACAGCAGAATAGTCTACAGTAAGCACACCAGATGAATTGCCGCTTCCTTCAAAGGCTGATGCCAATCCAGGAGCAATGGGGCTGTCGAAGTAATCAACAATTACAAATTCAGCATATTCCAGAATAGTAACAGGATCGTTCGGTTTGACCTCAACAACAGATTTTGAAACTACAGGTATGAATACCGTCATGTAAGCCTTTCTTTCATTGGGGTCTGCCGAAAAGGCCCTGGCCTTTTGGAACCAGGTTTCGAGCGTAGGACCAAAATCCTTGAATCCCGCCTCAGAATCAGCTATTCCAGAACCTAATCTGCTTATAATCGCCTGAGAAAGCTGAACTTCTCTATTGAGAAGTGACTGAAGTTCATTAGTTCCTCCACCACCGCCATCAAGGTCCAGTAGCTGAGACGAATAGTGCAGAATTGTATCGTCAATGTTCAGAGCCTTTTCATGCAATATGACACCCTTGTTTATTGCATATCCTTCTACAACAAACAGAGGCATGATTCCAGGATTCAGATACTTGTCAGATCTGGCTACAGCCCTTGCTCTAACTGGAGAGCTGTTGATTCCGAAAATCTTCGCAAAAAAAAGTTCTGTGACATGTGTCGTCTTTACCTCTACATACGGAAAACCATACTCATTGTTTGAGCTTGCATCGGCATGTATATACAAAATACTATCAAGATCACTGTCATCAGCGCCATTTTCAATTGCTGCCTTTTTTGCCGCGTCAACAGAAAGCGCTTCAATCTGAGCCTTTGATTTTGTACCATCTCTGCTTTGAAGGACCATTTCACGGGCGCCTGACAGTGCACCAGCGTCTGCAGCAGTTACCATCTGTCTTCTTTGATTGTAAAGTACACCTCCGTCGACAACTATTGCCGAAAGGCCTACTGCGACAAAAAGTATGAATACTGCAACAATTGGCAGCACAGATCCGCTTTCATCTAATATGCGTTTTCTTATGTTCATCATCTCACACCCTTTTCATTATGGTGAGTAAAACTCAACACGCATGCTTGCCTTTGATGACATGGTCAACGTATTGTCCGAATTTATAACAGCATTGAAGAAACCCATGAACGGCCTTGAGAAGAACCCAGTTATTCCACGCACATTACCAGTAACAGTAACTTCTGCCATTTTTATTCCAGACACGTCCTTAAGGGTACTTAACGCCGGTGATCCGGAAACCTGCTGTACTGTAGTCGGAGATAACGTATTAGCTACAGCATTTGTAACTCTCGTCTGGACATCAGTCTTATCACCATGAATAGCATAAACCCTTGCCCCTTCGCGAGCTGCACTTGTTATTGTTATTTTTGCGTTCAAAAACCATCCGAACTCGACTATTCCCAAAAGAATAATAATAAGTATAGGCAAAATCAGAGCAAATTCTACAGCCGATTGTCCTCGTTCATTCTTTAACAGATTACGAAAGCCTTTCATTTTATCACCTGCCTTCATTTGAATGGTGCGTATCCAAAATGATTGCCTGCAAGCACAATAATTGTACCAACAGCAATCGCAACTCCATAAGGTATATACGTCTTCTCCCCATAAGCTTTTGACACATTCAATGACTTATACTTCCTAAATACACCTTCATTATGTGTTGCTAAATATATGAAATAAAGAATCCATTTGATAAAATGAACTCCCATATTCTTAATCATGCCAACAAACTTCCCTGTATAAATAGTATAGCCTATTACAATTATACCACCAGCAATAGCGGTTAATAAAGCAGAATATACAGTCAATTTCCAACCAAGCAACGACCCAACTGCAGCCATAAGCTTCACATCGCCGGCGCCCATTCCACCCAAAACAAAAGGGATAAAAAAAACAGCCAGTCCTACCAGGAATCCACTTATGCTAAATAGAATCCCATTAAACCCGCTGAATATTCCTGCGGTAACAATGCCCCACAGTATAACCGGTATGGTTAATTTATTGGGGATCCTTCTCTCGAATATATCATACTTAACAGAAAGAATTATCAATATAATTAGAATCAAATTATTTAAACTGAGTATCATTTCTTCTCCGTACCTATTTCCCAATTTCCATTATTTTTTCGAACTATTCGAATAAAGAGCTATCACTTCATCTCCCAAAAAAACTAATGAAGTTATTAAAGCAATCGCTACAAACAGATAAATTAAGCTCGTTTCAACTAATGTTTGACCTGAATCATCAGTTACTAAACTAATTACAATTTTTTTCACTACTATCACCGCTTTAATATAAAATTACCCCCTTAAAAAAGGGGGGGTAATTTCATGATCATTAATTATGTTTAGCCTGCAGATGGTGGTGGTGTACCCTTAAGTCCATTGGTTATGTTTGTGAATATAGTTCCTAACTGACCACCTAGAGCTATCAAAAGTCCAATTACCGCAATTGATACAAGCGCAATTATAAGTCCGTACTCCACCATTCCCTGGCCTTCCTCGTCATTCCAAAGCCTCTTGAAAAGTTCCATGTCTTTTTCTCCTTTACTTTAAAATATTTTAGACTGATAAAAGAACATTGAGGTTTTTCGACATAATATTCTGTTACCGTTATGTCTTTATTATAATTATGGTTTTAATAAGTGTCAACAGTAAAATCGTTCACAATTGCACAATGCCAATAGTTTTTAATGAATATTCTATTAACATAAAGTTCACATTGACTTTCAGTCAGTCAATTTAGAAGTTGATATGCCCCTCAGTTTTTTAAACTCTTTATAATTAAACTTAAAACTTTCAGCGTTCTTCATATATTAAATACATAAATGAGCTAACATATTGTATTTATTTCACAATTCACAGGTTAATTCCCACAAAATATTTAGTATCGGTTAGTAATTCAATATGATACCGCGTAGTTTCGATTATATTGATTCGTATATTAAAGTATTATGTCGAAAATAGCATATATCTCAGGTGCCATGAGCGTAACTTTACATATTTATGTTTATTTAACTTTCATATCAGTATGTTTCAAACCAAGTTTGCCTATATTTTCATGTGTTTTTTACCTGTACTAAATGATAGAAATTTCTGATTTTTACATGTAAAGTATAAGCTCCATAACTGCAAGAACTTACCGCAGCCACAGGATCTTGTTATAGTAATCACATTTAATTAACCATGGCTGGAAAGTCTATATTTCTAGCCATTCTTTTTTACTTTACAAATTGCAGCAGATCAGCTTTTTTAGGCAGTCGCTGTCATGCTCTTTCTAATTTTTTCCACCGCTTCTAGAACTCTCTCAAGCCCCTCTACCATAACATGTGTCGGACATGCGATGCTCATCCTCTCAAATCCGGCACCAGCTATTCCAAACACGTATCCTTCATCGAAGAACACTTCAGCTTCCATATGCATAAGTTTTTCAAGTTCATTCTTTTCTAATCCAAGTGCTCTGAAGTCCATCCACTGTAGGCATGTGCCTTCAAGGCCGTAAACCTTGACTTAAGGGAGATTCTTGGCAAAGAAACCCTTGAGAACTAAGTAGTTGTGATGTATGAGTCCAAGCAGATTTTCAAACCAGCCATCGCACTGGGTGTATGTTATTCACACGCCTTATAACCAAGTACCCCCAAGTGAGAAGAAGCCGTTACTTTCAACCTCAGCAAGGTACTTTTTCCTTATGTCTTCATTAGGTATTATGATGTTTGATGTGTACATTCCAGCTAGGTTGAACGTCTTGCTTGGCGCTGTACAAACTATCATGTTGTCTGCAGCTTCCTCTGAGATGCTTGCGAACACTGTATGCTTGAATCCAGGCATTACAAGGTCGAAATGAATCTCGTCTGAAATTATGAGGACATTGTTGTCAAGGCAGATCTTTGCTACCTTCTCAAGCTCTTCCTTAGTCCATACCCTTCCAACCGGGTTGTGTGGGCTGCAGAATAGAAGTATCTTGTTCTTCGGGTCCTTGCCTTAGCCTCAAGATCCTCGAAGTCTATTATGTAGCTATTCCCTGTGTTGATAAGTTCACTTTCTACAAAAGTCCTGTTGTTCTTCTTTATCGCGTTGAAGAACGGATATTATACGGGAGTCATTATTATGATTTCATCACCTGGATCTGAGAATGCCTTGATTGCTGAGAAGAATGCTCCGACTACACCGGTAGATCCGATTATTCATTAGGCTCGATCTTCCAGCCATGTCTCTTCTCCATACAGTCGCATACAACAGCGTTGTATTCCCTGGTTGGTACAGTATACCCGAGTATGGTTTCGCTTATGAACTGTTTCAGCCCCTCCACTATTTCAGGAGCATTCTTGAGCTCCATGTCCGCAACTGAGAATGGAATGGTGTTCTCAGAAACATTAGGGTTCCAGCCGAGCATCTGCTCGTATTTTGCTGATCCTGTGTTCCTTCTGATTAGCACTGTAGTAAAATCAATTTTCATTTGTTTGCTCCTTTGTTTGTATGTGAATTGCTTATTTTGCCTTACTTACATCCTCAAAAAACTGATCCTGGAAGTTACTCAGGCTTTTGAAGATAGCCTTTTTTCTGAAGTTTGCATATACCAGGATGTACCTTGCAAAAATGCGCATCCCCATTAATGCCCATATCCAGATTAGACTTGCCTTGAAGATGAATGCAGATTCAAGCACTCTCGGTATCCTTACAAGACAGATTCCCACCGTGATTATCACAAGAGGCATGTTGACATAGCCTGCAACCTCCAGTGTTCCGTTTTAGAATCCAGTCATGTTCTGGGGTATCTGGCTTATTCCCATTACAATAAGGTATGCGCTCCCTATGCCAATAAGCTCCTTGGAGTTTGTAAGTGCTCCCATTATAACTCCTGGAAACAGGGCCATGATAAACTCTGCAACCGATGAGAAAATCACCGTGTACTTCATGAGATGCATGTAGTACATGCTGTCAAGCTCCATGTCCATGGAGCCCACTGACTGCCCTATGTAGGCTGTGGCACATCCCGCAAACCCCGTGGCAGGCATGAAGGACACTGCCTCAGCCTGCATGTCAAGCTGATAGGCGGCATAGGCATTCTCACCGTAGGTTAGGACAGCCCTTGTCACAAAGATTGAGGACCCTACCCAGAATATTGTCTCAAAGCTGCAAGCGCATAGGACGATGTGTATGCTATGGCTGCCCCCTGTATCCCCATCGCAGGCAGACCGATGGCTCCGAATATAAGCACATAGCTAAGGATGATGTTAGCGGCATTAAGGACACCTACTATTATCATCGGGGTCTTTGCATCACCCATGCCCTGGAATACTCCGGAGACTATAACCTAAAATCCCGTCGAAATTT
>NZ_AXUN02000117.1 GCF_000495435.3 Youngiibacter fragilis 232.1 | reverse complement strand
GACGCTGAAGGTTACTGATTCCTCGCCGGCATCGAGTATCCTGGAATTGCTTATTGCAATCCTGTGGGTGTATCTGCCGAGGTATTCAATGACATTGGCAGCACCCTTAAAGGTCTCCTTGATGTGGGGTACCCACTCGGTGGAATACAGTCTTGTAAGGAAGCTGTTGAACTCCTGAGGATACTGAAGTATGCTTGTGTCACCTGGGAATGACAGCTTCCCTTCGAGGTACAGCCTTTTGAGTGAGCTTAGGAACTTGCCTCTGAAGAGCCTGGAAACCACCTTGACCGGGAACAGGAAATTCCTGCCCGCAGTGACGAACTTGAGGGACTTGTTTAGTCCGCCGCCAAGAACGATGGCGTGTATATGCGGATGGAATGACAGATTGCTCCCCCAGGTATGCAGGATGCTCAGGAAGCCGATGTCCACACCCATATGCTTTTCGTCCCTTGCCAGTTCAAGCAGGGTTTCAGAGCTGGCGCTATACAGCAGGTTGTAGAGAAGCCTTTTGTTGTAGTAGATGAGAGGATTGAGGTCAGCAGGTACGGTGAACACCGCATGGAAATATGGGGCGTCCACCACGTCGGCTTTCCTGGCATCTATCCATTTTCCCTGGTCATTGACTGG
>NZ_AXUN02000118.1 GCF_000495435.3 Youngiibacter fragilis 232.1 | reverse complement strand
CGCTGACTGTCAAGGTAGTTGTCAGTAATTCTTCATTTTTTAGTATGCTATGAGACTGAAGTATTAGACTTGGTTCCAATATTTTCAGATTCTGTATTTACTGGATTAAGCCAGACTTCATCAGGTAGAGTCCAGTCTCTTGTGGACATAGACCAGCGTTCAGGATGCTTAGCTCTCGCTGCCTCATATACAGCTCTCCTCTGATCCAATATTTGCTGACCTATTCCGCTGTGTCTTTGTTCTGGGGTCAGAAAGTTTATTCCGCTGTGGCGGTGTTTGTAGTTATACCAATGGACAAACTTCTTGCACCACTGACGTGCCTCTTCGAGGTCTTTGAATCCCTTTGGCTGGTAGTTGCAGTTGTACTTCAATGTCTTGAAAAGACTCTCAGCATAAGGATTATCATTGCTTACCCTTGGTCTGCTGTTTGATGGCGTTATTCCCAAGCGGTAGAGCGTTTCGAGCATGGTAGCACCCTTCATAGGACTTCCGTTATCTGAGTGAAGCACAAGAGGCTTAATACGCAGCCCAATCTTCTCAG
>NZ_AXUN02000119.1 GCF_000495435.3 Youngiibacter fragilis 232.1 | reverse complement strand
ATTTGTGATTGAGCCTTTATATTTTTAATTACTTTATCTATAATTCTGTTAATAATATTCTTTTTGGAGTTACATACATCTTCTCAAGGCTATGTAGCTCAATCTTATCAGCCTCTTCCCTCAAATCCTCGTACTTATACTTGCCAGTAATTATAATTTTCCTTGTATCGAGAAAGGAAAGAATTCTTCTAGCTTCACACTTTAGGTTTATTTGAGTTTGGTCGGTAAAATTATAGGTTTCATTCTCTCTCGGCATACCATGAAACAAAGATGCTAATCCTATGTACCTCAAGAAATAATATCCATCGCAATATAAGTCATATAGTTCTTCGATTAGCTCTACTAAATCTCCCTTATCATCAATAACATATGTTAGTATTTCTCTAATTTTCATTTCCTCAAATCTTCCAAATGGCACTTTGCTAAACAATAATTTTTCTACATCATTGATAGCGTATTTATTTTTATAATTTAGACTTGCTAACTCAAAGTAGAAACCTCTTCCAAAATGCTCGTCTACCAATTCTTCATCAGTTTCATAGACCCATTTTTCAAACTCTTGGATATTTAGATTCCTCATTAATAAATTATAAAATTTCAGTTCTATGCTATGTTTATCCATATCTGATATTTCACACTTGCCCTTTGCTGTTAAATACTATGTAATACCCCATATTCGCATTATCCTACAATAATAAAAAACTCATTAATATTATCCATAACATATGTTCTGATAATATCCGTCAACACAGGAGTTAATTCACCAAATTTGTCATCTGTAATTATATAATCATCTTTTTCTCCTGTTTCGATAGCAATTTTAAAATTTTTCGCATATTCTTCCGCTCCAATATTAACAAGTGATTTTTCTATTTCATCAAAATTTTCATCTGAGTAGCACTCAAAATATCCGCTATGACCACCACTATTCATTTCTGCATCATACCAAAAACAATGTTTTGCTACTTTTTGTATTCGAGATAAATCATCACCGAATTCTTCGTTTAACAAACACTCTATAAATCTATTCCATAAATAATATTCGTTGTTTTCCATTTTTTCTTTTTTCACCAAAACTTTCAATATACTCACCCCTTTTTCGTTGCCCTGTTGATGAGCCGATTAATATCCGGCTGAACGTCTATTGCCCAGTAATTCTCCAATTCATTGAGTTTCATTTTACCCCCTTAGAATAAAATGACTCAACTTTCCCACTTGGAT
>NZ_AXUN02000120.1 GCF_000495435.3 Youngiibacter fragilis 232.1 | reverse complement strand
ACAGAAGTCAGCAGTAACAGTTAAGGTTTAAATAACAATCCGCTTCAAGCGATCTTTTTATCTTCAATAATCCATAGCCACTTAGGTACTCTCGGTATATTCGCTTAACAACCTCGGCTTGCTCCTGATCGATTATGAGGTGTCCATCTTCATCCTTGGTGTATCCTAAAAACCAATTGTGGTTGACCTGCACTTTTAGTTTCGCGTAAAAGTATGCCCCCCTATGGAAAAAGCACTGAAATTGTGGTTTTCACCCAATTTCAGTGCCATTTTTATCAATTATTCATTTTGTTCAATAGCCCAAAACGTTTGGGGCTCAATGCTTTACCCTCTCTATCAAGACGACGGTCTCAACATGTGTTTAGGCAAAAAGAAGATACTAATACGCATAATTATCTTTCGCGTAAAAGTATCCCCCCTCTCATTACTAATGTAGTAATTTAAAATCAATTTTAGAATTTGGATTATTTGGTGAATGAATTCTCTAATTCTCTTAATTTATCTAGTTGAATTGTTGAATTAAATACCGGGAAGGAAACCATCTTATCCAACATTGTTGAAGTAGTTTCATCTTCTTTTAACTGACTTAGCATGCCTTGTATTGCCTTTGTAGCAGTGTAAAGCGGTGAAACTGGATAAATAATTATGTTATAGCCCATTTCATTGAGTTCAGATGCTTTTGTGAGCGGAGTCTTGCCTTTCTCAACCATGTTTGCTAGCAGTGGCACCTTTATCTCTTTGGAAACTTGAACCATTTCATCTAAGGATTGAGGAGCTTCAAAGAAAATAACATCAGCCCCTGCTGCTTCATATGCTTTTGCTCTCTTTAAAGCTTCATCAAATCCTTTTACAGCTCTAGCATCAGTTCTGGCAATAATGACAAAGTCAGTATCCTTTCTAGCGTGTACCGCAGCTTTAATCTTTGATACCATCTCTTCCATAGGCACAACTTCCTTTCCTTCCATGTGCCCGCATCTCTTCGGTGTTACTTGGTCTTCAAGCTGTATCGCAGCGACTCCAATCTGTTCATATTCAGTTACCGCTCTCACAACATTGAGTGTTCCTCCAAATCCATTATCAGCGTCAGCTATTACAGGAATTCCAACTGATGCTACGATATTTTTAGCAGATGCAACCATCTCTGATAAAGTTATTAGTCCGATGTCCGGTTTACCCAATACACTTGCAGAGACACCATATCCTGTCATATACACTGCAGGAAATCCAGCATTTTCAATCAGTTTGGCAGACCATGCATCATATGCACCGGGAGCCATTATCATCGATCTATTCTTTAACATATCTCTCAATACTTTTGTAGTTTTCATCTTAACCTCCAAATTATTATCTAATTATTCCAACAAGAACTAAGATAGCTATTACAGCTAGACTTGCGAATGGGAGAATTAACAGCTGCTTAAATACGACAGCCTTCTCTTGTTCATCCTGAATTGCAGGTAAAGCTAGTCCACCACCTGAAGAGAATGGTGAAACTCCAGTAACTGCAGCACCTAGAGTAATAACTGAGAATAGTGCAGTTGGAGCCACCCCAGTTGCAGCTACTATGGTAGGCACTACTGGATATAGCGTAGGCATAACTACACCCATCGTACTTGAGAAAAAGCTCATTGCGCCTGCGAGTATTGTCATAACAACAGGTGCAGTGGTCTTGCTTACATTTGTGCTTATTGCATTCGCAATCATGTCGATTGTACCAGCCGCTACAGCTACTGAAACCAACATACCCATACCGCATAGTAGTATGATCGTATTCCAAGGTACGATAGCAAATGCTGCCTTCTCTTTTCCAATCTTGAAGAATATTCCTAGGATTGCTCCTAGTATACAAACATATGCAACATCTGCTCCCTTAGCTATTGTTTTCAACATGGCGCTATCTGGTACCAAGTTTGAGAATAATGTTGGGAATATTGTAAGTGCCAGCGTGAGTACTATAAGAATCATGTTAATCTTCTGTTCCCTGTTAAAGGCAACAGGTTTCTCAATCGAAGACGGCTTAACCTTATAACCCTTAAATACTATATATACAATAATGAACAGTATTGTTTCTCCAATAAAGGAATTTATTAATACCCTATTTGTAAATTGGGCTGCTTCCTGAACATAACCAGCCCCCTCAATTAGACCTTTAGCAATACCTCCACCCATTCCTATACTTGTGAAAGCTCCGGCAACACCTCCACCAACAATTCCAACTACTGCTATCATCTTATGCATTTTAATTTCTTTAGCAATTGCCATGATAAGTGGCGATAAGAATGCATACACTGCGTATGGTCCTGGCCCGATTCCAGACATTGCAATACAAAGTCCATAACAAACAAATGGTATCAAGTAAGGAACATTACGGGTTAGATAGACTGATTTCTTTGCTATTAACTCAAGAGTGCCGTTAGATATTGCGAATCCATAAAAAAATGTTATCGCAAATATTGTAAAAAACAATGTGAGTGACCACGTTGCAGTCACCGCCTTGACTGACATTCCGAGACCGAAGACCCCAATGAAATATGCGAACAGTATTCCGAATAGACCAACATTAATTTTAAAGTAAGCGTAAATTCTAGTGCA
>NZ_AXUN02000121.1 GCF_000495435.3 Youngiibacter fragilis 232.1 | reverse complement strand
TCCCGCTTTTTCAAAAGACAGAATGAGCATCCCCAGTTCAAGAGCAAAAAGAGCCCTAAGCAACGCTACACTCCACAATGCACTGACAACAATATCGCAGTATCCGGGAACTGCCTGAAGCTGCCTAAGCTGGGCCTCGTAAAGTTTGCAGACAGCAGGGAGATGAAAGGGCGTATACTGAATGCCACAGTACGAAGGAAACCGAGCGGGAAGTTCTTCGTATCAATCCTTTGTGAAGAGGAAATCTGTGAATTGCCAAAGACTGACTCCGCCGTCGGTATTGACCTCGGAATCACTGACTTTGCAGTCATGTCAGACGGCAGCAGGAATGACAACAACCATTTCACCAGGCAAATGGAGGAGAGGCTAAGACGTGAGCAGCGAAAGCTTGCAAGGCGTGCACTTGCTGCGGAAAAAAGGGGAATCACTCTCTCTGAAGCCAGGAACTATCAGAAGCAGAGACGGAAGGTAGCAAGGCTCCATGAAAGGGTTGCGAACCAGCGAAATGAATTTCTGAACAAACTCAGTATAGAGATAGTCAAAAACCACGACATCATCTGTATCGAGGACCTTAACGTGAAGGGCATGATGCGCAACCACAAGCTGGCAAAAAGCATTTCTGATGTATCATGGACGAGCCTTGTATCGAAA
>NZ_AXUN02000122.1 GCF_000495435.3 Youngiibacter fragilis 232.1 | reverse complement strand
AAACCTTTCTGGGAACCGGAGCCATGGCGAGAGAAAGGCACAGGAAGAATGATATGGCTTTCTTGAATTTTGTCAAAATCATAACCCTTTTCAAAATTATTGTACAACTAATATCAGTATAAGCTGTCACCTATCACCTAAGCAATATCGGATTTAGGATGCAATTACTTAATCAATTCGAATATCAGTCTCGTTAATCAATGTAACTATTATTGTATCTATTTTCACCTTAATACATTTTACAAATTCATAGTAAATTTGATTATCTACATTCTTGGATTCCCCTTTTCCTCATACTTGTGATTGCACTGCCAAATGACTCGCCTAAGCATCTTGTTGGTGGAGTTCCAAACCTTTCTGCCAAATAGACCTCCACACTCTCCGCAGATCAACTTCCCTGCAATAGGGTTGGTATCATTAGAGTAATCTTGTCTCTTTAGGTCATGCTTTTCTACAAATACGCGTCTTCTCTCCATTTCTAGCTGCACTGATTCCCTCATATCTTTTAGATGATGCCATGGTGGTTGTCTTCGATATAGTAAGAACCTTCCAAACAACAAAAGCCCCTGAAAATCAGGAGCTTTCGTTGTATCACTATTTGAGTACTAATATGTCTAATAACGCAGATTATAATACAAACTCTATATGGCATATCCTGCTTATTGTCTTATGGTGCAATCTCACGTATTTGTATGATGATACGACTTCTTTTTCCATAAGTGAATTCATAAGTATTGCCATATTCCTCATATTTGAGGAACCCTTTAGGAAGGTAATAGGGATCTTTTTCATCTTCCACCATGAATTCTTCTACACCGAGTAATCTAAATGGTGCATTGATATCTTCCAAAATCCCTGCAGTAGTTTGATAGTCTTTAATTGCATAATCTAAAATCGCTTCACCACTAAACCAAATGCCAACCCCAACGATGATGACAGGGAGAACTCTAGTCAGCCAAATCCTCATTGCAACACTCTTTGTTTTTAAGCGTTCATTATTATTGAATACATCTCTGCCTTTATAGTATGTTACAGCTGCATAAAAGAATAGCAAAGAAGAAATAAATTTGGTAATGATAATTTTTATCATGCTTGAGTCATTCATCCATTGTCACCCACCAAATTAAAATCTGTTTCATTCTTCACTATCATTTCTCCGACAACTTATGGTTTCCTGCTTTTTATGCTTTCAATGGCCAAAATGGCGCTCTCCCTGACATCACGTTTTTTTGAATATGCATGTTTTTCAATGAAAGGAATGTCTTCTATCATACCGATTCGATTAAGTGCAGAGTTCGCGTATGTGATTTCGTATTGAAATTTCTTTTCGTCGTCTTGATTGACCCAAAACAACAATGCATTTCGGCTTTTTTTAGTTGAAGATGCCTGAAGTGCTCTTATACCGCTGTGCCTGATTTGCCATTTATCATTCTTGCTACACATGATTATTGGGCTAATATCAGCATCTTCAGAAATATTCAAATCGGCTATCCGGTCAAGCATATTCATTAATAGATACTTATCTTCCTCATCGGTAAGTCTTCTTATGAAATAATTACAGTACTCATCAACCATAATATTACGGAGCACTTTGCCCAAGATAAAATACGCACTATCCCTAAGCCGTGTTTCTTCTTTTGAGTTTCGTGTCATAATAAACTCTTGTAACAGAGGGAGTACAGATACATCATCTATTTCCTCAGCTTCTCGGTGAGCATACCAACTGATACTCTGGTACGAAGACTGTGAGTGAGTAACATCTGCCATTCGGTTGATTAAATCTATTAGATAGTTTTTCCCCATCATCGTTCCCCGATTAAATAAATTTATTATTACATCTCATTCTCTCAGGATTACTGATAACATTCCAGATGTCTTAACCTATCTCCTAGATATGAGCACTACTTTCTCTACTGTGTTCTGGCAAAAAGAAGAAACTAATCCGAAAATTGTATAATGTATAAAAGCATCTCCCCTGCCTTTAATCTATAGGCGTATTGGGAAACAACTACATATTTTATAGAACGCTATATATAGTGGCTCAACCATGCGGTTTATACAATATGTTGTGGTTTTTCCTTTTGTAGGAGTATCACTGTCTCAATGTGAAGTTATTAGGCTTTTCACATTTTTAAAGAACGTGATAATAATGCTGTATTTATGCTGGTTTGACAGCTACCCTATCCTTTCGAGAAACAATTCTCGATTAGGCTATTTTGTTTTTTACTGCTTCGAACTGTATTTTTTGTTTTTTCGTTTGTTACCTTCTTCACTCTCAATAACATTACTTCGTTGCTGTTTTTCAATCTGCACCGCTTGGAAAGTTTCCTTAGATATTATTGCCGGATTGTTATTCTCAACCCGATAGTATGACTCGTACTTTCCATTATCCAACACCCGCACATTGCCCATATACTTTTCATTACTGAGCATTACGTCAATTGATCTTTTAGGCCATGTAGCCTTTCCAGTAGGAGACTTAATTCCCAATAGTTCCAGTTCTTTGACAATACCTAAAACACTCTTGCCCTGAAGATAAAGGTTAAATATAATGCGAACATTATTCGCCTCTTTCTCATCAATAACCAGATTACCATTTTCATCATTGTAATACCCATAGCATTTTCTGTTATATAGCCTTGAAGTCCCCTGAGCGGCACGTTGTTTGATGCCCCATTTTATATTATCGCTGCGTAATTCATTCTCGGCCTGAGCAATTGACTCAATTACTCAAACTTCGCAGTTTA
>NZ_AXUN02000123.1 GCF_000495435.3 Youngiibacter fragilis 232.1 | reverse complement strand
ACTCAATCAAAATTTGTCTTCTGAAACGGAATATGAGAATCGAGGTATATTTATATGAAGATAGTGATACTTGACGGATACACCGAAAACCCCGGTGACCTTTCATGGGAAGGCTTCGAAAAGCTTGGAGAGGTGACGGTATATGACAGGACGCCAGTTGAGATGATTGACGAGAGGATCGGCGATGCAGAAGCTGTCATAATCAACAAGACTCCAATAACAAGGGAGACCATAGCAGCATGCCCTGGCATGAAGTACGTGGGAGTACTTGCAACAGGCTACAACGTGGTCGATGTGGCTGCGGCAAAGGAAGCCGGTATAGCAGTGACCAACATACCTACCTATGGAACCTCGGCGGTCTCACAGTACGTGTTCGCGCTGCTGCTGGAGATATGCCACCATGTCGGAGCCCACTCTGACTCGGTATTTGCTGGAGAATGGGCGAGCAACAAGGACTGGACCTACTGGAAGTATCCTCTCATGGAGCTTTCTGGAAAGACCATGGGAATAATGGGCTTCGGAAGGATAGGCCAGGCGACCGCAAGGATAGCCCAGGCGTTCGGGATGAAGGTCATAGCATATGACAGCTACAAGATACCTGAGCTTGAGAGTGATACCTGCAGATATGCTGACCTGGACACCCTGTTCAGTGAGTCAGACGTAATAAGCCTGCATGTGCCTCTGTTCAAGGAGACCGAAGGTATAATCAACAAAGACAACATAGCGAAGATGAAGGATGGGGTTATAATAATCAACACATCCAGAGGACCGCTGATAGTTGAAGAAGACCTGAGGGAAGCCCTTGAAAGCGGAAAGGTGTTCGCTGCAGGATCCGACGTGGTTGCGACGGAGCCGATAAAGAACGACAACCCGCTGCTCAGGGCAAAGAACATGATAATCACCCCGCACATAGCATGGGCACCTAAGGAATCAAGGAAGAGGCTCATGGACATAGCGGTGGACAACCTGGAGAAGTTTGTCTCAGGAAGTCCGGTCAACGTAGTCAACAAGTAAACTCCCAATAGATCATCACAGTTTTACCTCTGTGAAAA
>NZ_AXUN02000124.1 GCF_000495435.3 Youngiibacter fragilis 232.1 | reverse complement strand
TACTTTTTCAGTGCCCTCCAATTTCATCCGCTTCGTATTCTTCATCTGATTTCTCGTAGTTAATGTGGACTTCCTTTCTCGTGTGTTTTAGCAGGTGTGCAACCTCATGGAAAAAAGTGAACCAAAACACATCTGCTCTCTTTCCCCTCACACTTAGCGCAACTATCGCCTTGTTGTTCCTCCAGAATGTAGCACCGCAGATATATGTTTTGGGTACATATTTCACTAGCACCAATGCGATTCCAGCTTCAGCACATAGCTTTTCCATTTCAGGAAATGACTCTTTAGCTGACTTCATTGTCAACTCCCTGAACTTTGGTATCATTTTCCTGAGCTTAGATTTGCTGAACTCTTCAACATCATGATCCAAGCCTTCGGTTTCAGCCTTCCTGAGCCATGCAAGTGCGCCATAATCAGATACTTCATTCGAACTCTTTTGTGTCCTCAGAGCTACAGCATATGTTCTCCTTATTGCCTGTAGCGTACTCACACTGTAGAATTCTCTTAGATTAATGACCCTTCTGTTCCTGTCATTTGTCTTTTCAACCCAACCGAATTCGCTGATCTCCCTGTAGGGGATCACTTTAAGTATTTCTTTCTCTTCTTCAATATTGCTTTCTTCTTCAATCCTGAGTTTATTTAACTGATATCCTGTCTCCAGTTCCAACCAGAACTCAGCACTTGGTCCGATGACATGTTCAAGCTTAATGGCAGTATCGTATGTGATTGGAGAAATGCCTCCAAGAACATTGCTTAGATGCTTCTCTGTAATATCCAATCTTGCTGCAAGCTCTTTCTGGTTCATTCCCAAAAATTCCATATTTTCCCTGATTGTCTCTCCGGGCGGAACAGCAACAGCTGGAGAATATATATTCTCATTTCTTCTTGCCATGATAATCTACCACCTCCTCGATTCTAACGATTGTAATCAGTTCCAATTTCGATATGTCACTCTTGTTCTCCAGAATGGGTTTGAACACCAATCTGTAGGGGTGCACCAAATCAACAGCGTACTGGTCGTCCCTGTTACCCTCAAGCTTATGCAGCCTGGTAGCCGGAATTGCCTTAATATCTTTCAGACTTTTCGCAGCAACAAGCTCACCTATTCTTTGAGTCAGTTTGTTCCCAATATCCGGACCAAACTCCTTCTGTGCCGATCTCGGATCTTCACACTGCCTCTTCAGCTTGTTTGTCCTGAATTCCACTTTCATTATAAAACATCGCCTCCGCACAATCAATGTATTTATTAACCTATAAGGTTAATTATATTTTAAATGCCAATTAATTCATCTGATCCACCTTCTATTATTCTTATTTTGCTCCTCACTTAACACTATCTCACAACAATGTTTGAATATACCTTATTTAGCCTGAACTTGCATTAGACAGAAAACCACCTCAGACAGGTTTTACCCAGTCTGAGGTGGTGAGTTTCATATTTTCAATGTGAACCGCTCTCCATTTATTGCCTGAGAACCGACATAGACAGGTGTATCGAACTGGTCGTACGCCACGCTCTTTACAAGCAGTATTGGATAGTTCTTAGAAAGGTTGAGAAGCTTACCTTCTTCACTTGTTGTCCTTGCTATTTCCACTTCTTTGGAAGATTTGGTGACTGTGACCCCGTATTTCTCCTGAAGGATCAGGAAGAGTGAATTCTTCTCCAGGTCCTCGTTCAGAAGGTCAGCAAACCTTTCAGGAAAGTAGTTCTTTTCAATCACCATCGGTTCTCCGTTTACAGTCCGGAGCCTCGAAATGTAGAGTACCCTGTCGCCTGAATTCACTCCAAGCTTTTGTGCAAGTGAGCTGTCTGCCTTCTCAAGCTTCATTTCAAGGACTCTGCTTCCAGCTACCGAGCCCATCGCCCTGCACGAGTCAGAGAAGCTCTGGATCTTGGTGTAGTCCCTCTTGTATTTGGTGTTGGATACGAACGTTCCCTTACCCCTCTTCTTCTCGATCAGGCCTTCCTTTACCAGCTCATTCACTGCAGATCTTACGGTAACTACGCTTACCGAAAAGTTTTCCGCCATCTCAAGTTCAGGAGGCAACTGCTCGCCTGACTTCAATATTCCGTTGTTTATCCTGTTCATAAGCTCCGCCTTAAGCTGCACATAGAGCGGAGTTACACAATTCTTATCGAAGACCATACGAAACCTCCTCAAAATGTTTGTATGGGCTAATATCCAACTTTCTGGATATATCAGATGCATTATTGTTCTGCATCATGATGCCTGACTTTATTATACCTAAAAACCGTTCGTCTTCTAAATGTTAATCTGAATTATTATCTGTTTCAGGTTGCAATGCTGCCGGTATAGCCGGCAGCATCCTATAGCTTCAGCGGATATTCAGAAGTTTTTCATTCTCTTCCTAATATTCCACTTTCCACATATACTTCCTGTAGTCGAATGACCTTCCTGTCTTCAAAGACATCTGGTATACATAGAACCTTTCCATGGGTATCATTATGACTGGGTCGAAGTATTCCGAAACCCTTTCATCGATCTTCCCTTTGGTAAAGTCCAGTATGTCGAATATCTTGTGGTGTCTGTTGTACCTGCCTATGAATCTCTCGACCCTCTCATCAAGAACCCTGGTCTTTCCGCTTCCCTTGAAGAGCACCATTGCTAGCTTCTCATCCGTGGTCTCGAAAGGACCATGGAAATACTCCCCTGAGTGCAGCAGCACAGCATGCTTTGTCTGCATCTCCATGAGATGGCACGCCTCCATTGAATATGCAGTTCCGTAAAGGGACCCGCTTGCAAGTATATAGAGGATCCCATCATCCTTGTAGTCTTCAGCGAATTTCTGGGCATCCTGAAGGTAATCAGCCTTAGCCTCTGCGATTATGCCGTCAACTTGCCTGTATGCTTCCATAGCTGCATCATAGTTCTCATAGTCCTCATACTGCTTGAGGATCTCAAATCCAAGTCTAAGAGAATTGGACTGGTTGCTCTCCGAGTATACCTGTTCATTGCCATTGGAGTATACTACTACGTATTCCCCTTCCTTGGCCATCTGGGTATCCGGGAAGCCTGTCATGGCTATGGCAACTGCCCCTTTTGCCCTTGCTGTCTTCACTGCTTCAACGGTTTCCCTGGTGGCGTTCAGTGAGCAGATTATGCAGATGCTTTTTTCATCAAGTGCCTTCGGAGTTGCTGCATTGAATTCGCCGCTGTTGTGTATTGATGTGGTAAAACCCTTTGCCTCGCATTTCAGCAGGTAGTGTCCCGGATATATGGCGGCCTGTGAACCTCCGCAGGCTACGAAGTATACATGCTTCAGCTCACCCTTGCCTATGCGGTTCTTCTGGATATCCTGTATTATCTCTTTTACTTCCATTAAAATCTCCTATCTTGCGACGTTTAAGCCTATTTGGCTACTGTAGTGTTCTCCAGTGTTATTCCTGAAGTGTAGGTAAGTATGCCGTCCATGTTCTGGAAGCCCTTTACCTTGTCAGACATCGCAAATATCTGTTCTCTGTAGTTTATGAATACGAATGGTGAAAGCTCAAGTGCCCTCAGCCTGAACTTGTCGTATATGACCGCTCTTTCAGCCTCATCAACTGTTGTTCTTCCTTCCTCAAGAAGCTTGTCAATCTCTTCGTCAGCAAACCATGCCGAGCTGTTCATCCTTGGCTCTCCGCTTGCGAAGTAGTTTGTTACCCAGTCCATGTCAAGTATGTTTCCTGTTGTTCCGGATACAAGTATGTCATAGTCTCCGACATTTGACCTTGATATCCTGGTTGCCCAATCCGGAAGCTCAACCTCTGCATCTATTCCTATCTGCTTGAGGCTTGACTGCACTACAAGCGCTGTCTGCTTGTGCATCTCATATGTAGAAGTTGCAAGTATCTTGATCTTGAATCCGTTGGCATATCCAGCTTCTGCAAGGAGCGCCTTTGCTTTCGCAAGGTCTTCAGTGAAGAAGTTGTCGTACTTTCCATCATATCCGTTCTGTCCCTTGAGAGTTGGGAATCCATATATTGGAATTCCTCTTCCCATGAACGCTGCACTGATTACGCCTTCCCTGTCAACCGCATACGCTATGGCCTGCCTTACCTTAGGATCAGCAAGAGGTCCAGTCTTTACGTTGAACTGAAGGAGCATGATTGGAGCCACTGATATGTCGAGAACAGCATCTTTTGCTGATTCGAAGGCTATTGCCTCTGTTGATGGCACGTAGTCGATGATGTCCACGTCGCCGCTTCGAAGAGCATTGGCCCTTGTTGCGTTGTCAGTGTAGAATACGAATCTCAGGGCGTCTGATTCCGGCTTGCCTTCCTTGTAGAAATCAGCGAATGCGGTGACCTTGATCTCCCTGCCCTTATCCCAGGATTCGAAGACATATGGTCCGTTGCCCATAGCCTTTATGGCCGGATCGTTTGCAGTGTTGCTGAACCATGCCTTTGATACTATGACAGTCTCTGGAAGCGCAAGCATATCCAGGAACGGAGTCGAAGGCTTCTTGAGGATTATGTTGCATACCTTGGCATCAACTACCTCAACCTTGTCTACCATAAGCCTGAAATCGGCACCGAAGGTAGCTTTGGAGTCAGGATTGAGTATCCTCTCTATCGAGTACTTGACGTCGTCAGAAGTCACATTGCTTCCGTCATGGAACTTTAGTCCGTCCTTGAGTGTAACCTTGTATGTGATTCCGTCTGCCTGAAGCTCTATCTTCTCTGCGAGCTCCATCGCCTTGCTGTTGTCCGGCTGATAGGACATAAGTCCCCTGTATATGTTCTGCTTGATCAGCCTTGTAGCCTGACCGGACTGGATGTGCGGATCGAGCGTTGCCGGCTCGGCGCTTATTCCGATTACAACCTCATCCTTGATCTCTGCTGCAGTAGGTGCGCTTGTTCCTGAAGGAGTAGTTGGTGTAGTTGGAGCCTTTCCTGCGCAGCCTGCAAGGATCATTGTGGAGAGAGCTACAGCTGCAAGAAGTTTGACATGATGCTTTTTCATTGCGGGTCTCCTTTCAATTCATATATTGGACTTTAGTTTAGGATCCAGAATGTCCCTCAAGGAATCACCAAGCAGGTTGGCTGCAAGGATCATCAGAAGAAGAAACAGCGATGGCCAAACGAGATACATGTAGTTGAAGGAAATGTAGGTCTTTGCATCACCGATCATCTGCCCCAATGAAGGGTCCGGCGGCTGTACTCCAAGGCCAAGGAAGCTTAACCCTGATTCAAGGAGTATGGAGTTCGAGATGGTCAGGCTCACCTGTATGATGAGTGATGCGAGTATATTCGGGAAAATGGTCTTGAAAAGAATCGCTGGAAGGCTTGAGCCTATGGATATCTCGCTTTCCACGTATTCCATCTTCCTGAGCTTCAATGTGTTGGAGTAGGCTATCCTGGCAAAGTGAGGCGTGTAAAGGATCCCGATTATCACTATGAGGTTCCTCACTCCTGCCCCGAAAAGCCCTACTATGAGCATTGCGAGCAGTATGGGCGGGAACGACAGTATTATCTCTACAACCCTCATGGCCGCATTTCCAAACACCCCTCCCCTGTATCCTGAAAGGATACCAAGTATCGACCCAGCTGCGAATGCGATCGCTGTAGCAGATAATGCCACGAATATTGATGGCCTTATGCCTAATATGAGCCTGGAAAGTATGCACCTTCCGAATTCATCAGTACCCAATGGGAACCTTAACGATGAACCCTGTAGGATCATCGTGGTATTCATCTCAAGTGGGTCATTAGGTATTATCCTGTTTCCGAATATCACCACAATAATCAGAGGAATGAGTATTATCATGCTTATGACGAATTTCCTGTTCTCAAGGTAGATTCCTAATTTCTTCATGATTCACCTACCTTGCACGAGGGTCAAGGACCCCGTATATGATGTCTACGGAAAGGTTTGTCAGTATCGCCATGCTGGCCATGACGAATATGCATCCCTGTATCAGGGGATAATCCCTGTAGTTTATGGCCTTGACAAGGAGTGTCGATAGTCCCGGCCAGTTGAACACGTTCTCCACAAGCACGGTACCTCCGATGAGAGTTCCGGCCTGGAGTCCTATTACCGTTATGACAGGTATGAGTGAATTCCTGAGGATGTGCTTACTTAGGATTTTCCTCCTCTTCACTCCCTTCGCCCTCAGGGCTATTACATAATCCCCTGACATTGACTCAAGCATGGATGACCTGGTCATCCTTATTATTGAAACCGCAAGTCCCATGGAAAGTGTCACTGTAGGCAGTATCAGCCTCCTGTAATGTTCAGCCGCATTCCTCGATATATCCACATAACCGCTTGCCGGCATCTTTGGAAGCCCCAGCTTTAACACATCGAGGGCGAACACCATTACCAGCAGATAACCGAGCACGTATACCGGGGTTGAGATTCCCAGTGATGCCACCATTGTAAGCAGTGTATCAACGATCGAGCCCCTTTTTATCGCAGAGATGACACCCAGCGGTATGCCTATCAGGCACGCAAGAAGAAGTGCAAAGAATGCAAGTTCAAGAGTCCTTGGGATCCTCGATGCTATCGCTTCCATGACCGGAATCTTCTCGCTGTATGACTTCCCCATATTGCCTGTCGCTATCCCCTTTATCCAGTTGAAATACTGCGTCGGGATGCTTTCATTGAGACCGAGCTCTTCCCTGATGGCTTCAACGACAGCCGGGTCATGGTTGACATCGGACCCCAGCATGGTAAGCACAGGATCTCCCGGCATCATGTGCAGTAGCACGAAGACTATAGTTGTGACGACAAGTATCTGTATTGCGGCTATTCCAAGCCTTCTTGCCATGAATTTAGCCATTTGATGTTTCCTCCTTCCCGGGATGAAGGAAACAGGCTACAAGGTGTCCTGGTTCCACCTCCTTAAGTTCAGGAGAACTTTCCCTGCACCTTTCGAATTCGTAGGGACACCTGCCGCAGAGCCTGCACCCCTTTGGAGGGTCACTGGGATTAGGCAATTCACCTGTTATCGGCCTGTAGCCTGATGGGTTCTTCACCTTCACCTCTGGTATTGCAGACATCAGCAGCTGTGTGTACGGATGGAGCGGCCTGAGGTAAAGGCTTCCCTTTGGTGCAATCTCAATGAGCTTTCCAAGGTACATTACCCCGATCCTGTCAGACATGTGCTTTACGACTGCTAGGTTATGTGAGATGAACATGTATGTCAGTCCGAATTCCTTCTGGATGCCCTTAAGCAGGTTAAGCACCTGTGACTGTATCGAGACATCAAGAGCTGATACAGGTTCATCACAGATTATGAGTTCAGGGTCTGCCGCGATTGCTCTCGCGATACCGATCCTTTGCCTCTGCCCTCCTGAGAACTCATGGGGATACCTGTTGATGTATCTTGCGCTTAGACCTACAAGGTCCATGAGCCTCAGAACTTCCTTCTCCCTTTCCTGGCTTCCCATTTGGGTATGCAGCCTAAGCGGAGCCGATATTATGTCCTTCACTGATTCCCTTGGATTAAGCGAGTCATATGGCTGCTGGAATACCATCCTAAGCTTTTTCCTGTGGCTCCTCAGCTCCTTCTGGTCCATGGACAGTATGTCAGTTCCCTTGTATAGTACGGAGCCTGAATCAGCCTTTTCAAGCCTCAGTATCGTCCTTGACAGTGTGCTTTTACCGCAGCCTGATTCGCCTACTAGCCCGAAGGTCTCTCCCTTCAGGATACTGAAGCTTACCTTGTCGACTGCATGGATGACTTTCTTCTCGCCGGAGAAAAGCTTTGGCCTTATCTTGAAGTATTTGGTCAGGTTGTCTATTTCATACAAGACTTCACTCAAGAGCTTCCCCCCTTACTATTTCCACGCTTCTGAAGCATGACACCAGATGACCTGGTGAGACGCTTATGATTCCGGGATCCTCCTTGCGGCATCTTTCCATAACCAGAGGACACCTTGTACTGAACCTGCAGCCCTCAGGCATTGACTTGATGTCCGGAACCACCCCGTCGATGCTATAGAGCACCTCTAGGTCCGTATCCATCTTCAGCATTGACCTTATAAGGCCTCTGGTATACGGATGCACTGGATTTTCCAGAAGTTCAGTCTTTGTGGAAGATTCCATTATCTTTCCTGCATACATGACGATCACCCTGTCTGCAACCTCAGATATGACACCAAGGTCGTGGGTTATGAGAAGTATCCCCATCGATGTCGCCCTCTGGATCTCCTTCAAGAGATCCAGTATCTGGGATTGGACAGTGACATCAAGTGCAGTGGTCGGTTCGTCCGCTATCAGTATCTTAGGTGAGCATGAAAGCGCTATCGCGATCATAACCCTCTGGCACATGCCGCCTGATAGCTCGAAGGGGTACGAATCGAACACTCTTGGTGCATTTGGTATCCTGACTGATTCCAATAGTGTCAGTGCCCTTTTCTTCGCTTCATCCCTGGTTATGTCTTCATGTGTGAGTATCGCCTCGGTTATCTGTGAACCAACGGTATAAACCTGGTCCAGTGACATCTTTGAGTCCTGGAAGATCATTGCGATTTCAGTTCCCCTCAGCTTCTCCATTTCCTTTTCCGACAGTCCTGAAAGCTCTCTGCCCAGGAAGGAAATGCTTCCATCAGTTACGCCTGCATTATCCGGAAGAAGGTTCAGTATGGCCTTGGAGGTTATCGTCTTTCCGCTTCCGCTTTCACCGACTATTCCGAGTATCTCTCCCTTTTTCAGCTCGAAGCCAATGTTTTCAACAGCCTTGAAGGATTCCTTCCTGTTCCTGAAGGCTATTGTAAGTCCCTCAACTTTCAGAATGACTTCCGACATAGGCCTAACCTCTGCCTCTGAGCATATTCGTCTCGGCTTCGTCAATTTTCCATATGTATCCGTCCTTTACCACCTTGACGCGGTAAAGTGCTGCGGCATTCTTTGGTGATACCTTCCTGTCTATGACATCCATGAGCACCCTTTCCGGTTCTCTCCTTGCAGGATCGCCATAACCGCCCGAACCTGGTGTCCTGACACTTATGATGTCGCCTTTGTTAAGCGGGATGTCAGTGCATTTCGATGGCAGCTGCTGCCTGCTTCCGTCATGCCTTTCCAGGAAGTATGCGCCTCCTGCTCCTTCATGGCCGCCTTCAAGCCCCCATGGAAGGAATATCTGCCTGTCGCCAAGTCCGGTGTAGGATATCCCGTCAAACATGATCTCATATTCCCTTGTTATTCCAAGGCCGCCTCTGTTTGTCCCTGCTCCGCCGCTGTCTTCCCTGAGCTCGTACCTGTTTACCGTAACAAGCGGGAACTCCATTTCCAGGGCCTCAACCGGCAGGTTCGAGGTATTTGTCATATGTACCTGGACTCCGCTCAGCCCGTCCTTGTACCTGCTTGCACCTGACCCTCCGGCAACGACCTCCAGGTATACGAAGAACTTGTCCTCATCCCTTGGATCCTTTCCTGAGAATATGGCTGAAGTGACCGAGCTGTTGCAGGCTGCGATCACCCTGTCAGGCACTGCCGGGGCAAGCGCCCCGAATATGGTGTCGACAACCCTCTGGCAGGTGTCAATCCTTGCTCCAACAGGAGCAGGATTCTTCGCATTGATTATGAGCCCTTCCTCGCACTCTATTTTGAATGCCCTGTATATTCCGGCATTCGAAGGGATGTCCGGATTGATGAGCGCCTTCAGCGAGTAGAATACAGTCGCCAGGAGCCCGTTGTAGGTGACATTTATAGGACCGTCGACCTGTGGATTGGTTCCAGCGAAATTCAGCGTCATTGTGTCATCCTTGATCTCTATCCTTACCCTTATAGGTATCGGATTCTTGGATGCCACTCCAGCATCGTCCATATAGTCTGTAAAGGAATATATGCCGTCCTTAAGGTCCTTTATCCCGGCCTTCAGCTTCCTTTCAGCATAGTTCTGGAGCTCGTGCATGCTCTCTATGAGAAGGTCACCGTATCTTCCGTATGCCTCCTTGAGCCTCTTGATGCCTACTGTATTTGTAGCAACCTGCGCCTGAAGGTCACCGTGCCTCTCCTTCGGAAGCCTGCTGTTGGTTGCTATGAAGTTAACTATATCCTTTTCAAGGGTACCCTCTTTCATGATCCTTACTATGGGGATCTTGAGCCCTTCCTGGAATATGCTTATGGCATCCCCTGAAGTCGACCCGGGTACCTTTCCGCCTACATCGCTGTGGTGAGCAAGGTTCGCAACCCAGCCAACAAGCTTTTCTCCAACAAAGGCCGGTGCAACCAGGGTAATGTCTGGAAGGTGGGTTCCCCCGCCATTGTAAGGGTCATTTCCTATGAACATGTCCCCGTCATGGATCTCACTTATCTCAAACTTCTTGTATACCTCATGAACTATGCCAAGGAGCGACCCTAGGTGCATTGCCACATGTTCAGCCTGAGATACCATGTTGCCTTCAGGGTCGAAGACTGCAGTGGAGATGTCCCTTCTTTCCTTGATGTTTGTCGAGTATGCGCTTCTTATCAAAGCGTGTCCCATTTCCTCAGCTATCGAAAGGAGCAGGTTGCCTACTATCTCTATCGTTACCGCATCTACGCGATTCTTTTCCATCAGGCTTCGCCTCCTTCATGTGTGACTATGAGGTTCCCGTATCTGTCGTTATATGCAGTCCATCCTGGAGGTATTACGCATGTGGAATCCATCTGCTCTATGATCGCAGGACCTTCCACTGCTGTGCCTCTCTTCAGGCTGTCCCTCTGTATGATCCTGGTCTCAACGAACTCCCTGCTGCCTTCATACCTCACCTGCCTCAGTTCGGTAACGGGGACATCACCCTGAACCAGAGTATCGCTTCCAGGTATTGTCGGTTTGTCGATTATCCCGATTGCACCCATCCTGTAGTTTACAAGCTGTATGTTCTTGTTCCTGTCGAAATAGCCGTACGAGTTGTTATGCTCCGCATGGAAGCCTTCTATGAGCTCGGAGAGTATCTTATCATCCATCTGACCGTCTGCTATCTCCATTGAGATCTCATAGTTCTGGTTCTCATATCTGCAGTCAAGGGAATAGACATACTTCCTCATGTCTGAAGGAACGCCCTCGTTCTCAAGCAGCTGGTCTCCCTCTTCCTTCAGGTCTGTGAATATCCTCCTGATGTCCTTGAGGTTTTCCTTGTTTGCAAGCATTATCCTTGACCGGCTCAAGTCAAACCTAGTATCAGCCATGAGCAGTCCAAGTGAGCAGAGTGTTCCAGGTGATCCAGGAAGAAGAACCTTGCTTATTCCTAGCTCAGCTGCGACTTCGCATGCATGAAGCGGGCCTGCTCCTCCGAAGGCCATAAGTATGAACTCCCTCGGGTCGTATCCTCTCTCGATCGAGACTCCCCTAATTGCCCTTACCATGTTGGAATTGACTACTGAGATTATTCCGGCCGCAGCATCAATGACGTCAAGTCCCGATTCAGAACTTAACTTCTTCTTTATGGCACTTTCCGCCAGGGACCTGTCGACATCCATCTTTCCACCCAGTATCTTGTGCCTGTTGAGCTTCCCGAGCATGATGTTGGCATCTGTAACCGTAGGTTCCTGACCGCCCCTCATGTAGCATGCAGGTCCCGGAACAGCTCCTGCACTCCTCGGTCCTACCTTCATGGCTCCGCCCTCGTCTATCTTCGCTATGGACCCTCCACCTGCTCCAACCGTTATTATGTCTATCATAGGCACCCTTGCCGGATACCCTTCAACATACCTGTCATACGATACCTGGAGCTTTCCGTTCTGGATCAGGCTTATGTCAGCGCTTGTCCCTCCCATGTCGAAGGTTATTATCTTGTGCTCGTCGCTGAGCCCTGAAAGGTACGATGCCCCCACCGCTCCTGCGCTTGGTCCTGACACCGCTGTCTTTATCGGATAATCTATGGTCTCCGCGATCGATATTATCGAACCGTTGGACTGTGTCACATATGGCTTGGTATCAATCCCGACTTCCTTCACGCTGTTCTCGAAATTCCTGACATACTTCTTCATGACAGGCCCCAGATATGAGTTGAGGACTGTGGTGCTCATCCTGGGATACTCCCTGAACTCGTTCACAAGTTCGCTGGATATGGTGACATACGCTTCTGGGAACTCCTCCGAGATTATCTCCTTTATCCTTTTCTCATGCACCGGATTGATGAATGAGAAAAGTGTACATACGGCAATGGAATCCACCTTCTGCTCTTTGAGGAATGAGACTGCGTTCCTTACATCCTCCTCATTCAGCGGCAGCTTTACCGTACCGTCATGCATTATCCTTTCCCTGACCTCACACTTGCAGCCAGGGACTATAAGGCTTTCCGACTTGTCCTTGAGCAGGTTGTAGAGTGATGGTCTCTTCTGGTTTCCTATTTCCATCAGGTCCTTGAAGCCGTACGTGGTTATGAGTCCTGTCCTTGCGCCCTTCTTTTCGATAAGGGCGTTTGTGGCTACCGTGGTTCCGTGGCCGAGAAAGGAAACCTCATCAGGTGCTATGCCGCACTCCTCAAGGATCTGGATAATACCGCTTACGATTGCCCTTGAAGGGTCGTCTGGTGTCGAGCTTCTCTTGAAATTCCGAATTTCCTTGGTGTCCGTATTATAAAGGGAAAAGTCCGTAAAGGTCCCTCCTACGTCCACTCCAAGCATATAAGACATTGCCATCACTCCTCGAAAATTTGTATTTCTAATGTCCTGAACTAAGCCTCTTCAAAATCCATGCCTTCCCCGAAGGCTCCGTATCTCATGCAAACTTCTGCCGCCATCCTGCTTCCTGTCTCAAACGCCGATACCACAATGTCATTGTAGAGCGGATCTTGCGGTCCGATTCCATCACCCAGGGTTCCTGCCGCATATATGGCAAGGAATCCTGCCGTGAATGAATCCCCTGCCCCCAGGGTATCCAGCGGCTTGACCTGAACCGGTCTGTGCCTGTAGAACTCCATTCCGTCGTAGAACATCGAGCCGTCTTCACCCATTGTCATAAGCACCAGCCTTGTCCCCATTCCATGGACCCTTAACGCAAGGTCCCTGCATTCTTCAATGGTCAGCTCTGAACAGGACATTGTCGCAGCATCGACAAGCGGTGCAACTGACCTTAACCTTCCTTCATCCTTCCAGGCGAGGGAGAAGTCATAGGACAAGATCGGTACAATTCCCTTAAGCTTATGGAGTTCCTTGTCCATGTAGCTGTTGTTGCTGGTGTGGATGACATCGAAGCCCCTGATATACTCGAGGTCTGCCTCAGTTAGCTCGATAGGATGCTCCCTGAGCATTCCTCCCTTGTTGCTTCTTATGAACACCCTGTCACCATCAACAATGTCCACCACAGCATAGCCGTTCTCCCCGTCGTAGAACCTGGACCTTGAGTAGTCGATCCCCATCGAAGACAATGTGTTAAGGACATGCCTTGCGACATTGTCTGAGCCGAAGACTCCCATATATGCCGCTTCGATCCCATTCATCCTGCAGAAGGCGGCAAAGTTAAGGGCCTGCCCCCCAGGATACATTTTCTTCAGGTTCAAGTACTTGTCGCAGACGTTGTCGCCTATCCCTATTACCTTCATAATTCACTCCAACCATACGTGTACTTATATAAACTCATATTACATATTATAAACGTACATAAATTCTCAGTCAATCATTTGGATACGTTTTACTGTTGATGTTTTCACAATATTTTTATCTAATAGTTATTAATGTATCAGCACATTTCAAATAAGCATAATGCATATGCTGTCACATATGCTGAAATAACAATATATATATATATATATTGTTTTATATCCTTTAAAAAACATAAAAAAAGCACTTCTGTAGAAGTGCTTTAAATATTATTTTTCAACAAGTTCATTCTTTTCAAAGATTCTAAAGAATTGAACAAATTCATCATCCTGATATTCTTTTTCAAGTTTGTTAAAACCAAACTGCTCGTAAAATTCGTATAGGTAGGGAATCTTCTTGCACTCAAGTATGATCAAGCGTCCACCCAATAGCGCTTGCCCATCAAAAATTGTGTTCAAGCAAAATTCCATGATCTTATGACCTGTAACATTATCTTTGTACAGCTCATTTTTCCCAATCTGACCTATCAGTATGGCTGGTAGTTCTGTTATTATTTCCCCGTTCCTTTTAGCACTTAGTCCATCTAATTTTAATATTCTCCGATTAGAATACTCTGATGGTATTTTTAATACTTGAATTGCTATAGTATAATATCCTAATATGTTAAATTTATCTGCATCTTCATCAAAAACCAGGAACGTTCTACTTTTACCAAGTTTTTCAAACATTATTGCCTTTTGTTTAATGAAGTTTTCAATATCAATATCTTTGCTGCAAACAAAAATAGAAATAAGTTCCTGGGCCTTTGCCTCATCACTCATTTCTATCAGTTTCTTTAGCGAGACAACATTTTCTTTAATCTAAGCTCACCTCGCCTCTCATTACTTGGCGATGTTAGTGTCCTATCTATCTTTATGCTTTTGTGAGGCTTACTAAGCATTTTTGAGAAAGATGCTACCTCCCTTTTATCCTTAAGGACAAATGATTTATCAAACGATGAAGTTGCCATAAAAATCCCTCCTTTCATCACTCTAAGAATATTTTATCACAAAACTGACGCTAGTATCTAAAGAACAAATGAATAATCAATTATATTTACTATATACGAATTCCTAAATCACTTAGACAATCCGAAAAAATAATCCTACAGTACATCAACTGCAGGATTATTTATTATTACTGTTTTTACATCTCTCAGAATGCCGCAACTACAAATGCCAGGCTGAACAGTGAAGTGGCTGCCCCCACTCCCCTTATTATCTTCGTAGTCCTTACTATGCCGAACCTTGAATAGGATGAGTAGTACTTGTAGGCAAACGGATATTTCCAGATAAGGAATCCGATTGCAGTCATCGGAAGATATGCAATCGGTGAGGTAATCTTCAAAGCCATTGCAGCAAGGTTCAGCGCTATGCATACAAACAGCATTATGTAGGCCCTGTCCCTGTTCTTCATGTCCCAGTCCAGGAACCCCTTTGCCTTGTTGTAGCATTCTGCTGAGCAGCATGGAAGCTCATTCTGGGCCTTTGGATTCAATACGTGCCTTGAGCTGGTTACCGGTTGTCCGCAATATATGCATTTCTTTTCCATTTTCATACTCCTTGTGCAATCATTTTTTCTTCAGATCCATATAGCTCAAGAATTCCGTTAAGCCTGTTCCTGACCTGGAAATAGCTGTAGACCTCATCAAGTACTCCCCAATGCGTATAGTTGTCCTTTGTTGAAAGGAACACTATGACTGACGCTCCACTGCAGTTAGGGAAGTCTACAGGTTCTTCCGCTACAGCCACGGATATATCCACATTCGCCTCCGGGTCTCCCTGCATGGGGCAATGGACAAGCAAAACATCATCAGTGATCCTGAATGTCTTGTTGCCGTTCTTCAGCATGAGGTTTACCATCCTGTCAAACAGTCGGAGTCCCTTCTCTTCACCTACAAGGGAACGGCATCCTGCACCAAGAACTTCCTGCCAGGTTTTACCTGATCCTGCCTGAAGTATCTCCCCGTTCTTTACCTTCTTGTCTATGCCGTCTACTGTCACCATGTCGTCGCTTACAGCTTCCTTGTTCATCAGCCTGAACAGGTCGAAATGAAGGTTTGTCCTTGCAATCTCATCCTTCACATACTCGCCAACGATTTTTATTATGTCGTTGACCTTGCCGCTTATCTCGTCAGATGTTCCCCTTTCGTTTATTATCCTAAGTATCCTTTTCTTGGATACATCTGATATTATGGGACCTGTCGACACCAGGTGGTCACATGTGAACCGGTTTGAGTTGTATGCTGTCGAGATGATGAGCACATAATCATCAAGCATCCAGTCCCTGATTTTCGATGTTGAAACCAGCTCATACTTGAACGAATTGCCCAGGAGGCTTCTCAGCTGATCCTCCACCAGGATCGATGTGGCCATGTTCGATTCTCCGACCACAAGTATCCTGTCCACACTTGCTCCGCTAGTCTTTATGATCCTCTTTTCATTCAGATGACTAGCGAAATGTATGCAAAGGTATCCGACCTCGTCGTCTGTGATCATGCTGCAGATCTCCGAGTCAGTCTCCCTTATTGCCATTGCTGTAAATCTGAATATGACAGGATACATCCTCTTAATGTCTTCCAGAAGTGCATTGACTGATGTGATCCCGTACTTGAGCCTGAAGTAGAGTGGCCTGATATGGTATACAAGCTGCGACTTCAGCCTTTCCTTGTCAACGAATGAGATACAGGATATCCTTTCAAAATTCCTGAGAAGTTCATACGTGAACTCTGCAATGAAGCTGTTCTCCTGCTCCTCCGATATGAATGTGGAGGTGTGTATCCCGAGGAAAAGGGGTGTTATGAAGAATATCTCCATCGGATGTATCTTGAGTCCATGTATCTGAAGCTTCTGCACACTCAGCTCCACGGACCTGTATGATGCGGAATTGCTTATTGCGAACTTCTCAACCGAACTCATATTGAAGATATAGCCTCTCGTGCTCCTTATCCAGGATACAAGTATCATAATGTTGACGAATTCCGTCTCATGAAGGAAAATCTCACCCTTTATGTCCTTCTCGTACTGCCTTGTAAGGCACCTGGCGATCTCATGGAAATCGATGTTGTTGCTTGTCATGGATTCAAGGCTCTTCTGCATCATTGCCCGGATTATCGTCCTTACACCCGGATTATGGAGCTTCTGCAGCTCTTCTCCGATAAGCTTCCTGACCGATGCTTCCGAACCCTCGATCAGATAGCCTGACTTAACCTGACTGGTCAGCGTGATGTTTCGCTGCATCAGTTCATTCTTAAGGTCCCTTATGTCGAAGAGGATCGTATTCTTGCTGACATCAAAGAAGGTCCTCATCATCTCAAGTGTAACAGGCTCATCAGAAAGGGAGATCATTACAATCTCCATGGCTTTCCTTTCCTCAATTGAGAAGTAGTAGCTTCTGGTCTTGTCAAGATCATTTCTCAGGGAATCCTTGTTATCAGTGAATAGTATGACCCTGTGGCTTACCACCTTCACCGTGCCATGCCCTGAAGCCTTGAGCCATTCATTGATGTGCTCCAGCTCATAGTAAAGGGTCCTTTTCGTGACACCGAGCTTTTCCAGCAGGGATGTCACATCGAGCCCGTCTTCTGAGCCCAATAGTATTCTTATCAGATATACGGTCCTGCTTTTAAGCTCAATGTCCATAGTCACCTAATCCCTGAAACTGTTTATTAGTTCAGCAATAGCCCTGCCTGCTTCCTCTTCACCGTTTCCTGCCACTCTCAGTGTTATGCTGCTTCCCCTGCTTATTCCTGAAGCCAGGATGCTAATTATGCTCTTTGGATTTATCTCATTGCTGTTATGGATTATCCTTATGTCGCAATCATATTTCTGGCAAAGCTGGGTAAGCTCTGATGCCGGCCTTGCATGTAGTCCGGTCTTATTCTTTATGCTTAGGTTTGTCTCAAACATAGGTCACCCCGTTCTCAATCTTTATTTATATTAGCAAATTCCTGATAGTTTTGCATAAATTTCCAAATTTATTGTCAGTTCCCGTAATATGCCTTGAGCAGCAGCATCTTAATATCATCTGTATCAGGTCTCACAGGATTATACTGGGTACATACGTCCGTCATAGCCTTGTCTATCATGAGGTCCATCCTGTTCTTTACAGCATCTTCATCCTTTAAGATAGCGCTGAACGATTCAGGGATGCCTATATCCTTCCTTAAAGCGATTATCGACTCAAGAAGGTCCGCCTCGCCTATGAACCGGGCAAGGTCCTCATATCTCCCCCTGGCAGCTTCGGACTTAAGGTTATAGCTGATCACGTAAGGGAGGACTATCGCATTTGCCAGCCCGTGGGGCACATTGAATACTGCTCCATATGTGTGGGCGATGCTGTGTGTAAGTCCGAGCCCGCTGTTTGAGAAGGCTATTCCACCCATGCAGGATGCTGCAAGCATCTTCTCCCTTGATTCCATGTCGTTCCCGTCTTCACAGCACTTTTTCAGGCTTCCATACCCATTCACAAAGGCAGACATTGCCATAGCATCCGAGTATGGATTCGAGTTCAGGGCTACGTACGACTCGATGGCATGTGTCAGTGCATCCATTCCTGTTGATGCGGTGAGCGCCTTTGGAAGAGTCCTTGTGAAAACTGGATCGAGTATGGCCATGTCCGGGACCAGTCTTCCATTCATGTCCCTGACAGAATATTTCGTGGTCCTCTCCACATTCTTTATTATCGCTGCCCTTGTGGCTTCGCTTCCCGTACCTGCTGATGTCGGTATGCACACCAGCTCAGCCCTTACCCTCAGGTTCCTGATCACATTTGGAGGCATTACATCGGCAAGATCCCTGTATTCAGGGTTCTCGTAGTATACCCACATGGCTTTTGCAGCATCCATTGCAGAGCCCCCGCCGAATCCGACGATAAGGTCAGGTCCGAACGATTCCATCTCCGGCCTTGCCTTCAGTATGCAGTTGAAACTGGGCTCTTCCTCCACCTCTGTGAAGATCCTCCACTCAATTCCTGCTTCCTCCAGATTTTCAGTTACAATGTCCAGCATTCCCTGGTCCTTGAGCAGCGTACCGTTCATCACTATGAACGCTTTCTTCTTCAGACCCTTGAGTTCTGCCAGTCTTTTTATCGAATCCTTGCCATAATGCATCCTGGAACATCCAAGCTTTATGGAAACCATCTGAATCACTCCTGTCTATAAAGTATAGTCTATGCAGTTCTTTACCACTTTCTGCTCCGAATGTGAAAGTATGGCCTTTTCGAGGTCTGTAAGAGCATAGCTGTCCTGTACGAATATTTCGCTCCCTACTGACCCGTCCTTGAGCAGGTTGAAGGCCTTCATGACATGAAGAGGTGTGGTATGGAATACTCCCTTCAGTGTCACCTGCGAGTAGTGCATGAGGTTGGCATCACCCTTGAAAAAGCTGCCTGTGCTGGTTCCTCCGAAAAAGAGCACGAACCCTCCCTTTCTGACCATCCGCATGCTGTCTTCCCAAACCTTTACGAGTCCTGTGGCTTCGATTACGATGTCAGAACCCCGCTCGTCCTCCGTAAGCCTTCTGACTTCCAGGGCTATGTCTTGGGATTCGCTGACCTTAACTGTCACTGAAGCTCCAAGCATCCTCGCAGTCGCAAGCCTTGATTCAGACAGGTCTGTCACGATCACTCTCGCCCCTACCATGGCGCTTAGCTTTACGAACATGAGCCCTATCGGCCCGGCCCCGTTTATGACCACAGTGTCGCCCGTTGAAACCGGACAGTTTGAAAGTCCGTATACGGCACAGGACAGTGGTTCCATCAGCGCAGCTGTCCTGTGTGACATTGAATCAGGCATCCTGAACATGTTCTGTCTGACTATACGTCCAGGCACTTTCACATATTCCGCGTAGGCACCTCTGTTGAACAGCATATCGGAGCACATTGACTGTAGATTGTTTTTGCAGTACCAGCAGCTGTTGCATGGAGCTGAATTGTGTACTGCGACCCTGTCGCCTTCCCTGAAACCTTTCACGCTCTTTCCTGTCGCCGCGATAATCCCAGAGAATTCATGCCCGAAGGGATGCGGCGGCTTTAACAGAGGATAACCTCTCTTGTATATCTTGACGTCGGTCCCGCAGGTGGTTGATACCATGTTCTGTACGAGGACCTCGTCATCTCCGATTTCAGGGATCGGACACTCCTCTATCCTCAGGTCCTTCTCACCGTAAAGGACGGCCCTTCTCATCACTCCCATGGTCAGTACCCGCCCGGAGCTCCCGCTTCCTGTACCTTCTTCGGTTGTCCGTAGCTCTTGAACCTCTCCATTACATTTGCTATCTCATCTTCAGGTAATACAACCGGTGTTCCAACACTCAGTGTTCTCCACTGCATCTCTGCAACGAATTCCATGTTTGAGGCAAGCCCGAATGCCTTCGCCATGTTTACTCCGCATGTTACAAGCCCATGGTTTGCCAAAAGCACTGCATTCGCCTTTCCGCAGGTACCAATTACATTCTCCGCCAGCTCTTCCGTCCCGAATGTAGCATAGTCGGAGCACTGGACCTCATCAGTAGCTGCACTTGCTATGACATAATGTACTGCTGATATCGGCTTTCTCAGGCAGGCAAAGGTCGTGCAATAGGTGGAGTGGGTGTGCACAACAGCCTGGACGTCGCTCCTGTTCTTGTAGAATGCGCTGTGGAGACCGAATTCGCTTGATGGCTTGCAGTTTCCCTCTACGACATTGCCTTCCAGGTCCATCACTACGACATCCTCAGGCGTTGTTTCGAAATAACCTACTCCTGAAGGGCTGATAACCATGAGTCCTTCTGATGGTATGTATATGCTCAGGTTTCCACTTGTTCCCTTGCTCAAGCCTGCTGCACTCATTTTCTTCCCATATTCAACTATCTGTTCGCGTTCCTTTAAGAATCTCATCTCATTCACTCCTTAGCTTATCTTGTCGGCATTTACTACCATCTCAGTGTTTCCTTCTTTCCAATACTTGTTTATCGTCCTTACTAGAAGGTTCGGGGACTTTGGAAGCGCATCAACCACGTTTCCTGCGAGGTGAGGAGTCATTGTCAGGTTATCAAGCGAGAGCATTGGATCATCAGCCGGTACCGGTTCATCCCAGAATACATCCAGTGCTGCACCGCCTATCCTTCTTTCATTCAATGCCTCGTAAAGCGCTTCCTTGTCGATGATTGTCGCCCTTGATGTGTTTATCAGATACGCTGTTGGCTTCATCATACCAAGCAGTTCACTGCCAATACTGTTCTTCGTCTCAGGTGTCGCCCTCATATGCAGTGAAACTACATCACAGCTCCTGAAGATCTCCTCTTTCTCTGTCATCCTGACCTTGAGTCCAAGTGAGTCTGCCTTTTCCTGAGGCACATAAGGGTCATGTGCAAGCACTTTCATTCCAATAGCGGCAGCCTTTTCAGCAACAAGCTTTCCAATGTTTCCAAGCCCTATCAAACCAAGTGTCATTTCCCTGATTGTCGTTGTGTATCCGGCATTGACATAGTCCTTTCTCCATACTCCCGTCTTTAGTGCCGCATGGCCTCTTGCTATGTTCCTTGTCTCAGAGAAAATCAGTCCTATTGCAAAGTCGGAGGTTGCCTCAGCATTCCTTATCACATGTATGACCGGTATGTTCTTTTCCGTTGCTGCATCTACATCCACATGTTCCATTCCGCCTCTGCAGGTTCCTATTAGCTTCAGGTTCTTCCCTGCTTCAATCACCTTTCGTGCAACTGGGCAGAAATGCACGAGAAGTACGTCAGCATCTGCCACTGCTTCAATCAGACCTGCTGGTGGCTCTTCCGCTTCTGGTCCGTTCTTTTCAAGGTTCTGAGCTCTCTTCTGAAAATCCGGCCTGTCTGCCGTCTCCCAGATCAGGCTCTTTATCTCAATGTCCTCCGGAACTGAGAGATTCCTGACTGCTTCCTCAAGCAGCTCAAGACTTACTATCCTGTCCCCTACGATCACTATCTTCAAACCTATCACTCCTTAATTGAGTGGTTCGTTCCGCTTTGCAGAACGAACCACCAAATGTCTTTTTAAGCTGTCTGTTCCGCTTCTGCTGTCACCATGTTCCTGTAGCTTGTCGCTCTGTTTTCAAGGTACTCGTGAACTGCTGCCTTGTTCTTCTTGAAGAAGTAGAAGAATACGAGGTAGAGAGCTATTGTTCCGAATATTATCAGTGGGTTCATCGACAGGAACGCGAATGTAATTAGTCCTGCTGTCACATTGGACATTATGAACCCTATTATCAGTACTGTTCCCGATGTAACCTGGAATCCTACGTTAACCGCTATCTGAGTGAATACCGCTGCCCATGCTGATGCCATGAGAAGCTTAGCTGCGAATACTATGCTGGCTGCAACTACAGACTTGATTATGTTTCCATCGCTTAGGGATACCGGTACTTCAACCATGTAAGGGAGCGAAGGCAGAACCATAACAGGTATTACTATGTTGCCAGGCAGTATGAACGCAAGGAGAACCGCTATTGGTATTACAAGAAGTCCTGTAGTAAGCGTCGCCGCTTCTCCATAACCAAGAGCATCGTTTACCGCTATTATGAATTCCCTGTCTTTTCCATACTTGCTGTTCTTCAGGGTCTTCCTTGAATAGTCTGTTATTGTAGTGAACGCTGATGCGAAGAGTCCTGCTATCTTGGGGAATATGGCCATTACTGCCGCGCAGGTCACTGCTACGTTTGCGATCTGTCCCCATGAAGCCATGGCTCCCAGTTTCGCTATGTTTCCTACGAATCCGAGGATTACACCGACTATGAGTCCTATATACATCGGTTCGCCAAGGAATCCGATTCTCTTCTTAATAGTGTCAGGTCTTACATTGATCTTGTCGAATCCGATCTTTCCAAGCACATAGTCAAGGACCAGGTACATTGGGGCATCGCCCATATGGTGTGGAGCTGTCATGGCGCAGCCAGGATACCTGTAGTACGTCGACCACCTCTTCTGGACAACCTCTGCGATAAGGAGCACCACCATGTTGATGAAGAGCATTAGTGCGAAAGCTATCACAAGGTTACCTGTTATCTGGTAAAACATCGATCCCCAGACTATTATCGAGTAGTTGTTCCAGAGGTCTGAAGGCATGAATATGTCTGTCCACTTTATGAGGTAGAGGACAACCTGGAACACAAGCCCTACTCCTATGAACATCATTCCGATGTCTGTCGAGTATGCCACTGATGCTACCGCCTGCCAGCCGACATCAAGCGCAGGAAGGTTGATCCCTGTAGCTGATACTATCTGCTGTACAAGTGGCGAAAGGACCGCACCGAAGGCACTTGTTATGAATGCCATACCCTTGAGTCCGACTCCGGCAAGCACCGCTGATACGAATGCCTTCTTCGTCGGAGCTTTGAATATCTTCGCGATTACAAAAAGGATAATTGGTACCGTGATATAGTTGCCGAAGGTGTCAAAGAATTGTTTCAGAAAACTCCACATGTAAATACTCTCTCCTTTTCCGCTTTATTATAAATTATGAATCCCAAAATTAAAGCCTGTTACTTAGAGCTTCAGGTTTCCGACGACCTTGAGGAGTTCCTCGACGAACTCATCCTCATTGATCCCTACCAGGAAACCGGTGGCATTGAGTATTGGAACATTGTATTTGCCCTCAACAGGGCTTGTGTAGGCTATAAGGTCATAGTGCGATGATGCCATGGCCACTTCAACGCCCCCGGGACTGACCTCTGTTGCATCCATGTCATAGCCGTTCTCTTCAAGGACATCTGACAGCTTCGATGAAAGCATCGCCGAGCTGACCGTTCCTGATCCGCATACAGATAGAATCTTTACTGATCTCATGTGTTTCCCCCCCTTAATCTTCTAACATCCCCAGACAATCAAGGACCTCGTCTTCATTCTTCGAATCCCTGATCTTTCTCAAAAGTTCACCATCCTGTATTATGTGCATAAGCTTCCTGAGTGTGGCTATCTGCGAGTTTGAGTCCTTTATGACCAAAGGCATTATTATCTCACAGTCCAGCATGCTGTCTTTTGTTCCCATCATTGCAAACTGCACCGGCTTCCTTGGTATGATGACTCCTATCGCTGGCTTGTTGACCAGCTTGTTTGTAGTGTGAGGGATAGCTATGCTTATTCCCTTGCCCGGAAGTCCTGTCGGATATACCTTCTCCCTTTCAAGGACTTCATCCACATATCCGTCAGCCACATAGCCGTATTCAAAGAACAGGTTCCCTGCCTTCCTGATACATTCCTCGGCAGAACTGACATCAGCATCAAGGATCACCAGATTCTTGTTCAATATCCCCATTTCAATCACCTCCTTCTCTTCGTCTTCTTTTGCTACTGTCAGTTTATACTCAAAACATATTTCCGAAAATAACAAAAGCCTGCACAAAAATAAAACGTTTACTGCATATATTTGTGTCAGATGCACCATCCAATGATTAGCATTTAGTTGCGCTATTATAAATAAAAGTCACTTTCAAGAATACTTCGTATCTGAATAATGGTTCCATTCGTAACATTCGTAACATTATTTATCTCTTTTTTAGCTTAATCTATTACATACCAGACACACTTGACCTCTTATGTTTGGGTTTCAACCCTTGTCATTAAAATCATATTTGTCGTTTATTGACAGAACAAACAGATTATTTCATAATAAATAGGTAACCATTACAATAGCAAACAACAATGCTTATAGTATCTTTTCATCATAGTGTGTTGACAGCGTATTGGAGTTCTCATTTGATATTATTTTGAAAGGGAGGTATAAAAATGCCGAATTTTTATGACAAGCAATCAAGAGAAAGGATTGAAATGATAAACCAGGCACTAAGCATGAAGCATCGTTCACAGCCTTATGACTTTTCTAATATTGAGGATATAAAAGATGCTTTCATGTATACAGTAGCAGAATACATGGACTTCAAGAATTATTCTTCAGATTTGGGAGAACTGCTCGAGAAGTACGATGAGAGCATGGAATATTACTATCCTGTAACATGGCTGGATAATCCTGATGACTCTGATAAACACGATAAGAAAGTGCTGAAAGCCTACTCTTCCTTGAGAAAAGCAGGTGATGACATGCAATTCCTGGCACGCAGGTCAGAAAATGAAGTCATCAAACTTATAAGTCACCTCCTTTCTGGTAGCAAGGAGTTCAGGATTGGCATTTTGGGGAAAGCATACATTTATGATGAGGAAAAGATGTCAGAGATTATCGACTCCTCGTTCGACATTACCGATACATATAGTGTTGAGCAATCCCGTGATTCATTTGTAGAACTCATGGATGAGCACTTTGATGTTGAAGATTAGTCTCATCTTGGATCTTATGCCCACTGGTCTTGTCGATTGATTTCAGTTCTGGATATGGCTGACTTTTCTTCAAAATGGGCCAGAACCACCTTCTGTACTTTAGTGATTTATCAGTAAAAAAGAATACCGTGAATATGACTTTCAAGCAAAAAATCATCCTACCAAAAATTGCGATAGGATGATTTTTCAACTAAATTTAACTAACTATTCCTTAACCTCTTACATATAGTCCTTACTTTGCTCCCTAGTCTTTATCTCACCTGTTCTTTGTCACTTAAGGCAAAATAGCATTTTTCATATCTAGTTTTTATGATTCTACATTTTTAATATGCTATAAAAGTCTATTACATATATTAAATATTTATTTCATATACCTTTTCAATTCCTTATAGAAATTTTCTCTTGTTCCTGCCATTATTACTATTATTATTTCTCCATTATCTAATTGTGCTATCCTGTATGCCAATTCATAAGCATTGGAGTTCGGAGACTCGTGACTTCAGTCATGAGAGGAGAACTCCATTACACCCCTTTCGTTCGATCAGTATGGTATTCTGTCTTTTCAACAGTTTAATTTCCTTGAAGCTTGCACTCCTGTGGACAACCGAGCCATCCAGTTTGCGCAAGTCAAAATAACCAGATGTCCTTCTTCCGAAAATGAAGCATTCCTCGTCCCTGTATCTCACATGGTCAAACAGGCGGAATCCCTTGACTTCGTAAGCGGACTGATTCAGCTTTTTCTTTCCGCCCTTTAGGAAGTTCGCCTTGTGTATCTGTCGGTTGTGCTTCCTCTTGAACGCCTGATTGTAGATCTCATCGATCCTTTTGGCATTAAGGTTTCCGCTGATGCAGTAGGCATCAGCGCTATGGGTTTTCTCAATGTTATTATTTATTCGGTTGTTCTTCGTGATGTATCCATAGGTCATGGAAACCTCTGAGTACAGTTCCTGAAGACTGTTGTATACATACCATCTCATGATGCCCATGAAGCTTGAATGGCGGTATGACTTGTTTGGAGTAAGCTTAAGCTTTATCCTGCCTGCATGATGGCTCTTATGGCATGTCTCGCATAAGGTGACCAGATTGCCGGGAGAATCTCCTCCGGTCTTCCTGCTTTCCTTATGGTGAACATTCAGTACTCTGTCCTTTGACTTGCCATGGCAGTGCAGACATTCGTGGTTATCCCGCCAGAGAACATATTCCCTGGTATTCCAAAAACCCAACTGTTCCCCCTGCTGGTATTCTCTCCCGCTGATCTCAGGATTCCTGATCTTCTGGATATCGAAACTTGCTGTTTCAATCACTATCTTTGATATGGGAAGGATCCTGTGTACATTCCCGATTACCTTCAAGTGGCTGTCTACCTTATGCTTGACTGAGGGAGCAAGCCACCCTTCCTTTTTCGATGCGGTGCGGTTAAGAAACCTTGCCATTCTGTAGCGAAGGTGGTTTCTCCTTGCTCTTCGGTTCTGTCTTCTGGTGGACAGAAGCTCAGGGATATCATCCCGGAGGGTTATCTCTGAGACAAAAAGCTCTTTCTTCTCAGTAGTTGCGCTAAGTCCTACAACCTTGCTGCCCGCATCTACTCCAAGAGTGATTGGCTGAGTATATTCAGGAGAATCATACAGCAGCTGTATTGTGAATGGTGCCTTCTTACCACTTTTGCCTTGCCATCCTTCAACAGATGTTTCACTTTTCCATGCCGATTGGTAGGCATAAGCGGATTTCCATTTTTACTTAAAATGTAGACCAAACCGGCACCCCTTTCTTGATGTAGTTAAGTACATAATTCCGGCAAAATTGCCAGTTGGCATCCTTCGCCAATGTTGTAATTGCTTTTTACGCCTGCAACACCATTCCCGTTAACCCAGGAGAACTTTTAATCACAGGCAACAGAGCCACGGATTAGGATGGACGTCCGGGGGTGTTATGACAAAAACAACGTAGTGCCCGAAGCACTGAGGCTAATCAACCAGGCATAATGGATTGCTCCTCATGCCTTCGACTTCAGTCGAGGGTTAGTTGACAATTTGTGCCATTGTAGTAAATATCCAGAGAAAATATCCCGCTAAGATCACCTGTTTTCGCTTTTCCAATATATGGATTTTCACAGATTCTAATTATCGCTGTTTTGTATGCACTTTTTAGATGACTATCTTTTATCTTTCTGAAGTACTTCTCAGCAATCGGCATATAAGTTACAGGTAACATAACTCACTCCCCGTTTCCTAATCTCCAAAGATATCATCTGTCTTATCCGCATAATAAACAGAAGCCGATTCTGCTATCTTGTCTGCTTCTTCAATCAATTTTTCCACAGCTGGTTTTACTTTACGACTCATTTTTTTGAATTCGTCTAACAGCTTCTCTCCAGAATAACCCTGATTGATCAGATCCTTTAGAATCTCTTCAGCAAAATAAGACTCATCTGATTTAACAGGTATCAGTATCAACATTCCATTGGACTTGATACATTCAATCTCTTTGTCAAAACCAAGAGCTTCATAATACTTCGATGGTATTGTAATCTGACGTTTGCTTGAAATCTTAATTCTGGATTTCTCAAACTGTTCAGGTTTAGCAACTTTCTTTAATTCATTATTTGGGACAATCTTAGTGACCATCAATATTCTCGACCCCCTAAATATAGTAAGGATTCCAAGCTTCCTTACTTTATTATAAGCTTAATAATTAAATTGTCAAATCCAAGAATCGAAGACGCTTTCGAATATTTTCTTTCCGAAAACACAGTTGTCACATACAAGACTGGCTTGGTCGCCTGAATATTCACTAATCCACCTTACTCGTAGTTTTTATTTAGGTTATTACTCCTACCAAGCAAGTTTATCTATTGACCTCTACTTATGATATATAGATTTGATATTCGGTTCCCCACCCATAGAAAGTCCTGATCCTGCTTATCTTTGTACGTTATAATCAAATTCTCTAAAACCTTAATAATTAAAAGGAACTCCAGGTTATGAGTTTTAAAACCCACCAGATATAGAGTTTACTACTCTCATCTGGTGGGCATGTGTGACTCTGATTAAGTTTACACCTTTAAATCTGGTTTATAGCTAAACCCTACTCTTCGGAGTATAGCAGTTTATGGAGCTTGGTGTACATTTCATCACGGTACCTTATCTGTTCCATGTCCTTTCCATCGGAATAATCGTAGAAGCCTTTCTTGGACTTTACTCCAAGTTCTCCTGCCTCAAAGTGCTCCTTAAGCAGTCCGAATTCTTTGTCAGCGTTTGAAAGGTCGGCAAAAAGGTATGATGAGATGTTTCTGAATATGTCCAATCCACCCAGGTCAGCAACCTCGAATGGACCAAACACCGCATATCTAAGTCCCAATCCGTACTTCATGACATCATCCGCGCCATCAACTGTTGTGATTCCTTCCTGTACGATATTAAGGGCTTCTCTCATTATTGCGAACTGGATCCTGTTAAGCACAAAGCCAGGTGCATCGTGGACTTTAACTGGTTTCTTTTTGCATTTTACCGCCAGCTGATATATGACCTCTGCAGCATCTTCGGAGGTTTTGTCACCTGAAATGACTTCAACTAAAGGGATGATATGTGGAGGGTTGATCCAGTGCATTCCGCCAAATCGTTCCGGAAGATTAACCGCTTCAGCAATCCTCGTTATACTCAGGCCTGAAGTGTTGGAGCAGAGTACAGCATGGTCAGGAACTATCTTAGATACTTCTCCCCAGAATGAATGCTTAACCTCGATCTTCTCAAGAATCGCTTCAATAAGGAAATCCACATCCTTGAAGCCCTGGATGTCAGAACCATAGGAGATGCGCTTAAGCAATGCATCTGCATTTTCAGGTGTGAGCATCCCTTCCTTGACTTCTGTTTCATGGTTGAGAGTTATCAGCTTCTTTGCCCTTTCAAGCTGGGCATCTGCGATGTCATACAGATAAACCTCATACCCGAACTTGGCAAAGGTTTCTGCTAAGGAAGAGCCCATTGTACCGGAACCTGCTACACCAATCTTTTTGACTTCCATCTCAATCCCTCCAATAAACGTTTTCACCTACCATTATACAAGCCGGCGACATATTATCAAATGTGTTTTCCAATTTTTCTTTAACTGCATTTCTTCATTTTCATAAATCCAGTTGTATAGAGACTTCATTTTTCAACTATCTGCTGTTTTCCCAAATAAAATCCTTTAATTGCAAAATTTATAAAGTCAAATATGATGAAAATCACAAATTTCATATCAGCCTGACATAAATAATCCATAAGGATTCCAGACCGACCGGACCCCTTATGGATATTCCTTTTCCATATTAATTACGATCTTCGATTCAAGTCCTTCCGTCTGTTCAGCTGCCTTATAATGTCCGGTTTGGGCCTGGTATGACAACAGCTTGCTGGCCTAGAAGATTTCCTATGGAGAGCATCATTATCCCGAGAATAGACAGTACTCCAAAGAGGAGGGAAACATAAACCAGGATTGAATGTTCATTGCCATTTACCACGGCGATTACACCGACTATGGCTGCGATTATCCCGGCAAGAAACATAAGGTAGATCGTCGTTCCTAGTAGAGGGCTGTTTATTGGATTAGGGTATTCGATGGTGTTCTTCTGGACTGAGGATATCACACCCGCAGCTGCAGCAAGGCAAAGGGAAGTCATGAATAGCGCTACAGAATATTTTCCAGGACGAGTTTCAGGCATTACAACAATTTTCATGGAAGTCACACCCTTTCACCAATGCACTTTGGTACTCAAGCTAAAGAATGACCTGCCCATTTTGATCCGGCATTTTCAATAAAATCAACCATTAGGATTAACGTGGTTTGCTATTGCCTTCCCGATTTCAACTATCAGCAGAAGCAGCATTGAAAAACAGATGACCGATGCCCATTCAGACGCTGACAGGACTACAAGGTCAAGCGCTCTGCGCAGGCCAGGTACAAAGAAGGCAGCCAGCACAGTAATGATACCGGCCATCACAGACCAGATAAGCGGCGGGTTGGACATAAGCGGGTTCATGCGGTGAAGCGGCAGCCGCATGCTTCGATATGCAAATATATAGATCATGGAGTTCATAGCGAGGCTTGCGAATACGATGCTTCTGCCTTCCGCCGCGTTCTGGTGCATCATGTAGTAATGGTTGAACATATACAATGCAAACAATGCGCTGGACAGGCTTATGACTACAATCAGCGTGATGCCCAGTCTCGTCAGGATAGGTTCCTTGAGCGGACGGGGCGGTTCCTCCATGATCCCCTCTTCCTTGGGCTCGAATCCCAGCACTATGTCTGCAGGGCCGTCGCAGACCAGGTGAATCCAGAGTATCTGCCCTACAAGAAGCGGAGTCGGCCATCTCAGGACCATGGCGGCGAATATGGCAAGCACTTCAGCGAACGAGTTGGACAGCATATATGCCACAACTTTCCTTACGTTTGAAAATATGATCCTGCCTTCTTCTATAGCTGCTACGATCGTACTGAAATCATTGTCCAGCAGGATAAGGTCGGCAGTTTCCTTTGCCACATCAGTGGCTGTCCCCACCACCACGCCAATGTTGGCCCGCTTCAGCGCTGGAGCGTCGTTGACGCCGTCGCCTATCATGGCGGTTATCTCCCCGTTTTCCTGCAACGCGTTTATGATCCTGAATTTTTCCTGAGGCCTTATCCTTGCAAAAACCGACACAGCCGGGACCTTGTCCCTCAGCTCCGCATCTGACATTGCTGCAATCTGCTCCCCCTCCAGCGTTGATCCAGCCATCCCGGCGCCTTCAAGGAGCCCGATGCTCATGGCATTCTGTTCCGCTGTCCTCCGGTAGTCCCCGGTGATCATCTTGACCTGGATCTTCGCATTTCTGGCAGCCCGGATGGAATCCACCACATCCTCACGTATCGGGTCTTCCATGCCTACAAGCCCCGCCCAGGTGTATCCGCTTCCGTTATCACTGTATGCCAGTCCCAGAAGCCTCAGTCCGTCATCTGCCCATCGGTCTATCAGGTCACTTATCCCTTTCCTGCAGTTCTCCTCACATATGCATCTTGCCAGGACTATTTCAGGAGCACCTTTCATAAAATGAATGTTTTTACCTTTGAAAAGCTCTCCTGATACTTCCGCAACCATATATTTCGTGTCGCTGGTGAACATTTCTTCAGAATGCCTGACAGCCTGGTCGGCCAGTTCCTGCGGGTCAGCTCCGAGCTCTTTCCTGGCGTATTCCCACAGGGCGGTTTCCAACGGTCCTTCAAGGTTGTTGCAGAACACCATGGTCCGGATGGCATTGTCCATGTCAGTGAAGTCAGTTCTGCTGACTCTCATGCGCCCTTCCGTGAGTGTTCCTGTCTTGTCGGTGCATATTACTGTGACCGAACCCAGGGTCTCCACTGCAAGCAGTCGTTTTACCAGGCCCCTCCTCCTGAGTATTTTCCTCATTCCGAGTACAAGTATGACCATGACAGCAATAAGGAGCCCTTCCGGTACCGCTGCTATCGCCAGTATGATGGCGGTCCTCAGCATGTCAAGAAATTCTCTCCCCATTATCAGGCCTACCAGGAGTATCAGAGTCGTGGCAGAAGCGACAACCTTTGTAAGGAACCTGCTGAAGGATTTCAGACGAATCTGGAATGGTGTGTCACCCTCTTCCTGGCTGCTCAGGCTGGATGCGATCCGCCCCAGTTCAGTCTGAAGACCGGTTTTATCCACTTCAAGGATTCCTCTCCCCGTGACCGTCGTCGTGCCCATGAATACCTGTTGTGCTGTAAGCCTGGTAACAGGTTCGCACTCTCCGGTAAGAATGGATTCGTCAACGGTCATCTTAGCAGCTTCCACGAGCATGCCGTCCGCAGGAACCTTTTCTCCTGCACAGAGGATTACCAGGTCTCCAGGCACAAGTTCCCACACTTCCACCTCAGTCCGCTCACCATCACGGCAAACAGTCGTAGTCGGATGCAATAGTCCCTTCAGGGCCACATAGGTACGTTGAGCCTTGTACTCCTGGAAAAAACCTAAGACCACATCTGCCAGCACGACCACCATGATGATCCAGAAATCCCCGGTCTCCCCAAGCGCGAGGGATACACCCGCGGCAGCAAGGATAATATATATAAGCGGACTCTTCAGCTGATTAATTACGATCTCATGAACCGAAACGGGCTTTTCCTCCGGCAGGCGGTTTTCACCATATTCCTTTCTCCTTGTCAGGACTTCCTCTGAAGTCAGTCCCTTAAGCTTACGTTCGCTTTCCATGATATCACTTCCTTAATATCACATTTCAAGCATGTACGGTTTTAATCGTCCGGCAAAGGGCTTACAAATCCCACATGGTTCTGATCATGCGAATGCCATTCATAAGCTAAGCCTCCAGTGACACGGCAATGGTTATATCCGTCACTCCCAGCCTGTTTCCTTCCCTTTAATCATATCGTCATTAGTTTAACCAGACATATCAACATTATAAATAAATTAATAATGATTGCTGCTAATAAGCCATTCATCAGCATAATTGAAGATCCATCACATTTTGGATTCCAGACCACCTCAACTAATCCCGGACGCAAAGAACCCCCCTCAAGGTTTTCGCCAAGGGGAGGTCTTATCCGCAGATGAGTCAACTGCTGTTTTTCCACACTATTCGATCGATCAGGTTGAAACGGGTGGATCCGCCTGTACCTGGGGTGTCATCTACCGGTCAATAACCTAAGTTGCCCGCAAAATGATCCCTGCATCCCAGGATTCGGAAGATACCCGTAAGTCATTACGCAAATATGTTGGAGTCACAATTCCGCAGCCAGAATACCGGAATCATTCTTTCCTGAATGGACGTCGCCTGCCATCTCCAAAGCGATACCAAAGGGTTCCATGGCTCTTTTCAATATACAGCCTCAGTCCGAAGAGCTGTAAAGGGGTCCAGATTTTCCTGAAATTGTAAAATGGCATATCATCACTTCCATATCCAATATTCTGCAAGAAACCTGACACAATCCATGTATTTACATCAATTTACCTGTATTCATGACATGCTATTAATGTTTATTATATACAACACTATGCCTAAAGTCTATATTTCTCAGAATTTACTTATCCGCGCAGAATATTCGACACATTTGCAGTTATACCGACATTATGCGAGGGCACTGAAAAAGTACCGTACATTAATTAAGATCTGAGTTAAGAGCTCAGGTCTTTTTCTTTGGAATTCGAAGTAATATCTATTGTATATTTAATAGATATGTGGTACTATTAGTATAGGGTTATCTTATTTTTCGAGGTGCAGCATGATTAATTTCCAAACTGAAATGTCCTTAAGCAAGTATTCTGGTCTCTATGATTTAATCATCCCCAAGAACCATGTTCTT
>NZ_AXUN02000125.1 GCF_000495435.3 Youngiibacter fragilis 232.1 | reverse complement strand
TCAGCGGGGTCCTACCCGATTGAGGACTTAAGCTCACTGACCCCGCAGAATGGGGGAGAGTTGAAATTTTACAAAACATTAACCGGTTGCTTCTGCAAATCGCTATCATGAACTTTCAAATGGGTATAGGATTAGTATATGCAGACAAGATTGGATGTCTCTGAATATTCTATACGTTTGCTTGAAAGGGGATCGCGATGATAGAGGTAAAGGGGCTTACGCTAACTTATCCAAGCGGAAAGGGTGTCTTTGACCTTGATTTCAAGGTGGAGGAAGGGATTCTCATGGGATACCTTGGTCCGAACGGTGCAGGGAAGACTACTACGATAAGGGCGCTTCTTGGATTCATGGATCCAGACAGGGGCTCATGTTCCATAGGAGGACTTGATTGTACCAAAGAAGCAGCAGCGATACAAAAGACGCTGGGATATATCCCCGGTGAAATAACATTCCTGGAAGACATGAGCGGGGCTGAATTCCTGAGGTTCATGGGAGAGATGAGGGGTACGAAGGATAACAAAAGGCAGAAACAGCTGCTAGAAATGTTTGAGCTCGACCCCAAGGGGAAAATCAGGAAATTCTCGAAAGGCATGAAGCAGAAGCTAGCAATTGTGACAGCTCTTATGCATGATCCAAAGGTCCTGATCCTTGACGAACCGACCAGCGGCCTTGACCCTCTCATGCAGAACAGGTTCCTTGAAGTCATGGCCGAGGAGAAGGCTAAAGGAAAGACAATCCTCATGTCCAGCCATATATTTGAGGAGGTCGAGAAAGTCTGCGACAACGTCCTAATCATCAAGGACGGAAGGATTGTGAAGCAGGCGGATGTCCAGACGCTCAAGGATTCACAGAGAAAGGGCTTTTCAATCAGGTGCGCTGAAGGGGCAGAGCTTGCGGGGCAGCTTAAATCAGCTGGTTTCGAGGCTTCACTTGTCGACAGGGACAGGATTGAGGTCATCGTTACAGGAGAGAATGTTGATTCACTGATCAAGACCTGTGCCAGGTTCAAGGTGATTGCCTTCGATGCCAGGAACCAGTCCCTTGAGGATATCTTCATGCAGTATTACGGAAAGGAGGGGAAATAGATGAGCATGACACTTTTCAAGAATACCTTGAAGAGAAACTGGGTGCTTCTTATGATCTTTGTTGGGGTCCTGAGCATGTACATGACAGTCATGTTATCCATGTACAATCCTGATGATATGGAGCTTCTCAGTTCGATGATAGAGCTTTTTCCTCCTGAACTAATGAAGGCCATGGGATTTGAAAGCATCGTAACAAACCTTACAGGATATCTCGCCAGCTGGCTTTATGGTCTGCTTATGCTTGGATTCCCATTGGTATATTGCGTGATCCTTGGCAACAGGCTGGTTGCCAAGATGGTGGACAACAGCTCATTTGCATATCTTCTGTCCACACCCAATTCAAGGGTAAGGATAATCGTTACACAGGGACTTTATGCCATTGCATCTGTTGCAGCTCTGATGACTTTTATATTTGGAGCCGGGGTTCTTTTGAGTACCGTAATGTTTCCAGGCATGCTGGATGTGGGACAGTTCATGAGGCTCAACCTTACGACCATGCTAGTCAACATGTCGGTGATGATGATCAGCTTCTTCTTCTCCTGCCTGTTCAATGACACTAAGTTCTCGCTGCTTTTTGGTGCGGGCATACCCATAGCCTTCCTTCTCATGAAGATGCTTGGCGGAGTATCCGAAGAAGGAAGCCTGATCAAAAAGGCATCCATATACGGATTCTATGATCCGGTCAAGCTTGTGGCAGGGGAAAGCATGGTTAGCGTAAACCTGATATACATTACCATTATCGTCGCCCTTTTTGCAGGCGGAGTAATCATATTCAGACGAAAGCGCCTTCCGCTATAGCTTGAGGAATATATTGGGATACTGAAAAAGGGTTCAAGCCGATGGCTGAACCATTTTTTGCTGTGCGCCCGGCATGGGCGAT
>NZ_AXUN02000126.1 GCF_000495435.3 Youngiibacter fragilis 232.1 | reverse complement strand
AGAACTAGAAATCTTTAACACATAGTCACGGAAAAGACACTGATTGTATTTGACGAAATTCAGCTTTGTGAAAGGGCATTGACTTCACTGAAATACTTCTATGAAGATGCTCCGGATTATCATATTATCGCGGCAGGCAGTTTGCTAGGCGTAGCTGTCAATAGAGCAAGATATTCTTTCCCTGTAGGCAGAGTGGAGATAAAGACTCTTTATCCGATGGATCTTCAGGAATTCATGCTGGGGTTAGGTGAGGAAGATTTGCAAAAGCAAATCAAATATTGCTTCGAGAATGACTCTCCAATGCCATCAGCTTCACATGATGCTGCAATGCAGTTATACCGTCAATATCTTGTCGTGGGTGGTATGCCCGAATGCGTGATGCAGTTTGCCGAAACGAAGGACTATATACTAATACGCCATATTCAGGACACCATTCTTAATGGTTACCTAAACGAAATGAGCAAGTATAACAACCTGAATGAAATCAAAAAAACACGGCTGGTCTATGACAATATTACAGTTCAGCTTTCAAAGAAGAATACCAGGTTTCAATACAAACTCGTTAAGAAAGGCGGACGGGCATCAGAATTTGAGAATGCCATTGAATGGCTGACATTATCAGGTATCGTTTCACAGGTTTATAAAGTTGAGCAGATTAAGAAGCCGCTTGAAAACTATCGAGATATTGACGCATTCAAGATTTATGTTTCCGATTTGGGATTGCTTTGTGCAAAGAAAGATCTATCTGCAAATGATGTTCTCTATATGGCTGAGGAACTAAATGACTTCAAAGGCGGAATGGCAGAAAACTATGTCAACACTCAGCTCACATCTAATGGGTATAGTACTTATTACTGGGAGTCAGAGCGTGGAGCAGAGATTGACTTTATCATTCAGCGTGACGGGCAGAATATCCCCATCGAGGTTAAATCAGCAGACAACACCAGAGCAAAGAGCTTAAAGGTTTATGTCGACACCTACAAGCCAGCTTATGCTATTAAGCTCTCCACCAAAAACTTTGGTTTTGAGGACGGAAAAAAGACAGTACCGCTTTATGCCGCATTTTGCATCTAAAAACCAATAATGCAATAACATATAAAGCTTCGGTGCAAAATACTGGATTTACTGTATTGGGCTTCAATAAACTGGTGAATTCTTCAGGTTACCAATACATTGAGCATGGAAGAAAAATATTGAAACCAGGTGAATGAGTAATCCTCTGGAAGTATATATACCAATACTTTTCGGGGATTCATATATCGCTTTATGTTTGCTATTGGATTTGTTAGTATTTAAATAAAACCGAGGTGGAGGAAAGCGATGGTAAATTCAGTTATCATGAATGAAATTGACACTGTTGTCACAGTGACTTCAAAGGTATCCGCTGGGAATGATGTTGGATACATTGTCAACGGGAAGAATAATTCGATTAAGGCTGCTTCTGATATTCCAAAGAACCATAAGGTTGCAGTAAGGAATGTGATAAAGGGAAATGAAGTCTACAAGTATGGCGAAGTTATCGGCTATGCGACTGAAGATATCAACATAGGAGACCATGTCCACGAAAACAACCTGAGCAGTTTCAGGCAGGAGGTGAAAGAATGAAGTTCAACGGATATAAGCGATCGGACGGGCATGTTGGAATACGCAATCATGTCATTGTAATGCCGGGAGTTATATGCGCAGCTGGCGTTGCACAAAAAATCGCAAATAAGGCTGATGCAACGTACCTTTACAATCCGAATGGGTGTGCACAGAATTCAAGTGATTCGGCAATCACCATGGAGATACTATCCGGGCTTATCGCCAACGGGAATGTCTATGGGGTCCTCATAGTGGGACTTGGATGTGAGATGCTCCGAAAGGACAATTACATCGAGGCAATAAGGAAGAAGACAGACAAACCAGTACACTACATAAGCATCCAGCAGGAAGGCGGAATAAAGAAGACAGTGAGCAAAGGCCTGGAGATAGTAGGGGAACTGATGGAAGGTGCGAGCAGATGCGAAAGGGAAGAATGCGATCTGTCTGAACTGATCCTTGGGTTGGAATGCGGAGGTTCAGACCCTACATCCGGATTCTCTTCCAATGCGGTATTGGGAGTCACCTCAGACAGATTAGTGGACCTTGGGGGGACCGCAGTATTATGCGAAACACCTGAAGCCATAGGAACGGAGAACATACTGAAAAGAAGAGGCTTCACTCCTGAAATCGGACAGCAGCTCCATGATGCAGTGATCAAGTATGACAGGATGTGCAAGAATAACGGTGAGGACATAAGGAAATCAAATCCATCCCCAGGCAATAAGGCCAGCGGAATAACCACGCTGGAAGAAAAGTCACTTGGATGCATACATAAGAGCGGTACTAAACCATTCATGGGAGTGTATGAGTATGGACAGATGATTGACAAAAAGGGTCTCGTATTCATGGATGGTACGGCCTATGACGTAGCTTCCGTAGTATCATTGGTTGCCGGAGGGGCTCAGATCGTTGCCTTCACAACAGGGATGGGAACACCGGTAGAGAACGCCATAGCTCCGGTCATAAAGATTACCGGTAATGGGGATACGGCATCCAGGCTATCTGACATGATAGATTTCGACACCAGCTCAAGCATAACCGGTATGAAGTCAGTGGAGGAGTTAGGTTCAGAGCTTTTCAATTACATGGTGGATGTATGCAACGGGGAAGAAGTGGTAGCTGAGGTAAATGGCTTCTCTGATATGGCAATAAACCAATTCTATAGCTATTCCTAAATATATGTTTAAATCATATGTTCTGTAATTTTCAAAAAACCAATGTTGAAATTATGCAGCTTCTAAGAGTGACCATAAAGGTATACTGGACCTTTATTCTTAGTACCCATTTATGGGTTCAAATCCCATCCTCTCCGCCATAAAGTAAACTGATTAAAGATATTTGGAATCTGCTTGCAGGTTATCGCAGTAGATTAACGGTGTTTGTCAAGTTAGTTG
>NZ_AXUN02000127.1 GCF_000495435.3 Youngiibacter fragilis 232.1 | reverse complement strand
TGACGTTGGCTAAGGCCGCTAAAGACGGCCCTGACGATAGTGATGTTGTCTGACATGCGTTTTTCCTCCTAAAAAAATAAAACTAATGCACGAATGCACTAATTTTATATTACAGCAGGAATATATTATTGGCTCTGTAATCGCGCGTTAGGTGGTTCTGAGATAGCGCGCGTGTGGCTCTAAACCTCCGCGCTACTGGCTCCAAATCGCCGCATTTCCCACTCTACCGTCAAAAGACAGAAGAGAGGCTCATGCTTTCCGCGCAGGCGATTTATTCAGTTTTTATGAAGGCATCCTTGAATCCGGCAGCCTTGACCTTGGCAAGCATCGCTTCAGCATTGGCTTTGACACTGTAGGCCCCGACCTGAATGGTGTAGAGATTTTTAGGATTAGAGGCTGTGGTTTTATCGCTTGCCTGAACCTTGAGAAGCCTACCGACTTCCGCCCGAAAGGTGTCCATGCTTTTTCCGTGCTTTGTGAACCAATGCATGACATCGCTGTGGTTGCTGGCAATCCCAAGCTTGTAACCCTCACTGTGGCAGATGATGTTCTTCTCAGTTAGCCCATATGCTATGCAAAGGAAAGCACATAGCTCAGAAGCTTCCTTATAGACCGCCACAAAATAAGATGGATCGCTCAGATTATCCTCGCATATCTCAAATCCAATATGGGTATCATTTGCTGAATCTCCTGCATGCCAACCGCGATGATTCCATGGAAGGGTCTGGTATGTTGCGATGCTTCCGTCAGCCAGTTTGCCGATGAACGCATGGGCACAGACGTTTCTTCCATTTGGCTTGTATTGGTTCCAGTGGTTTCCATATAAGTTCTTCCCGAGCAGTCCATCGTCAGGACCGACATAACGCTTTAAAAAGGGATTGTTGGCTCCAGTTGAGTGGTGAGTATTCCGGCTATTGAGAGCCATCACGTCCGATGTATAGAGCCACCCATTCCGATGGTTGGAGCCATTTGATTTTCAAAACGAATCCGCTATAGAGAGCCACTCTTGTAAGTAATAGAATGAAGGTGCGGTAATGCCGTAATACTTACGAGAGGAGGACATTAATCCTTAACTTCCTGAAGTTTTCGCACTAAAGATCGATTTGACAGAATTAATCTGCATCCGGATCCCTTTTGATGTAGTCCAGAATCTCCTCAAAGGAGCGCTTGCTTTTAGCTATAGCTTCCATTAATTCTCGGTCTCTCATTGCCTGTCTC
>NZ_AXUN02000128.1 GCF_000495435.3 Youngiibacter fragilis 232.1 | reverse complement strand
AGACCTTGAAAAATTATCCGAGGAATTCTTTATGGGTTCCCCGGTTTTTCTATGAATACGTGAGAAAGGATTATAACTACACATATGGGATATGACAATTTATCCGACTTCTAAGATAAATTATCTGCCATAGTGCCTCACCTCCTCCTCATTAGGCATGAAAAAAGACACCTCATTTGAAGTGCCTCGTAATGTAACGTTAAAATTTTCAATGTAACAATCATTCTGTTCCATATGCAGTTAATATTGTTAAATTATCCTTTTCATTGAGCCTATTTTATGTCACTTAAAAACTGCTCTTAGAATATCAGTAATTTCATCAAACTGAATACCTTCTGCATAGGGAAACTTCTGCACATATGATTCCCAAATTGTCTTAAGATCTTCACTTTCCTCTATATCTTTTAAATACTTCTCACTATTCTCTAAATAGATCAATGTGTTTCTTTCTTCAGCTTTCTTTCGAATTGCGTTTCTTAGACTTTCTAAATCAATATCATTTCTTCGAAGTGTTAGAAGAATATAAACATCATAATAATCTCTAGCTCTGGTATTTGCCACATTCCGCGCCAAAATAGACTCAATCTTTTCTGCAAGAATTGTATTTAAATTATACGCTTTTATTGAAATATCACGTTCTTCAAACATAAGCTTAAACGAATATTCTACTTCTCTTGGTATGATTACATCTCCAGTAGTGATGTCAATCTTCATATTGACTCTGATCGTAAAGAACTGGGCTTCTACAGAGACTCTGAAATCATCATAGTCACTAACATCATGGATGTTTTTAATAGCTTTTAGCCTAAAAATTACATTATCATCAAGCTCTATCGATAGAATCTCATTTAATATTTCTTCTATGGCCTCTCTATTGACAGGAATCCCTTTTATCGTTGTATCCATGTCCATAGTGCTTCTCATATCTATACCAACCATAGCTGCAATCAAGAATCCACCTTTGAGGATAAAATTGTCTTTGTACTTTGAAATCGAAATTCTTTCTAGAAGCCTTTCCATCATAAAATTCTGAAGCACAGTATTCGCTATCAAATTATTCTCTTTAGCCACATTGTTAATCCAGTCTTTCAATTGTCTAGGACTACCAATTTTCATGTCAACACCTCCATGTATTTTCGAACCAAATCTTTGATATTAAAAACATCGGCATACTTAAGTAGTTTAGAATAATCTGCTCCGGGAGTTTTCATATATCTTTTGACTGCTTCATTCACTAAATCAGTGTCAAGCTGATCTTTCTTTTTTAAGCAGTCACAAATGGTTCTTTCTTTATCATATACATAGACTTGATGCCCAAATGGTGTCTCCATGGCAATCCGGCCAATTGTATGAAGTCTCTCTGCAATGTAAAAGAACTTGAATTTTTCTTTCTCCTTCAACAGTCTTGTATTATACCCTGATGGAATTGTCAGCATTAACTGGAAAGGTGTCCTATCGGTTAAATCGTGAAAATATAATGCTGTCTCATGGGAAAAGATACCTTTTTTACATCTGTATTGTGTTAAGAAATATTCATCTTCCATTTGATCAGGATCCATATACAAGCCTTGTTCCAGCTTTTCAATTTCACCAACCTGATACATACGTTGTAGAGTTTTATAAGCCACTCCAGCTTCTTTAGCTTCACCTGATGTCAGAATACCTTTGTTGTCTTTCAATAGTTTAGTCACTAAATCCTTTTGAGTCATCAAATCACCTCCTTGTTTGTCATATTCGTTCGTAAATATAATATCATATACGAACGAATATGACAACTATTTTTTTGCTAATTTTTAGGAGATGATTCAATTTTACCTTTTATGTTAAAATAATATTTTATGTTAGCACAATTGACAATACCGTTTAGTCATTTTTGTTCGTATAATTTGTTGTTCATATGCACAAATATGACACCTAAAGCCACGCAGGAATCACATCATCAATAGACAGTTCTCGCTTCGGTTTTGCGATTCCAATGAACTGCTTATGGCATTCCCAAATGTCCATTAAGTAACCTATAGGCATCAGCCACACCTCATCTTCTTTTCTATTAAGATGGGCTGTGCCGTAGTAGATCAGTCGGGTAAATAACTCCTCATCACTTACCCGACTACCTCGTTTTTTGAGGGTTCACTCTCCACATTTCTCTTGGTCCCCTTCATCATACTGGCCATGATGGCGTTCTTGTAGGTCGCTAGATCAAAAGGTGTGGTGAGAAGCTCCACTTCTTCTTCGGTGAGCAGCTCTTTCTTCTGATCCTTATTCCTGATGTTATGAATCAAGATGGACTGATTGGCCAGAAGTGTAATCAGCCACACAATCTCATCAAGTGCCATTTCAAAGTTCTCAGTTTTCATGAGCTTCTCGCCCAAGTTTTCAAGACCGCCATAACGCCCCGCGATTTCTTTTGTTGCCTTCGTGGTGAGTACCAATTTAAATTCTGTGCCACCGATTTCAATGGTGGCGCTTCTATCTTCAGCTGCTTCTGTGAGTTTTACATTTTCATCTGCCATCTATCTTCCCTCCATTAAGATACGATTACTGTTGCTACTTCAGTGGTAACAGGATCTGCTCCACTTAAGTTCAGCACACAGTAATAGTAATAGGTATCCGCCAGAAGATCCGTTGGGATATCAAAGCTGGCAGAAGTCTCTCCATTAATCGGTGTACCTCCTGTGGAACTGTCGATGGTGTTTTCATACCACTGATACGTTACAGGATTGGATGTATTGGAGCTTGCCACCACAGAAAGACTTCCCGTAATGCTACCGACTGTCACTTCGGTGAGAGCTGCAGGCTGAGTCGTGATGGTAATCGCCGGTGTTACCGGAGTAAAGTCCGGTTCATACACAGAGGTAAACCAGCCGGAAATAGTAGATGGTGCAACACCGCTATCTCCTTCAGTGACTTCGGCTTTCCAAGGATGCTTGTTCTCCTCATCCAGTTTGTTTCGTCTGAAGACCGTTCCCTCTATGGTGGGACTACTAAATGTAATGGAATCACCTTTGGTCGCAAGGCTGGTGGCAGGAACACTAAAGATAACTCTGTAAAGCCAAAAGTATCTATAGCGTCCATTGGCCTTCTTTGCACGAAAACCGATAGCCACAGGACTTTCTCCATCTTCACTTCTTGAAACAACGACATTGTTACTGTCGATTTTACATCCTGTTAAATCCTGAGCTACCACCGAGCCAATATCGTCAATCCCAAGAGTCAGTGCGCCACTTTTGAATTCCTTGACCACTTCAGAAGCACCGTCATCTGCATAGAGAATTGCTTCAATCAGCTCCACACTCAGTTCTGCCGTCATGGCTTTTGCCAAGACTTTGGGTATACCATATGTTTCGATGCCATTTTCGTCTTCTGTGATTTTGGCGTAGTATAGACTATCCAATCCAATTGTTGCCATGTCCTATTCCTCCTTCAAAATAGCTGAATTTGTTTCAGCTAAAAATTCAATTCGTATTCTTTTGCCACATCAATGGCGAAGTGGTGAAAACCGGTATCTTCTTCGTATCCCAGATACCTTCTGTCCGTTATGATAAAGCCTGCTCCTAGTAGTGCTATTACCACTTCATTCTTTCTTGCCTGGTAGTTGCCCTTAGAAAATAAGGAGAGGCGAACTTCCTGTAGTTCTGCTACTGGCAGATCATCAGCATAATGATCGAAGATATCACTCATAGGGGTAAGGACCAGATATTCATCCGGAGCCTTTTTACTAAACACACCCGTTTCAATGGGAATCCCCAAAGGTTCAAGGACCTCGCCTATATCTTTCAAAATACTGTTATACACGACCTTCGCCCTCCCTTCTTTTAAATTTTGCTAATCTCTTCATCCAGCTTTCTTTTCATTGCTTCAATGCAGGCGTTTCGACTAGCTGTTTTCGCCGGCTTTAGGAATGGCTTAGCCGGTTGCCCAGACTTTCCATACTCTAAGATATTGGCTAGTTTTGCATTTGACTCTCCTTCTTTTCTCGGTTCATCAAAGCCCACCTTTACGTTATAATTCCCATCTCGATCCACACCAGCAGGGGTTACATCGAGAGCATCAATAAGTTCTCCAGTGGACCTTGATGGAAGTTTTGTGTCGCTTCCAACGGTGGCCTGTAGATTGGCTTTCACTTTGGCTTTCACCACTTCGCCACCAGCTTCCAGGACCTTCGGGATGATTTCATCGGTTTTCTCTGCCAAGGTTGATACCTTTAGCAAGAAATCCTCTGGCATTTTGAAACTTGATCTTGCCATGAAATCACCTCCTTGTATATTGTAGTT
>NZ_AXUN02000129.1 GCF_000495435.3 Youngiibacter fragilis 232.1 | reverse complement strand
GCGCTATTTTGCAACAGCACCATAAATGTCAATACTGGTAGAATCCCCTTCCTGTCTTCTTTCCGAGCAGTCCTGCCCTTACCATCTTTCTAAGGAGAGGATGCGGGGCATATTTGTCAGTACCCATTTCCTTATGAAGGACTTCCATTATCGCAAGGGTTATGTCGTTTCCAATAAGGTCTGAAAGCGCCAGGGGTCCCATCGGATGATTAGCGCCAAGCTTCATTGCCTTGTCTATGTCTTCAGCGGATGCAAAACCGTCTGCAAGGACTCCTATCGCCTCATTTATCATCGGGATGAGTATCCTGTTGACAACGAAACCTGGTCCTTCAGTAACTTCTACAGGGTCTTTGCCTATAGTCTTTGCATATTCGACCGCACGCTTGAAGGTCTCCTCATCAGCAAGCTGACCTCTGATGATTTCAACAAGCTTCATTACAGGAGCCGGATTGAAGAAGTGCATTCCGATGACTCTTCCTGGATTTTTTGTAGCTGAAGCCATTTCAGTTATGGACAGGGATGAGGTATTTGAAGCGAAAATGGCTGTATCTGCACAGATAGAATCCAGTTCCTTGAATAGGGACTTTTTGACCTCCATCCTTTCAACAACTGCCTCGAGTACCAGGTCGCAGTCAGAAGCGCCTGCGAGATCTTCGTAAACCTTAAGGCTTCCAGAGATCCTGTCGCACTCTTCCTGTGACAGCTTTCCCTTTTCAACCTGCTTGGCAAGCCTTCCAAGCATTCCCGAAAGACTCTTCCTGGCGAATCCTTCTGCGACATCATACATGCCTACTTCCCAGCCGCCCTGTGCAAATGCCTGTGCAATGCCGGATCCCATGGTTCCTGCTCCAACAACGAATACTTTCATACCTTCATCAGGTTACGGAATTCCGTGACCTGACTTTCTTCACCCCTTTCGAAATAGTATCTAAATTGACTATATTCAAAAAAAAGTCAGATGTAAAGGTTTTGAAATAAATACATGAAAAAACTTTCATATTTTTGTAGTCGTATACACGGTTGGCATGGAAATTGCTATATAGAGCATACCAATAAAAATCAAATTCAGGAGGTAGAGATGAAAGAAGTAGTCATAGCAAGCGGTGTAAGGACTGCAATCGGAAGCTTCGGCGGCCAGTTCAAGGATGTATCAGCGGTTGACCTGGCAGCGGCAGCAGTCAAGGAGGCGGTTTCAAGGGCAGGGATAACCCCTGACCAGGTGCAGGATGTCTATTTTGGGTGCATACTCCAGGCTGGTCTTGGTCAGGGTGTGGCAAGGCAGGCAGCGATGAAGGCAGGCATTCCGCAGGAGGTACCTGCAGTTACAGTCAACATGCTCTGCGGTTCTGGACTGAAGACTGTTGCAATGGGAGCCCAGACGATAATGACAGGTGAAAATGACATCGTTGTGGTCGGGGGAACCGAAAACATGAGCATGTCCCCTTACCTTCTTCCCTCAGCAAGATTCGGAATGAGGATGGGAGACGACAAGGCTGTGGATTCCCTGATAAGGGATGCCCTGACCGATGTCTTCAACAACTATCATATGGGAGTGACTGCCGAGAACCTTGCTGAAAAGTATTCGATTTCCCGCGAGGAGCAGGATGAATTTGCCGCATGGAGCCAGAACAAGGCTGAAAAGGCAATTGAAGAAGGCAGGTTCAAGGATGAGATAGTCCCTGTACTTATCCCCCAGAGAAAGGGAGATCCCAAGGTTGTCGACACCGATGAGTTCCCCAAGAAGGGAGTCACCGTGGAAGGATTGTCAAAGTTAAAGCCCGCATTCAAGAAGGCTGGCACGGTAACAGCCGCAAACGCATCAGGAATAAACGACGGGGCTGCAGCCCTTGTCCTTATGTCCAGGGAGAAGGCTGAAGAGCTTGGGATCACCCCGCTGGCTACCATAGTCTCCTTTGCCAGCGCAGGAGTCGATCCGTCAATAATGGGAATAGGGCCTGTTCCTTCATCAAGGAAGGCTCTTGAAAAGGCCGGACTCACCATAGACGACATGGACCTTATCGAGGCCAACGAGGCCTTTGCGGCACAGTCACTGGCTGTAGGCAAGGAGCTCAAATGGAACAAGGACAAGGTCAACGTCAACGGCGGAGCAATCTCGCTCGGGCATCCAGTCGGAGCCTCAGGAGCAAGGATACTTGTCACNNAAGAGGGATGCAAGTCTGGGACTTGCAACACTCTGCATAGGCGGAGGAATGGGAACCACAGTCATAGTCAGAAGATAGCCAATAATTGAATTGATATTACCGCATACTTTTGAGGGCATTTGCCCTCTTTTTTTTCATTCTGATATTGATGCTGTTAGTCAGATACCGATTACATAACTTTTATCGGAAATGGTACAATAAGTATAAATTAATAGTG
>NZ_AXUN02000130.1 GCF_000495435.3 Youngiibacter fragilis 232.1 | reverse complement strand
TTGCTCTGCTCATGTTCCTTGCATTCAAGGGTATGTCCATAATATGGATAGCTCCAATATGCGCATCGATTGTTGCCTTGACAGGTGGACTTGACCTGCTTCCTACATACACTGACACATANNATGCTCGGTGGAATCTTCGGAAGGCTCATGGAGGTTTCCGGGGGAGCTCAGTCTGTTGCTCACTTCATTACGGGCCTCATTGGAAAGAAGAGGGCGATCCTTGCAGTTTCACTTGGATGCATAGTCCTTGGTTACGGCGGAATAAGCGTATTCGTCATAGCATTTGCAATGTATCCGCTAGCAGTTGCAGTATTCAGGGAAGCCAACATAACAAGAAAGCTCATCCCTGGTACACTAGCTTTCGGTATGTTCACTATAGCCATGACTTCCCTTCCGGGAACACCTCAGATACAGNNAGTATGGAGGGAGAAGGTATATACCGCGAGAGGTGAAGTCTTCATAGAGCCTACAGGCACTGCGGTCGCAACCTTGGCTGATGTGGACAAGCTTCCGAACCCGATGCTTTCATTTCTGCCTCTTCTTGCTGTTGTAATAGTACTCAACGTTCTTAAGCAGAACATTATTGTAGCATTGGTAGCAGGTGTACTTCTATCAGTACTTGTCAATTTCCCTGCGATCAAGAAAAACATGGTTGATGTCATTAACAAGGGAGCTTCAAACTCAGTACTTGCCATAATCAACACATCAGCAGCAGTTGGTTTCGGAGCAGTCGTAAGGGCTGTGCCTGGATTCAA
>NZ_AXUN02000131.1 GCF_000495435.3 Youngiibacter fragilis 232.1 | reverse complement strand
ACCATTGCATCCCTTAACTCTTTACTATCTGCCATTTTATTCATCCCCTCATCAGTAGTACTTACTATACTATTTTCAATTACCACTGCCAACTATTCTGACACATAGGGATAGCGGGAACCAGCATTTGATTGAAGTCAACACCTTGCTACAATATGCCACTACGGCAACCATGTTAAAACGCTTTGACGAAGCAGTTTTCAAAAATTTTGTGAATCGGATTATTGTATATTCCAGAACTGAAATTGGATTTGAACTCAAATGTGGAATCACACTTAAGGAAAGGTTGGAGAAATGAATGAGTCACACACCCTACGGCTATAGGATAGAAAATGGCAAAGCTGTCATTGATGAAATTGCTGCCGAGCAGATAAAAAAACTATTTCTAGCGTTTCTATCCGGAGATTCCTTGGCCAACGCTGCACAAAAGGCCGAAATCACAAAATCTCATGCATCGATTGGAAATATACTCAGAAACGCCCATTACCTTGGAGATAATTATTATCCGGCAATTATTGATAAGGTGATGTTTGAGGCTGTAGAAAAAGAACGTATCAGACGAGCTGAAAAACTTGGTCGGATCTTCGAGCCAAAAGTGGAAGATGAGGCTGTTTATCCAACCACCTTCCGCATCATAGAAAGCACCGAGCGATTCGACAATCCGTTCCAGCAAGCGGAATACGCCTATAGTCTGATTAAAAGAGAGGTGTAAATATTGAATGTTACTAAGAGTGTCACCGTACTCCCAGCCAGGAAGCAAATGCGTGGCAAAAAAGAAGATGAGGAAAAAGCAAAACTCCGGGTAGCAGCCTATTGCAGGGTTTCCACCGACAGTGACGAACAGGCTACAAGTTATGAAGCGCAGATTGAACACTATACATCCTACATTAACAATAACCCAGAATGGTCATTGGCAGGAATTTATGCGGATGACGGTATTTCAGGAACCAATACTAAAAAGCGTGATGAATTTAACCGAATGATCGACGAGTGTATGGCTGACAATGTGGATATGATCATCACAAAATCTATCAGTAGGTTTGCCCGAAATACTCTGGACTGCCTGAAATACATCCGGCAGCTTAAGGAAAAAAACATTCCCGTCTACTTTGAAAAAGAAAATATAAATAGCATGGACTCTAAAGGCGAGGTTATGCTCACCATTATGGCTTCCCTCGCCCAACAGGAAAGTCAGTCTCTGAGCCAGAATGTAAAGATGGGTTTACAATATCGCTACCAGCAAGGTGAAATACAGGTCAACTGCAACCGCTTCCTCGGATTTATAAAGGATGAAAATAAGCGCCTTATCGTTGTCCCCAAGGAAGCAGAAATCATAAAGCGCATCTACCGGGAATACCTCGAAGGTGCCAGCATGCTAAAAATCAAACGCGGCCTTGAAGAGGACGGCATTCGTAATGGTGCTGGAAATGAAAAATGGCATACCAGCAATATCAATCAAATCCTACGAAATGAAAAGTATATTGGGGATGCCCTTTTACAGAAAACCTACACCACGGACTTCCTCACGAAAACGAGAGTAAAGAACCATGGCATCGTACCACGTAAGCGGAAATTGTATAGC
>NZ_AXUN02000132.1 GCF_000495435.3 Youngiibacter fragilis 232.1 | reverse complement strand
CCTGAGAGTGTAGCTGCAGTCCTCAAGGAAGAGGGTGTGGACCATCACTTCACGGCAAGCGTCGAGCCAGGTATAGTAGGCGGCATAGCCCAGGGCGGCAAGGACTTCGGAAGCGCACTGGCACCTCAGGCCATCATAGACGAACCATACCAGTTCGACTTCTATGACGGAGGCGGAATCGACGTCACCTTTCTGGGGATGGCTCAGTGCGACCCACACGGCAACCTCAACGTATCCAAGTTCGGGACAAGGCTGGCAGGCTGCGGAGGCTTCATAGACATTTCCCAGAACGCAAAGACGGTCGTGTACTGCGGAACCTTCACTGCCGGAGGCCTTGATGTGGAGGCTGTTGACGGNNGGCGGAAGGAAGATCTTCTATGTGACTGAAAGGGCTCTCTTCCAGCTTCTTCCTGAAGGGCTTACACTAATGGAGATAGCGCCTGGTGTTGACCTTGAGAAGGATGTGCTGGGACAGATGGAATTCACCCCCAGTATCGCTGAGAACCTCAGGACCATGGACAGCTCGA
>NZ_AXUN02000133.1 GCF_000495435.3 Youngiibacter fragilis 232.1 | reverse complement strand
ATACTTTTCTCAGTGCTTCGGATTTCAACTTCTTTCCCGATGAATTCATAAGGTACGGAATATTTGCATTCACCGACAGTTATGAGATAATCGGGTTGTATGGTGGCTTTTGACCAGATAGCCGTCTCATACGGAGAAGCAGGTAGTGGCATGAGGAACGATCTTTCTTCCTCTTCAAATGCAATGAGCCTGCTTCCTTGCTTTTTCTGAAAGGGTTTAGTATTGAATTCAATAAGCTTTTCTCGGATTGCAAGGTTTAGGTCATCAAACGTGAAGAACTTTCGATTTCTGAGTGCAGCCATTATCCAAGTCTCCATCACCCGAACAGTGCCTTCAGCACTTGGCTTATCCTGTGGTGATACCGGTCGAGCTGGTATTATGGCAGTACCGTAGTGCTCCGCCATTTCATGGTATGATCGGTTCAAAACGAGTTCAGTCCTTGTATTTTTGATTACCCCTGTCTTCAAATTGTCCACTACCAGGATTCTTGTTACTCCACCGAAGTAGTTATACGCATGTACATGCGCTTGAATCCAATTATTGGATTTCATGTCGGGACATGCTTCAGCGTATCCATAGAGGCTGCATGGAAGACAAGCTACGAATATATAGGCTTTTATAGCTTCACCGGACACTTTATCGTAAACAGCTAAAGTGTCTCCAACCCAGTCGACTTCCATGAGCTCACCTGGCTTGTGCTTAATTCGCAGAGTAGCCTTCTTTGACGCAGCATAAGCATGATACTTTTCGTTAAATTGGGAGTGTTGGTACGGGATCGTCTTCTCATCAGCACATTCAGCACAGTACTCAGCCCAAAGCAGTGACAAAGTCACTCCAGGCTTTGCGAGCTCTTTGAAGATGTACTCATAGTCAGGTATTTTCCTTCCCAACCCAACACTTCGTTCAGGGTATAGAATCTGTTGCAGATCCATATTGGTCAAGGTATCCG
>NZ_AXUN02000134.1:258-917 GCF_000495435.3 Youngiibacter fragilis 232.1 | reverse complement strand
GAAATGAGCAGGGAAAAGAATGGAATTCTTAATGAACACGATGGCAACCCGACCTGGGATAACCTCCGTGACCGTCTCCTGATATACGAGAAGATACTTGAGATTTCAGATGACGGCTTCCTAATCGTGGACAGGGACGGTATGATAATCGAGATGAACAAGGCCTACCTTGAATACCTTGGCCTTAAGAGGCAGAACGTTATCGGCAAGCACGTCACCGATGTTATACTCAACTCCAAGCTCGAAGAGATCACGAAGACAGGACGTGAGGATGTCAACGTGGTCCATAGGCTGGCATCAGGCCAGGCTCCCAGCAAGGATAAGTATGTCATTGTGACAAGGGCTCCGGTAAGTGACGGTGGAAATGTCATAGCTGCCGTCGGACAGATAAAGTTCACAAGGAATGCCCTGGACATAGCCGCAAAGCTAAAGGCTATGGATGATGAGGTGCAGTANNGCTATGTTGGGAGCAAATACTCATTCCAGTCCATGATCGGAGAAAGCGCACCGTTCAACGAATCCATACGAATCGCCAGAAAAGCCGCAAAGAGCGACATGAGCGTGCTGCTTACCGGTGAGACCGGAACAGGCAAGGAAGTTTTTGCAAATGCCATCCATTATGCGAGCGAAAGAAAGAACAGACCGATAATAAGGATCAA
>NZ_AXUN02000134.1:0-215 GCF_000495435.3 Youngiibacter fragilis 232.1 | reverse complement strand
GTTCGAGCTCGCCAACGGAGGAACAGTGTTCCTCGACGAGATAGGCGACATGCCCCTCACCATGCAGGCAAAGCTCCTGAGGGTGCTTCAGGAAAAGGAACTGGAGAAGGTAGGTTCAAGCGAGACAATCCCTATAGATGTAAGGATAATATCTGCAACCAACCAGAACCTTGAGGACATGGTAAGGAATGGCACCTTCAGGGAGGACCTCTACT
>NZ_AXUN02000135.1:49695-85246 GCF_000495435.3 Youngiibacter fragilis 232.1 | reverse complement strand
TTTAATTTTCAAAGAGCTTGTTGCCTCATGTCAGAAGCGACATTGACTATCTTACCACCTTAATCAACGTCCCTATTCGATTTAAGAGCGATTGGTGTTGAATAGGTTTAAAATACTCGAAATATCTATCTAAATCTCTATTTTCCTATTATTGATACACACGGGATTGTTTATTGACAAACAGGATTTATGAAATCTAAACCCGCTTATTGAAACCGTTGTAATCACGGATGTTTTCTTTAAAAATAAAATTATCATCTGTTTTTTGGATATTTGGCCTCTGGTTGCAGGTTATTCCAAATCCGCTGTTTAGGCTGATTTTATCGTTATTATCATGTCAAATCACTGGATTCTTGATAGATTCTTTGCTGCACTTCTTCTAGATACGGATATGGATACGATGATACAAATAAGAACAGCTTTAGAAATCAGCGATTCCCTAATCTGCTTTAATGGACTTTAGAGAATGTGCTTATGGTAACTTTCTTCAATAATCGCCAGGATGGGCACGGAAATTCATCCCCCTACATTATATAAGTATAAAAAAAGGACCGTATAAATACGATCCAATTAATGCTTCAGTTATTCTTCAGATTCCTCGTCTGAGTCATCCTCATCATAGACATCCAATTCAATGTCACTGTCATCAGTATCATCATGGATGCCCTTGCTTATGGTTTCATCACTGTCTATCTCTTCAACCTCTGGCCCTTCTTCATCTCTTGCTGCGATTATCTTTGCCATTGAAACAACCTTGGTAGTTTCCGATGTCTTCATCAGCTTTACTCCCATTGTATTCCTTGAAGTCTCAGATATTTCAGCTATGCTTATCCTGATTGCAACGCCATCGGAATTGATGAGCATCAGCTCATCATCCTGGCTGCAGGATCTCGCACCTACAACAGGGCCTGTCCTGGAAGATACCTTGTATGTTATGAGACCTTTTCCGCCTCTTCTCTGCAGGTGGTATTCACTGATAGGAGTCCTCTTTCCAAGACCGCTTTCAGATACTACAAGGAGGTCCTCGCCTTCTACTGCGATGTCAAAGGATACGCAGGTATCCCCTGATCTCAGGTCTATACCTTTGACTCCAGATGCTGTTCTACCCATGGTCCTTATCTCGTTCTCATTGAACTTGATTGAATAGCCATCCTGTGTTACCAGTATAAGGTCAGCATCTCCCCTTGTGAACTTCACATTGAGCAGCTCGTCGCCTTCCCTGAGGTTTATGGCAATAAGTCCATTCTTCCTTATGTTGGAATAATCCTCAAGACCGGTTTTCTTAACTATCCCATTAGCTGTGCAGAATACCAGGAAACCATCCTGGTCCATGTCGGCTATTGAAATTACCGCCTGAATCTTCTCATCCTGGTCCAATGGTATTATGTTTACAAGGTTAGTACCCTTGGATACTCGTCCTGCATCAGGTATCTCATAAGCCTTAAGCTTATATACCTTACCCTTGCTTGTGAAGAATAAGAGATTCTTGTGAGTCGATGTAACGAACACCTTTGATACGATGTCATCTTCCTTGGTTGACATCGCCTGGATCCCCCTGCCGCCTCTCTTCTGCGAAGAATAGGTTGCAGCCTGGATCCTCTTGATATATCCGGATTGTGTGAGGGTTATAACGACATCCTCTTCAGATATGAGGTCTTCGTAATTTATCTCATCATCCTTCTTCTCAATCCTTGTTCTTCTCTCATCACCGTATTTATCCCTTATCTCAATAAGCTCTTCCCTGATTACACCAAGGAGAATAGCCTCACTTCCAAGTATTTCCTTAAGCCTTGCTATCTGTATCATCAGCTCATCAAATTCATCTACTATCTTATCTCTTTCAAGTCCGGTAAGCCTTCTAAGCCTCATATCCAGTATAGCCACAGCCTGCCTGTCAGAGAGTCCGAACCTCGTCATAAGCTCATTCTTTGCAATATCAGTAGTCTTTGATCCTCTAAGTATCTTTACTACCTCATCAATATTGTCAAGGGCTATGAGCAATCCTTCAAGTATATGAGCCCTTTCTTCAGCTTTGGCGAGTTCAAATATGGTCCTTCTTGTAACTACCTGTTTCTGGAAGTTGAGATAATGGACAAGCATCTCCCTCAGATTCAATACCTTCGGCTCGTTATTAACAAGAGAAAGCATTATAATTCCGAATGTATCCTGGACCTTTGTATGCTTGTACAGATAATTGAGTATAACATGTGCATTTGCATCCTTCTTAAGCTCAATTACTATTCTCATTCCATCTCTGTCAGACTCATCCCTCAGGTCAGAAATACCTGTGAGTTTCTTTTCCTTTACATGGTCTGCGATATTCTCTATGAGCCTTGCCTTGTTCACCATGTATGGAAGTTCAGTTATTATGATCTTTTGTCGGCCGTTCTCTTCCTCTATGTCACTCTTGGCTCTTACAATAACCTTTCCTCTACCGGTTTCATAAGCTTCCCTTATGCCCGATACTCCCATTATTGTTCCAGAGGTCGGAAAATCAGGGCCCTTGATATAAGCCATAAGATCAAGCACAGTAGCATCAGCATTATCTATAAGCAGTATTACGCCATCTATTACCTCTTTAAGGTTATGGGGTGGAATATTTGTTGCCATACCGACTGCGATACCTGATGATCCGTTTACAAGCAGATTTGGATATCTTGATGGAAGAACAGAGGGCTCTCTTTCCTCTCCATCAAAGTTGTCTACAAAGTCAACAGTCTCCTTGCCAATGTCACGGAGCATCTCTACTGCGATTTTTGCTAGCTTTGCCTCTGTGTACCTCATTGCCGCAGCTGAGTCCCCATCGACAGAACCGAAGTTTCCATGTCCATCTACAAGCAGATATCTGATCGAAAAGTCTTGTGCAAGCCTTACTAGGGCATCATAGACAGAGCTGTCTCCATGTGGATGGTACTTACCAAGGACGTCTCCGACAATCCTCGCACACTTCCTATAGCCTTTTTCAGGTGAAAGTCCCAACTGTTGCATTGAATATAGTATTCTTCTGTGAACAGGCTTAAGTCCATCCCTTACATCAGGTAATGCTCGTCCCACTATAACGCTCATTGCATAGTCGATGTAGCTGGTCTTCATTTCTTTTTTTATGTCAATTGAAATGACTTTTCCTTCGTTGTACAATTGCTACACCTCCCTAAATGTCCAGATTTACAACTTTTTTAGAATTTCTCTCTATGAATTCCCTTCTCGGTTCAACCTTATCACCCATAAGTATAGTGAATATCTCATCAGCAGCCTTGGCATCCTCTACAGTTGCCCTGAGCAGTATCCTGTGTTCAGGATCCATTGTAGTATCCCAAAGCTGTTCAGCATTCATTTCTCCAAGACCCTTGTATCTCTGTATATTTACAGAGTTATCCTTGCCACCTATTTTTTCAAGTACTGTCTCAAGCTCCTTGTCTGAATATGTGTACTCGACAAATTTTCCTTTGGTAACCTGGTACAGCGGTGGCTGTGCGATATATACATGTCCATGGTCTATAAGGTCCTTCATGTACCTGTAGAAGAAAGTGAGCAGAAGTGTCCTAATATGGGCTCCATCAACATCAGCATCAGTCATAATGATAATTCTTGAATACCTTAGCTTCTCCTTGTCGAAATCCTTGCCTATTCCGCCACCGAAAGCAGTAACCATGGACCTTATGGTCTCAGAGCCCAGTATCTTGTCCAATCTCTGTTTTTCGACGTTCATGATCTTTCCTCGGATTGGCAGAATTGCCTGGAACTGTCTGTTCCTTCCCTGCTTTGCAGATCCACCCGCCGAATCTCCCTCTACTATGTATATCTCACACTCAAGAGGGTCCTTAGAAGCACAATCCGCAAGCTTACCCGGGAGAGAGCCTCTTTCAAGCACACTCTTTCTGGTCAGCTCCCTTGCTTTTCTTGCAGCTTCCCTTGCTCTAGCAGCCATAAGTGCCTTGTCAATGACAGTCTTACCTATCTGCGGGTTTTCTTCAAGTATAGTCTGCACGCATCTTCCTACCACATTGTCCACAATGCTTCTTACTTCACTGTTTCCAAGCTTTGTCTTTGTCTGTCCTTCAAACTGAGGATTCTCAAGCTTGACTGATATGACTGCAGTGAGACCTTCCCTAATGTCTTCGCCGGATAGGTTCTTGTCATTTTCCTTGATATGTCCGAATTTCTTGCCGTAGTCATTGATTACCCTGGTCATTGCCCTCTTGAAACCCTCAAGGTGTGTTCCACCTTCTGTGGTATCAATGTTGTTAGCATAAGTGAATATGTTTTCGTTGTAGCTGTCATTATACTGAAGTGAGACTTCTACTGAGTAGCCATCCTTCTCTTCCTCCATATATATGGGATCTTTATGAAGAACTTCCTTGTTTCTGTTCAGGTATTCAACGAAGCTTTTTATTCCACCCTCATAGAAATATGATTCCGTCTTTTCATCACGTTCATCATAAAGCGTAATCCTAATTCCCTTATTCAGGAATGCCAGTTCACGCAGCCTGTCTGAAAGAATCTCGAAGTCAAATTCAAGCTCCTCGAATATTTCATCATCAGGCTTAAAGTATGTTCTGGTACCAGTTCCTGTACTTTCACCTACAACCGAAAGCGTGTCAAAAGGTATTCCTCTCCTGAATTCCTGCTTGTACAGTTTGCCGTCTCTCTTTACATAGACAATGCAAACCTCTGACAGCGCATTGACAACGGATGCTCCTACACCGTGCAGTCCTCCTGAAACCTTATATCCTCCGCCACCGAATTTACCTCCGGCATGAAGCACTGTCATTATTACTTCTACAGATGACTTGTTCAGCTTCTTGTTAATACCAACAGGCATACCTCGTCCATTGTCTTCGACTGTTATGGAATTATCCTTATGGATATATACCTCTATGTGGTCACAGAATCCTGCCAGCGCCTCATCTATGCTATTGTCCACTATTTCATATACAAGGTGGTGAAGACCCCTGGAAGAAGTGGTTCCGATATACATTCCCGGCCTTTTTCTTACAGCTTCAAGACCTTCAAGTACTTGAATCTTACTTTCATCATATAACTCGCTATTTTCGATTTTCTCGATGTCTGTCATTGTTTTTCCTCCTTCCCTAGTCTTCAAAATTCAGTTCAGTTCTTTTGGTCAGAGTCCTGGACGAAATCGGCGACAGGTATATCTTCGATTTCTTATCCATCTCGGTTATTATAAAGGATTTTGGTTTTTCATTGTTGATTCTCTCAACAAAACCATCCTCCTCAGCCAGCCTCAGAAACTGACTTGTATCCGGACTGTACATCGTGGTTTCCAGATCGAATATTCCTATGACAGACTTTAGAGGTACAACTATATTTTCTCCAAGGTGCAGAAACAATTTCAATCCTCCTTCCATTTCAATGAACCGTCCGTGACATTAAACAGCCTGTAATCCCCTGTCAGATAATCCTCGATATTCTCGACTCCTGTGCAGGTTATCACAGTCTGTATGTTTTCTATGGATTTTAATATGAACTTCTTTCTCGAAAGATCAAGCTCAGAAAGCACATCATCAAGAAGCAGTACAGGATATTCACCCTTTATATCCCTTATTATCCCAAGGGAGGCAAACTTCATGGTCAGGACTGCTGTCCTCTGCTGACCCTGTGAACCATAACTTCTTACATCAACACCATTTATATTGATTGAAAAATCATCTCTGTGCGTGCCTACCGATGTATTACCTTTCTCCATATCCTTTTCTCTGTTTCTGGAAAGACTTGTAAGAAAATCATCTTTCATCGACTCACCAAAAGGAACAGATGGGACATAAACAAAATCAACATTTTCACGACCTGATGTAATCTCGAGATGTATGTCTTTTCCTCTGGCATTAAGCATCCTGATATAATTCATTCTTTGTTTCATGATATAAAGGCCGTTGTCAACGAGCTGATGGTCATAGACATCTAGCATGTTCCTGTCCATCTTCCTGTTTTTCATCAATGAATTTCTTTCGTTAAGGACCTTGTTATACGACACGAGTGCATTATAGTATTTTCTGTCAAGCTGGCTTATTTCCATGTCCAGGAATTTTCTTCTCAACGATGGCGATTCCTTGACTATCTTAAGGTCTTCTGGAGAGAACATGACTATATTAAGTACACCAATCAGGTCTCCCATCTTTTTGATTTTGATCTTATTGACCCCAATCGATTTCTTGCCATCATTAAGGATGAATATGTCTATATCCTTGTCCAGTCTTTCCCTTTCGATGTGGAGCTTGATTCTTGCATTATCTTCTCCCCATCTGACAAGTTCTTTATCTTTTGAGGTCCTGTGGGACCTTCCGAAGGCGCAGAAATACATAGCCTCAAGAACGTTTGTCTTACCTTGGGCATTTTCCCCCTGGAAAACATTGACTCCGTTACCGAGATCCATATCCAGCTCTTTATAGTTCCTGAAATTATGAAGAGTCAATCTGTTAATTCTCATCGTAAAAAACACCCACAATATATTATACCACATACAAAGTTAACTTTGTATGTGGTATGTGTCACTGACTTATTCAGACTCTTTTACAGCCCTGTATGTCTCTCCGTTGAATTCTACAACATCCCCCGGATATACCTTCTTCCCCCTCTGCAGAACGACTTCTCCATTGATCTTCACCAAACCATCAAGAATGTACGCCTTTGCTTCTGATCCCAGGCCTACTGCGCCGCACCATTTCATGAATGAATCCAGCTTTATGAATTCTGTCCTAATAGTTACATCCAATTTCCTTACCTCGCAATTCTGACAGGCAGCACTAGATACTTGCAGTTGTCCTTGATCCTGTTCTTTATTATGCAGGGGCTGACACTCGATGTCATCTCAAACATTATCTCATCCTCTTCAATTACTTTGAGAACATCTATAAGATATCTAGAATTGAAAGCTATCTCGATAGGTTCTCCCTTTGAAGTAATCGAAAGTTCTTCCCTGACCTTTCCAAACTGAGAATTCGAGGTTATGACCATGCGTCCACCATCGATATTCATCTTGATCAGGTTGCTCGTTCCATCCTTCGACATGAGCGAAGCTCTCTCAATTGAATCATGCAGAACCGCTTTACTTGTTGTAAAGCTTAATCTGTAATCACTTGGGAGTATAGACTCATACTTTATGAAATCTCCTGATAAAAGCCTTGAAACTATCTTCGTATCCTTTATTCTGAACATGATGTGATTGTCATTGAAGGATATGCTCACATTCTCAGTTGAGTCAGACAATATCTTGTTGACTTCATTGAGTGTCTTTCCAGGTATCACAACTGAAAAATCATCTACCGAATCAAGATTTTCCGTTCTTAACGCAAGTCTGTATCCATCTAGAGCTACCATATTGAGCACGCTGTTCTTCACCTCAAACAATACACCCATTAATATAGGCCTGGCCTCATCCAGTGCAACTGCAAAATTGGTAGCTGTGATCAGGTTCTTCAGCAGAGATTCCCTTATTTCAACTCCACTTTCCCTTCCTATTTCTGGAAGGTCCGGAAAATCATCAGCATTCAGAAAAAGAAGATTGAAAACTGAATTTTCGCAAGTAACCGTTATTGTATTGTTTTCGGTTGTTAAAACATCAACCTCGCTGTTTGGAAGCTTCCTGACTATCTCACCGAAAAGCTTGGAGTCTATTACGATGGTCCCATCTTCAACTACCGTAGCAGGTACTTTTGTCTCTATGCTGAGATCTATATCAGTCCCTCTCAATATGAGTCCTTCACTTGTAGTCTCAATATATATACCTTCGAGGACCTGCATGGTCGACTTTCCCTGAATTGCTTTTTGTACGGTAGATATGCCTTCGACCAAATCCTTCTTTTCACATCTGAAATGCATGAACAAAACCTCCTGAATTCATTGAATGTAACATTGTTCTATGGTGGATGAATCAGTCAACATAACGGGATCCGCTATCTGCCTATATATAGATAATAATATATTAATTTTAGTTGTAGTAGTAGTAGGCTGCGGTATAGTGTGGATAAGTTCCAAACCTTATAATTCTGAGTGAAAATCAAAGTTTTCAACATGTGGATAAGGTATAGCGATTGGCACCTACTTATCCACAGTGTTAGAAGCGGAAGTTTGAAGTTGCTGTTATCCACAGTCTAAAATAAACTAAATCAACAATTTGTGAATTACTGGCTTGTCAGCTTCTTTGTTATAAGCTTTATGGCACCGGCAAGCGCATCATCAGTCTTAAGTGCCTCAGAGATCTTTTCATATGCATGTATCACGGTAGTATGGTCCCTGCCACCGAATTCTTCTCCGATTTTAGGAAGGGACATGTCTGTAAGCTTTCTGGAAAGATACATTGCTATCTGTCTTGGAAAAGCAACATTTCTGGTCCTTCTCTGTGATTTCAGCTCCTGAATCGACATATTATAATAGTTGGACACAACATCCTGGATAAGGTCTATCGTAATGCTCTTGGACTGGGTGGAAGAAATGATGTCCTTGAGTGCCTCTGCAGCCAAATCAACAGTAATGTTCTTATTGTTTGTGAGGGATGAGTATGCCATGACCCTGATAAGGGCTCCCTCAAGTTCTCGTATATTGGATTTTATCTTTGTGGCAATATAGACCATGACTTCACTAGATACCACATAGTTTTCAGTTTCCGCTTTCTTCTTGAGGATTGCGATCCTGGTCTCAAAATCAGGAGCCTGGATATCTGCCTGAAGTCCCCATGCAAACCTTGTTCTGAGCCTGTCTTCAAGAGTTGGTATCTCATTGGGTGGTCTGTCACTGGATATTATTATCTGTTTCCTTGCTTCGTATAGTTCATTGAATGTATGGAAGAATTCTTCCTGGGTGCTTTCCTTCCCTGCGATAAATTGTATGTCGTCAACCAGCAATACATCTACATTCCTGTATTTGTTCCTGAAATCAGCATTCTTGTCATACCTTATTGAATTTATAAGTTCATTTGTAAATTTTTCAGATGATACATATACTACATTCGCCTTTGGATTTTGTGTAAGTATATGGTGCCCTATCGCGTGCATAAGATGAGTTTTTCCCAATCCTACTCCACCATAAAGGAAAAGTGGGTTATATGCATTTGCGGGAGATTCTGCCACGGCAACAGAAGCGGCATGTGCGAATCTATTGGAGTTACCTATGACAAAAGAATCAAATGTGTATTTTGTATTGAGAGTTCCGTTGTTGCTCCTTGGAACCTCAGGAACAGGTGCAGCCGTCTTGGTCTCAACCACCGGGGCTACATCTGGAAGTCCTCCGATAACATAATCAACTTCGATATCTTCATCAAGTACATGCTTTACTGCTTCCTTGATAAGAACCTTGTATCGCTGCCTAAGTATGTCCAGGGTCAGCTCATTTGGGACATCAATATAGAATACTCCACCCCTCGTGCCAATTGGAACCAGTCCAGCTATCCATGTATTGTAGCTGACCTCAGACATGATCTCCACTTTCAGCACTTTGAGTATATTATCCCAGTTTTCTTTGAGTCGGGCGTCCATATGAAGTATCCTCCTAAAATGTTTATATAAGTAATGAAAGATTTTTCTGCTGTTTTACTACCGCACAGGTTGTGTACAGGTTATAAACAGCAAAAAAAGAATAAAATCATCATGTTGACAAGTCTAATCAACATGATGTTAATATTGTAGATATTGATGAAAAGCTGGCTGAATTTTATAAAAAACATGAAAAAAAGCCAACATTGTTCATTTCATTTAATCATTGGTGCACAAAGGAAAAACATTCTGGTCCATATTTATCCAAAGTGGAACGAACAGTTTATGCACAGGGTTATCAACAGTTGTGGATAAACTCGCCATTTTGGTGCAGTTATCAACAACTCCACATAATAATAGCATATAAAAAATGGGGTGTACAATAAGTTATCCACAAATAAGGTGGGCTAAATATAACGGTGTTCCGGATTTTCAAGTTCCTTGACACTGATATGGTCCATGAGTATAATAGGAGAGTAAATCCTGATTATGATGTCCATATTGGATAGAGAAAAGTTTTTAGGATATGAGCACCTATTAAACAACGAAGGGGGTGTCTAATATGTTTATGACATACCAGCCAAAGGTTAAGCAGAGAAAGAAAGAGCATGGTTTCATGAAGAGAATGGCTACCAAGAATGGTAGGAACGTACTCAAGAGAAGAAGACTCAAGGGAAGAAAAAGACTAACAGCTTAAGGGCCGCATCACGTGGCCTTTTTCTGCAAGTTGAGCTGAAAGGAAATTGTCTCCATGAAACATGAAAAGATAAGAAAGAATACTGAATTCCGGAATGTCTACAGGAGAGGCAAATCCTTATCGAATTACCTGCTTGTTCTTTATTACATGAAAAACAGAAGGAACATTACTGATGGTGTAAAATTCAACAGGGTAGGCATATCGGTCAGCAAAAAAGTTGGTAAAAGTGTAGTCAGGAGCAGGGTCAAGAGACTGATTAGCGAAGCTTACAGGCTAAACAAATCGAATTTCATAGAAGGCCATGATTTTGTTTTTGTGGCCAGAACATCCATTAACGGCAAAAGCTATAGAGATGTGGAGAAGGCAATGCTCGGTCTTTATAAGAAAGCGGGACTGACAAAAATTGAAAAAGATACTGATTAATATTATCAGGTTCTATAGAAAATATATATCACCAATGAAACAACCGAGTTGCAGGTTTTATCCGACTTGCTCTCAGTATGCCATTGAAGCCATTGAAAAGTATGGAGCAGTAAAGGGTACTTTTCTGGCTATAAGACGAATTCTCAAATGTCATCCATATCACAAGGGAGACCCATATGATCCTGTAAAATAACTATTGGTGAAAGCCATGGAGGTAATAAGTTGTTAGAGCCATTAAATCAATTATTCATCAGCGTCTTTCACATCATCAAGTCATTTCTGGACCAGTTTGTAGCTGATCCTGGAAATCAATGGGGATTCACAATAATATTATTCACAGTACTCATAAACTTCCTTATGTTCCCATTGAACTATAAGCAGATAAAATCAATGAAGAAGACACAGGCTATACAGCCTGAAGTTAAAAAGCTTCAGGAGAAATACAAGAATGATCCTCAGAAGGTTCAGGAAATGACCATGAAGCTCTATAAGGACAATAATGTCAGCATGTTCGGAGGCTGCCTGCCTCTTCTTATTACCTACCCTATCTTCATAGCCATGTTCAGTGTTTTCAGAAAGCTTGCTGAAGACGGTTCGATCACAGCAATGAAGTTCGGTCCGCTAATACCGGATCTTGGGGCTAAAGGAAATATAGTCCTGTCAGTTCTTGCGGTTGTCACCATGATACTTTCAACCTGGCTCAGCCAGAGCAAGAATAAGGCTGTCAAGGATGATGCGATGACAAAGCAGACAAATATGATGAGCTACAGCATGTCTCTTCTATTTGGATTCTTTACCTACACATCTACTGCAGCTCTTGGATTATACTGGGTAACTGGAAATGTATTCAGGATAATACAGACACTTATCTTGAATTATGTAGAGAAGGAATAAATATCCGGATGAGGTGGTATTGATATGAAAGCATTGGAGTTTTCTGGAAAAACAGTTGATGATGCTCTCTCGAACGCACTCAAGGAACTCAAGGTTGAGAAGGACCGTGTAGAATATGAGGTGATTGAGGAAGGCAGCAAGGGTTTACTTGGAATCATTGGAGCAAAACCGGCTCTGATACGTGTTACTGTAAAGAAGAACGCGCCAGAGGAAGCCGTAAGATTTTTAAGCGGTGTATTGGATTCAATGGGAATAGTTGCTGAAATCAAGGTGAAGGAAGAGGATGACGTACTCAGAATAAACCTCTCCGGTCCCAAAATGGGTCTCATTATCGGATATAGGGGTGAGACGCTGGATTCACTTCAATATCTTACCAGTCTTGTTGTAAATAAAATCAGTGGTTACAAGAGAGTAGTACTCGATACTGAAGGATACCGACAGAAGCGCGAGGACACACTCAAGAGACTTGCTGATAAGACAGCATATAAGGTAAAGAAATACGGCAGGTCGATGAAACTGGAGCCGATGAACCCATATGAAAGAAGAATCATCCACTCAGCTCTTCAGGGTGTTGAAAGCATCAAGACATACAGCGTTGGCGATGAGCCGTACAGAAGAGTTGTAGTTGAACTGGATAAATAGAAGTGAGCCTGAGTTAACTCAGGCTTTTTTTATTATGAAGCTGTTGGATAAATACGTACTGATGATGATGAGAAGATTCAAAGATTTGGAAGGAGTAGCCATGAGAGACTTTGATACAATTGCAGCCATTGCTACACCACCCGGTGAAAGCGGAGTAGCCATGATCAAAATATCCGGAAACGATGCTAAGGCTATTGTCTCGGAAATATTCAAGTTGAAGAATAATGACGTGTTTCTTAATATCAGGCCTTGGAAAATGCATTATGGACATATTGTAGAATATGATAGCGGAGAAATTATCGATGAGGTAGTAGTCAGCTACTTCAAGGCTCCAAAAAGCTATACAGCTGAGGATGTTGTTGAAATAACAAGTCATGGTGGGTATACTTCATCAAGGCGGATACTTGATCAGGTTTTACTAAGGGGAGCAAGACCGGCGGGGCCAGGTGAATTCACGAAAAGGGCATTTCTGAACGGTCGTATTGATTTGGCTCAGGCTGAAGCTGTAATTGACATAATCAATTCTAAAACGGACCAATCAATGAAAACAGCAATGGCCCAATCACAGGGACGTCTCTCAAAGGAAATAACAAATATCAGGGAGAGACTCCTTAATATGCTGGCCTTCATTGAAGTAACTGTCGATTTCCCAGAGGATGACCTGGAATCAGCGACAGCTGAAAAAGTAAAATGTGATGCTGAAGAAATACTCCATAAGATTGAAACCCTGCTCAAGACATCAGGTGAAGGCAAAATCATAAGGGATGGCCTGAGAACTGTAATTGCCGGAAAGCCAAATGTAGGCAAATCCTCACTGCTGAATACTCTGCTCATGGAAACAAGAGCAATCGTTACGGATGTTCCAGGAACGACACGTGATGTTATTGAAGAATACCTTAACTTGGATGGAATTCCTGTAATACTGGTAGATACTGCAGGAATCAGAGATACTGAGGATATTGTTGAAAGAATAGGCGTTGATATATCCAAACAAAAATTGTCTGAAGCTGACCTTGTCCTATTTATGCTCGACAGGTCAAGACCAATCGACAAGGAAGATATCGAAATTCTAAACCGTCTTGAATATGCAAGATATATTGTATTGTTGAACAAGACTGACCTTGATGACAGACTTGAATACGATCACCCGGTACTTGCTGATGCCATACAGGTTTCGGCAACTAATGGTTACGGAATCACTGAATTAAAGCGGAGAATCAAGGAGATGTTCTTTGCCGGGACAGTGAAGGCGGGCGAATATTCAGTTTCAAACGACAGGCATAAAGAGGCTCTCATTAGGGCAAGCGAGAGTCTTAAGGATGCTCTTGTGGCTTTAGAAGAGAATATGCAACTTGATGTCGTATCAATAGATTTAAGTGCGTCATGGAGTTACCTTGGGGAAATCACCGGGGACACACTGCAAGAGGATCTAATTGACAAGATCTTCTCGGATTTCTGTGTAGGAAAATAAGGAGTACCAGTTTATGTACGAAGCAGGAACATACGATGTAATCATAGTCGGTGCCGGTCACGCAGGATGTGAAGCTGCGCTGGCGTCTGCCAGGCTGGGCTGCAGGACTTTAATGTGTACAATGAATATCGACAGTCTGGCATTTATGCCTTGTAATCCGAATATAGGTGGAACTTCTAAAGGTCACCTCGTCAGAGAAATCGATGCTTTGGGCGGTGAGATGGGTATAAATATCGATAAGACACTGATACAGTCAAGGATGCTGAATTTGTCCAAGGGCCCGGCAGTCCACTCTTTGAGGGCACAGGCTGACAAAATGAAGTATCAGATGGAAATGAGAAGGATTGTAGAGAGCGAGCCCAACCTTACTGTCAAGCAGATTGAAGTTACATCCCTCATAAGCGATGGCAAGGCTATTTATGGTGTAATGACCAAAAATGATGCAGTCTTCAGATCAAAAGCTGTAGTTCTGTGTACAGGCACTTACTTGAAAAGCAAGATCATAATTGGTGAGACAGCTTATGAATCAGGACCTAACGGACTTTCATCATCCAAAACCCTGACTTACAGCCTTAGGAATCTTGGCATAAGGATAATGAGATTCAAAACAGGAACACCAGTTCGAATACATAGAAGAAGTGTAGATTTTACTTTAACTGAGGAACAGAAAGGAGATCATAGGATCATACCATTCTCCTTCATGACAGAAGGTATCGAACGCCAGCAGGAAAGCTGCTATCTTGTTTATACCAATGAAGATACACATGAAGTGATATCAAAAAACAGGCATCGGTCACCAATGTTCAATGGTTCAATTGAGGGAGTTGGAGCAAGGTATTGTCCTTCTATCGAGGATAAGATATTCAGGTTTCCAGACAGGGAAAGACATCAGCTGTTCCTGGAGCCTGAGGGACTATATACACAGGAAATGTATGTCCAGGGATTCTCTTCATCATTGCCTGAAGAGGTTCAGCTTGAAATGCTGCATACGATTCCGGCACTTAGGAATGCTGAAATAGTAAGATGTGGCTACGCAATTGAATATGATGTAATAGATCCTCTCCAGTTGTCCCCTGCTCTTGAATTCAAGGAAATCAGCGGACTTTTCGGGGCAGGCCAGATTAATGGCACTTCAGGCTATGAGGAGGCTGCAGCCCAGGGATTGGTAGCAGGTATTAATGCCGCGTTAAAAGTAATTGGAAAGGAACCACTGATTATTGACAGGTCACAGGCATATATTGGTGTTCTTATTGATGACCTTGTAACTAAGGGAACCAATGAGCCTTACAGAATGATGACTTCAAGATCAGAGTACAGGCTGCTCCTTAGGCAGGATAATGCCGACCTGAGACTTACTGAACTGGGTAGAATGGTGGGTCTCGTTACAGATGACAGATACCAAACTTATATAAAAAGAAAATCTAATATCGAAAGCGAAGTTGCGAGATTGAAGTCTGTACAAGTCACAGGTAACGCAGAAACAAATAGGATATTATGTGAGCTTGGATCCGTCGAGTTAAAAAAGCCCATAAGCCTCTATGAGTTGATAAAGAGGCCTGAACTCGATTATTTTAAGATTTCCGTACTTGATACAAACCGCCCTTTCCTGTCACTAGATGTGATGGAAGAAGTAAGCATAATCAGTAAGTATGAGGGCTATATTGTAAAGCAGCTCGAGCAGGTGGCACAGTTTGAGAAATATGAGAAAAAACGACTGGATGCAATTAAGGACTATATGGAAATCAAAGGTTTAAGAATTGAAGCACAGCAGAAGTTGAATAAAATCAGGCCATTTAATCTAGGGCAGGCTTCAAGAATATCGGGGGTTAATCCTGCAGATATATCCGTAATTGCAATTTACTTGGAGACAATCAAAAAGACCAGGGAGGAATAGTATGTACTTTGATTATATGAAATCATGTGCTGATGAAATCGGAATTGAATTTGATGAAATTGCATATGAGAAGTTCATTCGATATTCTGAGATGCTGATCGATTGGAATTCAAGAGTTAACCTTACAGCAATAACCGATATGGATGGAATAATAAAGAAGCATTTCATAGATTCGCTGAAGGTATTTGAATTCACCAAACTGAGAAAAGCCCAGAAAATAATTGATGTGGGAACTGGAGCTGGGTTTCCAGGTATTCCTATGAAGATTGTAAATGAAGAGTTTGAATTGACTTTACTTGATTCTCTGAATAAGCGCATTGAATATTTAAAGGAAGTATGCAGGGAATTGGATCTTGATAATGTCAATTTCGTGCATTCCAGAGCTGAAGATGGGGCAAAGATGCCTGAGCATCGAGAAAAATATGATATTGCAGTGTCCAGGGCAGTTGCTAATATGGCGGTACTTTCAGAGCTCTGTCTTCCTTTTGTAAGACAAGGGGGGTATTTTATAGCTTTAAAGGGACCGGGTGTAGAAGCTGAATTGAATGAAGCTAAGAGAGCAATAAGTGAGATGGGTGGAAAACTTCTGGAAGTTATTAATGTTACTATTAAGGATACTGACCTAAACCATAATATTGTTGTGGTGGAAAAGGTTTCCCGGACACCACAGAAGTATCCAAGACAAGCAGGGATAGTTGCAAAGAAGCCAATCAGATAGAAGACGCGATGTTTCACGTGAAACATCGCGTCTTCAACTTAGTTCGACTCATTTGTTAGTGGTTGAGTGTTTTCAAACAGCCTATGTTTCACGTGAAACAATTTTGAATTTGACTATTAAATGCATACGCTTAAGTTTATAATAGAATAGTGTGAATATAAGAATTCGGGGGATAACATGAAAGTAGTATGCGTATTTAACCAAAAAGGTGGGGTCGGAAAGACAACAACCAATATCAATATAGCTTCATATGTTGCCTTGAAGGATAAGAAAGTCCTGGTAATTGACATGGATCCCCAAGGGAACACTACCAGCGGATTTGGGATAGACAAGGATAAACTTGAATATTCGACATATGATCTGCTTTTATCAGACACTGAGCTTGATCTCGTTATCCAACCGGTTGAAAGCATCAGCAATATTGAGATAATACCATCCAACATTGAGCTGGCTGGTGCTGACCTTGAGCTTGCAATGATACCGGAAAGGGAAAAAATTCTAAAAAGCAGATTGGATGGAATCATTGAAAAATATGATTATGTATTCATCGATTGCCCGCCCTCACTTGGTTTACTCACAATCAATGCCTTGACTGCTGCCAACTCAGTGATAATACCCATGCAATGTGAGTATTATGCCCTTGAAGGAATCAGTCAACTAATCAAGACAATAAACCTGGTGAAGAAGGGTCTAAATAAGGATTTGGAGATTGAAGGCGTTGTTCTGACTATGTTCGACTCCAGAAGAAACCTGCAGCTCCAGGTTGCTGAAGAGTTGAAGAGCTATTTTGGAGAACTTGTATATGAGAATACAATACCTAGAAACATCAGATTGGCTGAGGCACCAAGCTTTGGATTACCAATATTTGCATATGATGACAAGTGTAAGGGTGCAGAGTCATATTCAGATCTTGCAGAAGAATTTTTAAGAAAGCAATAAAGGAGGATTTTTGGTGGCAAAAAAGTTTGGATTAGGTAAGGGCCTTAACGCACTGTTACCAGAGGCTGAAGAGACTTCAGGCCCGATAGATAGTATAGACATAAATAGAATCAAACCCAATAAAGAGCAGCCAAGAAAGTATTTTGACGAAGATAAAATCTACATGCTCTCCGAATCCATAAAAGAGCACGGAATGATTCAACCAATCATCGTCAAAAAAGAAGGCGAAGATTATAGGATAATCGCAGGTGAAAGACGCTGGAGAGCGGCCAGAAAAGCCGGATTAAAAGAAATACCCGTGATAATGATGGATCTTTCGGAGAAGGATGTTTTAGAAATATCCCTCATAGAGAATATCCAAAGGCAGGACCTGAACCCGATGGAAGAAGCCAGTGCTTTTAAGAGACTCCTTGAAGACTTCAGCCTTACTCAGGAAGATCTTTCAAAAAAACTTGGGAAGTCAAGAACAGCCATATCGAACACAATCAGACTGTTGAACCTTGATTCAAGGGTTCAGGAATTTCTGATAGAAGGAATACTGTCAGAAGGTCATGGAAGGGCATTGCTTGGACTTGAGAACCATGACGATCAGTATCATGCAAGCCAGAAAGTCATTGATTTCAGCTTAAGTGTAAGGGAAACTGAGCACCTGGTTGCGGTATACCACACTGAAAAGGTTGAGAGGCAAAAGAAAACATTGGATCCATATCTATCCGATCTTGAAAAAAGGCTCGGAGAAGTTCTTGGTACAAAGGTGCGGTTCAAAACAAAAGCAAAAAACAAAGGGAAAATCGAGATTGAGTATTACAGTTCAGATGAGCTTGATAGAATACTGGAGTTTCTGAAGGTTGAGGATTAAATATGGATATTAATTACATATATGAAATGGTTTATGAAAATATTGGAGTAATAGCAATAGCGCTCGCTGCTTTATTTTTGGTGTATACAGTCATATTCATACTGCTGCTTGTCAGGACTAACAAGCTTCAGCGAAAATTGACAAGACTCATGAAAGGATCCAGTGCTGTATCAATTGAAGAAATGATAAGTTCCTATCAGGAGAAAGTTGAGACGGCCAAACAAAATTCTGAAATGTGCGTTGATAATCTGAAGCTGTTGAACAGTCAGATAAGGAACTGCGTACAGAAGGTAGGAGTTGTGAGGTTCAAGGCATTCGAAGACGTCGGCAGCGATCTCAGCTACTCTGTCGCACTACTTGATGATCATAATGATGGTGTTGTGATTACAAGTCTTTTCGGACGAAATATAAGCACCTCATATGCGAAACCAATCGAAAAAGGTGAGTCAAAATATGCTCTCTCAGATGAAGAGATGTATGCTATGAATAAGGCCATGGGTCTCGAAAAGAAGAGCAGGAACGGTAAATAATGCCATTCCTGCTCTTCTTTCATATGTCATTTCTTATTTCATCAAGTTTGGTATCCGCCCACTCCCAAAATTTTATAAGCTTGCCCTTGATGGTCTGAAAATCTTTGTTGTCTGTAAGTTCTTCAAGGAGGTCGTCATATCGCGTAAGCATTTCAGCCTTGAATTCGGCATACTTTTTCTGTGTCGCTTCACTTGCAGCAGAAAGGTCCATTTCCTCCATCTTCTTACTGAATTCTGAGAAGTCCCTTGCAAAATCGGAACCCTCAAGAAGTTCTTCATTCTTATATTTATCTATTATCGAATTTGAGTAATCCATTGCGCTGTTAAGTATGGTCTCAGCTTTTTCCAGCAATTCCTTGCCTTTATCAGGTACCTGGAAATTACAGCCTGTAATAACAGTAGCAAGACAAACAGCAGCCGCAGCTTTTATTATGGATTTCATTCGACACCTCCTGTCTGGTCATTAATATTATTTGCAAAGGTATCTATGACATTTACTTTCTGCAAAACTTTAAATCCAACCGCCATGAACATAAGATAGAACATTCCAAGAACGCCATTTAGCTTAAGTCCTATGAAAATTGCCATTATTGTAATTATTGGGCTCATATCCAAAGTGCTGGCAACGATCCTAGGTTCCCAGACATTCCTTCCTACCGCGACAATGACCCACAATATAATGAGACCGGCAGGCACCACTATGTTTCCGTGAGCAAAGTAGTAAACCCCCAGAGGGACATAAGCAGCAGATACACCAAGTATTGGAAGCAGATCCAGGAAAGCAGTTACCAGGCCAAGCAAAAGTGCGTAAGGTATACCGAGGAGCATATAGCCAAAACTGGAAATCAGTCCGGTTATAAATATTACAAGAAGATATGACAGGGCATATTTAATGACCATATCCTTTCCTTCATTCAAAATACCTATGAATCTTCCTTTATTCTCTTTTTCAATGGGCAAATATTTCAGTAGAAAATGAGGTTCTTTAATCATCAGCCGAGTAAAGAGGAAAGTACAAACAACAGTAAAGATTATGACTAGAAGCAGCGATGGTATGCCTGTAATTGAAATTACCGAAAACTTGCCGATTGCAGTGCCAAGAGACAAGGAAATATCCCTAATTGACATCAAAGCGCTGTTAAGCATCTGATTTCCAGATTCGATAAGCCTTGGATCGAGATTTTCAATTTGAGATATCAGCCAGTGGTATTTTTCATTAAACCAAAACATGATGCTTTCACCATTATCGGTGAAATAATTTACAACAGCTACTCCAAATCTGACGGCCTGGTTTGCGATACCTATAGCCAGCATAGTAACAAGCGTACCTATTATTCCGAAAAAAAGTATGATTATGGGCAGTCTGATATACTTCTGGTCAATCTTAAGTTTGGAACTTATACCCCGTATAAGTCTGGAAAGTACTGATGCAAAGATGAATGCAAGCACAAATGGAATCGTATAGCGAAGCGTTGTGGTAAAAATAATAAATATGAGAGTATAGCATACAAAATATATTATTATCTGATCGTATCTCTTCATATGGTCCTTTACAGTACCGTTAGTCATGTGATACTCCTTTCAACATTGAGAATGCGCTAAACAGAGCGTCAATATCGCATTCAGAAGTCAGGTGGTTAAAGCTGATACGTAATGAACCTGAAGTATCGGTGCCAAAGACCTTATGGGCAAGTGGCGCACAATGAAGTCCTGAGCGGGTAGTGATACCGAATTCATTATCAAGGACATATGAAGCCAAAGATGGATCAATATCACTGAATGTAAGTGAAAAACAGGGAATTCTTCCTTTGCTAATATCAATCCCATATAAAAATATTTCACTAAACTTCTTCAGTCGATTAAGAAAATGATCCATCAGCCACTGGTTTTTAGCCGTTATTGAATCCAATCCTTCTTCAAGAATATGATTTACACCAGCTGACAACCCTGCGATGCCGGGAACATTTGCAGTTCCAGCTTCATACTTATCTGGAAGAAACATTGGATGAGAGAGGCTGGATGAATCTGAGCCTGTACCGCCAGTAAATACAGGCATCATTTCATGGTTGATCCTGTCATTTAGTATGAAACCACCTGTTCCCTGCGGACCTAAAAGTCCTTTATGTCCTGTAAATGCGACTGCATCTGCTGACAGATTGCCTATATTTACCGGAATGTAGCCAGCTGTCTGAGCGGCATCAATTACAACAAAAATATCCTTATTGCGAAGCAGCTGTCTCACTGATGAAATATCCTGGATAGTACCACACAGGTTAGAGGCGTGTGTCAAAATTATGAGTTTCGTCTCTTTCTTTTCCAATCCTTTCAGGTCTTCAATTTTGATACGTCCGAAACTATCAGCACCTAACAGGTCATAGGTTATAATTCCGCTCTTCCTGAGTCTTTCAAGAGGTCTCAGGACCGAATTGTGTTCCATAACAGAGGAGATTACGTGGTCACCCTTCTTAAGGAGCCCAATCAATATTGTATTGAGGGATTCAGTGACTGATGACTTTAAGATTACATTATCTGGTGAAGGCATACCGAAAAGTGTTCCTATGATAGTTCTTGTTTCAAACAATAATCTGGAACTCTCTATAGAGGATTTGCCAGACCCCCTTCCTGGATTTCCCAAATTGCCTGACATGGCTTTACAGACCGCATCAGTGACACATTGTGGTTTGATTAGCGATGTGGAAGCGCAATCTAAATATATCATCAAGCATCTCCTGTGTGATTGAAAATCGATTGAATTAGGGTATCGGGTACATCTATATTTTATCATTTGAAGCATTAGTAAACCACTATCTCAAGTGTGACATCAAGCTTTACATTCCTTTATTCTTGCTGCTATTGGCGATGTACTTAAAAGGTTCAGGTTATAATCACTAATGATTAAGAAATGATGAAAATGCATCTGATTGTAGGGTGAAAGGATATAATATAATGTATCATGAATAAAGGGTGATATTGTGAAGGTTGTAAAAAATGAATTTAAGTCACTTTCCATAATGATTGCAGCAAGTTGTCTCATCATCTTCTATATCGACAAGGTGATTATGCCTGTATATCTGGTAAAATCAATATTCAAAGTACTCCTGTTCTTAGGTGTACCTGCTGCCTATTCTGTTGTCACGGGAAGGAATCTCTTCAAGGGGCTGTTTTCGGGGAAGTCAGGGTTCCTAAAGCCTGCAGCACTGGGAGTTTCTGTTTATATACTTATGATTATAACATTTTATCTCATATCAGGATTTATTGATCTTGAAAACATAAGACAGATACTGTCGTCAAACCTTGATGTCGAACGGGAGAATTTCATTCTTGTCGCTTTGTATATATCAATCATTAATTCATTGATTGAAGAAATCTTCTTCCGAGGGATTGCTTTCATCAAGATGAAGGGGCTAGCCGGCAGAGCCGTAAGCTACATATTATCTGCAGGCAGCTTCGCAGCGTATCATGTGGCAATTCTTGAAGGATGGGCTGATAGCCTGATAGTAATACTTGCGATTGCGGGATTGTTCATAGCTGGAGTATTCTTTAATTTCCTTGACGAACACTCCAATGACATCAAATTTTCCTATCTTGTACATATGTTTGCAAATTTTGCGATAAATACTATAGGACTGCATATGTATGGGATGATAAGGCTACCATTTCTGTGATTCACTTGTTGCAAGGGTAATGGGTTTGTTATAATGAAGGTTGCTGGAGCAGCTTGAAAAATGTTTTTGGAGGATGCATGGAGATTTATCTGATTACGTTCAAAAATACACAGGATGCCATGAAGGCTGAAGCAGAATACAAATCTGAAAATGTTATCTTCAGCGTCTACCCAACCCCTCCCATGATACTTGGGAGTTGCGGATTAAGCCTCAGACTGACTGATGAAGAGTATTTTAAAAAGGGCAAAAGATTGCTTGAGAAAATATCCTATAAGGCTGTATACAGATTCACTGTAAATGGAATAATGAAGGTAGAACATGAGAACACGCTGTGAAAGGAGCAGGTATGATCAAGGAATATGATATCGGTACGAAAGTGCTGATGAAAAAACAGCATCCGTGCGGCAGCTATGAATGGGAAATAATCAGAGTTGGTGCGGATATAAAGATAAAGTGCCTTGGATGCCAGCGCATAGTTATGCTGCCCAGGAATAAATTTGAAAAAGATGCAAAAAAAACTGTATAGACCAGATTTTTATTTGCATAATGTAATCAATAGTGATAAAATAATTTGATGTAATCCCTGCTATGCGAAATGCATGGCCGTAGTCCGGGGGGAGGAGGTGACATGATGAGAAAGTATGAAACTATATTCATATTGCATCCATCATTCGACGAAGAGGCTGTAACTGCTTCAATCGAAAAGTTCAAGGGTGTAATAGAAAATGGTGGAGGCACTATCGACAATGTTGATCTTTGGGGCAAGAGAAGACTTGCTTACGAGATAGACAAAGTCAACGAAGGCACATATGTGCTCGTGAATTTCCAGGCAGAGCCTGAATTACCGAAGGAGCTCGACAGGATATTCAGAATCACTGACGGCGTAATCAGACACATCATAGTAAACTTGGAAAAGTAAAAGGTGGTGCAGTATGAACAAGGTAGTATTGATAGGAAGACTAACTAAGGATCCTGAACTCAGATATACTCCGGGATCGGGGACTGCGGTAACTACTTTGACCCTTGCGGTTGATAGGAGATTCACCAAAGACACCCAGCAGAGAGAGGCGGATTTCATACCAGTAGTGGTATGGGGAAAATCAGCTGAATCCACAGCTCAGTACATGAGTAAAGGAAAGCTTATGGGAGTTTCTGGCAGGATACAGACCAGGTCATATGAAGCCAAGGACGGTGGAAGAAGATACGTCACAGAAGTAGTCGCAGAAGAAGTACAATTCCTTGAGTGGGGAGCTAAGGGACAGAACTCAGGTGAGGGCGGATTCGGAGGCTATGGCAAAGAGGATTCTGGATTCGGATCGTCGTTCGACGACATGACTCCGGTTGATGATGGAGAGATTCCATTCTAAACTTAGGTAAGGAGGTTTAACAATGAGCAGAGAGAACTCAAGGGATTTCAAAAAAGGCAATCCAAGAGTTAGAAGAGCAAAGAGAAAAGTTTGTTCATTCTGTGTGGACAAGGTTGACAGCATAGATTACAAAGATGTTGCAAAACTCAGGAAGTATGTCACTGAGAGAGGAAAGATTCTCCCAAGGAGGATTTCCGGTACTTGCGCAAAGCATCAGAGAGCGCTGACTGAATCCATAAAGAGAGCAAGAAACATAGCTCTTCTACCATTTACAACAGAGTAGGAAGTTGGAACCGTGATCCATTTTGGGTCACGGTTTTAGTATATATTCAGGCATTGTTGCATTAGGTATCAAAAAAATTTACAATTAGAATAGTATTCGTCTGAATGGACCTATTCTGAGTTTATTGCGGAAGTCCGCATCTAAAGGATGATTTTAATGAGAAACAACAAGACCGAGAAGCTTGTCAAGGCTTCGATTTTAACTTCAGTAATTGTGGTGCTGGCACTTGCTGGCTTTTATATCCCTTTTGTCGGGATAATTACCGTCGTAGCTGCTCCAATCGTTACTGCGATGATTTATAAGACCAGTGGAAAAGGATATACAGTGATCTCCTTTTTTGCAACTCTTTTCATCCTGGGTATGATGATTGACCCTATATCCGCGCTTAGTCAGACAATTGTTTTTTACTCAACCGGAATTGGACTTATGTTTATGCTTAGCCATGATATTTCACAGCTGGTTGAAATCCTGGTAATAGCATTCTTCATAGCGATTGGATATGTAGCCATGGTAGGGATTGACCTTGCCTTCATCACTGATATGAGCCTTACTGAAATGATTGACATGAATATAAAGGTTCTCCAGGAATCAATGAGAGAAGCTGTCAAATTGTACGAGGGAATGGGTGCTGACTATGCCAATCAGCAGTCAGTCAAGGACATAATGGCTCTAAATGCAGATACTGTGATGATCATGATTCCTGCCTCGCTTGCTATGTACTCCCTTGTATCAGCTTATATCTTAAGGAAGGTATCAGAGAAGGTATTCAAGCCATTTGGAATAACCTTGAGGAAGCTCCCTGATTTCTACAGCATCAAACCGAATATGCTCCTTATCTCATCAACACTGTTCCTCTCCATTATCGGAATTTCACTGATGTACTTCGAAATTCCTGCTGGTGCATCAGTGATGTATTTTGGAAAGACAATGTTTGACATAACTGCAGGAATCGGGGGTCTGTCGCTTGTAACCTACTATATGATAAGGAAGCTCAAGTTTAACAAATTCACAAGATTCATGGCAATATTCCTAATTTTGACTACACCGATACTAACGTACACAATGATGATTGCAGGTGTAGTAGACAGTGCATTTGACTTCAGGAATACGAGCGAGAACGGCTTGTTCGGAATTCTCCGCAGGAAACTGAAGGGTAGTGGAAAATAAGAGCCTTCAAACGAAAGGATTGATCTGAATGGACAAGTACTACAAGTTCAAAAAAAGTGATCTCCTTTATGCGGCGATTATTGCGGCTTCTTTAGGTGCTTTATCCTATTATGGACACCATAAGGAAGCGACTGTTCTATTCATACTGTCTATTGCTGCGCTTGTATATCTTGATTCACTATACATATACAAACGGAAAAAATGGGATCGATTCGTCGATACCACAATAAAGAAAATGTACATCTCGGTCTATAGGTCTGCTGAAAATGCTGATTTTCCAATTATACTTGTCGGGAGAGACGGAGATATAATATGGAACAATAAATCTGCCCGGAATGCATTTGGATGGGAAGAAATTGAATCAGGATTTGAGATTCTCACAGGAAAGAAAGCTGAAGAACTGTTCATGGAAAATGGTCCAAGCAGCATTGATATTGAAATTAAAGATAAAGTATATCACATAAATAACGTGTATATCAGAAGCAGTGAAGGCGAATTCAATGAGGAGATGGCGCTTCTTACCTTCATTGATATTACTGATATCAGGGATGCTGAAGCCAAGAGCGTATCCGTCATGCTTCTGGAGATCGATAACTTCAGTGACCTTATGCAAAGCATAGAAAATGACAAGAAGCCTTTTCTTCTAGCAGAGCTGGAGAAAGTGATATTCGGTTACGGACAGAATACAATGGCTCTTGTGAAAAGGTATGATTCCAGCAAATATATGCTTATCATACCGAACAAGTATCTTGATGAAGAAATCAGGAAGAAATTCAACATCCTAGACAAGATTAAGGAAATTGACCAGGGAAATACGATTGAACCTACAATAAGCATCGGTGTCGGAATGGATGGTCAGAATCCAAGGGAGAACTCACAGCTTGCAAATGCTGCCAAGGAGCTCGCTCTTGGAAGAGGTGGAGACCAGGCAGTGGTGAAGACTAAAGAGAATCTTCAATTCTTTGGAGGGAAATCCAAAGAAATCGAGAAAAAGTCAAGGGTCCGATCCAGGGTCGTTGCGCATGCCCTGCGTGACCTGATTTCCGAGAGCGGGAGTATATTCATAATGGGTCATAAAAACCCGGACATGGATTGCCTTGGTGCTGCTATCGGAATAAATGTTATTGCTCGTGGACTTGGCAAGGATGCCAGGATTCTTCTTGAAGAACCATATTCCAACATATTGCCTCTTCTGAACAAGTTCAGGTCGACGGAAAACTATAAGGATACATTTGTTAGCGTTAATCAGGCTTCAAGGACAATTAGGGGTGATGACCTGCTGATAATAGTAGATGTTCATTCGGAGAACTACGTTCTTGATAAGGAATTTATAGATAATTTCAGCAAAAGGGTAATTGTTGACCATCACAGGAGGGCTCCGGACCAGATACAAGGGAGTACGATGTCCTATATTGAAAATTATGCGTCTTCAACATCTGAGCTGGTCACTGAGTTGATACAATACATATTTGAAAAACCAAACCTTTCAATTTTGGAGGCTGAGTCTTTATTCGCGGGAATTAGAGTGGATACCAAGAGCTTCAATTTCAAGACAGGTGTCAGAACATTTGAAGCAGCATCGTTCCTAAAGCGACTCGGTGCAAGCAGCCAGGATATTCGGGAGCTTTTTGCGAGTGATCTGGAATCCTATGTCAGAAAATCCGAATTGATCAAGAAGGCTGTAATTGAAGACAATATTGCAATCACGACCTATGATGGGGATGATGCAGACCTGCTGCTTGCAGCGCAAGCAGCTGATGAACTGGTTGGATTTAAGAACATCAACGCATCATTCGTACTTGCGAGAGACAATGCTGACGTTGTCATAAGTGGAAGGTCAATGGGGATCCAGAATGTCCAGGTAATCCTTGAAGCATTAGGTGGCGGAGGACATATGACCATGGCAGGTGCCCGTCTTAAAGGGGTAACGATGGAGGAAGCTCTTCAGAGGCTTAAAGATGCTATTTCAGAAAACAAGAAAGAGGAGGAGTAGAGTTGAAGATTATTCTGCTTAAAGATGTAAAGGATCTAGGTAAAAAAGGTGATGTGGTAGACACATCCGATGGATATGCGAGGAATTTTTTGTTCCCAAGAAAGCTCGCGCAGGAAGCTACATCTGAGAATCTTCATGTTGTCAACATGAAGAAGGACAGCGAGAGGAAGCAAAAGCTTAAGGAAATTGAAGAAGCTCAGGCGATTGCTGAGAAAATGAAAAATAAGGAAGTTACTATAAATGTCAAGGTCGGAGAGAATGGAAGATTATTTGGGGCAGTGACCAGCAAAGATGTTGCTGAGATAATAAAGAAGAACTTTGGGATTGATGTAGACAAGAAGAAGGTTGTTGTCGAAACAATCAAGATGGTTGGCTCCTATGATGTCGAAGTCAAGGTGTATCCTGAGATTTCTGCAAAATTCAAGCTGAACATTGCACCGACAGAATAGGAGGACGTTTTGGACAAGACGAACAAGAGACCTGTCCTGGATGAGTCTGACCTCATGGCAGAAGTTAAGGTCCAGCTTGAAATACTTGAAAATGTCCTGGATAAGGGGGCAGTCAAGGCAAGAGCTGTAAAGTTCAAACTTAACAAGCTGCTGAACGGGTCAGTCTATCAAAAGGCTTATGCTGTAAACATGATTGCATCTGACGGATCCAGCAGGATTAAGATTCCTAACCAGGAAGATATTTTTGATGTAATCGAGGATACCAATAAGTGGATATCGGAGTCCATCGCAAGGAACTTTGTTCAGAGCAATATTGAAAAGGAAGTAGAGATTGCTATCATGAACAAGCAGGACAAATACATCGATGAGATGAGGCTGTCTGTTCTAAGCAAAAAGAAGGGGCCGGAAAATGCCAAAACAAGGAAGAGATACAGTGACCTGATTAAGCTGGACAAGAAGAATCTTACAAAAAGCCTCCAGTCGCTTCTAAGGCCGGAGACCTTTGATGAACTTGTAGGCCAGGAACGCGCTGTGAAGTCTCTTCTGTCGAAGATCGCATCTCCATACCCACAGCATATAATACTATATGGACCACCTGGAGTCGGTAAAACAACTGCAGCTAGAATTGCACTTGATGAAGCGAAGAAACTGAATTTCACTCCTTATGGTGAGGATGCAAAATTCGTTGAGGTAGACGGAACAACACTGAGGTGGGATCCGAGAGAGATTACAAATCCACTTCTTGGTTCCGTGCACGACCCGATTTACCAGGGCAGCAAAAGGGACCTTGCAGAGGGTGGAATACCTGAACCCAAACCAGGACTTGTAACCGAAGCACATGGCGGTGTGCTGTTCATAGATGAAATCGGAGAACTGGATGAAATACTCCAGAACAAGCTGCTTAAAGTCCTGGAAGATAAAAGAGTTGAATTCTCATCCTCTTATTATGATCCTGATGATGAGAGTACCCCTGAGTATATCAAATATCTCTTTGATAAAGGTGCACCAGCTGATTTTGTGCTTATTGGTGCAACAACAAGGGAACCTCAGGATATCAGTCCTGCGCTAAGGTCAAGATGCACGGAAGTATACTTTGAACCCCTGTCACCGTCAGACATACAGGTGATCGTAAGGAATGCAGCCAAAAAACTCCAGGTTGAACTTGAGGACGGGATTGAAGAGACCATCTCAAGGTATACGGTTGAAGGCAGAAAGGCAATCAACCTGCTTGCAGATGCCTATGGACTTATCCTGTACAATACAAAGTCAGCGGACCTATCGAATATACTGATAAAAAACAGTGATCTCGCTGAGGTTATAAAGATAGCCAGACTTTCTCCATTTGAGATGAACCATGATGGTGAAAGGAAGGAGGTAGGCCATATTTATGGACTTGCAGTATCAGGCTATATTGGATCCACACTGGAGATTGAAGCTACCGTATATCCTGCCCGTGAAAGCGGAAAGGGCATGGTAAGGTTCAATGATACTGCAGGGTCCATGGCCAAGGACTCAGTATTCAATGCAGCTTCAGTAATAAGGAGTGTAACTGGTAAGGATATGGCTGACTATGATGTGCATGTTAATGTGATTGGAGGAGCCAACATTGATGGCCCTTCAGCAGGTGCTGCCATAACAGTCTGCATAATCAGCGCACTGCTCAACAAGCCGATAAGACAGGACGTTGCAGTCACTGGTGAGATATCTCTAAGAGGTAGGATCAAACCGGTAGGTGGTATATTTGAAAAGATCTATGGAGCAAGAAGAAAGGGTATCAAGCTTGTGCTGATCCCGGAGGATAACAAGGCCGAAATGCCTGAAGATATCAAGGATATTTATGTGAAGACAATCAAGGATATAGATGCTTTGCTGAAGATTGTTCTGGAATAGGGGGATTATATGGAAGGGAATACGTTGAGAATAATGCCCAATAACCAGGATGCCGAGCAGTCTGTTCTGGGTTCGATGATACTTGACAAAAATTCCATAGCTCAGGTGCTTGAAGTGCTTAAGGCTGAGGATTTTTACAGGGAAGGGCATAAGACCATTTTTCTGGCAGTTCTGGACTTGTTTCAAAGGGATATTCCGATAGACCTTGTTACAATGACTGAGCTTCTAAGGTCAACTGAAAAGCTGGACCAGGTCGGAGGGATATCCTATTTGACTGAGCTTGCAAGCTCGGTGCCTTCTACCTTGAACCTTAGCTCATACATCAAGATAGTCTCAGAAAAGTCCCTTCTCAGGAAACTGATAAGAGCCTCAACGGAGATCATGGATGACAGCTACAGCAAGCAGGATAACGTGGAAGGTGTACTGGACAGCGCAGAGAAGAGGATATTCAATATTGCTGAAAAACGTTCACAGGGTGGGTTCGAGCCGCTTAGCACGATTCTTGAAAGAGGCTTCATTGAAATAGAGAGGATGTTCAACAATAAAGGCGTGACTACAGGCGTCCCGTCACCATTTCCGGAGCTTGATTCTAAGACTTCAGGATTCCAGAAGGGAGACATGATCCTAATCGCTGCAAGACCCTCCATGGGTAAAACAACATTCGCTCTCAATCTCGCTGAACATGCAGCTTTGCGGGCAGGAAAGAGCGTGGCGATTTTTTCACTGGAAATGTCAACTGAACAGCTGGCATACAAGCTGCTTTGCTCTGAAGCGAATGTGGATATGCTAAAGCTCAGAACCGGTGAGCTTGATGACAAGGATTGGGAGAACATTGCAAGGGCATCAGGACCGCTGTCACAGGCTAAGATATTCATTGATGATACTGCAGGAATCTCAGTGACAGAAATGAGGTCAAAATGCAGAAGACTGAAGCTTGAACACGGTATCGACATGATAATGGTCGACTACCTTCAGCTCATGAGCGGATCAGGTGAAAACAGGCAGCAGGAAGTATCTGAGATTTCAAGGTCAATCAAGGCATTGGCCAAGGAGATGAGCTGTCCTGTCATAGCTTTGTCTCAGCTTTCCAGAGCTCCGGAGCAGAGAGCTGACCACAGGCCGATGCTGTCGGACTTGAGAGAATCAGGTTCCATAGAACAGGATGCTGACCTTGTCATGTTCCTTTACAGGGACGAGTACTATAACAAGGATTCTGAAGAAAAGAACATAGCTGAATGCATAATAGCCAAGCAGAGGAATGGTCCTGTTGGAACAGTAAAGCTTGCCTGGCTTGGACAGTTCTCAAGGTTTGCAAGACTTGATACTGTACACAGGGATTATTGATGCCCTTGGGAGTGGATATAAAATGAAAGAGAGATCTTTCGGTGCTGTTGTTGTCGATGAAAAGGGAAGATTTCTTCTCGTAAAGCACAGATACGGCGGACATTGGGACTTTCCCAAGGGTCACATGGAAGGTGATGAAAGCCCGCTGGAAGCCGCATTGAGGGAAGTGCTGGAGGAGACTGGACTGACACTTGAGCTGTTTGGAGAACATGTCCTGAAATCAGAATATTCTCCAAAGGCTGGAGTGGAAAAGACAGTAGATTTCTATATAGGCAGGGGTATTGGTACAGTTGAGATTCAGGAGGCTGAGATTGAGGAGTACGGGTACTTCTCATTTGAGGAGGCTCTTGGGAAGATAACATATGAGGAAAGCAAGACTGTTCTAAGGAAAGCTTATATGCTGATTGAAGAACGCAAGAAAAGAAGATCTGAAAGTTAATAGGAAAAGGGGCTTGTCTTACAAGTCCCTTTTCTTTTCCAGGGTTATTCTGATGTAGGATATCATCGCTACAGTACCAACAAGGGCTGCCGCAACAAGTACAATGAGCCCGAGGTTCCTGTTGAATACCAGAGTGACCATGGACACATGAAAAAGAAAGGTAGCGGTCTTTCCGTATTTGTTGGCAGGATTTATTATTCCTTTCCTGTAGGTAAGGATTCCACCGAAAATCATGATGAGCTCTTTCACTAGTATAATGATGAGCAGGAAAAGTGGAACGATACCCGTGATTGTAAATGATGTGAGGGCTGTAATCAGCATAAGCTTGTCTGCAAGAGGGTCCATTACTGTGCCGAACTTGGTTATCTGGTTGTATTTCCTTGCTATGTGACCATCGAGGACATCGGTTGCGCCTGCGAGAAGGAATATACCTACAGCCTGAAGCAGATTGGTTTCAGGTGAAGAGAAATATACTGCAAGGAAAATTGGGATAAGAAATATCCTGAATACCGTAAGCATGTTTGGTATGTTCATATCAATTCAGCCGGAATTTCGCCGACCATCCTCCTTCCCAAGGGAGTCCCCATGCTTCTTTTGTAAAATCATAATTATGTACGTTCTTTCAATTTAATTATATCCTACTTGTGCATTTTATTTGGGGTGTTATCAATAAATTAACAACCAGAACCTGAGTAAGGTAAATATAAAAAACACGAATGATAAAAGTCTGTTTGATGATTTCTTTTGTTTCTGCTAATATAGTTATTGTAAATGGTGTGAAATTGTTTCGTTTTGAGGGGAGATATATTATGTCAACTTTAGTAATAGTAGGTGCTCAATGGGGAGACGAAGGTAAAGGTAAGATAACAGATTACCTTGCGGAAACTGCTGAAGTGGTTGTGAGATTCCAAGGTGGAAACAACGCAGGTCATACAGTTGAAGTAAATGACAAGAAGTACAAGCTTCATCTGATTCCTTCAGGCATATTGTACGATGACAAGCTGAATGTTGTTGGAAATGGTGTAGCATTTGATCCGAGGGCGTTTTTTGAGGAAATAGAGTATCTTGAGAACCTTGGTATAAAGATAGACAGCAGCAAGCTGATAGTAAGCGACAGGGCTCAGCTTATAATGCCATATCATAAGATCCTTGACCAGCTCAAGGAAAAAGCCAGGGGAAAGAATGATATAGGCACAACAGGAAAGGGCATTGGTCCATGCTATACTGACAAGTATGAGAGGTCTGGAATAAGGGTTTGCGACCTTATGCACGCTGAAAGCTTCAGAGACAAGCTAGCAGATAGCCTTGCACAGAAGAATGAGTATATTGTGAAGGTTCTTGGTGGGGAAGCACTGGATTTTGATGCCATCTACGAAGAATATATTTCGTTGGCTGACAGGCTAAGACCTTTCGTAAAGGATACTTCAGTAGTTGTGTATAATGAGATAAGAAAGCAGAAGAGGGTGCTCTTTGAAGGGGCACAGGGTATGCTGCTTGATATCGACTATGGAACATATCCATTTGTAACTTCATCGAATACCACTGCCGGAGGTGTTGCTAGCGGCGTTGGTATAGGACCCAACATGATCGAGAAGGCAATTGGAGTAACCAAGGCGTACACTACCCGAGTCGGAAAGGGTCCATTCCCTACTGAGCTGAATGATTCAACTGGTGAATGGATTAGAGAAAAAGGATTCGAATACGGTACGACTACCGGAAGGAGCAGGAGATGCGGATGGCTTGACCTGGTAATCGTAAAGACATCAATCAGGGTGTCAGGACTTACATCCCTGGTGCTCACTAAAATTGACACTCTTGCAGGTCTTGAGAAGGTCAAGGTTTGTACAGGATACAAGCTCAGAGGTGATATCATAGACTATGTTCCTGCAAGCCTTGTTGACCTTGCTGAGTGCGAACCTGTATATGAGGAGTTCGAGGGCTGGGATAATTCGGTAGAAAGGGCTACATCAATCGATGAGATGCATCCGAATGCAAGAAAATACATTGAAAGAATTGAAGAGCTTCTGGATATAAAAGTCTCAATTGTTTCCGTTGGACCAAGAAGGGACCAGACATTTAAAAAATCATCTTTATAATTAATGCATAAAAACAAAGAATAAATACAAGATGTGTAAAAATCCCGATTTCAACCGGGATTTTTTTCATTGCATTTATGTTACCATACAATCACAGGAAGAGTCTAAATACGGAGGTGAAATAATGTTTGAGTATGGATTGGCGACTATGATAATATTGCTTGCAGCTGCGTTCTTGAAATTGGCCTATACTCATATTAATTCGCTGCCGATCAAGGTTGAGAGCTATAAGGTAAATGAATATATGGCTTTAAAGGAAAAGGAACGTTCAATAAAAAGGAATATACTGCTGTCTGACAGGCCGGTTCCGGAGTATCTGGGCAATGATCTGACCTATATTACAGAAAAGTTAAATCATTTCGATGAGAAGATAGAAGAGCTGAAGAATATAGCAGATGATAGCCTTTCTGCCCGTGGATACAGCAGAAGCCAGATTTCAGCAATCAGGAATTTCGACAGGACAGATAAAATGAGAGAAGCAGCTTCACCAGAAATGACGGGAGAGCTTACAATATGCAGAAAATACTCCAAGTCGAAAGACAACACCTCCTTCAAGATAGTTGTCGATTTCTGCTGGAATGGGGCACCCATTATTGACACAGGAGACTTCTATTCGGTAGAAGGTATTACAAGAAGTGGTAACGTTCATGTGTCGGATGCGGTAACTTCATTGCATTACTGCGATTCAAACGGAAAGATGGTTAAATCACATAAAGCGGTATGGAAGCCCGAAGAGACTATAAGGGGAATGGAAGTTGCCTTCACAGCACCTGTTAAGAGAGTATTCAAAATGGATACAGAATGGGAAGGTTCACTCAGAAAAGGAACTATATTGTATGAGGCTGTAGCAGATGGAAATATCAGAGAAGTAGATGCAATAGTTAAATATAGCCATACTGGAAAGGAAATGACAGAAGGATTGGAGTATGCCTGGACAACTTCAGAAAAATACGGAGACATGGCAATAAATCCTCTTTGTAACATCGGAGAACTCTATGGCAGCAGCATAGCTAAATGATAACTCCTCCAAATAAATCGGAAGGGCCAAAATGGAGCAGCATTTTGGCCCTTCAAATCAGTTTATATCTATATCGTAATTCTTTTTTGTGGATTCAATGTAGAGCTTCTTCAGTTCATGTCTGTCAAGTATATCGAGGATGTATATGGACTTCCTCAGTGAATCCATATAATCAGGATGTTTTAGGTGGTATTCAGCGATTCCTTTCCTATAATAGAGGAAAAATAGGTTCGAGAAATCATTGGTTGATTTCCCCAGCTCGATCCCTTCTACAGCGTAGTTATATACCTTCTTATGGTTATACAGATTATGGTAATTGTAAGCAAGGTTGAAGTATATGATTAACTTGAACTTCACTGGTACAAGCTCATACTTGTCAAATATTGACATCTTTTTAAGGATGAATTCCATTATAGAATTGCTTAGACTATAGTTTTCAATGTCTGATTCAAATTGAGCGATCAAAAGGAGCATCCTTAATTCAAGAAAGTTATAATTGAATTTCTTGAATGATGAAATCGAAAAATCTGGATTATTTGATTTCAGTGTTTCGACCAAAAAGTTTTTAGCTTGATGCTTTGATTGACTGCTGGATTTTTTGTCAAAGTATATGATATTTGACTCTGTATAAGCCAGGAGCATATCAAAATCAGAGTATTGAATTAGATTATCTAATTCAGGGTCATCCTTGAAATTAATGAGGTTATCTCGAATTTCCTTTAGCTTTAAAATATCGTTATATGTAATTGCGAGATCTAACATTTCATATAAGGACAAAATATCATACTCATTTTTGAAAAAGAATAGAAGATTCATGAGATCGAATTTATATACATGAGAAAGAATTTCTATTGTGTCATAACGAGGTATAACAAGTCCATTCTCAATATTAGTCAAGGTATCTTCATTTAGACCTGAGAGTCTTCTTACGTCCGATTGATTAAGTCCGAGATATTTTCTGATTTTTCTTAATTCAGCCCCGTATTTCTTCATATTATAAGTAGAAAACATACAGATACCCCCAAAATCCAGATTCAAACCCAGAAAATATTTTTTCAAAATATGATAGTATTATAGCATAAATAAGAATCATTGGGGGATGACGGCATGAAGAAACTACTAAACAAAGTGATGCTACTTATTTCTGTGACAGCTCTTACCATTTCGGTATTTTCATATAACCCATATGAATCAAGATCGATAGCTGGAAAGAATGACGACATACCAAGAATCAATGGAGCAGAGCTAATAGCCGGAAAGAATGACGACATACCAAGAATCAATG
>NZ_AXUN02000135.1:0-49645 GCF_000495435.3 Youngiibacter fragilis 232.1 | reverse complement strand
AATGGAGCAGAGCTAATAGCTGGAAAGAATGACGACATACCAAGAATCAATGGTGCTATCATTGGTGTTTAATTTGCAGACCCCGTTGCCAGGTACTACTGCCAACGTCCTGGCACTCCAATAAAAAATACTAAGGGACTGGGACATTGAGTCACTTGAACGATGATCCCGGACCCTATAGTAATTGCAACTCCAAATCCATATATAGACTGAAGGAAGCCCATGCTGTTACTCGCCTTGCAGCTGGGCTTCCTTATTTCGTATGGATTTACTTTTTTGTCAGGTTTTTCATTTCAATATCCTCTAGTACGGAATGGGCTGATGACCATGCCCACTGCAGGTTGTAGCCACCGCAGGCGCCTATGACATCAATTACCTCACCGGTGAAATATAGGTTAGGGATCTTTCTTGATTCGAGAAAGTCAGTAAGCTCATTTGTGTCAACTCCTCCATATGTGCCCTGTGCCATATTGAAGCCCTGGGTTCCGGTAATTGCAAATCTCCAGTCCTTCATAATCGATGCCAATCTTGAGAAGCAGGAGTAATCAATAGCCATGGAAGCGCTTGAGGGCTTGTCTGCGCCGCTTTCCTTCAAGAGTGTTGAGATCATCTTTGAATTTATGACTCCCTTCAGAAGGTCAAGTGCGCTTCGTGAACCGAATAGCGCGAGCCTTTCGGCAATCATGTCTCTTACCGTCGATTGTTCCATTTCAGGTAGAAGGTCAAGGCTTATTGTAAGCTTTCTGCCATCTGCTAGAAGTGGTCCAGCGAACCTGGAAAGCTGCAAAATAGGAGGGCCAGATATCCCGTAATCAGTGAACAGGAACTCTCCGAACTCAGTTTGGATTTTTTCCAATCCATCGTAAAGGGTTCCGTAGCCATCGAACTTGATGCCGCTGAGAGCTTTGATGTTAGGATAGTCCAGCTTTAGCTGTACAAGCACCGGAACCGGCGCTAAAACGTTTATACCAAGATTGCGAATGACTTTGTACATCGAGCCGTCTGACCCGGTAGAGGGCATTGAGGCGCCACCACTGGCTATTACAAGAATTTCACATCCGAATGATGATGACTCGGTTTCTACAGTGAAATTTGACTCGTGGTACACGGACTTGACTTTCTCCTCCAGGTAAACGGAAACGCCTTTTTCCATAAGGGACATTCGCATGATATCCACAACCGAGGATGCCTGAAGGGACCGGGGGTACATCTTACCCTCTTCAAGGGTAACAAGTGGAAGTCCCAGGGTGTAGAAATATGCTTCAGCATCAGAACTGCCATACTTTTTGAGGGGTGAATAATTATAGTTAGGATTATGAGATGAATACATGACAGGATTTCCTGCAAGGCTTGAGTTATTTGATATGTTACATCTACCATTGCCGGTGGTCAGCAGCTTCTTTAGGATTCTGTCCTTTGACTCAATAATTGCTACATCATGTCCATAGTCCTTGAGAAGGAGTGAAAGAAAAACACCGGATGCACCGCCGCCTATAATAATGATCTTATGCTTTTTCATAACTTACCTCGCTGTCCAGGTTTCCCTGTAATGAGTTAATGATAGCAAACCAGGGTGAAGGAGTAAACAAATGTGACATCCGGTGTGGAAGTAAAATGTCAGAAAATGTTCACTATTATCCGATTCAGGAAATGTATAATATAATCATATCGGTTATCTGATTTGGAAGGAAGTGCTGTAAATGGATGACAAGTGGTATGAAGCTGAGGATCTGATGGAGTTTAAGAACTGGGTTGTTGCTGGAAATGTCATGGAACCATATAAGTACGCATTCAGGATAATGAATGCTCTATTCAGGAATGGGTATAATGTTCATGGACTTCATCCATTGGATATACATGAGGATGTTGCAAGGAACTTCTCTGAGATAAAGGATAAGGTTGATGTCCTTAACCTGTGTGTAAATCCTGAGAGAGGCATTGAAATTGTCAAAGACGCCAGAGCCCACGGAGTTGATAAAGTGCTTGCACAGCCCGGGGCAAGAAGCAGCGAGATAGAAGAATACTGCAGGAACAATGGGATGGCATATGTTGAAGGCTGCACTCTTGTTGAGCTTGGCAAGCTTTAAAATAAGACCAAATAGTTTCTTAGGTTTTATAAAAAATCAGTTGACAGCATTCCTAAAATTGGGTATTATAGTCTTTGTCAGGTTAAGGCCTGTTAAACATGCGTGAAAAAAGTAAACAAATTTATGACGCGGCCCCTTGGTCAAGCGGTCAAGACACCACCCTTTCACGGTGGTAACAGGGGTTCGATTCCCCTAGGGGTCACCATTTACTTTCTTCATTCTGGGAGCATAGCTCAGCTGGGAGAGCATCTGCCTTACAAGCAGAGGGTCACAGGTTCGATCCCTGTTGTTCCCACCATTTTATTTAATATGGCCCAGTGGCTCAGATGGTTAGAGTGCCGGCCTGTCACGCCGGAGGTCGAGGGTTCGAGTCCCTTCTGGGTCGCCAATTCAATTTTCACAGTAATACTGTGATAAGCATGGGAGCATAGCTCAGCTGGGAGAGCATCTGCCTTACAAGCAGAGGGTCACAGGTTCGATCCCTGTTGTTCCCACCATTTTTCTTAATACGGCCCAGTGGCTCAGATGGTTAGAGTGCCGGCCTGTCACGCCGGAGGTCGAGGGTTCGAGTCCCTTCTGGGTCGCCATATGCTGGTGTGGCTCAATGGTAGAGCAGCTGACTTGTAATCAGCAGGTTGATGGTTCGATTCCGTTCACCAGCTCCACAAAAATACCAAAGCGTTTTAGCTTTGGTATTTTTTTTGCATCTTTTCATAGCCCTATCAATAGCTATAAAGAGTGCCGGAATTCTGCAACAATCCACAAATATGTGGATAAGTGTGGATAACCTGTGACTAACTAACAAAATATGTGGATAAGTCCAAGTGAAATTAGCCCAGACTGATTATTGAAAACATTGACAAGACTGGTAGTATTGCATTTGGATATACTAAATAGTGTGTATTAGGTTGAAATATACTACATATTGTAAGAGCGTGTTAAATATAATGTAAACGAATTACAATATTAATACTATTTATTTGGTTGTGGATAATATGTATTTACAGCGAAATTGAGAAGGACTCTGGATTTAGCCCAGAGCCCTTCTTTTTTCCGCATTTATCTTTATTCTCAGGTCATCCCCGGAAAACTTGTAAAGTGTGAAGTCGCCCATAAGCCTTGAGAAGATCCTCTCCTGGTACTTTGACTTCAAATTGTCGATTGTAAGGTTTGTGGATATCAGCATTTTCTTCTTTCTCAGTAGCTTGGTGTTGATGAAGTTGAACAGTTCTACCTTGGCGAATTCTGTTGTAAGCTCTGTTCCAAGGTCATCGATAATAAGCAAATCGCAGTTCATAAGAACATCCATGAGTTCATCATTGTCATTGAACTTTATGTCCTTAAGGTTTTGAATAAGAGAGTCTGAAGTCCTGTATACAACGAACCAGCCCTTATTGAGAAGTTCTCCTGCCATGCATGTGGAAAGGAAAGTTTTACCGACACCAGGATTACCATAGAAAAGAAGGTTCTCTTCAGTCTTTTCAAAGTTCTGTATATAGTTATAGACTGATTCGAGTATGGATTCTATGTTTTTTCTGGGGCTTGGATCCTCGCTTGAAGAATTGGAGTAAAGGTCGAGTCTGAAATCCTTGAAGGAATATTTCTTTATCATATCATTGAAGTCAGAGTTCTTATAGTATAGATTCACGAGCTTCTGCTTATAGCAGTTGCATTTTGAAGCACCTACATACCCTGTATCAAGGCATTTGCTGCATCTGTGCTGAATACTGAGGTAATCCGGACTTAGTCCTCTCTCGACGAGAGCCTCCATCTTTTCACCTCTGAGCTCGATTATCTCAGATTTTAATCTTTCAAAGGTTTCCTCACGGTTATCCTTTTGCTTGAAGTTCAACATAGCAAGTTCCAGGCTGAGCCTGGCGATCTTCTTTTCTATGTCGACAACACGGGGCATATTCTGTTCAGCCCATCTTTTTCGTTCCAGCAGGGCATTGCTCTCTTCCTGTCGGATTTTTTCATACTCTTCCATTATCAGAAAATGGTATCCTCTTATCATTCTACTCCCTTCCCAGTAGCTTCTTCTCGAGCTCGCTGTAGTCGTACTCTCTTTCAGTGAAATCTGAAGTATCCTTTCTGCCTGGTTTGCCCTTTGCCTTAGGTGGCTTCTTCCTTGAATCCACTTCCTCAGGGGTCTTTATGTTCTCTTCGTTCCATGATCGTAATATCGCATCGATGTATTTCAATTCACCTTTACCGAGATTGTTGAAGCTGATATCACATGCCTTTAATATCATCTCTGTCGAGAATGAATATGTGTTGAACCATTTGTCCAGAAGGTCTTCTTGTGGCTTCATGATTTCAGCTTCTTTCATTCCGAGATATGTGAGGACCTTACGGTAGTTCGACCATTTGTCTTCATGCTTCCTGATGTTGCTTTGTGCAAGCGCGACGGTGTTGATACCAAGAGAGTGCCAGTTGATTGCGACCTTCTCCATATATCTCAAGTCAGACACACCCCTATTAAGACAATGCTGGACAAGCAGCATGACTACCTCTCCTGGGAATGAATATTCGGATTTAAAGGACAGGAAGGTATCCATCTCACGTGTGCTTAGAGGCCTGCCCATCATAGACTCGATTTCCATGAGCATTCCATCTGAATATTCCTGCGCGGTCTCTGTTTTTGCCGATGGTACTGCTGGTCCCTTGCTTTCAATTTGGCTATTCAGCTGGATGGATAGGTTTCCTGCGGCATCTATTGTCTTCATGCTTATAAGACCTTTCTGATGCCAGTACTCCAACGCCTTTAGAACATCAGTCTCAAGAAGCCCAAGAGTGTCTGATAGAAAGGATGTGGTGACTCCAATCTCACCAGTCTGCATGTATCTGACAAGCATTATATAGACCTTAACGTACTCGCCGCGGGCTGCAGGCATGTACTCGTCGACAAAAGTGGCACTTAATGGAACGAAAGCATAGTTTTCTTGTTTGAGCATGAGAGTAGTCATTTATATCTCCTGATTGGGATTATTTCCCATATATATTAAGGTCTTGGCAACGTATATGTCCTGCCGATTTCTCCGGGAACGACTCTTGGGTCGGATAAACGCATCGACTTAAGTTTAAACAATGTATCCTCATCATCATCAAGTGCAAATTGAAATGCCTGATAGTGAATCGGGAAAAACAGGCCTCCATTCATGCGTTTGAACATCCTGTAGGCATCATCGGGGCTTGAATGCATATAGCTCAGGGATTCCGGAAGGTAGTTTCCAACAGGTAGAAATGCAATCGAACATTCATTGCCAGAAAGTACTTCAGTATATGCGGTATCACCCATTACTATTATGCTTACTTTATCGTACATTATTTCATAACCATTGGTGGGCTTTAGCCTTCCTTTGTAATATCTTCTGCCGTCATGGGAAAGCTCGACTGCCCTGACTATGATGTTACCCTCAGTATAGGTCTCACCATGCCTCAGCTCTGTTACGTTCAAGAAACCCTTTGAAATCAAGGCTTTGCCGTATCCAGTGGGTACGATTATCCTGGGATTGCCTTCAATACCTTTGATTGACCTTTTGCTGTAATGGTCCATATGCTCATGGGATATCAGTATGAGGTCTGCACAGTTGTGATTACGGGAATCGAGTATGTACTTCCTCCTGAAAAAAACGAAGCCATTCTCAAATACAGGATCTGTGATTATCCTGATTCCGCCTATGTTCATCGACACGGTCGAATGCCCGAGCCAGTTGAAAGAGTTTTCTTCAAGCGGTTCAGGTATTATTGTCCTCCTCTTCCTAAAAAACATGGTCAGGTTCAATTTGATCAGATGATAAAGAAATCTGTTTCTGTTTTCCATTGGTTCCTCTTCCATATTCTTATAGTCACAATTGTAACAGAACTGCCTTGAAGAAAAATTTGTTCCTGCGAGAACACCTGATTTCAGGTAACTGTCTGCTCATATCCCGGCAGCTCTCTTCTCATCCTCTGATAATAGAATAATAAAAAAGCAGACCGGACAATTGATTATGCCGGTCAGCGGATTTTTTCTAACTCCCCGGCAATCTCCTCTTGTGTCAATCCAAGAGACCCTGCCAACATAAGCATGTCTTCCAGGAGATTTTCATAGCTGTCACTTGTAGGAGACATGAACAGTTCGTTTACATTGATAAACAGATTTATAAGCTGGGTGGTTATATCTACTTCGCTAACTCTCGGTTCACAGGAGCTCATGGCTGAGTCTGTTTCCTTACCAAGGAACAGAACATATTCAAGGGAAAGGGCAAAATATCGAATTATCTCTTCCCTGACAGGACCTTTCCTAATCGATTGAGGCGAAGCTGTTATCGTTGCGCTCGATAACGCACCGAGCAATGTAAGCAGCCGCAGGTAAGATTTCTTCCTTATATTGGAGGGGATGTCCAATGATGGCAATTCATCTCTCTTGATGCTGACTGGTTCGGATAGCAATTTCTTGAGGTTCATGTCACTACCTCCAAGCATCCAGCTTTTTAACGAGCAAATGACTTCATATTATATTCGGATCTACAAGGTCAAAAACAGTATAAACTGATTCCTTCTTGAAGTTCAGGTTCTTCCATAGCTCGAACCTATCCACCCTGAATAACTTGTCGTCTCCAGCTTTGAGCACGGGTTCGATTTTGTCCAGTTCCTTAGCCCGTTCTCCAGAAAACAGCACCAGCTGAGCCGCATTTTCCACGGATTCTTCAGTCCTTACCTTGAATCCGTGGAGACCAAGCATGGTATTGAACTTTCTTGAAAGTCGCTTAAGGTAGCCGAAATTGACAACCTCCAGACCGATGGTCTTGTTGTCCTCATCAAAAACCAGATTGCCTTTGACATCGATCCTGAAATATCGGATAGGCTTTATCATATCCTTCAGGATCTGCTCAAGCTTTGCCGGGTCCGGATCTTCAATGACCTCCATGATCACTCCATAATAGGAGGTCTTTTTTTGGGGGCGGAGTTTCTTAACCAGATTCCGGGTTGCATTTTCAATGATTTTTCCGGAGTTGCGGTCAAGCAGTGCAACTAGATAGTACTTCATATAATGGGACCATTACAGCATGTGCATGATCCCTTCACCTCGCTTCCAAGAATGTCGTAGTGATTATAATTTCTTCATATCTTTGATGTAAAATCCATTTGGTGGCTTTTTGGATGCCAAAGTTTGGATTTAATTCCAGTAGAATAATTATATCATAAATCGAAGGTAAAGAGGATTCATTCGGTACCTTGCAGTATCCTGGGCTATGTTTGGATTCAGTGATTACTGTAAGTATAAAATGAATTTTTTACAGCGTTACTTTATGCTATAATATAGTGGTTATAAAAAATGGGCTGACCATGTACACAGGTCGGATTGTATTGATGATCACTGACAAACAATGGATATGCGGGCTTTATAAGCAATGATTGAATATGAGGGTGAAAAAATGGAGAAACTTGTTGTCAGAGGCGGCAAAAGCCTTTATGGGGAGATTGATACCAGTGGTGCAAAGAATGCCGCTGTAGCGATACTTCCTGCAACTATAATGGCATCTGAAGGTGTATGCGAAATTGAAAACATACCGGATATTGACGATGTTAATTGTCTTGAAAGGATCATCGAATCACTTGGCTGCAAGATCAACAGAAGCGGAAGCAATGTGACTGTAGATGCAAGAGGCGATATCAGAAAAATTGCAGATACTGAAGATGTAAGGAAAATGAGAGCATCCTACTACCTGATCGGAGCTCTGCTTGGCAGATTCAAGGAAGCGAGAGTTGAACTGCCAGGTGGATGCGCTATAGGAGTAAGACCTATTGACCAGCATATCAAGGGCTTTGAGGCACTTGGAGCTGCAGTCAAGATGGAGCATGGGTCAATATATGCCGTTGCTGACAGGCTTATTGGTGCAAACATATATTTTGATGTCGTTTCAGTAGGTGCGACGATCAATGTAATGCTTGCGGCATCACTTGCTGAAGGACAGACAATACTTGAAAATGCCGCGCGAGAGCCCCACGTGGTTGATGTAGCAAATTTCATGAATACAATGGGTGCGGACATCAAAGGTGCCGGTACTGATGTCATAAGGATAAATGGAGTAAAGTCACTGAAGGGATGCTCGTACAGTGTCATACCTGACCAGATCGAGGCGGGAACATACATGATAGCAACTGCCGCCTGCGGTGGCGAAGTTAAGGTAAAGAATGTTATTCCCAAGCATCTGGAATCCATATCAGCAAAGCTTATTGAGATGGGAGTATCCATAAAGGAATATGATGACTATGTAGTTGTAACATCAGACAGGTCAAAGCTCAAGGCTATAAACATAAAGACCATGCCGTACCCTGGATTTCCTACTGATGTCCAGCAGCCAATGAGCGCTCTCATGTGCATTGCCAAGGGCAGGAGCATCATAAACGAGAACATCTGGGAATCAAGGTTCAAGCATGTTGATGAGCTCAAGAAGATGGGCGCCAGCATAATGGTAGAAAGCAGGACGGCTATCATCGAAGGTGTTGAGAAGCTGACAGGCGCAGTAGTAAGGGCGACTGACCTCAGAGCTGGTGCGGCTATGGTAATAGCAGCACTGATGGCAGAAGGGAAAAGCGAAGTGCTGGACATTGAACACATAGACAGAGGCTACCCTCATATCGAGGATAAATTCAGGAAACTGGGAGCCGATATTACCAGAGAGAAGTGCTAGGAGTGTTAGAATGATATTTTGCTCCCTATATAGCGGAAGCAGTGGAAACAGCATATTCACCGGTTCCGAAAGGACAAGGATCCTTATTGATGCAGGTCTGACCGGGAAGAGCATAATAAGTGCACTGGAGAACATAGGGGAGAATCCTTCTGAACTCAATGGCATTCTGGTTACTCATGAACATATAGACCATACAAAAGCCATAGGGATATTATCGCGCAGGTTCAATCTGCCTGTCTATGCCAACGCAAAGACATGGCAGGCAATGCAGGCAAACATAGGAAAAATCAGCGAATCGAACATCATGGTATTCGACAGGCCATTCACAATTGGAGACCTTGAGGTATCAACCTTCAGAGTGCCTCACGATGCAGCGGCATGCGTAGGGTATACGATAAGCGATGGGAAAAAATCGGTCAGCGTCGCAACTGATATGGGTGTTTTCACTGAAGAAATCCGGCTTGGAATAAAAGACTCAGACCTTATACTTTTGGAAAGTAACCATGATATCGAGATGGTAAAGTTCGGACCTTATCCTTATCCCTTGAAGCGCAGAATTCTTGGTGAGCTGGGGCATCTTTCAAATGTTGATTCGGGTTTGGCTGCCCTGGAGCTGCTGAGGAACGGAAAAAAGAAGATAGTGCTGGGACATTTGTCAGGTACTAACAATGTTCCAGAGTTGGCATACAAGACCGTGGAGAACATCCTGATCGAAGGTGGCCTGAAAATGGGGGCAGATGTTGACCTCTCCCTTGCAAGCAGGATAAGGCCTTCGAGCTACAGCGAGGTGTAAGATGCAGGAAATATTCTGTTGCATGGACCATTCAGACATTGCGATTGATGATTTTGTAAATGAATATGAAACATTTCCGATAATGGAGACTTCAGGAACGTCCAAATGCGATTATTGTATGAATGTTGCTGAATATGTGCTAAAATTACCGGCTGACCATAATATTGCTGATGCTGGAAATCAAAATAGAAGTAATGATCAAGGAGAGATTGACTAAATGAGCTTATACAAAGATTGGAACGACATGGTAGTGGATTTTGTTCAGACAAAAGGAGAAAAGGCATTCTGGGATGTCTACTCAGACATCGAGAAGAGGATATACGAGGACATACTTTCGAATGGCAGCGAGAAGTTCACATATACAATGAAAGGTCTCGCTGAGAAGGTCGACACGACAGTAGAGTTTGCAATGGGATTTACAGACGGAATCAATGATTCCCTAAGGAATCCGCTAAACCTTGAGGAGCTTGGAGCAGAAGATGAAGTCGAGCTTGATATTGATTTTGAAAAGCTCTATTTCAATATGCTTGATGCGAAGGCAGAGTACCTTTACACGATAGGCTCATGGGAAAACCTCCTGAGCGCTGAAAAGAGGGAAGAGATCAAAAAGACATGGAAGAATTCCAGAACAGTGAAGAATGAGGTTAAGATTGGAAGGAATGACCCATGTCCATGTGGAAGCGGTAAAAAGTATAAGAAGTGCTGCGGAAAGGCATCATAATATTTTAAGCATGAGACCCCGGCAACGCCGGGGTCTCATGCTTAAGTGAAGTATATCTAAAAGATACAAGAGAAGCCTTCGTGATGGCAGGTTTAATATTGGACTAAAATATTGATTTCAGTAATAAATAATTGAAGATATCTCCAAAAACTGAAAATTTCATTAAATTATCCGAATTGAAACCATTTTATGTGGCAATAATATTAATATGAATATGATGCGGAGGGAGAACCTCAAGCAAAGTAATGTGCTGATCAGCGATAATGCCATTGGCTGAAAGGGTGACCCCTTTATGAAGAAACGCGCTGTTTTCATAGCAGCAGCCTTGTCCCTGTTCATTTCATCATGCGCACTTGGAGATTCGGTCAGCCTCCTGGAGGTTAGGCAGAAGACATTCAAGGACGCCTCCGGAAGTTTCACTGTTGAAGCCACGACAAAATGGAATGAAGACCAGAGGCTGCATGAGGAGTCGAGGCTTTCACTGGCAAATACCGATGAAAGCGCATATTTTATCTCGCTTCTCGACCACAAGTCTGCATTTTCAAGCGAGATGAATCTCAGACTGTATTCGGAACTCGCTGGGGAAGCTACAGCAGAAGGACTTCAGGATGCTATTACTGATGGCATGGATAGAATAGCGGTCAACGGCATGGTTGGATACGAGTTTACCATAACAGGGATGATAGAAGGGGTAAGGATCACTTACATGTTTGTCATTATTGAGGATGCTGAGAACTTTATTCAGCTGGTCATTTGGAGCAGCGAGAAGATGATCAGTGAAAATCGGCTCGAGTATATGAAGATACTGACATCATTCGAAAGGATAGATTAGTAATTGGAAATCAGGCTATTGGCAGTCGGGAAGCTCAAGGAAAAATACCTCTCTGCTGCACAGGAGAGTCTGCTGACGGAAATCTCAAAAAGGCATAAGGTCAGGCTATTTGAGATCAGGGACGAGAAGACAATTGATGGAGCAGGTGCCAAAGAAGAGGATCGGGTCAGAAATATTGAGGGTCAGAGAATCCTTTCAACAATTAAGGAAAAGGGCAGAGTCATTGTCCTTGATGTCAGCGGGAAGAAAGTGGATTCAAATTATTGGTCGAAGAAGATAAGGGAAACTGATGAAGAACATGGACTGCTCTATCTGGTCATAGGGGGCAGCCTTGGAATATCGCAGGAGGTGCTGAAGCTTTCTGATGAGAGGGTAAGCTTTTCCAGGATGACGTATCCACATCAGCTTTTCAGGATAATGCTTTTAAATGAGATTGCAGCAGCAAGATAAAAGGTTACGGCAGTATGTATGAAAAAATCAGAAATAAAAGAGGTAATTTGATGAGAAGAAAAAAGAGATTAGCCCATGCGTCCCACGGAAGCACACTTGAAGGACTTGACCTGCTTGTTTATATCCTGTTTTCCGTGTTCTACATGGAGCTGATACTAAGGTTCAACACTTCGGAGAAGTTCATATCCATAGGACTTTTGTACTCACTTCTTTTTTCATTGTCGCTCAGTGCAGGAGTATATCTTATAGCGACTCTGTTCAGGGACAAGGCAAGAAACTTCATAACATCATTCGCACTAATAGCACTGGGGTTATTATTTTCTTCCCAGCTGATATACTTCAAATTTTTCAAGACATTCTATACGGTATATTCCGCAGGGAATGGAGCCACAGTGATGGAGTTCATGAATGATATAGTCAATCAGGTGGTAAGGAATATTCCATGGCTGATTGCAATATTCCTGCCTGCTGTTGCATATGCGGTTTTTTTCAGGACGAAAATCAGCTCATACAGGATGTCAGGAGTGGAAAGGGCTTTGATTGCAGTTCTTATCCTCATTCCTCATGTGCTTGCCCTTGGCGGGATATATATAGGCGACAAGGAGCAGAATTCTGCATATGATGTATATTTCAAGACCAATTATCCGATTGCATCTGTTGATAATCTAGGGCTTTTTACAACAATGAGGCTTGACCTGAAAAGGACGATCTTCGGATTTGATCCTGTTATCGATGTTCCTATAGTAGAGGTTCCTGCCAAGGAAAATGAGCCGGGACCGACTGGTCCGACAACTCCGACACCGACTGAGGAGCCTGTGAAGCCAGTTGAGTACAACGTCATGGATATCAACTTTGATGAACTCATTGCTGGTGCGGGAAGCGATACAGTCAAGAAGATGCATCAGTATTTTTCCACACTGGAACCTACTGCAAAGAATGACTACACTGGAATGTTCGAAGGCTACAATCTTATACTCATAACTGCAGAAGGCTTCTCGAAATATGCGGTTGACAAGGATGTGACCCCGACTCTCTACAAGATGCAGACAGAAGGATTCAACTTCACGAACTTCTATAATCCTATTTGGGGAGTTTCCACTTCAGATGGCGAATATGTTGCTACAACAAGTCTGATACCAAAAAGCGGTGTCTGGAGCTACTATAAATCAGGCAGCATATACATGCCTTTCGGAATGGGGAACATGATGTCCCAGTACGGATATTCAACCAGGGCTTACCATAACCATACCTACACCTACTACAAGAGAAACATTTCCCATCCTAACATGGGCTATGATTACAAAGGTGTCGGTAATGGACTCGATGTAAGGAAGACCTGGCCGGAGTCTGACATCGAGATGATGGAGAAGACGGTTGATGACTTTATAAACGATGAGAAGTTCCACACATATTATATGACTGTAAGCGGACACATGATGTATACATTTGACGGTAACTTCATTGCGGCAAAGAATAAGAGCCTGGTTGAAAATCTTCCGTATAATTCAAGCGGAAAAGCTTACATGGCGACTCAGATAGAGCTGGACAGGGCAATGGAGTACCTGCTGGAGAGGCTTGAAGAGGCTGGAGTAGCAGACAAGACTCTTATAGCGATAAGTGCAGACCACTATCCTTACGGACTTGAAGAGAAGGACCTGAACAATCTAGCAGGCCATACCGTTGAGAAGAACTTTGAACTTTATGAAAGCAGCTTTATACTCTATGCAAAGGGAATGAAACCAGAGACCATCGACAGGCCGGTATCCAGCCTGGACATCATTCCGACCATAAACAACCTTATGGGTAATGAATACGACTCAAGGCTCCTCATGGGAATCGATGCCTTCTCGGATACTCCTCCGCTTGTCATATTTTCCAACAGGAGTTTCATATCAGACAAGGGAAGGTATAATTCAACCACGAAGGTCTTCACTCCAAACGACGGGGTGACGGTAGAAGAGGATTACAGAAAGAATATTTCTGCTCTTATAGACAGGAAGTTCACATATTCAGCTCTGATTCTTGACACAGATTACTACGCGAAGGTTCTGAAATAGAAATATAGTGAGGTGCTTGAGAGACTGAGGTTTCAACAGCACCTCATTACCATTTCCGGGGAATTATGTGTGACATGCTGATAATCACTGCATATTATAGTCAGATATGTTAGAAAAAGCCACTTTGCCGATCGACAAAGTGGCGTATACATATATGCCTGGTATTACATTGCTTTTCTGAAAAGCTCGATTACCTGCTCGAGTGTAGCAAGTCTTGGGTTAGTAAGCTGGCATGCATCCAACTTAGCGTTCTTTGCCATTACCTCAAAGTCTGCTTCCTTGACATTTAGCTTAGACAGTCCATCCGGGATTCCGACAGCCTTTGACAAGGTCTTTATGGCTTCAATTGCTACCTGGCCTGCATCATTGACTGAAAGTCCGTCTACACATTCACCCATTGCAACTGCTATGTCCCTGAACCTGTCTGCCTTGGCGAGAAGGTTGAATTGAGAGACAACAGGAAGAAGGATTGCGTTGCAAACGCCATGTGGAAGGTTGTAGAATCCGCCAAGCTGATGGGCCATTGCATGGACATAACCAAGGCTTGCATTGTTGAATGCCATACCTGCCAGGAACTGTGCATATGCCATCTTTTCTCTTGAGACCATATCAGTTCCGTTAGCAACTGCCTTAGGCAGATACTCTGCAATCAGCTTGATCGCCATAAGTGCTGCTGAGTCGGTTAGGGGATTCGCTATAGTGGAAACGTAGGCCTCCACTGCATGTGTAAGCGCATCCATTCCAGTTGCCGCTGTTAGTGAAGGAGGCATTCCAGCCATAAGTTCAGGATCATTTATGGATACTTTGGCGGTTACTCTCCAGTCTATGATAGCCATCTTTACCTTTCTGGAAGTATCGGTTATTATACAGAAGCGTGTCATTTCTGAAGCGGTACCTGCTGTAGTATTTAATGCAACATATGGTACGAATTCATTCTTTGAAACATCAACGCCTTCATAGTCCTTAATGCTGCCGCCATTTGAAGCGACAAGACCTATACCCTTGGCGCAATCATGGGAGGATCCTCCTCCGAGTGATACAAGTGAATCACATTTGTGCTTTTTCCATGCCTTCAATCCTGCTGCGACATTCAGGTCTGTCGGGTTTGGCTCAGCTCCGTCGAATACGACTGCTTCAAGCCCGGCTGCTTCGATAATGCCTTTGACCCTGTCGGCCATTCCGAACTTTGCCAGCATTGCATCAGTGACTATAAGGACTTTCTTTCCTCCTAGTACCTTGATCTTTTCACCGACTTCGTTGACTGTTCCAGCTCCGATAAGATTGACTGTTGGGATGAAATACGCGCTTACTGACATGCTTCTACCTTCCTTTCAAGTAAAGTTTATTGAGATAACAGTTACATGAAGAATATAACATGATGTAAACGTAAACAGAAGATGGGAAAAGCATATATATTCAGGAAGGTCGGTTAAAAAAATGTCTAAATGAATATATATACATAAAATAAGAATTAAAATGCGAATGTATGCAAATAGAAGTGTGCGTCCAAAAGCTTATGGAAAAGCATTATCATCTGCAGGCGGAAAAATTTTCAAATCTAATTTGTTAATGAAAAAATAAACAGTCTTCAAGGCCTTGGAATGGCTATTTTATGCCATTCTTAGAATCTATAAAGATGGTCAAGCGTAAATTCGCAATATTTGAATATTTAAACAATAAAAAAGTAAGTCAGACCAATAATTGTTCCATTACTGGGCAATGAAATCAGATTATTTCAAGTGTGATTTCGTGATAATGTGCCAATATATGACATAAAAACGCCGAAATATCAGATGCGGATGAAATAGTCGCAATTATCAGGAATCAGTTTATCAAAGGCCTGTTTAGAGTGTATCAAACGAGAACAAAAAGCACCACCCGGTAATAGTATGCCAGGTGGTGCGTGTGTTCCATTATGGGTCAGTTTTTAAAGCTGTGGACCGGTGCAGGAATCCTGCCACCGCGGTTTATGAAGTCTGCGCTTGAGAATCTACTTACCGCCATAACTGGTGCTGTTCCCAGAAGTCCGCCGAACTCTACCGAATCGCCTACTTCCTTTCCGAAGACAGGTATTATCCTGACTCCTGTAGTCTTGTTGTTTATAACACCTATGGCAGCCTCATCAGCGATTATGCCTGATATGGTTTCAGCTGGAGTGTCTCCTGGAACCGCAATCATATCAAGACCAACTGAGCATACGCAAGTCATCGCTTCGAGCTTGTCCAGTGAAAGTGCCCCTGTCACAACAGCCTCGATCATTCCCTCATCTTCGCTTACAGGTATGAAAGCTCCGCTGAGACCTCCAACATGGTTTGCTGCCATGATTCCGCCTTTCTTGACCGCGTCATTAAGGAGGGCAAGTGCTGCAGTTGTTCCATGACAGCCCGTCCTCTCCAGTCCCATCTCTTCGAAGATCCTGGCTACGCTGTCACCGACTGCAGGGGTAGGAGCCAGGGAAAGGTCTACTATTCCGAACGGGAATCCAAGTCGTCTTGAAGCCTCCGTTGCAATCAGCTGACCCATCCTTGTTATCTTGAAGGAGGTCTTCTTTACGGTCTCTGCAAGAACATCAAAGCTTGATCCGTGGACCGACTCAAGGGCTTTCTTTACCACACCCGGTCCGCTTATCCCAACATTTATAACACATTCAGCTTCGCCTACACCATGGAATGACCCGGCCATGAATGGATTGTCCTCGACTGCATTTGCAAATACCACAAACTTTGCACACCCTATGCTGTCGTTGTCCTTGGTTAGATAGGCAGTCTTCTTTATTATGTGCCCGAGGTCGCGTACAGCATCCATGTTGATGCCGCTCTTCGTGCAGCCTACGTTTACTGATGAACAGACCTTGCTGGTTGAGGCTAAGGCTTCAGGTATCGAGTTCATGAGTATCCTGTCGCCTTTTGTGTAACCCTTCTGGACAAGTGCTGAAAATCCACCGATGAAGTTAACCCCCAGGGTATCAGCTGCCTTATCAAGTATCCTTGCATATTCAACATAATCATTGTCATCTGATGCCTGTGCGACCAGTGATATCGGAGTTACTGATATCCTCTTGTTGATTATCGGGATTCCGTATTCCAGCTCCAGGTCTTCTCCGACTGATACAAGCTTCTCAGCATATCTGGTGATCTTGTCGTATATCTTCTGTCTGGACCTTTTGCCATCGCTGTCGCTGCAGTCAAGGAGGGAAATACCCATTGTTATGGTTCTTATATCGAGCTTCTCCTGCTCGATCATGTTTATTGTCTCCATTATGTTCTGGTAGTTAATCATATGATTGCCCTCCGGTGCTAAAGCTTGTGCATTGAGTTGAATACGTCCTCGTGCTGTATCTTTACAGTAACACCCAGCTTGTCGCCGGCATCATCCAGCGATGACTTAAGGACCTTATAGTCTGTTGACATTCCTTCCAGGTCTACAAACATTATCATTGTAAAATACGACTCCACTCTGGTCTGGATTATGTCAAGCACATTTACATTGCAGTCCTTAAGGACGGATGTGATGCCATGGATAATGCCGACCCTGTCTTTCCCGATTACGGTTATGAACGCTTTCATTTTCTTCCCCCTCGCTTCATTTGAATAAAAAAAAGACCCAATCCACGATTCGGCCTACGATAAGCAGATGGTAATGAAAGGCAAGCTGAAGCTGCCTTTGTTCCATCATCCTCTGTCCTTTTACCTGAGAGTTTCGCCATTTGGCTTTCCCCTTCGGTGCTCAATGAGTCTCTCCAGAGGCTCGTCCGACTACGGTCTGTATAATCCCGCAGCCATCAACCGAACTATTGATTTATATGGAATTATAGCATATCAGAGGGTACAGGGCAAACACGAAATCCGGCACATAAGCGCCGGATCTGAAAGTGTCATACGGTATGTTCTTCCTTATGCTTCTTGTATAGCTTTATTGCCTGGACCAGTACTTTAGGGCCGTTGCACATGCCATAGTCAACTGAATCAATTACTTCGACAGGGATGTTGAGCTTTTCCCCTTTTTCCTTCATGTCTCCCAGCTGGAATCGGATCTGGGGTCCGATTAGGGCAACATCAGCCTTTGAAAGGTTCCTGTCGACAGCATCAGTTGATACTGCCCATATTTTCGCTTCGAAGTTCTTTTCAGCCGCATATTTCTCCATCTTGGTTACCAGAAGGCTCGTTGACATTCCTGCGGAACATATAAGAAGTATGTTGAGCATTTTTTATTCCTCCATTTACTTGTATTCAAATTCAAAGTTCTCTGCTGTGAAGGTCCTCGAATCAGTGACGCTCCTGAACCATCTTCCGGATTTCTTCATTCTCCTGTTCCTGTTGTCTTCAAGGTCGATTTCCACAAGACCGTACCTGTTCTTGAATGCGTTCTGGGGAGACACGTTGTCAGTGAAAGCCCAGAGCATGTAGCCGATACAGTTTGAACCTTCCTCAACTGCCTTTAGGAGCCACTTCAGGTGTTCGCTTATGAAGTCTATGCGGTAATCATCCTGGATCACTCCGGATTCATTCTTGTTCAAGTGTTCGTTCTCAACACCCATTCCATTCTCTGCGATGAACCATTCAATATTTCCGTATTCATTCTTCATCCTCATTCCGAAATCATACATTATTTTCGGGAAGATCTCCCATCCTCTGTGAGGATTCATTTTCCTGCCTTGAAGGTCGTGGTGTTCATAGTATTTCTTTGGATGGAAGTATGTTTCCGACCATCCTGACTCTCTCGCCTTGACCCTGACAGGCTGGTAGAGATTGATACCGATAAGGTCGACTGTGTTTTCCCTTATTGTATCAATATCCCAGTCGTTATGGTCGAAGAGGCAACCGTTTTCTGCCAGTATGTCTGTAAGCTCTTGAGGAATAGTACCCTTTATGGACGGGTCAAGGTATATCCTGTTGAAGAATAGGTCGAACATTTCAGCTGCTTCCACATCGTGGGGTGCTGCGCTCCGTGGATAGCATACCTCAGGGTTGAGGATGACTCCAATCTTTCCGCCATCCGAATTGAAGCCTTCTTCCCTGTAGATTTTGCAGGCGGCTGCTGTTGCAAGGATCTTATGGAAGTTCCATTGCATTGCGGTCTTTGTGTCCTGAATGAAAGGCCATCTTACGCTGTCGAGATAGATCCTTGTCTGCACAACTATCGGTTCGTTGAATGTCATGAAGTACTTTACCTTGCCGGAATACCTTTTGAAGACCTCCCTGGAATAGCCTGCATAGAGGTCGACAACATGTCTCGATGCCCAACCGCCGTACTTTTCGAATAGGTAGGCTGGCAGTTCATAGTGTTCAAGGCATATCATCGGCTTTACTCCGCTTGAGATGAGGGTATCTATCAGGTCGTCATAGTATGCGGCAGCCTCTTCGTTGACAGTATTGTTCTCATAATCCTCGATGAACCTGGACCAGTCGATGGATGTCCGGTAGCAGTCAAGTCCGGCTTCCACCATAAGTGCGGCATCCTCCCTATAGCGGTTGTAAAAGTCAGTTGCAATTGTTGGACCATAACCGTTATGCCATAATTCAGGTGTCTTTTTGTACCAGAGGTCCATATAGGAATCCTGGTGGGGCTTCTTTCCGGTCCAGCCCTCTGTCTGCCATGCTGATGATGCAGCTCCAAGCATGAAACTGCCTGGAATGTTGTATATTCTCTTGCTCATTAGATAACTCCTTTTAAGGACAGATTAAATGGTGGCAGGAGGCTGCTTCTAAGGCAACCCCCTGAAAGTCAAATTGCGTTCAGATCCAGATCGAGGTCATCCTCAGTCTGAAGAGACATATTTTCCTCTGCAAGCTTCTGCTTGTCCCAAAGCTTGATGAATGGGATGTAGATCACTACAGACAGGGCTATTGAAAGGAGCTGAAGCACTACTGCCCTTATGTCGCCGTTTGTTGCCAGGAAGCCTGATATTGGTGCAGGGATGGTCCATGGTATTGCAATTCCTGCAGGCTTGCTCACAAGGTCAAGTGCCATGGCAGCGTAGCTCAGGATACCCATGGAAAGGTTCGAGAGTACGAAAGGAATCATCATTATCGGATTCATAACTATCGGTATACCGAATATTATTGGTTCCGATATGTTGAATATTGCAGGTCCCAGGGCGAGCCTGGAAAGAGTCTTCAGCTGGTTCGACTTCGCAACGAGCATTATGGCAATCACAAGGCCTATTGCCGCACCGCAACCTCCGATATTTACGAAGTTGTCATAGAACTGCTTGGTGACTATGTTAGGAAGCGCGGTACCTGCTTCGAGAGCAAGCCTGTTGGCATCCATTGCTGGAAGAAGGACGGAATCCATGACTCCGAAAACTACCCTTGTACCGTGAATTCCCAGTGACCAGAAGAACATGTACATGAATATTGTTGCGATCATTCCCCAGAAGGAGAGGCCTACCTTAGCCATTGGAGCGCCTACAAACTTCATGATGAATGTAAACACAGTCTGGTATGACGTAGCTTCAAATCCGAGTCTTATAAGGAAGAACAATGTTATGATTACGACACCCGGAGTTATGGCAGCAAATGACTTTGAAACAGCCGGAGGAACAGAGTCTGGCATCTTGATGACCCAGTTCTTCTTGATTATGAAAATAAATATTTCTGTAGCCAATATGGCTGTGAGTATGCCTACGATAAGTCCGCCAGCCCCGAGGTTGGTCATTGGGAGGACCCTGCCTAGGTTAAGCACAGTGCCGTCCTTAAGTGTTGCGTTGCTTACGGTGACAACCGGTACCAGCAGCATGAATGCTGCGAGTGACAATGCTCCGGCCGATACACCGTCAACATCCTTGTCACGGGCGATCTGATATGAGACTGAAAATACTGCAAGGAGCGTTACGATGTCGAAGGTTACCCTTACAGGATAGAGAAGCTTCGACGTAAATCCCTGACCGAATACTGAGTTTATGAAAGAATTAATTGCAGGTACCGGTATGTTTCCAAGGATCATGAATATTGAGCCTACGATGATAAGGGGCATTGTTACGGCAAGTCCGTCACGAAGTGCCCTGATATGTCTTTGCTTGGCAATCTTAGCGGCAGATGGCATAATTTTTTCTTCCAGAAACTTCATAAATTTGTTTCCCATTTTATCCTCCTGAGATTTGTTTTTTTTCGTAAGCACATTTCCCTGGCGCCTTCGGTCGATGTGCTGGAGATTGTGTTTCATTTGCTTATCCGAGCTTTTCCTTCAGGGAGTTGACAAGGTCATAGACATCCACGATTTCTCTGGCAAGGTCTCTGACGGTGAGGGCATTCATGAAATGGTCCTGAGCATGAACCATAAGCAGGCTGAGTTCAGTTGAGTTCCCAGCAGCCTCTTCCTGTATCAGGGCAGTCTGGATTTCATGTGCTTTCTCGAGCGATTCTCCGCTCTTAGTAAGAAAATTCCTTGCCTGAGCCATTTCACCTTTCTTTGCAGTCCTGATGGATTCCATGGCGTAGCTTTTGGCGTCGCCTCCATTCATTATGATGTTGAATATGATCGTCTGATTGTCCATGTCATCTTCCTTCCTTCTTCATTAGGTTTAAACCTGGTTTCGCTCAATATATAGCAAGACCCGTGCCAAAACACATCCAGTAAATGGGAAACATTGGAATCAGGCCATTTGGTAAGAACTGGCAAATATTATCGAAACAGATTGGTCAATGTGTTTTAATTATTATCAATCCCTATTATAATATACTCATTGAAAATGTACACATGGAGGCAATGATGAAACGGATTGAACTCATATACGAAAAGCTTTCTTCAGCCGGCAAATCCGGAATCACCGCGCAGGATATAGCTGAGAGCCTTGGGATAACTAGAGCCAATGCCAGCTCTGACCTGAACAGGCTGGTGACTGAGGGCAGGGCGTCCAAGGCTAAGGGTAAGCCGGTGGTGTTCCACAGGCTCGATGTTTCGCCCGTACAACATGTGATGGAGCTTGACCTGTTTTCCAAGAGGAATCCAAGCCTGTATTCCGCTGTAGAGCAGGCGAAGGCGGCGGTAATGTATCCTCCCCGGGGAATGGGCATGCTGGTACTGGGAGAGACCGGTACAGGAAAGTCCATGTTTGCGGAACTCGTTTCGGGTTACGCGAGGGATATGGGTAAGGTTGCAAAGGATGCACCGTTCATAGTATTCAATTGCGCGGACTATGCAAACAATCCTCAGCTGCTTCTCGGTCAGTTGTTCGGCACCAGGAAGGGCGCTTATACCGGTGCCGTTGAAGACAGGCCGGGACTGGTCGAGGCGGCGGATGGAGGGATGCTTTTCCTCGATGAAGTACACAGGCTCCCTCCTGAAGGTCAGGAGATGTTCTTTACGTTCATTGACAAGGGGACCTACAGGAGGCTAGGCGAGACCGACAGGGAAAGACGCTCGGATGTCCTCATAATATCGGCGACTACAGAGAATCCTGAAACGTCCCTTCTCAAGACCTTCACAAGAAGGATACCTATGGTCATAAGGATTCCAAGCCTTATGGAAAGGGGCCTTGAGGAGCGCTTCAACCTTGTCAGGAACTTCTTCATCGATGAGTCTGTAAGGCTCAGCAGGGAGATCAGGGTATCCGTGAACACCATGAAGGCCTTGTCCGGGTACCACTGCCCGAACAATATCGGGCAGCTAAAGACAGATATCCAGCTGGCATGTGCAAAGGCCTATATTGACTGCATGAGCGGAAAGAAGGAGCAGCTGTCCATAAGCACAATGGACCTGCCTCAGCATATCAGGCAGGGTCTCTATTCAGAGACAGAGCACAGGCAGCTGTGGAACAAGCTTGTAGGGATAAGCAGCAGATATTTCGTTTTCCAGCATACCGATAATCCCGAGATAATAAGGACGTCCGGTGAGGATGATTCAATCTACGACATGCTTGATATCAAGATGCATGAACTCCGCAGCTCAGGGCTCAAGGAGGAGGAGCTTGAAGCAGAGCTTGAAAAAAGCATAGAGGACTACTTCAAGGACTACATACACAGCGTTTACGAGAAAAGGGACCTGAAGACACTGGAAAGTCTGATCCAGCCTGATGTAATCAGAGCAGTCGACTCGCTGGTTGATTATTGTGAAAACAGTCTCTCCGTAAAGCTAGAGGAGAAGATATACTACGGACTCGCCGTTCACATATCAAACTCGATAGACAGGGTGAGGAAAAATCAGAGGATAGTCAACCCCAGGCTTTCTGCCATCAGGAACCAGCACAGGCGTGAGTTCAACTGCGCGATAAATGCGCTGAAGATAATAGAAGGCGCATTCGACCTGCAGATGCCCATTGATGAAGCGGGCTTCATCGCCATGTTCCTTGCATATGACAAGGAATCCTACGAAGGCAATGAAAACAGGGTTAAGGTCATAGTCGTCGCACATGGACCGTCTACGGCCACATCAATGGCTGAGACAGCAAACACCCTGCTTGGCGAGAATTACGCCATCGGGATAAATGCTCCGCTTGATGAGAAGCCTCTCCAGATAATCAGAAGGATCAAGGACTTCATAAAGGATTCAGGAATAAGGGAGGATATTTTATTTCTGGTCGATATGGGATCACTGATGTCATTCGGCAGCGAGCTCGAGGAGGAGCTGGGGATCCGCACGAAGACACTGCCGCTTGTATCCACTCTTCATGTTCTGGAAGCCACAAGAAAGGCGATTCTTGGATACTCACTTACAGAGGTGTATTCAGAAACCAGGAGAGTGAACTCGCTTCTTGACGAAAGCGAGCAGGATAGCGGCATGTCCAATGATGAAGGCAGGCTGGCAATAGTGACTGTCTGCACCACCGGTGAGGGTGGAGCCCTTACAGCGAAAAATCTGGTCTTAAAGAAGCTCAAGATAGACAAGAATCTTGTCGAGGTAATACCTGTAAGCTATTCCGGTGAAAAGGACACCCTTGATGAGATCAGAAAAATTGAATCTGAGAGAAGGATTGTATTCATTGTCAGCCCGTTCAGGCTTCGTGGTGAGTTTCCGGTATACGGCCTCGATTCACTTCTTTCAGGAGAGGGTATCTCTGCTCTGCAGAAGCACATAGACCAGGAGATGACTTACATAAAGATGGGATATACGCTCGAAAACCAGCTCAAGATGGTTGACGGACTTTCTGTCCTGAAGGATGTCAAGCTGTTCAACAGCGAGGTTGAGAAAGGTCTTTCAATCAAGATGCCGACAGACATCCTGATTGGTGTGACATTCCATGCGGCATGCCTGATCGACAGGCTTACCGCAAGCGAGGAGACCAAGGCATTCAGGGACAAGAAGCAGTTCATATCAGGCAACAGAAGATTCTACAATGCGGTCAGGAAGGCATCACTGCCTTTGATGGAGAAGTATGACATAGACATTTCTGATGACGACATCTGCCGCCTCATGAGCTTTTTCATGAGCAAGCAGCCTGACATCTCTTAAGGACTGCCAGGGAGAAAAGAGTTTTTCACCGATTAAAGTTGACAAGACAGCTGTATATGCTACAATTACTATCAGATTGTTCATAGACTGTTAATTATTAATTGAGGTGAAGAAATGAAAACAAGTGAAAAAGTGTACAAAATGACAATTGCAGCCCTTTTATGTGCAATAGGAATAATAATCCCAATGTATTCCCCGATAAAGATACTGCTTGAGCCGGCTTCATTCACTCTGGCCAGCCATGTAGCTACAATGATAGCGATGTTCATATCTCCCGCAACAGCTGTTTTTGTAGCCATAGGCACTACACTGGGCTTCTTCATCGGAGGATTTCCAATAGTTGTAGTTCTGAGGGCCGGAACGCACCTGGTATGGGCTTTGATAGGTTCGAGCATACTTAAGAACAGAAGGAACATAATGGATGGCACCGCCTCTAGAGCCGGATTGTCTCTCCTAATCGCAATAATCCATGCCATCAGCGAAATGCTGGTTGTAATGCCCTTCTACTTCGGGAATGGAATGTCTCAGGCATACTATGCGAAAGGATTCATTGTTTCTATAGTATTGCTTGTTGGAGTGGGTACGCTTGTACACAGCCTTGTAGACTTTGCCATCGCCTCATTCATATGGAAGCCCCTTGCAAAGACCACCAGGGTCTCGCAGCTGCAGGGTTAATACAAAGAGGCAGGTGCTATTGTACCTGCCTCTTCACTATAGATGATCCTTATTTGCTTTGCGGGAAGTGGCTTGTCAATTTAAGAGCTTACTTCCTGTGCTTTTCGCAGTTCCCACAATAGAGAATGAGATGGTTCGTTAACCATGTCATAGGTAATAGTTGAACCCTTCTTTATCGACATTCTCGCAGTGTGTCCATTAAGCATATGAGCAGGGACAGCATTGTCTTTTCCATAAACTGTTGAAGGTACTATGTTTGAAGTCAATTTGACGTCATGGTCGTTGCCGAATACCTCTCCAGCCTCGATATCCCTTGCGGCAATCCTTACAAGGTCATAGTCCTGTCTATAGTCTTTTGAGCCTGTATCCAATCCAAGCAGCACAGCAGTCTTAAGTGATGTAGTAACTTCCACGCCGCAAAGATGATACGGTCTGTAGATCACAGCTGTGGACAGGTCATAATTTGGAATCTGACCTTTTGTTGTAAGGATATAGTTGGAGTATGCGTTATCACAGCGAACCACCATGAAGACGCCTCCTCCCATTCCGGATTCGTCAGACCTCCTCAGGCAAGTATGAACATCAATAATCCCCTCTGTATTTTCATATATGCCGCCATTGGTACTTGAGCAATATGCAACAGGAAGCTCGGTTATCCTGAGAGTGCCCTGGGTGAGTGAGGGGGTATATGGCTTCATACCTGTGGAATTAGCCATTATTGTCAGCTCGCAAAGGTCAAAGCCACCGGCATTTGGAAGTGAACTTAAAATTTCTGCCCTTCTATCAAGATACTCCCTTGCGCAGCCTTCGGGTATCATCTGGAGGTAAGTTTTATCCGTGTCTGAAATTTTCACTGATACAGATTCATGTACGGTAATTCCATCAGCAGCTATGGATACAGTGTTGTTTGCTTCATCCAGTATGAACTCACCGTCTCTGGATTTTCCAGCTGTAATTACGGTCAGTCCGATTTCCTTGGCCCACTCAACCATCTGAATTAGCAAACCATGCTGGTCGCCATCGACAGGTGTGTATACCAAGCCTCGTTCTTTAGCCATCTTTTTCAGCTGGGGACCTATAACCGAGTCAAGCTCCTTTGAGATTATGGCAATATGCTTGCCTGAATCGATAGCCATCTTGCAATGATTTGCCGCGGACTCCGGTACACCTGTTCCTTCACAGATTATGTCGATTTCAGGGATTCCCATTATGCTTTCAACAGAATCCGTATATATGTAGAAGCCACTCAGCAGCAGGGACCTCATTTCATCTGAGTCAGCAGAATATTTTATTCTTTCATCTGCGACACCCGCCTTCAGGAAAGCGCCTCTTGCACTCTCGAGGTTCCTGTCTGCAACTATTGGGACAGAAAATCCGCTCACATGAAGCTGTTGAGTTACCACTGCAGTTCCGAAATGGCCTGCTCCAATTATGGCTGCTCGAACAACCTCTTTATTTCCATACTTTTCAAAAATATGATGATATATCATATATATCCTCCTTAGTTATATTTTGTATGATCAGGGTCTGAACACTATCTTTATTGCACTGTCATCCTTGTCTGCAAGGTCAAAACCAGCTTTGATGTCTTCAAGCTTGAATTCATTTGTTATGAGTGACCTTACGTTGATGAGCCCCTGGGCAATGGGCTTGAATACTTCAGGAGTCCAGACATATCTTTCTTGCCATGTATGGTGGACAAGACATGTGTTTATGAATTCAAGGCCATCATCATGCCATCTGCTGATGTTCAGTGTTATCGGTTTGGTTACCCAGCTGTAGAATACGAACTTCCCGTTGTGCTTTATTATCTCGGTAGCTGTATTGAAGGATTCCTCGGTACCGGCAGCTTCTACAACCACGTCGGCACCACGGCCATTGGTAAGCTCGTTAACTATTGAAGCGACATCTTCCTTGGTTGAGTTGATTGTTACATCACATCCCAGATTCTTTGCAAGTTCCAGTTTTCCGTCTAGCACATCAACCACTATTACCTTGTAGGCACCCTTGTGTTTTGCGCACTGGGCTATTATCTGACCCGCAAACCCTGCACCCATGACAACAACATAGTCACCAAGCTGGACACCACTATTCATGCCTGAATACATTGCACATGCAATGGGTTCTCCGAGACTGGCTATGTCAAGGTCTATGCCTTCAGGTACTGGCTGAAGCTGAAATTCTTTGGAAGAGAAATATTCTGCATAGTTGTTGTTCCAACCGAACGCAATAACCTCATCGCCGACCTTGTACTGGGAAATCTTACTTCCTACTGCTACAACCGTGCCTCCACTCTCATGGCCAAGCAGAAAAGGGAACTTGGGGTCCTGCCTGAATTCTGCTGTCTTTGGCGGCATGAAGCCTCTGTAGAAGTTCTTGTCCGATCCGCAGATTCCAATGAGATGATTCTTTACTATTACATCGTCTTCGCCGCATATGAGTTCCCTGTCAATAAGTTCAATATCGTATGGACCGTTAAGCCTTGCAGCCTTTGTTATGAATTTTTCCATGTTTCCTCCTAAGTTATGCATATTGCATAGTACGAATCGTTTATATTCACGGGACCGACTAAAGGTCCCGTGAACAGCTTATTTAAATCAAACCAGAGACATGTAATATTATTGTGAATATCGAACATACTGCTCCCGCAACTGTCGATGCTCCTCCAACTCCTATAAGGCCCTGATTAACATTCATGTTGGACATGGATACAGTAACCCAGAAGCCGCTTGAATTTGCCTGCTTGAACATAAGGGCACCTGATGCGCAGGCAAGGAATGCTGCAAGTGGTGAAATCCCGATGGTTACAAGCATAGGTTGTACAAGTGCTGCTGCTGTCATGACACCCAGTGAGTTCGAGCCTGTGATTACATGAATCAGGGCGGCAATAACAATTGGTACCAAGATACCCGGTAGACTCATGTTGACTACTCCGGCAGCTATTTTATCTGCAACCCCGGCGTTTTTGATGAATATAGCTAGAGCACCACCCATACCAGTAACAAGTATCGGCATCGCTGCAGATCTTACTGCAGATTCCACCCAGTCATTCACGACCACTTTGGTCTTCCATTTCATTCCTGTCAAAGCAAGCGAATAGAAGCAACCGGTAAGCAGTGCAGGTGTTGGAGATCCTGCGAACGAGAAGAACCTTGCTACAGCTGTATCAGGTATGATGTTGTTCAGTATTGTATTTAGCATTATGAGGACCAGTGGAAGGATTATAGGAGCCAAAGAGTTTCCTACAGATGGCAATTTGAATCCATCTGATTTCTTTGCTGCTTCAAGGTACTCTTCCTTAGGCAGAACCATGGTCTTCATGGATTTACTGTAAAGTGTTGCGGCGAATACTCCGGGTATCGCAACCAGCAATCCCCACAGTATGGCTTCGCCAATTGGTACACCTAGGAGCGCTGCGGCAGCAACAGGACCTGGAGTAGGCGGAACTAGTGAAGCTGTGGTAAGGGCTCCCAGATAAAGGGCTGTACCGAAAGCCATCATTGATGCGCCGGCTTCTACTGCCAGAGTTGATACTATAGGAATCAAGAGAATGACAACGGAATCAGCGAATATTGGAATTCCAAGTATTGCAGAGCTTAAGACTATTCCCCAGATAATTCTCTTTTTCCCGAAAATCTTAATAGCAAACTTTGTTATACTTACTGCAGCTCCCGTTTCCTCAAGGACTTTGCCGAGTATGCAGCCAAGAAGAATGACAAGTGCGATATCATCAATCGTACCTGCGAATCCCTTTTCGATTGTTGGCATCACATCGGCCCATGGAGTTCCCAAAGCAATGGCAAGAATGAGTGATGTGAGCAGTATACTTATGACTGGATGAACCTTCGCCTTTGATATGAGCAGAATCATGAAGATGATACATGCGACGAATACTGCGAGAATATACGCGGTTGATGTAAACATACTGTCCCTCCCAATTTTTTGATTGTGCATGGCTTGTTAATCCCCGGGTGAAACAAGCCACGTTGCTTCAAGAGCAATTACCGTGCCATTATATAACGTTTTCAATATTTGTACGAATCTTTTAGAGCCCAGATACCCGGAATAGGCAGTAGATACAGGATTTTAACCAGCATATTGCCGTAGAATCATGATTTTGGAGTACAAGAAAACAAAATAATGCTTGATAGGTTTTACAATCAATCAATTAATGCAATTGTTGCAAGGTGTTGCAAACTGTTGCATCAGCAACAGCTGCAGCGGCGTTGCAACAGTTGATTGCCTGATCCACCATACAGAAGTAATAAATCATATTGATATATGTTTTGATGGGATTCAGGGACTTTTAACCTGTTTATGCATCCTTGAGCAGTAAAAGAACCAGGCTGTCAGTCTTTTAAGGAATATGGTATCTAACTTGCGTATGATAGTTCATGATTATTTATAAGGAGGATAATGGAATGAATGAAACCAATAGGTTATGCTGCATAGCCGATGATTTTACAGGAGCCAGCGATATTGCATCTTTCTTTTCTGCCGAGGGGTTGATGACTTTAGTTACCAATGGCATCCCAGGTGAAGAAATGGATACCGAAGGTGCGGATGTAGTTGTAATCGCCTTGAAGACCAGAACAACTGAGGTTGACGAAGCTGTCTGTGAGAATAGACAGGCGCTTGAGTGGGCAGTAAGGAATAGATTCGGTAAATTTTACTTCAAGTATTGTTCGACATTCGACTCTACGCCGAAGGGGAATATCGGACCGGTTGCAGACATGATGATGGAGGAGCTGGGTGTCAGCTATACGATTGTATGCCCATCACTTCCAGTAAACGGCAGGACTGTCAAAAATGGGATACTATATGTAAATGGAGTCCCCTTAAGTGAAAGCCCGATGAAACATCATCCGCTCACTCCAATGACAAATTCTGACATCAGGGTTCTTCTCTCTGAGCAGAGCAAGTATCCTGTAATCCAGCTTGATGAGGCAGCAGCCCTTGGAGATTCAGGGAGAACTAAGGAAATGCTTGAGGAGATGACCAGAAAATGGGAACACTACTACGTTGTTCCTGATTACTACCTCGAAAGCCACGGGAAAGCCATAGCTGATTACTTCGATGACCTTGTGCTTTATACCGGAGGTTCGGGTCTTGCTTCACATTTGGGTAGGAACATGGCTCTAAGATGTGGAGAATCTAATGATAAGCATCCTGTGGCTGGGGTTGAAGGTTCTTCCCTGATTATCGCAGGAAGTTGCTCAACAGCTACTCTGGGTCAGATAGACAGATACATAACAGAAGGGCTGCCGTACATCAAGGTTGAGCCAGAGATGCTAGTCTTGGGACTGCAGACGATTGAAACCCTTTGGGATTTCATAGCAGCACATAAGGATGGTCCAGTACTTGTCTTCAGCTCGGATACTCCTGAGAATATCAGGAAGGTTCAGGAGCATGGAAGCGGAGAGATATCAAAGCTTCTTGAGAACATGATGTCTGAGCTTGCGAGCAAGGCGGTGGAAAGCGGGTTAAGGAAGCTGATAGTAGCTGGAGGAGAGACTTCCGGTGCAGTAACCATGAAGCTGGGCTACAGGGCGTTTTCAGTCGGCAGGAACGTAGCACCTGGGGTACCAGTATTGATGCCGCTTGATAACAAAAAAATGAGGCTTGTACTTAAGTCAGGGAATTTCGGACGAGGCGAATTCTTCTTGGACGCATTAAGAATAATGGGGGAAAGCAATGTTGACTGATAATATGATAGAAGATGCGATTTGGATAGCGAAATCCCTGTTTGACAGAGGCAAGGCAACCGGCTCATCTGCGAACCTTAGCTTCAGGCAAGGCGACCGTATCTATGTAACAGGAACAGGCACCTGTTTCGGAAGGCTTGATGTGGATGATTTTGCGATATTGAGCTACAAGGATGGCGAATGCCAGCCTCTTAACGATGTTAAGGCAAGCAAGGAGCTTCCTCTACATTTGGCATTCTACATGAAAAGCGACGAAATAAAGGCAGTTATTCATACCCACAGTTTCTATTCAACCGCATTCTCATGCCTTCAGCATGATAAGGAAAATGACGTGATGCCTGACATCACGCCATATCTCAAAATGAAGGTTGGTACTATCGGGCTTGTTCCGTACGCTCCTCCCGGGAGCAGGGAGCTTTTCGAACTCTTCGGGAAAAGGGTAAATGGAGACAACGGTTTCCTGCTTGCTAACCACGGACCGATAGTCGCTGGCAGCGACCTCATGAATGCCTTCTATGGAATTGAAGAGCTCGAGGAGAATGCCAGGATTGCATGCTATTTCAGGTCGGAGCAGCTTCGTTAGAGGGCACCATCCCTCTTGAGTTTTCGCCAGAGAGTGGTCCTGTCGATACCAAGTCTCCTTGCAGCTTCTGACCTGTTATTGCTGCAAGCTTCAAGCATTTTAAGGATATCCTCCCTATCAGTGAGGCCGCCCATGTTTTTCAGCGAATGGGTGGTCTTGCTGGCATAGCCTGCTTCACCAGGATATAATGCGGAGTAGACACTGCCATATGTGACCCTTGTTCCCGATACTGTCACATTCAATCTCTCTGCCAGGTTGCGGAGCTCCCTGATATTTCCATCAAAGGTATGCTTCTTCAAGAGCTCCATGGCATCACTGTCAATTGACTTAGTCTGGATTCCGAATTTTGCTGCGTATTTTTGCATGTAGTGTTCCAGAAGCACCTCTATATCCTCAGGCCTCTTCCTCAAAGGAGGTATATGCAGTTCAAGGGTATTCAGGCGATAGTACAGGTCTTGCCTGAAGGTGCCCTCTGCTATCATTTCCTTGAGGTCCCTGTTAGTTGCAGTTATTACCCTGACATCTACTGACACCACCTTGCTTGCACCTACTCTTCTGACTTCCCTTTCCTGAAGGACCCTAAGCAGTTTGCTTTGGAAAGTAATGGGGATTTCAGATATCTCGTCGAGGAACAGGGTTCCGTTGTGGGCAATTTCAAACAGTCCGACCTTACCACCTTTCGCCGCTCCGGTAAAAGAGCCTTCCTCGTAACCGAAAAGCTCGCTTTCAAGGAGGTTCTCTGAAAGTGCTGCGCAATTGACAGCTACGAATGAATTGCTTCTTCTCGGGCTTGCATTATGTATGCTCTGAGCGAGGAGCTCCTTACCAGTACCTGTTTCACCGACAAGGATGATGTTTGATGAGACCTCAGCATACATTTCTGCCATCCTTACTGTCTTTCCCATTGATGAGCTCCTATACCTTACATCGCTGAATGTGTATTTTGCATTAAGTCCCATGGCGCTGAGCTTCTTTCTGATCTGAGCTTCCATCTGCTGGATTCTGGTGATATCCCTGAAATTGACTACAACACCTGACAGTTCATCAGATGGGGTGATTGGAATGCAATCAACTGAAAGCATCCTGTCATTCAGATTATAGAGCTCATTTAGGATTTTATTCCCGGTTTCCAATGATTTTCTTATATCATCAGAAATAAAGCTGAAGCTTTCCTCAAATCGGCTGCCGACGATACTGCCAATATCCCTGCGGACCAGATTGAGTGCTGTCTTGTTTGCTATATTGATTATTCCATTTGTGCTGATATACAGTATGCCTTCACTGGAGCTTTGGGTTATCGTCCTGAAGATCTCCGACTGCTCACGCTCCTTTTGAACTGCACAGACAAGATGCCAGGCATCACTCAATGAACGCTCTATTGCATCCGGACCGGTGCGTATTAGAAGGTGCTGGATTTTTTTCTGTTTTGCACACTGGCAGATATAGTTACCGCCTATTATGACATCGCATCCGTCGGAAACAGCCTTGCTGACTGAATCTTCAATAGTTGAATGACCTTGCCCGCTGTAAATCCGGATACCGCTTCCAAGGAGGTTATAAAGGCTCTTCATATCGCGAATGTTGTGATAATTGCCTATAAGGCCAATTTTCTCTGGCTTGAACCTCTCTCTGCACTCTGCAATTGCGTTAATTATGTCATAACCTGTAAGCGAAATCTCAACAACTGGTATCCCAGGATATTTTTTTCTGATTACTTCAGATGCGTATCCGCGTGCCACGATAATGCTGCAGTCGGAGGCGATAGTGATCTTGTCTGGTTCGGAAAACTCATGGATTGAAATGCTGTCAAACTTCTTGCCGTAGGAGTTCTCAATGATAATCCTTTCTACATCTTTAATGAGGTCCGGGTAAGGAGTTATGTATTCCAGTTTGATCATAGCTGCCTCCAGATTATAGAGCCTACAGGCTCTATTTGTTGTTGGGTGAGTTGAATTTATCCAGGTAGATCCTTGCAGACCTGTTCATCTCCAGTGAAAATTCAGACATGTACTTCCTCTTGCATAGTGCCCTTACAGATTCTGTTATATCCTTCTCCGGGAAACCGGATTTCCTGTTGAGGTCTGATTGCATTCCCTTATGTTCATCCATTGTAAGCCTTCGATAGCTGTTCTGGTGGACAATGTGTTCAATGGAGAAGCGCTCAGGCTTTTTTCTCTTTATCTGCGATTCGCTGGGATATCCGTATACGACCATTGCTGCGGGAAGCACGTATTCAGGAAGATTGAGGATTTCCCGTACATCCTCGCAGTTCTCTATTATGTCTCCTATGTAGCAGGAGCCAAGCCCTAGGGAATGGGCTGCAACAACCGTGTTCTGGGCTGCTGCAATCGCATCAGCGCAGGCAAGGAGAATATCGCCAGAACCGGGTGTTCTCGGTTCACAGCCTTCAAATCCGAATGCGTCGAACCATCTCTGCCAGTCTGCAAGAAATACCAAAACCATTGGCGCATCGGCGATGAATGGCTGATTGTCGCAGGTTACTGACAGTCTCTTCTTCTTCCCGGAATCAGTGACATCGATTATCGTATAGAGCATCATTGCACCGGCGGTAGGGGCTTCCAGTGCCGATTTCAGGATTTCATTCCTGACATCGGATGGCACCTCCCGCTTCACGAATATCCTGCAGGATTTTCTGTCTTTAAGCTGCCTTATCACTTCATTCATGATACCCTCCAGTATTCTGATTCATTTACTTATGAACAATTATAGCATAAGTGTTGTATAATCTTCCTAAGAAGAGCTTAGGAGGGCGTGTTTATGGCTATGCATGAAAGAGTAGGAAGTGGCCTTGGAGGATTCGACAGGGTCATTGATTATATGCGTCTTGGTGACAATGTGGTCTGGCAGGTAGATTCAATTACCGACTATAGTAATGTTGCGCAGCCTTTTGCTGAAAATGCAATATCTGAAGGAAGAAAGCTCATATACTTCAGGTTTGGAATGCACAATCCCGTTCTAAGTGAATCTTCCTATACGAAAAAGTATGAAATTGACTCGAAGAAGGGCTTCGAAAGCTTCGCTTCTGAGATCAGGAAGCTAATTGAGAAAGAGGGCTTGAAGGCACTGTATGTTTTCGACTGCCTTACGGACCTTCTTGAATTCTGGCATTCGGACCTCATGATAGCGAACTTTTTCAAGGTTACCTGCCCATTCCTGTACGACCTGGAAACGATCGCCTATTTTGCCATAATGAGGAACTCCCACACGTACAGCACCATAGCCGGGATAAGGGAGACAACGCAGCTGCTTCTTGACCTGTACAATGTTGGCGGTAAAAGGTACATACACCCGCTGAAGGTGTGGCAGAGGTATTCTCCGACCATGTTCTTCCCCCATCTTGTGGAGGGAGACGAGGCCTCCACCATAACCTCCAGCATGGAGGTGGCGGAGCTCTTCTCAAACCTGGACAGAGGAAAGGATAAGCTTGACCACTGGCAGATAATGCTCGGAAAAGCCGGAGATACGCTGACCAGGGACAGGAAGGCTCAGGAGGATATCAAGAGGGAGCTCATGTCCACCATAATAGGTGGAGGGCAGAGGATGTTCGACCTGTGTGACCGGTACTTCACGCTTGCAGACATACTTGCAGTCGCATCCAGGGAAGTCGGAACCGGATTCATCGGTGGAAAGAGTGTTGGTATGCTCTTGGCCAGAAAAATACTTGAGAAGGAAGCCGGTGAGAAATTCACAAGGTACCTTGAACCTCATGACTCCTTTTACCTTGGTTCAGATATCTTCTACACGTACATAGTCCAGAACGGATGGTGGAGCCTGAGGACAAGGCAGAAGACAAGGGAGGGCTATTTTTCTCTTGCACCAGAGCTGAAGGAGAAGCTTCTTAGGGGGAAGTTCCCCTCGATAATAAAGGAGCAGTTCTACCAGATGCTTGAATATTACGGACAGTCTCCCATAATAGTAAGGTCCAGCTCACTTCAGGAGGACAATTTCGGCAACGCATTCGCAGGCAAATACGAAAGCGTATTCTGTGCTAACCAGGGTACCCCTGAAGAGAGATATGAGGCGCTGGAGCAGGCAATAAGGACAGTATATGCAAGCACAATGAGCGATGACGCGCTTAACTACAGGCTTAACAGGGGACTGTCGGAAAGCGATGAACAGATGGCCATCCTTGTACAGCGGGTATCCGGGGATTATCATGGGGAGAACTTCTATCCCCACCTTGCTGGTGTTGGAAACTCAACGAACCTCTATGTCTGGGATAAGGACATCGACATAACCGCTGGCATGCTAAGAATGGTGTTCGGACTCGGGACCAGGGCAGTTGAAAGAAGCGTGGGTGATTATGCGCATGTGGTTTGCCTTGATAATCCAATGAGGACGCCGCATATAGGATATGGAGATGAGAAGAAATTCTCCCAGCATTATGCGGATGTCATCTCAATACTGGAGAACAGCCTGCTGACAAGAAATGTTGACGAGCTGGTAAGCGGTGAAATCGGCACTGACAGGAGCCTCTTTGCAAGCATTGATTTCAGGAGCGAAGAGTATCTGAGGGAAAGAGGATATTCCCTTAAGTATCGTCCTATAATCATGGATTTCAAGAAGCTGCTTTCAGAAACTGAATTTCCAGGCCTTATGAGAAGCATGCTCGAGCTCATTTCCAGGGTATACAAATACCCTGTGGACATTGAATTTACAGCGAACTTCACAAAGGATGGCAGGTTCAAGGTGAATCTCGTGCAGTGCAGGCCGCTGCAGACAAGAGGCCTGGGAACTCCAGTTGAGATGCCGAAGCCTGGCGACTGTGAAAATTGCCTGATAAGGTCAAAGGGCAATTTCATGGGCGGAAATGTCAGGCTGCCACTTGACTACACCATACTTGTCAAGACTATGGAATACCTGAAGCTTGATGAGCAGGGTAAGTATGAGGTAGCCCGAACCATAGGGAAACTCAATGAAAGCCTTAAAGGCAATGGTGTGATGCTTGTGGGACCGGGAAGATGGGGAACCACCACTCCAACACTTGGAGTACCAGTCCATTTTACCGAGATATCAAATATGGCAGTGATCTGCGAGGTTTCCTCCGCTGAATCAGGACTTATGCCTGAGCTTTCGTTCGGAAGCCATTTCTTCCAGGACCTTGTGGAAACAGGGATATTCTATGCAGCAATATTTGACGGGAAAAGTGATGTGACATACAACCCGCTTCTGATGCTGATGAAGAAGAACCGCCTGAGCAGTCTTATTGCAGGAGCAGACCACCTGTCTGATGTCATACATGTTGCAGCTACTGAAGGCATGGAGATATTTGCGGATATTGTAAGCCAGACCTTGGTATGCAGATAGGCAGCAACGGACCTGACATTCAAGGAATACTGAAATCTTGAGACAACATGGCCAGTATGATCTGCTGGCAGAGCAAAGGAGAATAAACTGATGAGAATAGTTGTAGATACGCATACACATACGATCGCAAGCGGTCATGCATACAGCACGATACAGGAAATGGCCAAAGGTGCATCGGATAACGGGATAGAGATGATGGCCGTGACAGATCACGGTCCGGACCTTCCTGGTGCACCTGGATTCCTATATTTCCATAATCTTAAGATACTGCCTCCTTCAATACATGGAGTCAGGATAATCAGGGGAGTGGAAGCAAACATTATGGATTTCGAAGGAGCAATAGACCTTCCTGAAAGATTTCTTGGAAAGCTTGATTTCTGCATGGCAGGCTACCATGAGCCATGCCTTAAGCCAGGCAAGGTACATGACCATACCAGAGGAATGGTAAGGGCTCTTTCAAACCCCTATATAGATGCAGTATCGCATCCAGGCAATCCAAAGTACCAGGTTGATATAGAGGAGGTTGTCCTTGCAGCTAAAGAGCATGGAAAGCTTATTGAGATCAACAACCATTCCTTTGCAGTCAGGACCGGCAGTGAGGAGAACTGCAGGCAGTTTGCGATACTATGCAAAAGGCATGGAGTGAGAATTGTGACTGGAAGCGATGCTCACTTCAGTGACAGCGTAGGGGAATTCGGTAAAGTCTACAGACTTCTTGAAGAAGTCGGTTTTCCTGAGGAGCTTGTCCTGAATACTTCAGTCCAAAAGATTGATGCATATATCAGGGAGAGAAAGGAAAGAATACATAGCCTGACAGAGAGGATTCTGTTCTGAAACCAGGACGTTCGAAAGGACGTCCTTTTTTATATGGAAATATTGAAAAAGATGAGGATGGGAAAAGAGGATTTGAAAATGAAGAAGCAGCCTGAGGCTGCTTCAATGCAAACATAGGATTTCCTGATTGAATGCCTTAACGCATAAGGCTAAGAAGTACAAGCCTTTTTTGCCATTTTTCCCTAAGCAGGGATAATGTCTTGTCATCAAGCGCCTCTAGCTTGCTGAAGGTTGTAAGGAACGCGACATCCTTGACCATCAAGGACATCACAAGATTGGAAATCCTGCTTGGGAACTCCTCGCTGACCTTACCACGTATGCTCATCTCCTTGAGGTAACCCTCAAGGAATTCCCTGAGCTGAGGGTAGGCCAGGTAATTGAAGCCCGTAATCTCACTGAACTGTATGGCATTGGAAATGTAGATCCTGGTTATGTGGATGTTTTCAAAGTAGAAATGGTAGAAGCTTTCGACTATGACTTTAAGGTCGGATTCCAGGTCATCGAATGAAAGTCTGTGAAAAATGCTGTTGTAGCTTAGTTCTGCCTTACGTCCATATTTATCAAGCACATTGATATAAAGGTCGTGTTTGGTCTTGAACATCCTGAAAATGGTAGCTTCGCTTACATTCGCAGCTTTAGCTATCTCAAAGGTACTGGTCTCGTTGAAACCCTGCCTTGAAAACAGGAGTAGTGCAGCTTCTTCAATCTGGTCCTGAAGGGATCTTCTCATTGCGTCACCTCCCGAACCTTTACCATTTCCAGGAAGTAAATGGTAGTTTCTTCCACCATGGCATCCAGCCTTCCGCTGAAGCCATCCTGGTCCCTGCTTGTAAGCAATTCAAAGGTTTTGCTGAAGACATGGCTGGAAATCAGGTCTACAAGCAGATCAGCCTCTGCTTCCACCATAAGCCCCCTGCTCATGGCACCGGTCAGATAATGACTGAACAGCTCATTCTGGTTGGAAAGAGCCTTTGAGATTTCTTCCAGTACACTTTCCTTGACAAGCGACCTCTTGATAAGCAGCCTGAAGGAAGGGATCAGTTCAAGGTCAACCTCAAACATTGTCTTTATCATTCTCTTCAGGTCATCATGCAGATTGCCGGTATATTCAAAAATGTTGAATTCGATTCCGATTGCCTTATTGGCAAAATGCTCAATGGACGCATGGAAGAGTTTTTCCTTCGATTTGAAGTTCCGAAACAGGGTGCTTTCATTAATCTCGGCAGCCTTTGCGATATCAGCCGTGGCTGTGCCTTTGTAGCCCTTTTCCATGAACATGGGATATGCAGTTTCGATAAGCCTTGTCCAATTGTCACTCATATAATACACCTTTCCGCTATTTGATCGGTTTACCTATAATATACCACATTTGCGAGCAGACTCCACACCAGGGCAAGCAGAAGAATACATTTCTGCACGTAATCGCTATCATTTATTTTTCAGCCATATTGACAACGTTTAACAGCAGGGATAATATTGAAGTGACCACTTGCATAATTGAAGTATAAAACATGCAATCAAATAAGTAAAGACATGCGCAAGATAAGGAGTGATATTTTTGCAAATCAAAGGAATGATACGAAGCAATGTCTATTATGACTCTGTGTCACTGATGCAGATCTCAAGGGCAGTGGAAGAGCATCCTGGAGTGAGAAGCGCCATGGTCGGTATGGGTACGGACATGAACAAGGAGCTTCTTCAGGCAGCCGGCCTGCTTTTCGATGAAGCCAGGGCTGCAAAGCCAAGTGACCTTATAATAGCCTTTGTTGCCGATGAAGGCACCAGTGAAGAAGAGGTGCTTGCTCTGGTTGAAAGGAAGCTGAACGAGAAGGCCAAAGACGAGAAGAATGAAGAGGCACCACCTTCATCGCTTGGATCGGCAATGAAGAGGTATCCTGAAATAAACATCTCGCTCATATCCCTTCCAGGTGCCTATGCAGCACAGGAGGCAAGGAAAGCACTGAACAGAGGACTTCACGTCATGCTCTTTTCAGACAACATATCTGTCGGAGAGGAAATATCTCTGAAGAAGCTCGCCCATGAAAAGGGACTTCTGATGATGGGGCCGGATTGCGGCACCGCGATAATCAATGGTAAGGGGCTTTGCTTCGCCAACAAGGTCAGGGCAGGCGGAATAGGAATCGTAGGCGCTTCAGGAACAGGAACCCAGGAAGTCAGCGTACTTATAGACCAGATGGGTGGCGGAGTTTCACAGGTCCTTGGAACAGGGGGAAGAGACCTTAGCCTTGAGGTCGGAGGCATCATGATGCTTGATTGCATCGATGCCCTTGACAAGGATCCGTCAACCAAGGCAATTGTGCTCATTTCAAAGCCTCCTGTAGAATCAATAGCCGCGAGGATACTTGAGAGGGCAGTAAGCTGCAGTAAGGATGTAGTTGTATGCTTCATAAACAGCCCTGAAAAAACAGATGACGGAAGGCTCCACTTTGCATCAACACTTGAGGAGGCAGCCAGAAAAGCGGTCGTACTTACAGAAGGTGATGCAGTCCCGCTGGCAGATGAATGGAATATTGAAGAGCTCCGTGGAGTGTCAGAAAGGCTTCTTGCAAACGGTCAGAAATATGTCAGGGGTCTATATTGCGGAGGTACGCTGTGCGATGAGGCTGCAGCCATTTTCGGAAAGGCGCTTCCTGAGGATGTATACAGCAATGTCGGTAAGGTAAGGCAGCTTCCTGATTCGTCGCACAGCATTGCACACAGCTTCGTAGACCTCGGTGATGACAAATTCACAGTTGGTCGGCCTCATCCGATGATAGACCCTGATCTCAGGAACAAGAGGATAGTGTCCGAAGCACTTGATCCGGAGACTGCAGTAGTGTTGTTCGATGTGGAGCTTGGCTTCGGATCCCACAGGAATCCTGCAGGTGAAGCTGCCGGGGCAATCGCGAAAGCTAAATCAGCTCTAAAGGAATCCGGACGCGAAGTGATGTTCATAGCATATGTTCTTGGTACAAAGGGCGACCTGCAGGGATACGAGAAACAGGTACATCTGCTGAGGGAACAAGGGGCAATAGTCGCAAGCAGCAATGCAAGGGCAGCGAGACTTTCGCTCGAACTGACAGGAGGTGCCAGATAGATGGGTGCGATAAACGAACTTTTTTCAAAAGACCTTATGCCGGTGAACCTCGGCATGGACATGTTCAGGGAGGATCTTGAAGCGCAGGGGATACCTGCAGTCCAGGTGAAGTGGAACCCACCGGCAGGAGGAGACCAAAGGCTTATAGAGGCACTTGCGAAAATAGGCGATAACGAAGCTGTAGACAGGGCGAACGACAGGACAATCGAGATAATGATGAGTTCAAAGCTTGTGCTCACCGGAGTATCAAGGGCTATAGACGTTGTTCCCGGGATGACTGAAAAGACGATACTGCATGCGGGACCGCCGATAAGATACGAGGACATGCCGGGACCTATGAAAGGAGCGGTCATAGGTGCCCTTATATATGAAGGGCTGGCGGATGGACCGGAAGCTGCGGCCAGGCTCGCTGTATCAGGAGAGATAACCTACTCCCCATGCCATGACCACCAGATGGTAGGGGCGATGACAGGTGTAACCTCAGCTCACATGCTTGTACATGTAGTTAAGAATGAGACCTACGGCAATTATGCATTCTCTACAGTACATGAGGGATCCGGATATACGGTACAGAGGTACGGGTCCTGGGATGAGGGAGTGATAAGAAGGCTGAAGTGGCTGGACAGCGAGTTCAGGCCGGTACTGAACGATGCCCTTGTAAGGGCTGGCGGGATCGATGCAGGAGCGACAATATCGCAGGCTCTCCACATGTCGGACGAATGCCATAACAGGAACAAGGCATCAAGTGTGCTCTTCTACAAGCAGATACTTCCGCATCTCCTTAGGTCCGAATATGACAAGGAGACGATACTCAGGGTATCCGAGTTCATCAATGGAAACGAGCATTACCACCTGTCAATAACCATGGCAGCAAGCAAGGCGCAGCTGGATGCTGCAACAGGAGTTGAAAACAGCACTATCGTTACAGCACTTGCAAGAAACGGAAAGGACTTCGGGATAAAGGTAAGCGGAATGGGAAAGGACAAGTGGTTCACCGGACCGGCACAGCTTGTCGACGGACTCTTCTTCCCTGGATTCAGCCAGGCGGACTCAACTCCAGACATGGGTGACTCGGCGATTTCTGAAACCGCAGGCCTTGGAGGATTCTCACTTGGCAATGCACCGGCTATAGTCCAGTTCGTAGGTGGAACGGTTTCCGATGCTATGTCATATGTGAAAAAGATGTACGAGATAACCTGGAGCGAAAACAGGAACTATACGATACCATTCCTGAATTTCAGAGGTACTCCGGCTGGAGTTGACATAAGGAAGGTCATCGAGACTGGAATACTTCCAATAATAACAACGGGCATAGCCCACAAGGAAAGGGGAAGGGGACAGATAGGAGCAGGCATTGCAAATCCTCCTTTGGAATGCTTCGAGAAGGCAATTCTGGAGTTTGCAGACAGATTCGAGTCATAGTCAGATCTGATATGATAATCAGCTGCCGGAAATACCGGCAGCTAATATAAAAAAAGGAGTACAAAAATGACAAAGTCAAAGGGTAAGATCAAGCTTAGCACATGGATGATAATTGCCTCAGCTCTGGGAATAATATGCGGATTGCTTTTCGGAAAGTCCATGGGGAACATCAAGTTCCTTGGGGACATCTTCCTGAGGCTAATGCAGATGTCAGTGGTGTTCCTTGTTATGGGAGCCATTACTGAAGCTATCGGAAGCCTTGACATGCATGATATAGGCAAGCTCGGCGGAAAGACAATCGCACTATTTGTAGCTTCCACTCTCTTCGCTTCATTCGTAGGAGTCATATTGTCACTCATAATCAAGCCTGGCGTAGGAGTCACCGGTGTGGAAGGCGCAGCCTTCACAGGTACCCTTCCTGAAGGCAACCCGCTCAACCTTCTTGTGAATTTTTTCCCTAAGAATATCGTTGAGTCGATGTCAACAGGAAGCATACTCCAGATAATCGTATTTTCAATATTCCTCGGTCTCGCTCTGTCGATGCTCAAGGGAAATTCCAGTGCCCAGGCGGTGTTTGGATTCATAAAGGACTTCAATGTCATAATAATGCAGATAGTCAAGATAGTCATGAATTTTGCTCCCATAGGCATATTCGCCCTTGTAGCTGCGCTTACTGGAACCTCAGGAGTGAACATGCTCATGGCGCTCGGCAAATTCCTCATCGCCCTTACTGTTGGATGCATCGCGGTCTTACTTCTCATGGTCGGGATCGTGTCAGCGTATGGAAGACTCAATCCATACAGGCTGCTGAAGAAACTCAACAATACAATAATCGTTGCAATTACCACAACTTCATCGGCAGTTTCACTTCCAGTGCAGATGGAGGATTCGGAACTCAGGATCGGCGTCAGCAGAAGGGTATCAAGGCTTGTTAACCCTCTTGGAATGAACCTTAACAGCCACGGTCTGGCTATCACGGTTGCAGTAGCATGCATAACCGTTGCACAGTTCTTCGGGATAGAGATGAACTTCACGAACTATATCATGATTGGAGTCATGTCCACGCTCGCTACATTTGCCAACCTTGCTGTTCCAGGCGGTGCACTGGTCACAATGGCAATAGGTTTCTCGATGACAGGCCTTCCCCTTGAAGGTGTTGCGATAATGGCCGGTGTAGACTGGTTCGCAGGAATAATAAGGACGCTTCTCAACGTGGTTGACGATGTTCTTATTGCGGTAATTGTCGCCATAAGCGAAAATGAACTGGACAGGGACATTTTCAACTCAGATGAGTCTCCAAAGGCAGAGACTGCAGCCTGATGAAAAATGAAGTGCTGAGGGAATGACGGCACTTATCCAGGATTTGTCCGGGAGGTGTGGTATTGAAAAAAATCAGTTTCAGCTTACAGATATTGATTGCATCGGCGCTAGGAATACTTGCAGGCATACTCTTCGGAGAAAGCATGGGCAATGTAAGCTTTTTGGGAACTATTTTCCTAAGGCTAATCCAGATGTCAGTCGTTTTACTTGTGATGTCAGCAATAATTGAATCCGTGGGCTCCATAGAGCCCGCGGATATTGGGAAAATCGGGATCAAGGCCCTTGTGCTGTTTGTGTTAACTACTGTTGTAAGTGCTGTGATGGGCGTATTGATGGTAAACATCATAAAGCCTGGTGTCGGCATAACTGGTGTACTTCCGGGAAAATATGAAGGTCAGATTTTCAGCATAAGCATACCTCAGCTTATTACAGAGTTCTTCCCGAAGAACGTAATTCAGTCCATGGTAGAGGGTAACATGGTACAGGTTATCGTGTTCTCCATATTCTTCGGACTGGCCATATCACTGACAAGACATAGCGAGGGATCCAAAAGGGTATATGCTCTCGCAGTGGATTTCGGGAAGGTGATAATGGAGATAATAAAGATGGTAATGAGGTTCGCTCCGGTTGGGGTTTTTGCGCTGCTTGGCAGCATAACAGGAACGATTGGCGTGGGGGTAATCGTTCCGCTTGTTAAGTTCCTCGCAGCGACCTTTATCACTTGCATTGCAATACTAATGTTAAACCTGGGTATCGTTTCAGCGTATGCGAGGGTAAACCCGTTAAAAGTGCTTTATAAGCTTAAAAATACGATAATAGTATCAATAGCGACTACTTCATCAGCCATATCGCTTCCTGTCCAAATGGAGGACTGCGAGAAGAAGCTGGGCATTAGTCCAAGGATTTCAAGGCTGGTAAATTCGCTGGCAATGTCATTGAACAGTGATGGGCTTGCTGTGACCATAGCGATATCGTGTCTAATGATCGCGCAGTTCTATGGCATCGAGCTCAGCCTTCAGCAGCAGATTGTGATAGTCGCAGTTTCAACACTGTCAACACTAGGTAACCTGCTGGTTCCGGGGGGAGCCCTGGTTGCCGTGTCAATAGCTCTCAACATGACCGGACTTCCGCTTGAAGGTATAGCACTCATCGCCGGAGTGGACTGGTTTGCGGGTATAGCCAGAACATTCCTCAACGTAGTTGATGATGTGTTGTGCACATTTTTCATCGCCGTAAGCGAGAAGGAGTTCAACAGGGATATTTTTGACAAAAACACTTAAATACATATGGGAGGATAATTTTGGGGAAGAAGATAGTTATTGCTCTGGGGGGCAATGCACTCGGAAATAGTGTAAGTGAACAGCTCGCACAGGTATCTGAAGCTGCGGTTTCGATAGCAAATCTTATTGAAACAGGAAATGAACTTGTTATAACCCATGGAAACGGACCGCAGGTAGGGATGATACATAAGGGGCTGAATCATTCATACTCTGAAGGTGTTATAGGAACTGAAATGCCCTTCGCAGAGTGCTCTGCGCTTAGCGGAGGATACATCGGATACCATATACAGAACGCACTGGTCAATGAGTTCAAGAAAAGGGGCCTTGATAAACAGGTGGCGACTGTCATAACACAGGTGGTTGTTGACCCTGAAGACCCGGCATTTAATGGTCCATCAAAACCAATAGGGGAGTTCGTATCCTTTGAAGAATCAGAAAGGATAGCGAGGGAAAAGGGGTATGTGTTTGTGGAGGATTCGGGCAGGGGGTACAGAAGGGTCGTGCCTTCACCTCAACCTGTCGATATAGTCGAGATAGAGGCGATAAGAAAACTTTCAGATGAGGGCATGGTAGTTATAGCATGCGGTGGCGGGGGGATACCTGTAGTTGCGGTGGATGGAGGTTATAAGGGCGTAGATGCGGTAATTGACAAGGATGCCACCTCCAATCTTCTTGCAGAGTTGCTTGATGCGAATGTCCTCATGGTACTAACGGCAGTGGACAATGTGGCTATTAACTTCAACAAGCCTGATATGAGGAAGCTCCAGAGGGTATCAAGGACAGACCTTGAGAAATATGTTCTTGAAGGGCATTTCGCCAAGGGATCCATGCTCCCGAAGGTGCAGGCTGCCATAGGGTTTGTCAGGAACAGGCTTGGCAGGGAGGCTGTCATAACCTCACTTGAAAACTCAGCACTGGCAATGGCTGAGGGAAATGGTACCATAGTATATGAAGCTTTGACTTAGCGTTGAATGCTTGCAGCGATGAAATAATATTTGAAATATATCAAGGACCTGTGGTGATGACCACAGGTCCTTGATGTCAGTTCATTTGCTCTTCTTGAGAAGGGTTCCCCAGGACACCTTATCCTTCCCGAATTTGTTCCTAATGTCATCTATAGCCTTCTGGATCTTTTCCTCCTTGCCATCAGCTTGATATGATTCATCAGTTAGGTCCGAGAAAAGGTCCAGCTGGATCTCTGACTGTACTTCGAATCCGGAAAGGCTGATACCAAGGAGCCGGACCGGTTTTCGGGAATCCCAGTTTTTTTCGAGCAGCTCGCAGCCGCTGGCGAAAATGCGTTTGGAGATGTCCGTGGGGGGTATCGTCATCTGCCTTGTTATGGTAGTGAAATTACTGTATTTTATTGTGATCTGGACCGTATGTCCGCATTTACAGTTCTTTCTTGCGGTTGTTGATATTTCATCAGACAGCCGCATAAGGACTCTTCTGGCTGTATCGATATCTGTAATATCCTCAGACATGGTGACTGACTTGCCGATTGACTTCATGTCCTCATGGTGCCGGGGCGTAACTGGGTCGCAGTCTATCCCGTTGGCATGGTCGTGCATGACCCGGCCTGCCTTACCGAATTTTTTTGTCAGTAAGGCTTCATCAGCCAAGGCGAGTTCGCCGATTGTCCTTATACCAATTTCTGATAGCTGCTCTTCCGTCTTTTTTCCAATCCCGTACATTTCCCTCACAGGCAGCGGCCAGAGCCTTGTCTTGTAGTCATTGCCCGGGAGCCGTGTAATTCCTAATGGTTTCTTCAGCTCAGAGGCCATCTTGGCTAGAAACTTGTTATCCGCGATTCCTATGGAACACCATAATCCCAGTGTTTCCCTTATATCATCCATGATGAGGCCTGCAGCCCGGACCGGGTCACCGAAGTGCTCTTCCATGCCTGTCATGTCCAGCCATGCCTCATCGATGCTGTTCTGCTCAACTACTGGCGAGTAATGGGAGAGAAGCTCCATGACCCTGTCTGACATTTCACTGTAGAACCTGTGGTCCGGAGGGACTACAACAAGTTCAGGGCAAAGCTTCAGGGCCTGGTTCAGAGGCATGGCGGTCCTTACTCCACAGGCTCGCGCATCATAATTGGCTGCAAGGATTATTCCGGTTCTCTTCTTAGGGTCACCGGCGACAGCTGAAGGCTTACCTATAAGATCCTTATTTCTGGTCATCTCGCAGGTGACGAAAAAGGCATTCATGTCCACTAGAAAAATGACCCTATCCACTTTTGCCAATTTCATCCCTCCGTCTGTTTTGATCTTCAATTGGATTCTAACATCTTATTGGGATTTCCAAAATATGAAAAGTCTAAAAATAATTTCTGTGATAACGATTCAATTGTGAAAACATTATTTCTGGCTATTGTCTATGGATGATGTTTTTGTTAATATATTAACGTTACAAGTGGTATTTGTTATTTGGAGGGAATTAATCAATGAAGAGAATGCTAAAGACAATACTGGTTTGCCTTGCGTTGGTTACTATGGTAGCGGGAATTGCGGCATGCGGAACCAAGAAGACTGAAGGCAAGTTCAATCCGGGAACTTACGAAGGCACTGCAAAGGGCCATGGCGGAGAAGTCAAGGCGAAGGTTACAGTTACAGCTGACAAGATCACTGAAATTGTCATAGATGCACCCAATGAGACAGAGGGTATCGGTTCAGGAGCTGCAAAGGCTGTAATTGAAAATATCATGAACAGCCAGAGTCTTGCTGTAGATACTGTAAGCGGAGCTACAGTTTCAAGTACTGCGATGATTGCAGCCATTACAGCCGCACTTGAAAAAGCTGGTGCTGATATTGAGGCTCTTAAGAAGGCGACTGCCACTACTCCTGCAGCGAAGCAGGAAGACCTTTCTACTGACATAGTAATAATAGGCGCTGGCGGAGCTGGTATGTCTGCAGCGGTTGAAGCCGCAACAGCTGGCAAGAAGGTCATAATTGTTGAGAAGATGCCGATAGTAGGCGGAAATACAACAAGGGCAACCGGTGGAATGAACGCAGCAGAGACTTCAATACAGGCTGCAGCGGGAATCACAGACACTAAGGAAACCTTCTACAACGACACGATGAAGGGCGGAAAGGAAAAGAATGATCCAGCGCTTCTTCAGACATTGGTAGACAATGCTGCCGCTGCAGTTGACTGGATAAACGAGCTGGGCGGAGACCTCAAGAGGGTGACTCTTTCAGGTGGTGCTACAAATCCGAGGATACATACACCAGTTGACGGATCAGCAGTTGGACCAGTTGTAATAAAGGTTCTCTCTGCGAAGCTTGAAGCACTCAAGGTTGAGATAATGCTCAACACAGAGGCTACTAAGATCCTTACCAAGGACGGAGCAGCTGTCGGTATCGAAGCAAAGGATGAAAATGGAAATCCTTTCAAGATAGAGGCTAAGGCTGTAATAATAGCTACAGGTGGATTCGGAGCAAACAGTGAGATGGTAGAAGGGTTCAGACCTGACCTTGTAGGATTCTCCACAACCAACCATAAGGGTGCGACCGGAGACGGAATCGTCATGGCTCAGGCAGTCGGTGCTGACCTGACTGACATCGGCGAGATACAGATACACCCAACTACCGATCCTGAGACTGGTTATATGTTCACTGAAGGACTCAGAGGCGACGGTGCGATACTTATAAACGCTGAAGGTAAGAGATTCACAGATGAGCTTCTTACAAGGGATGTAGTATCTGCTAACATACTCAAGCAGACTGATGGAATAGCGTACCTCATAACCAACGAAGAGATGAGGGCTGAGAACGCTTCACTTGCAGGTTATGTTAAGAAGGGATACGCAGTCGAGGCAGCAACCCTTGCAGACCTTGCAAAGGAGCTTGGAATGGATGCTGCAGTTCTTGAAGAGACTATGGCTACATATGCAGAGGCTGTAAAATCAGGCAAGGATGCTGAATTCAACAGGACACACCTTACAAAGTCACTCGAAGAGGGACCATACTTTGCTCTGAAGGTAACTCCTGGAATCCACCATACCATGGGCGGACTTAAGATCGATACGACTACTCATGTCATAGGCACTGACGGAAAGGCGATTGCCGGACTGTATGCAGCTGGTGAGGTTGTAGGCGGAGTTCACGGAGCTAACAGGATAGGCGGAAATGCCGTAACTGACATAATAGTATTCGGTAAGATCGCTGGACAGATAGCTGCTGAAGAAATGAAATAATCAATAGGACCAGCTTGGCTGTGAGATCAACTCACAAAGTTAGGCTGGTCCTTTCATTTCAAATCTAAGGAATTGACATTCTCACTCCTGCTCCCTGGATGAGCATACCAGGGTTATATTCGCTGAAGATGCTTGAATTGGACGCCTTCTAAGAAATGGGATTAAGCAGCATTATACAGGGCTTCATGTACCATTATCTGCTGAATCTATCACCAGTCGGTCTGAGAGCTTAATTATCGTTTCCTTCAGTGATACTCCGAAGCGGTAAGTACCTCCATGGATAGATTGTCTACCGACCAGATAATATCCGTATCTTGTCTCCAGGATGTATGGATCCGCCCTTCACGACTTTACCGTAGGCACCATGCAGATGCATTCCACAGTTGCCCTCCCTTCCAAATACAGGGCATTCAGGGTGGCATTCCTTTCCTGATTGTGTTATTTCAACTATTCCATCACCAATTGCCAATCTGGTTCCTAATGGTGCCTTCTGATAATCAATACCCCTTGTCAGGAGATTCTCTCCAAACCGAACTGTGCAGAAGCCATCTTTTCTTTCTTCATGCCTGTAAAGCCTTGAGGCCTCGTCAAACAGGCTGATTTCCCTGTCTGCCTTTCCGGCGAACACATCACCCTCAATTCCAAATCCTTCAACCAAAACAGCTTCATCTGCAGCCTCTGCAGGTATGCCTCGCGACCTCTTGATCCTTATTTCTACAAGCTCCAAGTTCTGCATGCCTCCTTTGCCTCATTTTCTTGAGTATATCATCATTACGATAAAGGTGTACAATTGGGTTTTTGAGATTGGATTGCCAGGTCAGCGAAACCAGATAAGTATCTGAGAAACTTAACCTGTAATAAGAATGCATGGGTCAGGATTCCGGGCTTTGCGTAACCTTCTATTTAATAGAAATGCCTATGGCAACATCCAATTTAGATATTATCCTTTGGTATTCAGATAATATAATATAAGTAACTCAAACTTCGCACATTAAAATTGCCCGCAAACTATTGGGATTAATAGATTATTTGTAAAAAAACAACATGAACGAGCCAGAATTTGTTATAATGGAGGTGTATAGCAAACATATATAACACTGGAGGTTCATGTTGTGAAAATCATACCACAAATCCACCAAGACGTACATCCTATTTCGGAAGCGATCATAAATATTTTTAAGTGATATCGAA
>NZ_AXUN02000136.1 GCF_000495435.3 Youngiibacter fragilis 232.1 | reverse complement strand
TAAATGTTACATAGTACTAGGCTATACCTTGCCTACTGAAAACTACATTAGTTCAGTATGTGGGTGGATGAAGAGAAGACACAACTGGGATATCAAGCCAGAATGGATTATAGGTTCACCAGGTGTTGTAGGTGCCTTTTATTCTGCAATCAAAGCGCTGACTGAGCCTGGAGATGGCATCATCATAATGACTCCGGTCTATTATCCGTTCTTCAGTGCAATAGGAAAGAATCAGAGGAACCTTGTAAAAAATCCGCTGATTCAAGATGGAGATACTTATCTCGTTGATTATGATGATCTGGAAGAAAAGGCACAGGACCCAAGAAACAAGGTGCTTCTATTCTGTAGTCCGCATAATCCGGTAGGCAGAGTGTGGAAGAGGGATGAGTTAGAAAAAATTGCTGATATATGTCTGCGTAATAATGTCGTTATAATATCTGATGAGATCCATTTCGATCTGATTATGCCAGGCCATGAACACATTGTCTTCGCATCAATTTCTGAAGAGGCTGCGAACAACATGATAGTTTGCACTGCTCCAAGCAAGACCTTCAACCTGGCTGGGATGCATACTTCTAACATCATAATCCCCAACAAGGAGCTAAGGGAAACTTATCTCAGAGAAGTTGAATCCAATGGATTCTTTAGCTTGAATATTATAGGGTATAAGGCATGCGAGATAGCTTACAACGAGTGTGGAGAATGGCTGGACGAACTGGTTAATCTGGTACATCACAATCATAAAGTACTTAAGAGCTTTATGGAGGAACATCTGCCGGAAGTCAAAGTATTCCCATTGGAAGGGACATACCTGCAATGGATGGATTTTAATGAGCTTGGGTACAACAAGGATGAGCTTGAACGAATTATGCATATGGAGGCAGAGGTGTTCTTCGATGAAGGATATGTGTTTGGTGAAGAAGGCAACGGATTTGAACGAATGAACATTGCTTGCCCTACAAAGGTTATGTTAGAAGGATTAGAAAGACTTAAGAAAACACTAAAAAATTAAGGATTATTTGATAAAGAGGGAGGAATCATAATGAATGTCAATCAAAAAGAAATTACCATGGTAGACACTGCGAATTCTTCGACAAAAGACCTTAAAAGAGTCCTTGGATTCTGGGATCTGATGAGCCAGGCTGTAGGTCAGATCATAGGTGCTGGAATCATGTCACTGACTGGAGTAGCTATTGCTATGACTGGAAGGTCTGTACCTGTTTCATTTATCCTATCAGCAGTGTTGGTACTTATCAGCTCTGTTCCAATGATTCTAATCAACGCAACGGCAAGATTCAGGGGGGGACAGTATTCAATTGTTGGTTCACTGTTCAGTAAAAAATACAGTGGTGCGTACATGATAATGTTTATCCTGACTAATGTGTCAATAGCCATGTATGCTCTTTCCTTTGCCGATTATGCTATGCCGTTCATACCTTTTCTGCCAAGAAAGCTTTTGGCACTAGGCATACTGACTCTTTTATATGGCCTTAACATGGTTGGCGTAGATGTAATGGCTAAGTTCCAGAATGCCATAGTCTTTATACTCGTTATTGCACTTGCTGCATTCTCTGCATTCGGTATAACACAGCTTCAACCAAATTATTTCTCTGATTCATTCATAACCAATGGACTTCTTGGACTATTCCGAGCTGGAGCACTCTTGACATTTGCAACTGGTGGAGCATTAGCAGCAGCGAATCTTGCGGGAGAAGCTAAGAATCCGACAAGGGATATACCGTTAGTCATAATCATATCGACAGTAGCTGTAGCAGTACTTTATGGATTCATGTCTGTTATTGCAGCCGGTGTTCTTCCGGTTGCTCAAGTAGCGGGACAGCCACTGACATGGGTTGCAGAAACCATACTTCCTAGATGGCTTTACGTATTCTTTGTAGTTGGTGGAGCTTGGTTTGCACTTATCTCAACATTGAACTCTCAGCTTGGATGGGCTACAAAGCCGGTCATGCAGGCGTGTGAGGATGGCTGGTTCCCAAGAGGACTTGCTCACCTGCACCCTAAGTTCAAGACACCTGTATACCTTCTAACAATAATGTATGTTCTTGGATTTCTACCAATAGTATTTGATCTTGACATAAGCATCATCGGAAGTATAACGATTATAGTATATAGCTTAAACAATGTCCTTCTATGTGCTTCTTTACTAGACCAGCTATAAAATG
>NZ_AXUN02000137.1 GCF_000495435.3 Youngiibacter fragilis 232.1 | reverse complement strand
AAAATATATCCATGATAATAAAGATAAATGGAATGAGACTGAAATTTCAAGAGTTGAGGACTCTGTAGATCTTATGTTATACCGGCCTGACGGAACAATTGCAGGTCGAATATCAGATGGTACACTATCAGATGGGCAGCGGAATACAGCTATACTAGCATTGCTACTTTCACAGGATTCAGGACCGCTAATAATTGATCAGCCAGAAGATGAATTGGATTCGAATTTTGTTTTTCGCGAATTGATTCCTATGCTTAGAAAGGTAAAGTCGTCTAGGCAAATTATCATGGCAACACATAATGCAAACCTACCTGTTAATGGTGATGCTGAATTAGTATATGCCGTACAATCTAAAGATGGGCGTGGACATGTTCTTGCTCAAGGTGGACTTGATAAGAAAAATGTTATGGAAGCCGTACTTGATATAATGGAAGGCACTGAAGAGGCTTTTCGTAGAAGGCGCGAGAAGTATAACTTCTAAGATGTTCTAAAAGATTATTAATTTTACAATAATATTCAGACAGACGAATTGTAAAAAATCGTCATTATTGAATATTTCGACTTGCAACCCGAAGGGGTTGCTTTTTTTGTGCGGAAATTGAAGACATCATTTGGTATGAGGTCAGGAACCTGATGTGGAGAAACCTCGACATGTAAAAAGA
>NZ_AXUN02000138.1 GCF_000495435.3 Youngiibacter fragilis 232.1 | reverse complement strand
GATTTGCAACAGCACCATTTGCTTTGCCCTGAAAATAGAAAAATGGAATCCATCAGCTTTGAATGAGCTGATGGATTTTTTCTGCCTTAAATTACGAATGGAACTTCTTCTTGAGGAATGAAACGATGACAGTTTTTGAGCTTGACCTTACAACACCAAAGAATCCCTTGTTCCTATGGCAGACTGTATCGAGAGCCTTCAGGAACTTGTCTATCTGCTCATAAGATATGGTGAGAGGTGGTTCCAGGCGGATTACCTTGGGATTATTCAAAGTATACGCAGTGATGATGTGGTGCTTGTTCAGAAGCTCGCCGGCTATCAGGGAGCCTACATATTCATACGAAAGCTTTTCGAAGCTACCCCTTGTAATCTTGTTGAGGAAATTGTTCTTGGGCTGGGCGAATTCGATGCCAAGCATGAGGCCTCTTCCACGCACTTCCTTGATGATTGGATACTTTTCCTTCAGCTTCTTGAGTTCTGATAGGAAATACTTCCCTTTTTCTTCAGCCTGTCCAGGCAGGTCATCCCTCAATGTAACTTCAAGTGCAGCCAATCCGGCGGTAACTGCTCTGGTGTTGCCTCCGAAGGTTGATGTATGCAGTACCGCTTTATCCAATGTGCCATATGCGTTTTTCCATACCTTTTCAGTGGCTATATATGCCGCCAGGGGCATTGTCCCGCCTCCCAGTGATTTTGCGAGGCACATTATGTCAGGGGAGACATCCTCATATTCGCAGGCGAACATCCTTCCGGTGCGGCCAAGTCCTGTCTGTATCTCATCTATTATCAAAAGTGTTCCGGTCTCAGAACAGATTTTCCTGACTTCGCTGAGATAGCCCTCTGGTGGGACTATGATCCCGCCTTCGCCCTGAATCGGCTCGACGATGAAAGCCGCAATGTTCTTTAATGACAGGGCTTTCCTGAGCGCATCAGCATTTCCGAAGGGAACAAAGCTGACTCCCGGTAACATAGGAGAAAATGGCTTCTGGTATTTTCTCCTTCCAGTAACTGACAGCGCTCCAAATGTCTTGCCGTGGAATGATCCTTCACAAGAGACTATCCTGGATTTTCCTGATGATGCCCTTGCAAGCTTCAAGGCACCTTCAACCGCCTCTGCTCCACTGTTCGAGAAGAAGGTATACTTAAGTTCTCCAGGACAAAGATGGGCAAGATTCCTGGCCAGTGCTCCAGTCAGCGGATTCAATGAAATCTGCAGGAAATTAGGCAGTGCCTCTACTGACTTTATTGCTGCGATGACTTCGCTGTTGTTATGTCCGACATTTAGTGCTCCATATGCTCCCAAGAAGTCAATGTATTCATTGCCATCGCTATCCCAAACAGAACAGTTCTCAGCGCGGACAAACAGCTTATCGAAATTGAGAAACCATAATAGCCTGACTAAGCCAGGATTGATGAAATTCTGATGATTCTCGGCATTTTGCTTCGCCGTCAATTTCAATGCATCCCTATAGGTTATAAAGCCAGCCAACTTATCTGAGGCAGCCATAACTAATACCCCCTCTTGTGATTTTCTATCTATTAAAACCGCGCATATGAACCTATACAGAGAATTTTCCTGTCTTAGGTCAACAATTAAGCTTTGCTGCAATACCTGATACATGTACTCATCAATTTTATTAAATCATAATATCAATAACTCAAACTTCGCA
>NZ_AXUN02000139.1 GCF_000495435.3 Youngiibacter fragilis 232.1 | reverse complement strand
AGCCACCTCAGGGTGGCTCAATCACAGAATAACTATGGCTCTCTTATTCCGTTTTTGTGGCTCTAGCTCAGCGTACTCATTGCTTATTTTGAGCATAATATTCACACTGATTCTAAAAAATGATTAACGACAATCAGATCACTATTTTCTAGCTTGTCTTCTAACGTAAAGTAAGAAGCAATACCAGCCATCCTCGTACCATGATCAGCAATATCATTGACTCCTTTTTCTATATCTACTGTATGCATGTTCTCATCAGATAGTAATGGTGCTAATAGATCATGACCATTATTAACTCCGGTATCAAGTAGACAAACTGATGTATTTGATCTTGAAGATACATCTAAACGGCCTAGTAAATCCTGAACAAAATCTTTTTGATCTGATTCAGATAAGCTTTCATAGAAACCCGTTGGTGTTACCATTATTCTAAACTCAGCAATCCTCGAACTTAACCATTGAAGCTCTGATAACTGTAGCTTATTTGCTCGGACCCCCAAAACTACTCGTTCAGGGAAAATAATTCTTTGTTCTTTATACTCAATATTTCTTCCATTGCAAATCTCAAAGAACTCATCAATAACATCTGAAACGGTTTCTTTTGCTTCGTACATTAGCCAAACCTCACACCATTGCGGTGTGGTGGTCGGCATTTTGGTTTTCTCACTCATCCAAAGAGCCTCAACCAAAGCTAGATTAATACTTTCTATCGTCCCAATAACCTTTTCTTCGCTCTCTGTTTCTCTATACTTATTAATTTTCTTAATAAAAAAATCCCTTTTATTATCAGGGACAAAGACAGTGGTACTTACAATTTTCTTGTTTTCACTATCCTCTTCCTGTTTGATATTACAGATTCGAACATGTTGGCTTGTATGCTCCAAGCTTTTTGTTATAAGATCAAATCCTGCTTGTCCTTTGATCTCCAAATACACACCATGTCTACTTGGAACAAATACAGCGCCGATTTCTTCCTGATTTTGATTTGCTTTTTCCCAGGCAGAAACTAAATCCGCCTCTAATTTTTCTGCATGACTGCGTCTGCTTGCCCGAGGCGGATAGTTTTCTCTTCCACCCCCACCATTAGCAGGTTTGTAATCAAAACTCTGTCCGGCTTTATTGATATATAAGTTGCTTAATTTCGATTCCATCTATCTCTTAAGCCTCCTTATACCTGTAATAATTCTTCCTATCCTGTATGAAATTCATTAAGATATCCTTGGTAATTGTGGTGTCTTCTAAAATAGAATACTTCACAGCATCCTCACACGCTTTTACAATATCTGCATGATTTAAGCCCGAAGCCTTTTTATACACTTCATCTGAAAAAATGTCATTTAATGCTTTCCCATGAAGTTTCATCTTGAACAATCTTTTAATTTGATCATTATCTGGATTTTTATATTCCATCACATCATCAAACCGCCTAAATAAAGCTTTATCCAACATGCTTGGATTATTAGTAGCTGCAATAATTATGCTATAAGATTCATCAGCTTCTAAATTCTGAAGAAATGCATTCAGAATTCTTCTCATTTCCCCTACATCATTATCTAAACTTCTATCTGAACCGATAGCATCAAACTCATCGAAAAGATATACCCCTCGGATCTCTTTAATCTGGTCAAAAACCTGTCTAAGCTTTACACTCGTTTCTCCCATGTATTTTGTAATCAACTTATCAAATTGTATAACATATAAAGGTAGATACAGCTCATTGGCAATAACTGAGGCTGTCATTGTTTTACCTGTTCCTGGATCACCTGCAAGTAAAATCTTCGAGCGATTCATTAAGCCGTTTTTTCTCAAGATATCTTTCTTCTGATACTCATTTAGTATCCGTTTGATTTTATCTTCTATTTCAGTTGAAACAATTAAATCCGATAAAGTAGAATTAACAAACCTTTGCTCAAGGATATCTAATCTGTTATTTAATGCTACAACTTTGCTTTTACTAAGATACTTTGGATTTTGAATAATATCTTTAATTTCTCTAGCACTAGCGGTATGACCAACTTTTGCTTCGTGAGCCGCAATCTGCAAAACAACGGTTTTAAATTTTTCATCGTTGCTATCAAAATGAGCTCTAATTAAAGCCTTCACTTGTTCAATTGTTGCCATGCGGGATTACCGCTGACTGTCAAGGTAGTT
>NZ_AXUN02000140.1 GCF_000495435.3 Youngiibacter fragilis 232.1 | reverse complement strand
ACAGAAGTCAGCAGTAACAGCGAACGTTTTATCTGGCGAAGCTATGATTGGAAAAATAAAAAGGAGCGAGGTGATTAAAGAAATCCCGAATCTTAACATTCTTCTGTCTCGCAATTTATTATGCGACAGATTCGTATTCATATGAATCTCCTCCAAATATGATCGAACTTTCCGGTGCTACCGGAGCATTCGATTGAGAAGCGGATCTCCATAACTGCCTGGATCCTATTGATCCTCGAGCAGAGTGGGCAGGAATGGAAATCAATTATCTGCGTATGTGCAATTGCTGTGATATTTGATATTTACTTAACTTGCAAGTCTTGAAAAACGCAAAAAGCCAGCGAATCAATACACTCACCAGCTACAACACACCTATTCAACTATTCACCGCTTCTACATCTATTAATTACATAACCTGCAGGGTCTCATGGATATCAGCCAAGCCGCTCGTGAGGATAGAAATTCTCAGCTTCTTTTGTTCAAATGTCATTGCCGTTAATGCATCCACACAACAACACCAGGAGATGGCAACTAAAATATGTTGTGAAATAAGACAAAATGGAATGTACCAAAACAAAATCCCGGAATTTTCTTTGGGCCACTCCACTATCTAGCATTTTACCTATTCAGTTTTTATCTTTAATGAGAACCATTGTCACTGTATATTCATGTATTTGATATCGTTTTGTAACTTTTATTTTCAATTTAATTCTATCACTTCAAATAAACGAAAAAAATAAGACTTTTTAACTTATTTGTAAACGTTTTTATCATTTTTTAGGGTCAATCACAAAACCTG
>NZ_AXUN02000141.1 GCF_000495435.3 Youngiibacter fragilis 232.1 | reverse complement strand
TATCTCAGCATGGGGAACCGGAGTTGCGCCGACCTTGAGGGTTTTAAGCTCAGCCTTTGTAGGAGCGGTAGTTGGTGCCGTTGTTGGTGATGGAGTCTTGCTTCCGCAAGCTGCAGCAGCTATTGAAAGGGCGAGTGTAAGTCCGAGTGCAATTAATTTCTTTGATTTCATGTTTGGTCCCTCCGTTTTTTGTTTTTATATTATATGAAGCTAATTTTCACACATTATCTTAGTAGTCTTCTGTAAACAATGTTGCCAATGGTCTGGAACAGCTGTACAAGCAGGAACAGTATGATTACTGTGACGTAAAGGACATCCATCTGGTATCTGTGATATCCGTACCTTATCGCTATGTCTCCCAGTCCGCCACCGCCGATGGATCCAGCCATTGCGGAATACCCTACTATGCTTATGACAGTATTTGTAATTCCAGCGACTATGTTTGGCATGGCCTCAGGCAGCATGACTTTTAGTATGATCTGCCTGTTGTTTGCACCAAGTGATTTGGCAGCTTCGATTATTCCATAGTCCACGGAATAGAAAGCATTCTCTATTACCCTTGCAGCGAAAGGTATGGCTCCAATGAACAGTGGGACTATCGCTGCTGTGGTTCCGATGGTCTTTCCAACAAGCAGCCTTGCCAGCGGGAACAGCATTATCATGAGTATCAGGAACGGGAAGCTCCTGAACATGTTGATTATGAAGTCCAGTACCTTGTAGACTGCAGGATTTGGCTTCAGTCCCTTCGGATTTGTATATACCAGCACAACTGCCAGCAGAAACCCGAATGATACTGAAAGCGCTGAAGCAACTAATATCATGTATATGGATTCTTGAAACGCCTTAAATATAAGATTAAAGCTCATCTGTCAGCACCTCCCATGAAAGTCCCCTTTTCTCGAGGTACTCGATTATCCTGTTTTTGTCGTTGGGTTCGATGTTGAGGACAAGGTTGCCAAGGACATCGCTCCTGAATTTTTCAAGCTTTCCCCATACTATGGAGAAGTTCGTGTCGAGCTCCCTTGCCATTTCCGTAATTACGCTTTCGTTGGTGTATTCCCTGGTAAAGGCAATCCTTATGTTAATCCCTGGAGGCAGATGGTCCCATTCGTCTTCAGCAAGAAGCGTCTTGAGCTCGCTGCCTGGTTTGAGGAACAGCTCGCCGACCTCTCCTTGTGCAAGCACCCTGCCGTTTTCCATGAGAGCTACCCTGTGGCATACTTCCTTGATAACCTCCATCTGATGGGTGACGATCACGATGGTGATTCCAAGCTCCCTGTTTATCTTATCGAGAAGCTGCAGGATCTCTTTGGTTGTCTTGGGGTCGAGTGCTGAAGTAGCCTCGTCGCAAAGAAGAACTTCAGGATTCATCGCAAGAGCCCTTGCGATCGCCACTCTTTGCTTTTCTCCGCCGGACAGCGCCCTTGGCTTGTTTCTCGCCTTGTTTTCAAGACCTACAAGCCTGAGCAGCTCAAGTACCCTTGTCCTTGTCTCCTCTTTGCCGTAACCCCATATCTCCATGGGCAGGGCCACATTCTCGTAAGCGGTCTTCAGGTTCAGAAGGTTGAAGTTCTGGAAGATCATGGACAGCTTTTTTCTTAGCTGCCTCATCTCTTCACCCTGCATGGACCTTACGCTTCTGCCTTCGATCCGGATGTCCCCGGCGCCGATTGGCTCCAGGCCGTTTATGCATCTCAGCAGTGTCGATTTGCCGGCACCGCTGTGTCCTATTATCCCGAATATCTCGCCTCTGTTTATGCTCATCGAGACGTCTTCTAGGACTGAAAGGTCACCGTAGCTCTTGTTGATGTTTTCGATATCGATCAATTGTGCACCTCTATGTTGAAAAATGGAAAAGAAAAAGCGCCTGAGAATAAACCAGGCGCGCGAAGCCGAATCTATTCTCATCTTCCAGTATCTCTACTGAAGGAATTGGCACCGTATACCTTTTGAGTATCGGTTGCCGGGTTTCACAGGGCCTGTCCCTCCACCTCTCTTGATAAGAAAATGAATATTCATTTCTTCATAGTTTAGTGTCTTTTTCTATCAATGTCAATAGAACAAATTGGATAAAACCCCAATCAGACAAAAAATATATTATTGCTGAATTGATAAAGTA
>NZ_AXUN02000142.1 GCF_000495435.3 Youngiibacter fragilis 232.1 | reverse complement strand
ACAAAATTTTCTACACTCTCTATGAAATAACGGGATGGAACAGATTATTCTGTCATTCCATGGTGCATGCATTCGTCATGCTCCATCTCGATTACTTCCAGTTCACAATGCAGGAAGTGCATCACTTCATGCCTGTACATCGGGTCATCCTTTGCGATTCCCATGAAGGCTGAATAAGTCTCCATGTGCTTTGCAACCAGCTTCAGGATGTCGCCTGTCGGTCTGACTCCATGGGATTCGAGTATCTCGAATGCGATTGCTGGAGCAGCTGGCAGCGCCTTTTCGGATTTTTCAGCAGCAAATGCTGGGGTTGAAGCTATAAGAGTGAGTGCAAGTGCAAGTCCGGCAATTCTCTTCATCATATCTATCGTTTCCTTTTCTTCTGGTTTATTTTTCCTACACCCTTATGATAATGGGATATTATGGAGAAATTATGGAGAATTATGATGAATTTCAAGTGAAGGGATATTTTTGACATGATCTCGTTAAGTCGGAGTCTCAGGCATTGTTTTTCCATGACCTTTCCTCAAGAAGGTCATAGAACCTGTAAAGCTTCTGGACTCCCCATTCCAGCCTGAAGTAGTGGTTGACATAAGGTATGAGCATGAGGAGGAGAAGGAGCAGTAGTAAGGATAGGAAGATGTTATCTTCAAGGAGCAGGCATATCAGCGTAACCATCGAGATCATAGCGAAGGTAACTGTAACAATAAGGTGTATCAGCCTTTCATGCTGGAAAAAACCAATCTGTATGAGGAGGTTCTTCCTCAGAAGCTCCTTTTCCTGGGCGTCCAGGTCCCTGCTTGAAATTCCTTCAGCATAATTAAGGTATTCAATCATCCTTTTCTTCAAAATAATCACCTCCCTTAGATTATATACCCATAAGTGCGAACTGGTGAATGTTCCGGATTCTTGTGGCCAGGTATCTTAATACAATGACAAGAAGGTAAGAAACCATTCATGATTTTAGCGGGAATGAATTGAAAAATCTGATAATTTTCACCAGTGAATGATATAATACATGTAATCGGGATGGATTTCAAAAGACCCCCGATGAATGACAATAGTGAAGAAATGCCTCCGAAATCAAGGGCGGGGCAGTACAAAACATGCGAGGAGTGATTTGGTTGAAGGCACATGAGGAATTTGAAGCCGTTGAAAAAGCAGAGGAAGTCAAGAAGGTAAAGAAAAGCGGAGACAAGAAGAAGTCAAAGCATGAGTTCTATGTTGAGTACCAGGACAGGAAGTTCCAGGAGCAGGAGATACTGGACATGTTCTTCGAGGAATGGAAGAAGACAAGGAAAAAGAGCGAGATCAAGGACCTCAAGATCTACCTGAAGGTGGAGGAAGGCGTAGCCTACTGCGTTGTCAATGAGAGTGAAATGCTGGAGGTCAGGCCGTAGAATTATCGCTCACAGGCAACTTATTAATTGACTTAAGGTTTTGTCTGATCAGCATGGAGGTGGCAACATGCTTGAAATTCCTGAAAGCTATAGCATAAGCAGGCAGCTTGGCAACGAGATATCCGGTAAACGTATTGTAAGCGCTGCTGCAGGGCATTCACCGCATAAGTTCGCGTTCTATTCCGGTGACCCTGCAGGCTACGGGAAGCTGCTTGCTGGTAAAACAATCGGATGCGTTAACGCAGTCGCAGGCTTTGTGGAAATAGAAGCCGGAAATTACAGGCTTCTATTTGGTGATGGTGCAAATATCAGATACCACAGGCCCGGTGATACAATACCTGAAAAGCACCAGCTGCTGGCAGTCTTTGACGATGGCTCTGCAATTACATGCACTATACAGATGTACGGCGGAATCTGGGTATTTGAAGAAGGGAACCTGGACAACAAGTATTACAGGATAGCGAAGGAAAAGCCGAATCCGCTTACGGATGGCTTCAACCTGGAATACTTCATGGGTATGGCAAATGGTGAAAAAAGGAATCTGAGCCTGAAGGCGCTTCTGGCAACAGAGCAGAGGATACCAGGGCTTGGCAACGGAGTGCTTCAGGACATACTTTTCCATGCAGGCTTAAATCCCAGGACGAAGCTTTCAGATCTTGGACCTGACGGACTTGATATGCTCTTTTCAAGCACCAGGGACACTATAAGGCTGATGGCAAAGAAGGGTGGAAGGGACACAGAGAAGGACATCTATGGCAGAGAAGGCGGATACAGGACGGTGATGTCAGCTAAGAACCTTGGAGGACAGTGTCCAAGATGCGGTGGAAAAATCGTGAGGCAGGCATACATGGGTGGGAATGTGTACTTCTGCCCGTCTTGCCAGAAGATTTGAGAGCGGAATTGAAAATCCTTGCTTCTGCTGATGATTCTTGGCGGAACTGACTAAAAAAAAGATATAATAACTCAAACTTCGCACAA
>NZ_AXUN02000143.1 GCF_000495435.3 Youngiibacter fragilis 232.1 | reverse complement strand
TAGCCGTCGTGGTTTGTTGCGGTAACGAGCTTCTTGTTCCCATCATAGGCGTAGGTGCTGTACTTGCCGTCAGGATAGGTTATCCTCTCAAGCTGAGTCCCGTTGTAGGTGAAGCTTGTGCTCCTTCCTGCAGGGTCTGAAATTGACAGCAGCCTGCCTGTGCCGTCGGTGTTAAGCGTAAGGACCCTGCCTGAACCGTCAGTTACTGTGTACAGGGCTCCGTTGCCTCCATAGGCCAGGGTCATCTGGTTACCTTCAAGGTCCCGTATCTTTCCAAGCTTTCCAAGGGAGCTGAATACCAGGCTGTTACCTCCCTTGTCGGTTATGACATACCTCTCTTCGGTGCTTCCCCCGTTTATTGCCATGGACAGGTCTATTCCAGACTCATCCACATACTTACCCTTAGCACTGTCATACAGGAAATAGTGAATCGTTCCGTCCTCGTCTGTATATGCGTAATACTGTATCCCGTCTATAGTCCTTGGCACAACGGTCTGGCTTAGGCTTGTCCTCCAGCCTGCACCGTAACCCATGTCGGTACCCGCCTCATTGGAGTTCCACACATGGCCAAGTGACAGGGGCAGCCTTGATCCTGTGAGGGATATGTCCTCATGGACAAGCACCAGATTCCCGTTGTAGTCATTGACATACCCTGTTCCTGCCCGGCCCACTGACTGG
>NZ_AXUN02000144.1 GCF_000495435.3 Youngiibacter fragilis 232.1 | reverse complement strand
GATGTTTTTTATATTGAAACCCCCACAAAAACATGTTATAATTATAACGTGAGGTGGTTTAGTGAATATCGTATACGTCAAGAACAAAAAGAACGGGATTACATATGTCTACGAATCAAAAAACTATTGGGACAAGGACAAGAAGCAATCCAGAAGCAAACGAGTCTGCATCGGAAAACTGGATGATAATGGAAATCTGGTTCCTTCTAAGCGATTGACCGAGCCACCCGTTTCCACAGTAATCAAAAGAGGACCAGCGCCCTCAGTTTCAACAAGACACAGCTATTATGGGGCCACATACCTGTTTGATGCAATTGGTGAAGAACTTGGAATTGTTCAAGACTTGAAGATTTGCTTCCCTGATATCTACAAGCAGATCCTGTCAATCGCGTATTTCCTGATACTGGAAGACCGGAATTCGCTAATCCGTTTCCCGAAATGGGACAGGACACATTACCACCCGCATGGTAGCAGCATTTCTTCCCAGAGAAGCAGCGACC
>NZ_AXUN02000145.1 GCF_000495435.3 Youngiibacter fragilis 232.1 | reverse complement strand
AATGTTACATAGTACTAGCTTTGTGATTACGGGGAGGGATTGGCATGGTCAATGATATTAGACTTAGTCCTGAAGCTTTCAAAATCGATGCGCGCGAGTGGTGCAGGCAGATCGAGGAATTCATAAAAGAAGTATTTGTTAAGTCCAACCGGGATGGGATTGTAGTGCCGATTTCAGGTGGGCTTGACTCAAGTGTCGTAGCTGCACTTTGCACCCGTGCGGTAGGTAAGGAAAGGGTAACCGGACTGATGCTCCCTGAAAGGCTTGGAAACCCTGAAGCAGATCGTTATGGCCTGATGATTGCCGGACATCTGGATATAAGGACAATGAAAATCAACATAAGCCCCATATTGAGAGGCGCTGGGACATCAAATATGTTCATCTCAGCAATCTCGGGCAGGGATTTCTGGAAAGACACAGTAAACAGGTATCTGGAGAAGAGGAACAGGACAGCAAAGAAACTTTATATGGAAACATTGAAAGGAAGTCTTGATGCTAATTCCAGGAAACTGGTCGCAGGAGTGAGCTCCAAACAAAGGGCAAGGCTTCTTGTTACTTACAAAGTCGCTGAAGAGAATAACCTGATTGTTGCAGGGTCAGCCCACAGGACTGAGCAGATGGTAGGTCTATTTGTCAAATACGGCATTGATGACGGCGCGGACATTATGCCGCTGAAAAACCTATATAGGAGTCAGACACTTCAGCTGGCGGAACATCTTGGAATACCAACTGAAATTCTGCACCGCTCACCCAATCCGGACATCCTTCCAGGAATAACCGACAAGTATCAGGGGTATTTCGGGTTGGACTATCTGAAGGTAGAACTTATACTGCTTGGATTCCAGAAGGAGATGTCTGGGGATGAGATCGCAGGACAGCTAGGCGTTGATGTAAAAACAGTAGTGGAGATGGAGGAGATTGTCAGGCTCAGTGAGAGTTCTCGCAGCCACGCATTGGCACCGGAGCTGAGTTAGCATCAGTATCCTGAAGTCCCGCTGTTTTTT
>NZ_AXUN02000146.1 GCF_000495435.3 Youngiibacter fragilis 232.1 | reverse complement strand
TCGACAACAGCAATTGTATTTTTGCGATACATGATGATTGCGGAATCGGTTCGTAAAGATTGCGACCAAAGGACGTGGGGAGAAATATTCTTCAGATTCTGCGATGAAGTCAAGGATATCCAATACACAGAATCGGTTAAATTACTAGTCAACGCATTGATTGACATACTGAGGAAATCCCCGGTCCTTACGTCCGAACAAGTGGATGAACTAATTGAACAATTCCTAAAGGTCCTGCCAAAATGCATTCAGACAGGGCTTAGGTTGTCGTCGTAGAGTATCCTGCTTGATTAGCACTAATAATCCAAGTGGGAAAGTTGAGGTGATAACTAAAAAGCAAGGACACAAATAACATAACGGGAGGCTAATATGGACAACAGCATCACTACAATCGATCAATACATTGCAATGGCCGAGGAAGAGGATAGGGAAGCACTGAAGGAATTCAGGAGGGTAATCCATGAGGCGGCACCTGATGCCACTGAGAAGATCAGCTACCAGATGCCTACATTCTATCTGCATGGTAATCTTGTTCACTTTGCAGCCTTCAAGGGACATTATGGCTTCTATCCTGCACCGACTGGCATCGAAGCCTTCAAGGAGGACCTGTCAAAGTACAAGGGTTCCAAGGGAGCGATACAGTTCCCTAAGGACAAGCCTCTTCCAATCGAACTTATTGAGCGGATAGTGAAGTTCAGGGTTCTGGAGAATATAAGGGCTAATGAGGAAAAGAAGGCCAGGAAGAAAAAAGCAAAGACTGATGAGGTGAAATGATGGACCAGAAGGAAAGGATGCTTGCGGGACTTCCTTACAAGTCATGGCTTGACGGGCTTCCGGAAGAGAGAAAGGCTGTAAGGGTGAAGACCAGGGAATATAACACTCTTGAGCCAGGAGACAGGGAAAGAAGAGACGAGCTCATTAGGGAGATACTGGGGAAGACGGGAAAGCAGCTGTTCATCGAGGCACCATTTCTCTGCGACTATGGCAGCAATATTGAGGTAGGGGAGAACTTCTACGCAAACTTCAATCTGGTAATACTTGATGTGGCTAAGGTAGTCATTGGTGACAATGTAATGATTGCTCCGAATGTCGCAATCTATACTGCAGGCCATCCAGTGCATCCTGATTCAAGGAATTCCGGATATGAGTATGGAATAGGGATAACCATAGGGAACAACGTCTGGATAGGCGGCAATGTAGTATTAAACCCGGGAGTCAGGATAGGGGATAACGTGATAATCGGTGCGGGAAGCGTGGTAACCAGGGATATACCGGATAACATGATAGCTGTCGGTAATCCCTGCAGACCGGTAAGGGAGATAACCGAAGAGGACAGGAAATACTATTACAGGGACAGGGTGTTTGACGTAGACGACTATTAGCGGGGTGATTCCATGGCTAAAAAAGAGATTCCTGAGAGCTGGCTTGAAGTCAGCAGCAGGGCAGAATGGCGGGAATGGCTTGAAAGAAACCACAGAAGCGGGCAGCTTGTCTGGCTGAGGATATGGAAGGCAGGAACAGGGATACCAGGTGTTACCCTCTCTGAAGCAGTTTCAGAGGCACTATGTTTCGGCTGGATCGATGGCAGAGCCATGAGCCTTGATGATGAGAGCTACCTCCTGAGGCTTACGCCCAGGAGGAGGGGAAGCCTCTGGTCGAAGGTCAACAAGGACAGGGCTTTGGCGCTCATCGGGCAGGGCCTTATGACAGAGGCTGGTTACAAGGCAATAGAGGAAGCTAAAAAGAACGACCTTTGGGATGAAGCCTATACTTCCAGGGAGGCGCCGGCTATCCCTGATGACCTTTTTGAAGAGCTGAACAGGGATGAGAAAGCCTCTTCCAACTTTTCTGGTTGGAGTAACAGTGACAAGTCAATTGTGGTCTTCTGGATCAGGCAGGCAAAAAGGAAGGAAACCAGGGAGAAGAGGATAAGGATCGTTGTTGAGTGCGCACATGATTGCACGAAGCTGGACACATCATATCTTATACGAAACGGAAAGAAAAGTGACTGATGAGACCAACGTACATGAAGCCGAATGAATTGTGAGAAAACCGATTCCAATGAGGAGAAGATGATGGACAGAAGTAAAATGGTCTGGTATGCAGTATACGGGTCTAACCTTCTATTCGAGAGATTCATGACTTACCTGAAGGGCGGAAGCTTTATGGGAGGGAACCCTGCAAGTCGATGCAATGACACTACTCCTCCAAGGGCGAGGCTTCTGTATGAGCTGCAATACGACATGTACTTCGGGAATTCATCGAGTTCATGGGAAGGAAAGGGAGTTTCATTCCTTGACATCACAAAACCTGGCAAAGCATACAGTGTAGCGTATCTGGTATCCAGGGAACAGTTCGACCACATCTGCAGACAGGAGAATGGAGGAAAAGTGCCTGAGGAAAGTCCTTTGTGGTACGACCTTGTATTCAAGGTGGGTGAGTTTGACGGGATTCCTATGATGACACTTACTAACAGCGGGGTGAGGCCCGCTAAAGAACCGGGTGGAAAATACCTTGAGGTACTGAAGCTTGGGCTTATGGAGAACTATCCTTACCTTACTTCTGAGGAGATAACTGATTACCTTTTCACGAGAAATGCACATAGGTGAAGCACAGGGGCTGGCGACAGCTCCTTTGTTGCTTTTGTAATCAAATTTTCCATTTTAAGTCTCCGTTTCGTTATAACTTCCAGATTGTAATTATGTAGACTGATATCAGAAGGAAGAAAGGGAAGGTGATGACAAGTGCTTAGCTTTGGCAAGAAAGTGGTTTCTGTCATAGTGGCCGCATCAATGCTTTCAGCTGCAGGATGCGCTTACAAGATGGAGAACGGCAATGGCAATGGAACTGGAGGACCTCCGACTTCAGGGCCTGTGAAGCCTGAAGATAATAATATAGTCTTTTCAGACTCGGCCATTATTGTCGCTATTGAGTATGACCCAGTCGGAAAGAAACTTACCTATACTGCGGCGAATGCTCTGGACAAGGACCTGACCTACGGGTCACCATTTCGGATACTTAAGATGGACTTCAAGACAGGAAAGCTCATTGAAACTGAATACGATGATGAACTGGCTTTTGACATGGCTCTATGGAGCCTTGGAGCAGGCAAGGAGCTTGTTGATGCCGTCGACTTCAATATGATAGGCAAGAAGATGGAGAAGGGGTCATACTACGTTGTGAGGGAGTACACGGCAGGTGATGCTGAGGGTGCGCCGGTCCACATTCCGATGGTTAACTTCGATGTTGACTGGGATGGGACAATTTCAGCAAGAGGAATCAATGAAAAGCCAGCCACGTATGAGGACCTGCTGGAGAAGGCTGAGGTTATCAGCGGTCAGAACAAGATCTCATTTACAGTTAGGAATACAACTGACAAGGAACTGGTTTACGGACTTGGGTTCACAATTGACAAGTGGAACGAGGATAAGAATATATGGGAACAGACAACCCTTACAGATGACCTTGCCTTCATAAAGATCGCGGTGCTGCTGAAGCCTGATGAGACAAACACCTCGGAGATTGACCTGTCGCAGATAGAGATGCTTATACCAGGAAGGTTCAGGATCTCAAGGGAGTATCTCAAGGATGGAGGAGGGGCTCTTGTACTCCACATCTATTTCATATCTGACGGGGAAGGCATGCTGTCATACGGAAGGTATCCAGCGGAGTAGATACTGTAACTCAAATTAAATGGCTGAACGTCAAAAGAAGGCATCTGCAAATGCCTTCTTTCTTTGCATCCCAACGGATGCGATCTATGGGTGTTGGTAGAAAAGGGGTAGCTTTTTATTTACTCCACATCCTGAAGAGCTTCGTAGCCTTCTTCTCCTGTTCGGACCTTTACGATGTTCTCCACGTCGTAGATGAATATCTTGCCGTCTCCGATGTTACCGGTGTAGAGCACTTTCTTAACTATGTCAATTACTGTCCTTACAGGTATCTTGCTGACAACTATCTCGACCTTGACCTTTGGAAGGAGATGGGTCTCGACTTCAACGCCCCTGTAGAATTCTGTCCTTCCGCCCTGGATACCATAGCCGAGGACGTTGGAAACAGTCATTCCTGTTATTCCGACCTTGTCCAGAGCGTTCTTCAGCGCTTCGAACTTGTTCTGCTTCATTATTATCTCAATCTTGGTGAACTTGATGTCTGAAGCCGTGGAAGTCTTTGATGTCAGTATCTGGACAGGGAGAGCCTTGTCAAGCGGAACGGTACCTGTCATTGCCTCTGATTCACCACCGGCAGCCAGTGCGAAGGCGTTGACATAATCAGAGCTGACGAAATCAGCGTATGCGCTTTCGAGTCCGTGTTCAGAGATGTCAAGTCCCATGATCTCATCTTCCCTCGATGCCCTGAGGCCGATTGTCTTGTTGATAAGGGTGAAGATTATGAACATAGATACAGTAACCCAAGCTATGACCGAGAAGACTCCTATGGCTTCAACTCCGAGAAGCTGCAGTCCGCCTCCGTAGAAGAGACCTTTAGGCATAGTTCCTCCGGCATAGCTATACTCTGTTGCCGAGAACAGACCTACCATAAGAGTTCCTGCTGCTCCGCACATGCCGTGTACACCTATTGCACCTACTGGGTCGTCAACCTTCAGTACCTTGTCTATGAACTCTATCCCGAATACCACTATGAAGCCGGCAATTATTCCTATGGCCGCTGCTCCAACAGGAGTGACGAGGTCCGTTCCTGCCGTTATGGCTACAAGTCCTGCAAGTGATCCGTTCAGTGTCATGGATACGTCAGGCTTCTTGTACCTGACCCACGTGATTATCATTACCGCTATAGTAGCAGTAGCTGCTGCAAGGTTGGTGGTGAAGAATATGCTTCCAAGGGTTGCAAGGGTAGCATCCCCTTCAGCAGAAACGGTAGAACCGCCGTTGAATCCGAACCAGCAGAACCAGAGTATGAATACGCCAAGCGCTGCATTTGTAAGGTTGTGTCCCGGTATCGCCCTGGACTTGCCGTTCTCATCGTACTTTCCTATCCTTGGCCCGAGTATCTTGGCTCCTACGAATGAAGCTACACCTCCGACCATATGGACTGCGGTCGATCCTGCGAAATCATGGAATCCTAGCTGTGCAAGCCAGCCGCCTCCCCATATCCAGTGACCGGATATCGGATAGACTATTGCACTTATTGACGCACTGTAAAGGCAGTATGCCAGGAATTTGGTCCTTTCAGCCATCGCTCCGGATACTATCGTAGCTGCTGTGGCACAGAATACTGTCTGGAATATGAAGAATGCATACTTTGGCACTCCTGCAGGCAGGATATCGGTGTATGCTCCCTGGCTGAGGAAGTCAATTGCTCCGATGAATGCATTGTTAGTTGCGAACATTATCCCGAATCCGAATAGCCAGTAAATTGGAGTTCCTATCGCAAAGTCCATCAGGTTCTTCATTATGATGTTACCTGCGTTCTTTGCCCTGGTCAGTCCGCCCTCGACCATCGCGAAGCCTGCCTGCATGAAGAATACGAGTGCTGCTGCGATCAATACCCATAATGTGCTTGAAGATGAATACATGATACCTACCTCCTGAATGTTTTGATTATCTATAAAAACAAAAAAGGCGTTGCGAGTAAATCTACTCGCAACACCTTTGCTGCTGATACTAGGATTATACATACGGGGGTAGTGAACGTCAATACTATTTGTTTAAAAAATATTCACTGAAAATATATTTTTTTTGAGTGTTTAGAGGTAGTGGTCCGGAAAAACTACTTTTTCAGCAATTCCAGGATATCGTCCTCGATGGCCATAGGCTCCACTGTGGGGGCGTATCTCCTTATGACATTACCTTCCTTGTCCACAAGGAACTTGGTGAAGTTCCACTTGACTGACTCACCGAGAAGTCCCTTTGTCTCGCTTTTAAGGTATTTGAAGAGCTCATGGGTATTTTCACCGTTGACATCAACCTTGGCGAACATCGGGAAGGATACCCCATAGTTTATCTCACAGAAGTTCTTTATGTCCTTCTCATCACCAGGTTCCTGGCTCTTGAACTGGTTGCAGGGGAATCCGAGGACCACAAGTCCCTTGTCCTCATGCTTGGTATAGAGATTTTCAAGTCCCTCATACTGCGGTGTGAAACCGCATTTGCTTGCCGTGTTTACAATCAGAAGAACCTTTCCCTTATATTGTGACAGGTCCTGATTTACTCCATCGATGTCTATTGCGCTGAAATCATGTACGTTCATTCTTGCACCTCATGCCATATTTTTTACTTAATATAAATATAGATCAGAAAAAGAATTTTGTCAAATTGAATTTTATACAAATTATAATTAATCTGGTTTTGTGGTATATTTAAATAAACAAAATAAGTTTGAATATGGAGGTATGACATGAGGATACTTATAGTCTATGATTCAGTCTATGGAAATACCGAGAAGATCGCATTTGCACTCCGTGAAGCTGTTGCAGGACATGACGAAAGGCTGATGAGGGCTTCAGAGCTCAACCTCCATGACCTTGAAGGTGCTGTGGCAGTTTTTTTCGGTACCCCTACACATGGAGGAAAGTATTCGGAAGAGTTCAAGGAGCTCCTGGAGAGGCTGCCAGACGGTTCCCTGTCAGGACTGACTGCTGCGGTGTTTGACACAAGCATGCCTGAAGAAGGTCAGGGCTTCATAACCAGGAAGGTAGTCAAATTCTTCGGCCATGCATCACCTAAGCTTTCCGAAGCCCTTGAGAAGAAGGGAGCCAGGGTTGTTTCCGTTGATTCCTTTATGGTGCAGGGTAAGGAAGGACCTCTCCTTCCGGGTGAGATAGAAAGGGCAAAGGCCTGGGCTGAGGGAATTGTCGGTAAGCTCCAGACTGGAGGTTAAACCTCGACAATTCATCTGGATGATTAAGGGGTGGAATATCGGGATACAAGAATATGTTAATGATATTGAAGGAAGGCAACCGTGCGATTGCCTTCCTTCAGTCCATAAGGTATCCTTTTGATTTCAATTCACTGATGATAGCATCCAGGTCCTCTTCGCTGTCTGCCTCGATCAGGTGGTAGTGGTCGTCATGGGTGAGGTTCTTGAGAGGAGAGCTCTTCCCTGAGGCGATATCGTCCATCAGCTTCCTGGCGTCCTTCCTTGACTTTATTGAAAGCTCAGCAGATATGCTGCCATAGACCTTGTGCTCGACCCTCACATCCAGGACCCTTCCGCCAAGGTCAACGATGGCATACAGCTCATCAAGGATGCTGTCATCATGGTGCGCCACATGGATCACCCTCTGGTGCTTGCCGCCAGCCTGAAGCACATAGCCTGTGCTCGTGGCTATGATTCCATGGTTGGTCGCGCGAAGAAGGGCCATGTCCTGTACGATGACCTGCCTGCTGACATCCAGGAGCTTTGCCAGCTGTGACCCTGAAAGCGGTTCGCCGCTTGCCTTCAGATGCTCTATTATTTTTCTTCTTCTATCTTCTCCATTCATCTTTACTATATCCTTTCAAGGTTCTTTAGTGATAAGTCCAGTATAGACGAAGAATAGGTGAGAGCGCCAGAGGAAATGAAGTCAACTCCAAGATTAATGAGATCAGGTATGTTCTCTTCAGTCAGGTTGCCGGAGCATTCGATGAGAGCGCGGCCTGCAATCATGCTGACAGCCTTCTTCATGTCCCCGGGGCTCATGTTGTCAAGCATTATGATGTCAGCTCCTGCTTCAAGGGCCTCTTCAAGCATCTCGAAGTTCTCCACCTCCACCTCAATCCTGTGGACGAAGGATGCGTATTCCCTTGCCATTTCTACTGCCTTCTTCACTCCTCCTGCGGCTGCTATATGGTTGTCCTTGAGCATCACCCCGTCTGAAAGGCTGAACCTGTGGTTATAGCCTCCGCCTACCTTCACCGCATACTTCTCGAAGATCCTGTTGTTGGGAGTGGTCTTTCTCGTATCAAGGAGCCTTATCCTGCTTCCCTTGAGAAGGTCCGCCATTTTCCTTGTATGGGTGGCGATGCCGCTCATCCTCTGAAGATAGTTGAGGGCAGTCCTCTCTCCGGATAATATGACCCGTATATCTCCCTCGACTTCCCCCAAGGTCTGCCCCTTGCTGACCCTGTCCCCATCCTTCACGGTGAATCTGCACCTTGTGGTTCCGTCAAGGAGCATGAAGACCTTCTCGAAAACCTGAAGCCCTGCGATGACCCCATCCTGCTTGCAGATAAGCGAAACTCTTCCTCTCGTGTATTTCCTTATGACCGAATTTGTTGAAATATCCTCGGAGGGCATATCCTCCTTAAGGGCAGCCAGTATAAGGTTATCAATGTTCTTCTGCATCTTCCTCTTCCTTTCGTATCTCCTCTAGTATCATCCTTTTGTCATCCTCAGCCATCCTCTCCTTTTCAGGGTATTCCGGCTCAGGGAATACAGGGTGGCCTTCTGGTTCCCAGCTGTTTTCTATATCAAGTGCCGCTCTTTTGCTGAAAACGAGGCTTTCAAGCAGTGAGTTGCTTGCGAGCCTGTTTTTTCCATGGACACCGTTGCAGCTTGTTTCACCCACAGCATAGAGGTTAGCCATGGAGGTCCTTGACATGAGGTCAACCTCAAGTCCACCCATGAAATAGTGCTGGGCAGGGACTACCGGTATGCACTCCCTTGTGATGTCATAGCCTTCCCTGAGGCAGTGCTGGTATATGTTAGGGAACCTCTCCCTTATGTCGGTCCTTACGTAGCCTTTAAGGCAGAGCCTGACATAGGGCATTCCATCCTTCTCCATCTGCTCCAGTATCTTCCTTGTGACAACATCCCTCGGCTGAAGCTCGTCCGTAAAGCGTTGCCCGTTCTTGTCCAGGAGGACTGCGCCTTCACCCCTGACGGATTCCGAGATGAGGAAAGCCCTGCCAGGCTTGTCAGTATAGAGGGCGGTAGGGTGGATCTGGATGTAGTCTATGTCCTTTACCCTGATTCCATGTTTCAGGGCGATTGCAACGGCATCTCCAGTAAGATGGGGGTAGTTGGTGGACTTCTTGAAAAGTCCTCCTATGCCTCCTGTGGCAAGGATCGTGACATGGGCATATATGTTCCTGAGTGTCTGGTCAGGCATCCTTGCGACTATCCCGTAGCATTTTCCATCCTTTGCAAGAATGTCAACCAGTGCCGTATCTTCCAGCATATCCACATTCTTCATGCCAAGGACCTTGTCAAGCAGGGTGCTGTTGATCTCCCTACCTGTGGTATCCTTGCAGTGGAGTATCCTCGCTCTGCTGTGGGCTCCCTCCCTGGTATAGGAATACCTTCCATCCTCCTTGTCAAACCTGACTCCAAGACCTTCAAGGTCACTGATCACATCACGTGACCCCCGGATCATTACATCCACGGCTTCTCTCTTGTTCTCATAGTGGCCTGCCTTAAGGGTATCCTCCATGAAGCTGTCGTAGTCCTCCTTGTCCAGCTGCACGCAGATGCCACCCTGGGCGAGGTTCGAGTCGCTCTGGTCAAGCTTCCCTTTCGTTATGACCAGTATCTTCCTGTAAGCTGATAGGTTAATCGCAGCGAACAGGCCGGATACTCCCGTACCGACTATTATGACGTCATACTCCTTCATTTTTCTTCGAACCTGCAAGCTTCAGCATCAGCTCAAGGGGCTGAAGCCCTTTCTTCATGAGGATCTCATCCATCTTAAGTTCATTGTCAAGCGTTTCAAGGGCATGAAGGAGCTTTTCCAGCGTGTTGAGCTTCATGTCCGGACAAACCTGGCTTCCTGAGACCGCATGGAACCTTTTGCCTTTGCCTATCCTCCCGAGCTCGTGGAATATTCCAGTCTCCGTGCATATGAGGAAATCCTCTGCATCTGTCTTTTCCACATACCTTATGATATCGGAGGTGCTTCCGACGAAGTCTGATAGCTCAAGTATCTCTTCCCTGCACTCTGGATGGGCTGCCACCTTCGCTTCCGGAAGCTCTGCCTTCTTCTTGAGCAGGTCATGCTTTTTTATTGATGTGTGCACATGGCAGTGGCCGTCATTGAACAGGAAGTTCTTCTCTGGAACAAGCCTTGAGATGTATCTTCCAAGGTTCTGGTCAGGTATGAAGTAGATGTTCTTCTGAGGCAGGGCACTTACTACAGACAGTGCATTTGAGGATGTCACGCAGACATCCGAATGGGCCTTGATTTCAGCTGTTGAATTGATGTAGCAGACAACAGCCAGGTCCTCATGCTTCCTTCTTGCAGCCTCGATACCTTCAACCGTTGCCATGTGTGCCATTGGGCAATCCGCCTTCAGGTCAGGCATGATCACCTTCTTGTAAGGGTTAAGCATCTTTGCGCTCTCTCCCATGAAATAGACTCCGCAGAACACGATAACGCTTTCCTTTGCTTCGGCTGCAGCCTTGCTCAGGTAATAAGAGTCCCCGACGAAGTCCGCGACCTCCTGGACATCCCCTGGCACATAGTAGTGGGCGAGGATTACAGCATCCTTCTCAGCTTTAAGCTTCAGTATCTTTTCCCTTATGGTCATTTGTTTAGCTCCTTTTCGTCATATATATGACAATATATTAAGACTTTGCTTGACAGCTGTCAATACAGGTGTAAAGACATAAGAAACAATTAATGAATCCGGGTCATTTTCTGGGTTAATAAAGAGTTCACCCTTTGTTTTCAGTGCGGTGAAAGCTTTGTGGGAAGATGGAGAGAGGGGTGATGACCATGAGGTTCATTGAATTAGGTGATTTAAGAAATCCAGTGCTCCTTCTCATACACGGCGCAGGCACTTCGTGGAACCTTAAGTACGCGACCGTCATCGAGTCGCTTTCTGAGAGGTACTATCTGATAATCCCTGTCCTTGACGGGCATGACCCGGAGGTCAGGTCAGACTTCAACTCACTTGAAGAGGAAGCGGAAAGGATCGAGGACCATATCATTCACAACCATGAAGGAAGGGTACAGTTCGCTCATGGCGGCTCCATGGGTGGGAACATACTGATCGTGATCCTTGCAAGGGGAAGGATAAGGGTAGGAAAGGCTGTCCTGGAAGCGCCATACTGCGTGCCCATGGGCATGTTCGCCCATGTGACCTCGAGGATGCTTGCGGCTCAGATTACCGCAATGAAGAAGGGGGGTAACATCCCTTTAATGAAAAGGATCACCGGGATACGGGATACGACATCCAAAGTGCTGTTTGACGGGATAACGGGAAAAAGCATGAGAAGGAGCATACTTGAATGCCACAGGTTCAGGATCCCGCCAAGGCTTCTCATGACTGATGCAGAGGTCATCTTCTGGCAGGGGAGCGAGGAACCGTTTGCCTACAGGTCAGCAAGGAACCTCAGAAGGTATCTGCCGGACATGAAGATCAAGGTGTTCAAGTCTTCAGGCCATGGCCAGCTTATGGATGTACAGCCTGAAAAGTGGCTTTCGGAGCTGTCAATGGAATTTCAACAGCTGCAGCATGAATGAATTGAACCTTTATCCCGAAAATGGATGCAAGCAATAAGGTAAAATAAATGCAGCTTCATTTCAATAATTGCTTGTTTGGTGTAAAGTTAATATAGGGACATAAAAGAACACTATCGGGAGGGGTCGCGATGACAGAATCACTCTTAAGGAACTGCGAGCTATTTGTAAAGAACAGGGATATCCTTAAGGTAAACTTCAAGTGGGACAGTTCCCAGATGCATCCATTGTGCGCTTCACTTTGCGCAGAGAGGGATATCGAGGCTGACCATGAAAAGATAAGGGCATGCAAGGAGATCATAAAGGAGAATACGGGGCTCCTGTCCGAGTTCAAGGGGACAGTGCTCCTGGCACTTGCTACGATACTTTCATTTGAAACGGATCCGGAAGGCAAGTTCCATCAGGTCACCGAAAGCTATGCAGCCCTGAGGAAGGAATTCCATTCTTCCCCATACCTACCCCTTTCGGCGTTCATGATTGCGGATATGGCGGACAGCTTCAGCTATGAGTCGATAGTTGAAAAGTCGAAACGGATATACAGGAAGATGAAGGAAAAGCACCCGTTCCTGACATCCAGTGAGGATGCCGGGTTTGCAGTGCTGTTTGCACTTTCTGGAATTGAAGAGGATGAGGCCATAGGAAGGGCTGAGGAATGCTTTACGCTGCTCAAGGGCAGGTTCTTTTCCGGTGATTCTGTCCAGGCTCTAAGCCATGCCCTTGCCATGGGCGCAGGACCAAGCGAGGAGAAGGTTTCGAGGACCCTTGAGATATATGAGAAGCTGAAGGAAAGGGGCTGCAAGTACGGGACAGGTCCGGAGCTTGCGACTTTAGGTATGCTCTCCCTGTCCGGAAGTGATGTGGATACGATAGTTGAGGACGTTGTGGAGCTTGACCGGCATCTGTCAACAATAAAGGGCTTTGGAACCTTCGGGACCGGAAAAGCCCAGAGGCTAATGTATGCCAGCTTCCTCACTGCTAACTCATACAAGAGGAACGGCCTTTCGACTGTGATCAAGGCATCGCTCGTAAACAGCGTGACAAGCCTCATCATAGCCCAGCAGGTGGCAGTGATTGCCATAATCGCTGCAACCTCAGCATCATCAAGCACCAGCAGCTGAGTATCGGTATCCTGAGCAAGGCTGAATGATGAGTCCAAGACTGTACAGAATAATGATGAGTCCAAGACTGTACAGAATAATGATAATTGAACAAAGAAAGTATGCAGCTGCCCGAAGCTTATGGCTTCCTGCAGCTGCATACTGCTTTTAGAGGGTTTCGATTGTCCTGGCATTTGCAATGGCCTCGATCCTGTCGCTGATAGGTGGATGGGAGTAGGTCATCGCTACCACGAGAGGGTGAGGTGTAAGGTTTGAGAAGTTCTCCTTTGCAAGGACCTTTAGGGCATTTGTCATGGGCTTTTTCCCGGCGGTCTCTGCCGAGAACCTGTCCGCCCTGTACTCGGCTCTCCTGGAGATTGCCGAAAGTGGGATACCGAGGATGATCCCAAGTGGTTCCATAAGTATCCCGAAAAGGATCAGGGCGAATCCAATGTGTACATCTGAAAAGCCGAAGGACCTTGAAAAGTCACCGGATGACATGAAGTAGTTGAGAAGGGCCAGATAAAGGGCAGTCTGGACAGAAGAAACAAGAAAATTCTTCAGTACATCCTTGTGCCTTGCATGCCCGATCTCATGTGCAAGGACCGCTGCTGTCTCGTCTGCAGTAAGCTTTTCTACGAGGGTGTCGAAGAGGACGATCTGCTTGAACCTGCCGAAGCCTGAGAAGAACGCATTGAGCCTGGAGGACCTCTTTGAAGCATCCATTACGCTTATGCTTCTGACCTCATAACCTGTCCTTCTTGCAAGCTCTTCAATCTTTTCCCTGAGCTCCCCGTCAGGAAGCGGTGTGAGCTTGTTGAACAGCCTTATGAACACCTTGGTGTACAGAAGATTGATGATAAGCGAAAGTGACATGAACAGAAGCCAGGCGTAGAGTATGAACTCATTTCCCATTCCAAGGTACATGGAAAGGAGAAGATATCCAAGGGGACCTCCAAGGATTACAGCAAGGACCAATGACTTAACCTGGTCAAGGATAAAGGTCTTCACGGTAGACTTGTTGAAGCCGTACCTCTCTTCAATGCTGAAGGTCTGGTATATCCTGAAGCCGATCCCTAAAACATAGCTGACAGCCATGTATATGCCGAAGAAGGCAAGTGTCTGAAGCTTGATATCAGAGGTTACAGAAGATGCCAGGCCTGCGATGTATGGAAAGAAGCCGAAAAGAAGGAACACAATGAGGATTGCAGTGTCCGCTATTCTCGCGACCATTGAAAGCCTGTGGCTCTCCATGGTGTAGTCAAGCCACTTCCTGTATTCCTCACTGTCGTATGCATCCCTTACGTTCTCAGGAACTGATTTCAGCCTGTTCCTGTAGTTGAGTGCTGAAAGTGTCACTTCGAGTAAAAAGACCGATATTATGATTCCGATGGTTATCTGCTGCATGGTTTCTCCTTAAGATCGTTCGCGGGTATTATATTTCAATATTAGCATCTGATGAGAGGGAAAGTCGAATGGATTAAATTGGAAGAAAAGGGAACGAACAAGATGACAAACAGGACATCTGGCCAGACGTCCTGATTTTCCGCGATTCATATGGTAGTTTGGATTCCGGTTTCAACGCCTATTCAAAATCTCCCTAAAAGATGAGATAATCTTATAAATGACGTATGACAGGAGAGTCTATTATGCTTATAGGTGAAGTCAGGGATGTGCTGAAGAAATACAAGGAGGAAGACCTCAGGCTTATCATAGCTGAAATGTACAAGGCCATGCCCAAGAAGCTTAAGGAAGAGAAAAAGGTGGATGAAATGCTGAAGGACATCCAGGGGTATGCGAAAGAATCGAAGGTGGAGAAGAAGGTTGAGAGACCTGACATGGGAATGCTGAAACCTGAAATCACGAGATTCATCCAGTATGCATACAGCCAATTCTACTTTGCTCCAAATAGCTTTGTCCATAAGAAGGACAGGCCCCAATGGAGGTTCTTGGTAAAAGACTATCTTGCCGCATTGCAGTTCTTCCCGGTGGATGGCGAGGAAGGGGAGGAAGCAACAACGCTTATGGAAGAGCTTTTCCACATGCTTTCCTATGGCTGCAGCTACTATATATTCAACACCAACAATCCGTTCAGGTCGATTGGAATAAGCCAGCTGAACCTTCTTGACACCATACTTGCAAGAAAATTCCATAAAGGTTTCAGCTCTCAGAACATCAGGTCCGCAATCATGTTTGTGGTGGACACCGAGACACTCGGTAATGCACTGGTGTTCCGTCTTATGGACAAGTTTGCAACACCGGATTCAAAGATCATCGCAATTGAACAGGGTAAGCTCCTGAAGATGGAACTGAGCCTTCAGCACTCGAAACAAGCTAAGAATTCCAGTCCGTCAAGCATGGAAAAGTACATGCATAGTCTGATGATTGAGAACCTTGTTGACATGGTTTTCTGGCTTAACATAAGACTTGGAGAATATGACGATGCGATAAGGTACTTCAAGACAAACAACAACGAGGATAATCCGGAATTTGCCCTAGACTCGTTGCTTTCGAGGCTATATATGTGCGAGCTCAAGGACAGATGGATCAGGGAGTATGAGGACGCAGCAAGGAAGAAGATAAAGCCCCGGGAAACTTTGCAGCGCATGTATGCCTTCATAAAGGAACATGATGCGTTGCCGAATGAGTCAGAAACGAAGGAGTTGAACAAAAGGCAAATAACCGAATTCGTCAATAAGCTTTAGGCGGTTCAGTAACTGCAAAACATAAATTTCAGGAGGATAAGATGGCTAAACAGATGACTTTGACAGAACTTAAGAATAAGCTGAAGGGTATGGAGAATGCTGAACTTATTGAGCTCATTTCAGGCCTTTACAAGGCTAATGGGATGGTGAAGGAAATCCTTAACAGCCGGTTCGCAGGCGAAGGCTATCAGGCTGAGATGCTCGAAGCCTACAAAAATAAGTTGGAGAAAGAATTTTTCCCGAAGAACATGAGGAAGATGCCGTCATTGAAGACCGCAAAATCCTATGTGACTGATTTCAAGAAGATCGGGACTGACGAAATGGTCATGGACCTGACACTTTACTACGTCGAATGCGGAACCGAATTCACAAATACCTTCGGGGATATGGATGCTCAGTTCTATCAAAATATGGTAAGTATGTTTGAAGAGTTTGCACACCAGATCAATGTTAATGGCACGAAGGAAAACTATGAGACCCTGAAGAAGAGGATAAGGAAGCTTGTCCATGATGCTTCGGGAATTGGCTGGGGCTACAGTGAAGAGATCTATCAGGTCTATGCAGATATATATAAATATGATGACGAAGAAGAAGACTGATAAATCCTGTCAGATGATTAGTTGGGAATTGAACAATTGAAATGGTACTGTTTTCTGCGAATGTATTGCAAATTTGGACTAAGCCCGATAATGTGACAGCCTTTCGGGCTTTTTTTCATTTGTGAAAAGTAATGGAGCCATCCCTGCGGGAAGTATAATTGACAGTGAAAGTCTTATAAACATTGGTGGTATATGTTAAGATAAATGAGATTAGTGCGAATATTATAATTGCTTACTTTTGATCGTATCCGATAGCGTTTCGAAATTTTGGCGGAGGTGAAGGGATTGACTTATACTGCAAGAATACCGGCCAGCCTGAACTGCATAACCGGAGGTGATGACCACCTTTATAGCAGGCTCAGGGAGTCTATCTCAAAGGCCTCCAGGATAAGCATAATCGTCTCTTTCCTAATGGAATCAGGAGTCAGGATGTTGACTGATGACCTTAAGGGTGCAGCAGAGCGTGGAGTGAACATCAGGATACTCTGCGGTAACTACCTTAACATAACTCAGCCGCAGGCTCTATACCTCCTTAAGGATTCTTTGGGAGACAATGTGGACCTGAGGTTTTACGATGTGGAAAGGAAATCCTTCCATCCGAAGGCTTATATCTTCGAGAACGCTGGAAAAGGTGAGATTTTCGTTGGTTCTTCCAATGTTTCGAAGACAGCACTCACTGATGGGATAGAGTGGAACTACAGGGTGGATTCTTGTGATAACCCTGATGACTTCAGCCATTTCAAGAATACCTTCGAGGAACTGTTCCTAAACCGATCCCGGATTATAGATGATAAAGAGCTGAAGAGGTACTCAAGGCAATGGAAGAGACCTAAGGTATTCGAAGACATTGAAAAGTTCGGAGACAAGACGGAGGACTCTTATGATATGGGGGTTTTGGAATTCCCGAGTCCTGTCGGAGCACAGATCGAAGCTCTGTATGAGCTCAGGAAATTAAGGCAGGATGGCTGGGAAAAGGGGCTGGTGGTTGCGGCTACGGGCCTTGGCAAGACTTACCTTGCAGCCTTCGATTCGAGGGAATTCAGGAAGGTGCTGTTCGTGGCCCACAGGGACGAGATCCTCTCCCAATCCGAGAGGACCTTCAGGAATGTCAGGCCTGATGCTGCAACAGGGTTTTTCAAGGGTGACACCAAGGACAGGGAATGCGACATACTTTTCGCTTCAGTGCAGACACTTGGGAAGAAGGAGTATCTGACTGACAGCCTCTTCAGTGAGTCAGAGTTTGACTACATTGTCATTGATGAGTTCCACCATGCCGTTTCAGAAAACTATCTGAACATAATAAGCTATTTCAAACCGAAATTCCTTCTTGGACTTACAGCGACACCTGAGAGACTGGACAACCAGGATGTGTTCGCGCTCTGCGACTATAACGTGGTCTACGAGGCAAGGCTCAAGGAGGCCATAAACAAGGGCTGGCTGTCACCTTTCAGGTATTACGGGATATTCGATGATACGGACTATTCAGTTATCGACTACAGGCAGGGAAAGTATGACGAAAGGCAGCTCGAGGAAGCCCTCAGCATAAACAAGAGGGCTGACCTTATCATGGAAAACTATGGCAGGTACCGGAGCAAAAGGGCGCTTGGCTTCTGTGCAGGAAGAAAACACGCAATATATATGGCAGGCTGCTTCAATGAGCATGGGATAAAGGCATGCGCAGTAGTGAGCGGGGACAGAGGCTTATCAAAGAACACAATGGAGCGGGGAGAAGCCATACAAAAATTCCGGAAGGGTGAGATCAATGTGCTGTTTTCAGTGGACATGTTCAACGAAGGACTGGATGTGCCGGACGTTGACATGGTCATGCTGCTCAGACCTACAGAGTCGCCTACGGTATTTCTCCAGCAGCTTGGCAGAGGGCTTAGAAAAAGCATAGGCAAGAAGTACGTCAACGTCCTGGACTTCATCGGTAATTACAGGAAAGCCAACCTTGTGCCGTTTTTCCTTACAGGAAATGGTGAAGCAGGTGATAAAAAGCCTCGGAAGCCTTTAATACCAGATGAAGAGGATTACCCGGATGGATGTATGGTAAGCTTTGACCTGAGGCTAATGGACCTCTTCAGGAAGCTTGAGGAGCAGCAGAAGGATGCCTTCGGCAGGATAGCAGATGAGTATTTCAGGATAATGGAGCATGTTGGAGAACGCCCGTCAAGGCTACAGATGTACACTTACATTGATGATTCGGTAAGCCTCATCATAAGGTCAAGGAAGGAACTTAACATCTTCAGGGACTATCTTGGTTTCCTTGATAAGATCGGAGAGCTATCAGAGAAAGGGAGAGCTCTTCTTGACACCAAGGCCCATCAGTTCCTCAGGGAAATCGAAAACACCAGCATGTCCAAGCTGTACAAGATGCCTGTGCTTCTTGCCTTCTACAATGGAGGGAAGATAAGGGCGAAAATAACTGATGACGATATTTTTGAGAGTTTCAGGGATTTCTACTCGCATGGAGCCAACAAGGTTGATATGCTCAGGGACAAGGGTACGGCAGGTTTTGCCGATTGGGGCAGGAAGGAATATGTTGACCTTGCCAGAAGGAATCCGCTTCACTATCTTCAGGAGACTTCGCATGAATTCTTTGAATTCAGTGATGATGGATTCTGCCTTAACAAGGACCTGCTGCAATATATTGCAGACGAGGAGTTCGCAAGGCAGTTCCATGACGTGATAAGCTGCAGGACAAGGAAATTCTACAGGGAGAGGCTTGAAAAACTTGAAAAATCATACGAGGAGATTAGGAATGGCTATAAGGACTATAAGATATGACAAGCTGGTTAGGGACAGGATACCTGAGATAATCGAGATGGATGGAAAGAAAGCTGAAATTGAGATACTCGGTGACGAGGAATATAGAAGGTGCCTCAATGAGAAGCTTTCGGAAGAACTTAAGGAGTACCTTGAGAGCGGCAAGCTGGAGGAGCTTGCTGACATCATGGAGGTAATATACGCACTTGTTGACCTGGAAGGCACGAGCCGCGATGAATTTGAATGTATCAGGGCCGAGAAGGAAGCAGACCGGGGCGGATTCAGGAAGAGGCTGTTCCTCAAGGAAGTAAGGGTCTCAACTGATTGAAAACGCCCTGAACCGGATTATGATACATGTACGGACAAAAAATAATCTGGCAATTTCACGATTCAACAAATGTTCACATATTTGTCTCATGCCTGATACTGAGATGGTGTAGCATTAAGCTTGAGAGGAGGAGATCTTATGAAGAAGCCAATCTACAAGAAATGGTGGTTCTGGCTGATAATTGGCGGGATGATGGTAGATTCGATATCCCTTTACTGCCTGCTGAACTGGAAAAAGAAACAGGATGCTGAGAAAACCAGTGATGATACAAAGGACGAAGAGAAGTGCTGCAAAGGGTTTTTTTCCTGCAGGTCATAAGAGCTGATTTAAGGCCATTCCGGTGCGGGATGGCTCTTTTTGATATATAATGATGGGTGTAGTCAAATGATGCACGTTTGACTTTAGCTTTCAAGGGGAGTGACATTATGAGGTCTGGCAAGGTAATTGATGCAATGATAAGGTATTATGCTGGAGACGTGAGGAGGATAAACCATTTCCTCAAGGTTTACGGATTCTCAAAGGCGATTGGTGAGATGGAAGGGCTGGATGACAGGACACAGGAGATTCTTGAGGTCACTGCCGCAACCCACGATATTGGAATCAAAAACAGTGAGGAGAAATACGGGAATTGCTCTGGCGCGCACCAGCAGGTAGAAGGACCTCCTGAAGCAAGGAAGCTCCTTGAAGGGATTGGCTTTGAGGAAGACATCATCGAAAGGGTCTGCTTCATAATTTCAAGGCACCATACCTATAAGGATATCCAGGGTATCGACTATCAAATACTCGTAGAGGCTGATTTCCTTGTCAATGCATTCGAGGACAAGCTCCAGGAAGCTGCTATAAAGAGCTTCAGGGACAAGGTGTTCAGGACTGGAACCGGGAAAGTGTTCCTCGAAAGGTTGTATGGAGAAATATAGCAGATGGATACACAGAACCTGATGTATTCATGATAAATCGTGTGAAATCATATTATTCATCATTTAGGATATAATTAGGGAATATAGCTGAATTTATGAATAATACTTATGGAAATGGAAGTGAAGGGATGTTTAGGATCATCTTCACTTCCTTTGCTTTCTCAGAATTCATATTCTGACGAAAATGGAATAGACGCTTAAATATATATTGAATCGACAATTGAGAACTGGATTATTCATAAATATGGAAATATTATTATATTATAACCTTAAAAGTGAATGATGATTGATTATTCATTATAATGGTTATATAATTTAGTTGGAAAAGGTGGTGATGATATGGGTTCCTTTTTCTTGAAAAATACACACATTGCAATTATAGGTGATATTAAGGACTCCAGAAAAATTGCAAACCGGAGTGAAGTTCAGAGTAGATTGAAGATGGTTCTTGATGGTATCAATCATGGTTATGATGATGATATTGCTTCAAAGTTCATAATCACTCTTGGTGATGAATTTCAGGGGTTATTATGTGAAGGTTCAAATACAATGAAGATAATATCGGAAATTGAAATGAAAATGCATCCGATAAGGCTCAGGTTTGGAGTCGGAATCGGTGAAATAACCACTGAAATTGACAAGGAGATGTCGCTGGGCGCTGATGGTCCGGGGTACCATAAGGCAAGGGAAGCTATAAGCTACCTGAAAGAAAATGAAAGAAAAAAGAGCACATATTCTGCAGACATCAAATTCGAGACTGAGAGCGGAAATGACGTGCCTATAAGGCTTGTAAACACAATATTGGTTCTAATGACAGTGATAAAGGATTCCTGGAGCGACAGGCAATGGGAAATAATTGGGGATATGTTTGGGCATCAGGACACTCAGGCTGATGCCGCAAAAAGGCTTGGAATCCGGCAGCCTGCAGTTCAAAAAAGTCTTGCTTCAGGAAAGTATTATGCATATTGTGATGCCCTTGACGCAATTGGGGAAGCCCTTGAAGGGATAAGGAGAAGAGATGGTTAGGGGGTATTTTGCTTATCTTCTGCTCGGGCACATCCTAGGGGATTTTTACCTCCAGACCCAGGTAGTCTCAGATCGGAAGGAAAAGAGCCTGAAGTGGGTTATATTGCATGGTGCAGCATATCTGGGGGCATACGTGATTGCAGCGCTTCCGATATTCTCGATCGAGGTGGCACTCGTTGGGATGGTCGCTTCTATTGCCCATTTTTCAGTGGACATGATTAAGTATGGATACTCGCTGAAGATCAGTAATGGCAGAAATACAAATATTCTCGAGAGGAACATCTTTTTTGCTGACCAGACACTACATGCAGTAAGCCTGATGATAATTGCGTATGCGGCGACTCTATACTGTACACCCATAACCTCACCAGGACTTATCACAGGTTTTCTTGAAGTTGTCGGAATGACTGGTGAAGCGGCATCATCCTGGATCATTGCCGTACTCCTTATACACAAGCCGGTTAACATCGCCATCCAGAAGCTGCTGATGGTATACAAACCAATTAGCAGCGATGTGACGAGGATAAATGACAACAATGCAGGGAGATTCATCGGAACGGTAGAGCGGCTGATTATGCTGATTCTGATCTCCAACGGTCAGTATTCAGCGATTGGATTAGTGCTTACAGCTAAGTCAATTGCAAGGTACGATAAGATCGCAAAGGAACCTGAGTTTGCGGAGTATTACCTTCTGGGTACGTTACTGAGCACGCTATGTGTCATTATCGCTTCAACAATACTTCGCTGAGCTTAATATAGGTCATAATCAACACTTGAAGTGGAAAATAGAAATCCAAATAATTGTGGTGGCGTTTTCTGATGCAGATATCTGAAGAGGTGGTAAAGGAAAGGCGTGGCATTTAAATTTTGGTAAGGTCTCAAACCGACACAAAGGATTACTTCCGTCAATCACTGACGGCAATGATGTCTCTCGCACGATTGTTATGCATAATATTGGAGGCATGAAATGGAAAGCGACCTCATCAATGGAAAGCTCAAGTCAGAACCTACTGAACTAAAGGGAACATCAATACTTCTGATGATTACCTCGCTGCTAGCACTTTTTGCTTCACTTGCGGGAATACTATCCAGCGGTACATACCGTGAGCTGATACCTGCAAAAGCCATTACAGAGTACCTCATCCTCGGTTCGGTAGTCCAGGATATCATAACGGTACCTGTTTCAATTGCACTGTTCACCTTATCTTTCGCATATATCCGGCGAAACGACAGGAGGGTCCTCACTGCCATGGCGGGGCTTGCATCATACATATTCTACGGATACGCCCTGTATTCCATACAGGGACAGTACACAAGCCTGTATCTGGTTTACCTCATGCTGTTTGGAGCATCCGCCTACGGACTTATGTTCATGGTTCCCAAGCTCATCCAAGGTTCCAGAGGTACTGAGGTGCCAAAAGGACTCAGGAGAGGAATTGCAGGATTCCTTCTTCTTATTCTCGTGGTCCTTGCGCCGGTATGGATATTGAGGATGCTGCCGGATATCGCCAAGAGAGCGCCTTGCGAGCTGTATGGGGTGTTCGTGCTTGACCTTGCTGTGGTTTTTCCGGCATTTGGAATAATATCTGTTAACCTTCTAAGGAACAACGCTGCCTTCGACCTGCTTACCGGCACAGCCCTTGTCAAGGTGTTCACCCTGTGCCTGTCAGTGGGACTCGGTGAGTTCATAAAGCCTTCCTTCGGGTTTCCGCAGGACATTGCAATGACTGCAATATTCATAACCCTTACTGCAGTTTCAGCGATACTTTCAGTGCTTATTTTCAGGAAGCTTAAGGCTGACTGAATATTGCTTCAGCATCCAAAAAAGAAGCGTGCCGTAAATCCGGCACGCTTCCGTATTGTCTTGAAAATGAGCCGGGAGTGATTGATATGCTCCCGGCTTCTTTTACTCAGGCATCAAGATGCCTGACATTATGCTTTTTCCTGAGGCTTGACTGCCTTAGGAAGTAGATGGCAAAAGGGGCTGCTGCGATTGAAAGGATTGAAGCCCATATCACTTTAGCCGGGCTCGCCCGGTGGACGATTGCCTCTCCAGGATTTGTGATTTCAACCGTTTCCGCATGGATATCAGGCTCACCGCCATGTACAAGGCATGCCCTGCTGAAGGTCCCGGTGATCATAAGGGTATCCCCCTTGTGGCCGTAGTCGCCGAAGTGACCGATGCTGTCAGCTGACAGCTTGTCCATCCACACGCCAATGGAGTTTGTTCCATCGTTGACGTTTACCCAGGTTCCTCCTGTCCTTTCCATTTTCTCGCCTATGGCTTCAGCGGTTATAGTCACTTTTTCACCATCCAGGGAAATCGCATTCTCGACCAGGTCGTTTATCGAATAAGTCGTTGATGCCTCAGCTGCGGTTGATGGGAAGAGGAGTATCAGGCTGAATATGACCGCACGGATATATTTTTCCATAATCTTTTCAGACCTCCTCCCATATAACCTATCAGTGCGAATACCGAAAGGAACTCAAGCCTTCCAAGGAACATAGCGATGATGTAGTAGACCTTGAGTGCCGCAGGCATTGCCGGACTTGTCACACCGATTGATAATCCGACATTTCCTGTGACCGATGCTGCCTCAAACGCGGAATGTGACAATGGATAGCCGTAGTAGGCGCCGAGCATGGTCCCTGCACCGAACATGACGACATAAAGCAGGATGATGAGGGCGGAAGACTTTACCAGGCTGTCATCCAGCACCTGCTCCTTAATATGGTGGAACTTGTTCACCTTCACTATCCTCTCGGAGGTAAGGAGCTTCTTGACATCGACTATTATCCCCTTGAAGACCACGCCTGCCCTTAGCCCCTTGAAGCCTCCTGCTGTGGAGCACGCCGAGCCGCCTATTAGCATTACGATGATCATGATGAGTATGGCGAAATCGCCCCATTCAAGCGCGAACTGCCTTGCATATACTGAGCCGAGACCGGTAGTGGTATGCGCAGAAATTACGTTGAACACAACTCTCCTGAACGCTGACACAGCATCCGGATACACACCAAGCCTTGCAAGCCCTGCAAGTGCAAGTACCGTTGAGATGAAGGCGGTGATGAAGAAGCTCTGCGTTTCGATGTTTTTCACAAGCTCCTTCTTCTTTCCGTGCCACATCGCGTAATGCAGCCCGAAATTGAAGGAACCGAGTATGAAGATAACCATGGCGATAGTCTCATAAGTTATGCTGTGGTAGTACATTATGTTCTGGGAGTTTGGTGCAAACCCACCGGTACTCCACGATGATTCGAACATGTACAATGCGTGAAGAAACGATGACAGTGGCCTGAGTCCGATTGCGATCCCTGTTATCCACAGGGCACCTGTTCCGATCGTGAGATACACCATGCTGATCTTCCATATCTGTCTCGCGGTTCCCTTGACGTTAGGAAGAAGCTCGATATCCTTGCCTTCACCGACATACATCTTGTAGGCTCCGCCGGTTTCCCTTACGAGGAAGGTCAGAGCGAGGACCACCATTCCCTGGCCGCCGATGAAAGTGAGGATGTGTCTCCACATGTTCAGTCCGTTCGAGATATGGTCGATATCCTGTGTAAGCACAAGACCCGTGGTCGTGAATCCGCTCATGACATCGAACATCGAGTCGAGCAGTGAAGGATTATGGCCGCTCAGCCTGTAAGGAATGGCACACAGGAACGTAAGAAGTATCCATGAGAGTGAAGCGATTATGAAGCCATGCTTCCACTGCAGGTCCGACTTTCCGACCTTGACCCTTTTCCCCAGCATTATCATCCCGATACCAGCGATTGAAGAGATCGAGATTCCAATCAGAAAATCAAGCACAGGCTCCCATTCACTGAAGTACAGCGACGTGAAAAGGGGGATCACCATCAAAGCAGAAATGCTAGTGACGATGTACCCCGTGTAATAGCTTATTACCTCGGCATTGGATGCCTTTTTCACGGTGTTCATTTTCATTTCATCAGCAATGCTGATGCCCCGACGGTCATTGCTATGAAGAAGGCTACAGTCAGGAGTTCAGCTATTATTCCCTTTATCTCGGTCATATTAATTTCCATTTTTTTACACCACCATATATTTCTTTTGCCAGTATCGACAACGTATCAGTGTTAGTCACAAGGAGTGCACGGTCGCCTGAGCACAGGACCGTATCCCCCTTGGGATAGATCACCTTGTTTCCCCGAAGTACGGATGCGAAGACGCATTCTTCAGGCAGCGTAAGGTCTGCTATCCTTCTGCCGTCCCATATCATCCGGCTGTTCAGGGCTACTTCGGCGAGGACCATCGAACCTCTTTCGAAGGTGGATACGATCCTGATGTCGTCCCTGTTGAGCTCGTTCTCTATGAGTGTTGCTATGACGGCGGTACTGCATACCGTTGTGTCAATCCCGAGAAGCCTGAACATCTCCATGTTCTTGGGATTGTTGACCCTTGCTATGGTCTTGTTAATGTTGAAGGTAAGCTTCGCTATCTGGCATATGACCAGGTTTTCCTCATCGGAGCCTGTGACTGCAGCAACTATCTCCGCATTGTCTATGCCTGCGTCCTTCAGTACCTCGGGGTCTGTCCCGTCTCCCTGTATGACATCGGCGCCTATGGCATCAGCTGCTCTCATACAGGCATCCTTGTCGCGTTCGACAAGGGTTGCGCAGTGTCCTCTCTCGTGGAGTGTCCTGAAAAGGTTGTAGCCTACCTTTCCCCCTCCGATTATCAGTGCTCTCATACAAACATCTCCCTGGTGAGCAGCCCCATCAGCTTTTTCTTGTCTTCCGACCTTAAGGTAGCGATGAGCCTGTCGCCCTTCTTCACAGGGTCATCTTTTTTTGGAAGGCTCATATCGCAGCCTCTAATAAGGCCGCTGAGAAGACATGAGCATTTCGACTCGATTTCACCTACGGTTGCAGTCACTTGCCTGTCGACGAGAAGCTCGACTATCTCATGTTTCGAGCCAAGCTCTGCCAGTATGTCGAACCGCTCTACCAGAAGCTTGCCCTTGAGCACATCAACTCCGGACTGGACCGGATTTATGGTATCTATGCCGATAGTCTCGTAGATGAATTTCTTGTTTGGCTCGTTGACCCTTGCGATTACCTTAGGCACCTTGTGGACCCTGTCTGCGATCATGGAGACTGTTATGTTGACATTGTCGTCATGGGTGACGGCAAGCAGTGCGTCAGCCTTGTCTATCCCGGCTTCCATCAGCTTGTCATTGTCGTATTCAACACCCTTTATCCGCAATCCGTTGAATCCCGAGCCAAGCCGCTCAAGGTTCTCATCATCCCTGTCAAGGATGCAGATATCATGGCCGTTGTCGGACAGCTCCTTTGCAAGCGTGCTTCCAAGCCTTCCGCAGCCGATTATTATTATGTACATAGTTACCGACCTCTAATCCTATATTCTTTTTCTTTGGTTTCTGGACTTGTACTCAGAATACGCGAAAGAGGCCGGAAGCTCTTCTATTTTGCAGGCATCACCATAATCCGGTGTTCCGGTGTTCCTTGCGGTACTGTAGGCTGTGATCCTGTCGAGGTTCCTGCTTGCAGGCAGGTATGACGGATCAAGTGCATATGCTGCCCTGTAGTGCCTGCAGGCAAGCGTCAGGTCGCGTCTCAGCTCCGCGATTATTCCAAGCAGGTTGTGGTATTCTGGCTGATTCTGGTCCTCTTGGGCAGCCTGTCCCAGCAGTACCCTGGCCCTGTCATAGTCTCCAAGCTTGATAGCTGTTGCTGCAGAACCAATCTTGCTTGTATAGGCAGTCGATGGCTCCTGTTTTGTGTACATCTTTATTCCTCCATAGGATCAACAATGTCTTGATGTTGGTCACTTTTTACAGATTCATATTAGCAGTTTTCGTATAAACATGGTGTTAAGACGGAGGATACGGTATAAATTTCGTATAAAGATTTCGCGGGTGACCTACTATGCTGATAAAATACGGTAATAGGATACAAGGATGCTCAGAGGAGCTATTTCAAACAGTGTGATACGGGCATATAATTGAGGGGATGGAATAAGTGGACCTTAACTTTGGAGGCGCTGAAATGACTGACAGGACAGGGAGAAGGAAGAATGACAGGCAGGTCATGAGGAATGTCCTTGTGACAGCAGGGATAAGCATCGGCACTACCCTTGTCTCTTACCTCATCAACCATGTGGGGTTCGAGGAGACTAACATCGTTGTAATCTACATACTCTCAGTACTTATGGTGTCGAGGTATACCAAGGGGTACTCATACGGCATTTTTGCTGCGGTGGCGTCCATGCTCTCCTTCAACTTCTTCTTCACGGATCCGGTATATACGTTCAAGGTCGACGACAGCTCATACTTCGTGACGTTCTTTGTGATGCTTATGGCAGCGATAACCACAAGCGCACTGACAAGCAAGCTCATATACTCCAAGCAGCTTTCAGACTCAAGGGAAAGGCAGTCAAGGACACTTTCTGTCGTGACTGGTGCCCTTGCTGACACCAGCGAAATACAGGAGACTGCCGAGGTGTCGGCGAGGTATCTTGCGAATTTCCTTGCCAAAGAGGTAGAGTGCTATATTAAGTCGGAGAATGATACATACCTCGTAACGGCTTATCCGGATGGAACTGTAAGAAGGTCCCATGAACCCGTGGAACCATCTGCGATAAAGGACAGGATGATGAACAGCTACACTTTCCCAATAGAGGTGAAGGGGAGCAACATCTGCTACTTCAGGCTGCCGGAAGAGGTTGAGGAGCTAGACGGGGATAACCGTCAGCTGGTCTCTTCCATAATAATGCAGATAACGATCTCCATGGAGAGGGTGCTGCTCATAAGGGAAAGGGAGATGGCAAGGTCCGAGGCGGAGATGGAGAGGTTCAAGAGTAACCTGCTGAGGGCGATATCGCACGACCTGAGGACGCCCCTCACCAGGATAACAGGAACCTCCGAGATGCTTGCAAGCAAACTAAGTGAGAAGGAAGACTCAGAGCTCGCGAAAGAGGTCTACAATGATTCACTCTGGCTTGCGAGGCTCGTTGAAAACATACTTAGCTTCACAAGGGTCCATGAGGGTAACCTGGCTATAAAGATACAAAGCGAAGCGGTCGATGAGATATTTTCGGAGGTTGTCGAACTTTCAGCAAGGTATTACCCGAACCACAGGATAAGCGTCGCAGCGCCTGAAAGCGTCCTGTTCGTGCCCATGAACGGAAAGCTCATTGTCCAGGTGCTGATCAATCTCATAGGCAACGCCTGCGAACATACTACGCCGGAAAATGAGATCAGGCTGAAGGCATGGCCTGAGGAGGGAAGGGTCTGGTTTCAGGTCTCTGATGACGGGTGCGGATTCATCGAGAATGACATACCGAAGATATTCGACATGTTCTTCGTCTCCACCAACAGGAGGACCAGCGATAAGCAGGGCCTTGGCCTTGGCCTCGCCATATGCAAGGCTATAGTCGAATTCCATGGCGGGAGGATATTCGCTGAGAACAACACAAATGGAGGAGCCACGGTAAAGTTCTATCTGAAGGGAGATGGTGAATAGATGCTGAATCCGCTGCTTCTGATCGTTGAGGATGACAAACAGATAAGGAACTTCATAAATTTCTCCCTGACGTCCCAGGATTACGAGTGCATAGAGGCAACCACCGGCAAGGAGGCGATCAACATAATCGCCACTCATAACCTTTCCGCAATAATACTCGACCTTGGCCTGCCTGACATGAGCGGTATGGATATCATAAGGAAGGTCAGGAGCTTCTCGGACATACCGATAATAGTAGTCTCAGCCCATGACCAGGACCATGACAAGGTTGAAGCCCTTGATGCGGGAGCAGACGACTACCTTACGAAGCCATTCTCCATAAAGGAGCTTCTTGCAAGGATAAGGGTGATCTTCAGGCATTTCGATGTAACGAAAAAGGACATCCCCTCCGTTTACAGGGTAGGGGACCTGGAGATAGACATGGAGAAGCACAAGGTAAGCCTGGAGGGAAGGGAGATACATTTCACTCCCATGGAATATGCGGTGCTGACGCTTCTAGTCAAGAACGCAGGAAAGGTGCTGACGCACAAATACATCTTAAAAGAAGTCTGGGGATCGGACCTTGAAAGCGACATGCAGAGCGTAAGGGTGTTCATGGCTAACATCAGGAGAAAGCTTGAGAACAATCCCACAAAGCCCAGATACATACTTACTGAAGTGGGAATCGGGTACCGCTTCGCAGACGAATAGCAGTGGTTTATGACTGATTGCTGCATTCAATGAGATACAGCGTGAAGGGTGATCATGCAATGCAAAAGACTGAAAGAAGGAGCTGCAGTTCCTTCTTTCAGTCTTTCCTCTTAGTACCTGGATCTTCCCTGCTTCAATCCAGGATATTGGTTAATCTATGGTTACTTGTTCAAATGACAGGGGTGAACAGCTCAGGCTGCTTCCTCTCGCTGCAGTTTGCTTCAAGCCATCCCGAAAAGCTAACCACTGATCCATCAGAGAAGGATTTTGCATCGGATGGGCACTTCTTTATGCAGCTGCAGCACTTGATGCACAGGCTTGGATCCGCAGAACTGAAGTCATTGAAGTCAATGGCTCCGGTGGGGCAGTTCCGTGCGCATATCCCGCATTCTATACATGCGTCGCCTGTTATAGGTGTATCTGGCTTAGAAGGCTTCCTCTCCTTGTAAGGCAGATTTCCTGGCACATCGAACTTAGCAGGTGAATCTGGTTCCTTATTAAGCATACTAATGAGTCCATTGCCAAACCGTTTTGCGGATTCAAGGTCCTCGCTGTCAGGTCTTCCGCCTGCGACCTTGGCTGTATACGAGTGCTCCCCTATGAATGCTGCCGCAGCGATCAAGAAAGCTCCTTTTGCTTCAAGGATATCCTTAAGCTCAAGGAGAGAATCGTCATAATGCCTGTTGCCGTAGACTACGACAGGAACCATAAGTGCTCCTTCCGCCTTGATGGAATCAATGGTTTCAGAAAGAAGCGAAGGAACCCTTCCTGCATAGACCGGGACACCCATTATCACAAGGTCACCTGACCCGAATTCAAGCACCTGGCTCCTTGAGGAAGGGAGAGTAAGGTCTATCGAATCATATTCAAGTCCGGTTCCATCAGCGATTGCTTTTACAACCTTCCTTGTTGTTCCTGTGGGGCTGAAGAAGACTATGGTAAGCTTTCTCATCATGGCATGCCTCCTGGTTTGTGTTCAGAGATTGGATCTTGAGTAATATATACAAGTATACACCAGGATCCCCCGATTCATAAGTCTCGCTTGCCATTATGGTTTTTCATAACCTTCAGGGTATCTGATCCTTGTGAAGATGTCGGTCTCGAAGTGAGGCATATCCTGATTGCTTTCCCAGTAGTAGCCGGCTGTGAGACCTATCCTCTTCGCTATTTCAGCGCACTTCCTGAAGAACTCCGGGTCATCGTACTCGTGTCCAGGTGAATTCTTTGCAATATCGAACGCATTTCTTCTGGTATGCCTTGAATCATTGGTCCAGGTCACTATGCTTCCAGGAGATGTCCTTCCCTTTGCATAGAGCTGGTCCTGCCTCTCCTGTGTCCTGTAGGTTTCGGCAATCGTGACATCAAGACCCTCATCTTCTGCGATATCAAGGAAAAGAAGCGCAGCCTCCCTGGTCTTCTCATCAAGCTCGTCAAGGCTGTCTATCCTTGCATAAGGGTCCTCATACGTCCTGGTATCAGGAAGGGTTGAGAACGCACTGAATAAGCCGTAGCCTGCAGCGATTAGCAAACCGAACATTATAATAAAGAACCTTGCCTTGTATCTTCTTCTCTTCCGTAATGGTTTCGAACCTCTCGAAGCTGTCATCTTATCACCAGCCTTTCCAAACAGTATCCATATAAATAATGAAACCTGCTTTATACATTCCTTAATTTGGACGTATATTTTCATGATTCAGGTTTAAGCAGGCAAAGCGAAAGTGATGATCTAGGTTAAAAATGATCTCAGAAGTGCTAATCTAAGGTTAGAGGATAGGGTAGTTTGCAGGAATCATATCGAACCTCAGTAGGTGATTTCATGGTCAGACCTGAAGAAGTAAGAAGATCTTCAAGGAAAGCCCTGGAGGAGAACTATAAGTTCAGGACATATCTAAAGATCCATGCTGACACTAAAGACCTGGACAGAAGATTCCTTAGGCTCCACAAGGAACTTTTCGCAGGATATGACTGCAGGAACTGCTGCAAGGAATACCGGGCTGATTTCACGAACAAGGAAATTGAAAAGGCAGCAAAGCTCCTTTCGATTTCAGGGCTGAGCCTTTTGGATTCAGCGGACGTCTGCCCTGTGGTTTTCGAGATGTTTGAAAGGCTGAAGGGTGAGTACGGGTTCAGACGGCACAGATAACCCTGAAAATCATCAAAGATTCACATATTGCACTATGGAAACAGGTAGATTTTGCCTGTTTTTTACATTCAAACGATTACATTTTTAGAGTGTTTGTGAAGAAGGCGAAGAATAGTGTTATAATGATTGGAGATTATACTAAGGCGGGTGACAGTGGAAATCACCTGACACAAGAAAAAACGCGAGGTGTTGTAAGTGGTACAGGATATCAGAGTAGAGCTGACAAAGAACAAGAGGGTTAAGCCCGACATGAAGACGGTAAAGTTCGGGAAGTCTTTCTCAGACCATATGTTCCTCATGAACTATGAGGAAGGCAAGGGCTGGTTTGATCCGAGGATAGTTCCATACGGACCGGTCGAGATGGATATGGCGTGCATGGTATTCCATTACGGTCAGGAGATATTCGAGGGCATGAAGGCGTACAGGACCTCTGAAGGAAAGGTACAGCTGTTCAGACCAACTGAGAACATAAGGAGAATGGCAATATCGGGAGAGAGGCTGGTCATGCCTGCAGTTGACGAGGACATGTTCCTTGCAGCACTCAAGAAGCTCCTGGAAGTAGACGCTGAGTGGGTCCCTTCGGAAGAAGCGACATCCCTCTATATCAGGCCGTTCATGATAGCGACGGATGTGGGCCTTGGTGTCCATGCGTCGAAGTCCTACCTTTTCTCGATAATAACCTGTCCGGTAGGAAGCTACTATCCGGAAGGACTGAATCCGATCAAGATCATGATCGAGAGCCAGGATGTCAGGGCTGTAAGAGGCGGAACAGGAATCGCAAAGTGCGGAGGAAACTACGCGGCATCCCTAAGGGCAAGCCTTCTCGCAGAGTACAAGGGTTACTCACAGGTACTCTGGCTTGACGGAGTCGAGAGGAAGTACATCGAGGAAGTCGGAAGCATGAACATCATGTTCAAGGTGAACGGAGAGGTCCTTACACCAAGCCTTACCGGTTCAGTGCTCGCCGGAATAACAAGGAAGTCATGCATCGAGCTCATGAAGACCTGGGGCATAGATGTAACAGAGAGACTGATAACAGTTGATGAGATAGTTGAAGCTGCTGAAAACGGCACACTGGAAGAGGTCTGGGGAACCGGAACCGCAGCGGTTGTTTCTCCTGTCGGCTGGCTGACATACAAGGACAAGACCTTCGAAATCGGCGGCGGAAAGATAGGCACCCTTACACAGAAGCTGTATGACGGGCTTACCGGAATACAGTGGGGCAAGGTTCCAGACACTTTAGGCTGGACAGTCCCTGTAGAAAAGTAAAATTGTTCACCCCCCTGAATCCTGTAATGCTCCGGATTCAGGGGGGTGTCTGATTTTATGCTCTTGTATCGAAGCTTCTAAAAAAGCCTGATATCTGGAAGACTCTAGCGTTTTAGAATGAGTATCTCATCTTCTTCCATTGTAAGGATCTCATACCCGTCAGATAGGAACATCGGTACAATGGACTCGTGGTCACCCTTGTAGGCAGGCCGCAGGTCTATGGCTATGTAGTCAGCTTTGAAATAGGTACTGCCTTCAAGGTTATAGTCTATGTCATAGATTGCTTCACGGTCTGAAAGGTATCCTGTCAGGTAGCAGGTCGCTAGGACGGAGCTTCCTTCAGGGATCTCATCCATTGCATGCTTCATCGAAGTCAGTGTATCTTTATTGGCTTCAAGCATCCTGGGGTAGTGCTCGTACGCTGCAAGGTAAATTGAGGATACGAGGATGCCTGAGGAGATTGCTGTGGCCATAAGGAAGCTGATTGCAATACGGGAGAAACCAGAAGCTTTGTTTGCTTTTCCTTCTCGTGATCCTTCTGCTGCATCCGCCTGGTCCTTAACGAAAAGCAATGCCATGTACAGCAAGAGGACATATGAGCCGTAGTTGTACTGGAACCTCATGTCGTACTGGTACTGGTAATCCACCATCAGGTTCATGAGAAGGAATGGGACAATGAGGACCCACCGGCTGAGCTTCCTTGTGAACAGCGGCATGAATCCAAGGGGAGACAACATCTGGATGATGTAGCCAAGCTTTTCCCTTGCAAGGACCTTTGACAGTATGAAGCCGGGATTTCTAACTACCGCATACGGAACCGCAAGAAGAGACCATTCGGGAACACCGATAAGTTTTTCGAACCGTCCTGTCATTGCGCCTTCCCCGAACCTGTTGAGATACCTGACAGCACCGATAAAATAGGCGCCGGAGGTGAAGAGCATGGCAAGTCCCTCCCTGACCATTTTCCTTTCGAATATGATGAAGGCAGAGAGGGTCCATACGTAGAGTGCGGCATCCTCCTTCACTGACAGGGTCAGGAGGGTGAATATGAGCATTCCAGGCCTGTTCCTCTTCTCGATGGCTAAGATCAGCAAGAGAAGGAAGGGGACAAGGAAGCAGTTCTCGTGAAGGTCATAGAAGCCTGATGTCATAAGGGCTGCACTGAACAGATATATGATTGAGAAAGCCATCTGTACCCCTGCTTCAAGCCTGAAGTGCCTGGCTATCAGAACCATTGGAACCATACCGGAACCGACTATCACCGCCTGAAGGACGTTGAGGGTTGCCGGAGTCCTTATAAGAGTGAAGAACGGCAGCATCAGATAATATACCGGTGACAGGTGGATCCTGAAATGCGATAGCAGGGTATTCCGCTCCAGGGTGGTCACAGGCTTAAATGTTTCAGCCATGTTGTGGAACATCTGGGCAAAGAGGTTGAAGTCGTAGGTCGGCGTCGACAGCGTCTCGAATCTTGCATAAAGTATCCGTCCGCTAAGGAAGACCTGGATGAGCATGGCAGTAATGGCTACAACTGTCACCATGCGACCTTTATTGAAGGAGTCTGACTTAACATTAATTATGATGACAAGTGCAAGTATAAGGGCGATGCATATGACAACGAAAGGTATTACTGTATCAAGGGAAGCTCCTGAAAAAAGCGAAGCTACAGCATCCTCCCAGGGGATGACAAGAAGATTGATTATTATCATAAGGAGGCCAAATAGGCAAAGCGTCATGTCCGGAAGCTGCCTTTTCCTTAAGGCTGAGAAGAATATCCCCCTTGCAAGCATGAGCGACGTCAGGTTAACCAGGAGAAATGAAGCGGCGGGTACTAAATAGACAAATCGCTGCATGGCAGACAAGGCGAGGAGTATCCATGACATGAAAAGAAGCCGGCCCGCAATATCAATGCCCTTCGCACGCACTGAAGCCTTCCTAACGATCAATAAAAGCAGTCCTGTAAAGGTGATCCAGAAAAGGAGCAATGGAAGAAGGCCCTCAAGTCCTGCATTCTCGAGGGAGAAATAGGAGGGCGTATTCCAGTTAATGAGGTTCATAACTGTGCTGGCCATGAGCCAGGAGGCTATCAGGGTTATGATGGTCTGTGAAACAGCAGGGCCATATAGTGCCCGGTTCTTATCAGTAGTCATGCCGGTCCTTTCATCATGGGAAGATTTCATTTGTCTGAATTTGGAAGCATATGCATATTGCTATTATACATTACAGGCTTTGCAATTCGCCTGAATCAGGAAGCATTTGCTGAAATATTTTTGGCTGGAGCTGAAAAGCCAAGGATTCCTGACTTGCAGGAGATTGCATGAATATGCAGTTTCATCGTTCAAAAAGGGTGATTTTGTGGTAAAATGATTCCTATAGCTTTTTTGATGGGAGAGATATGTTTGGAAAAGACCTTGAAATATTCGTTTCTGCAATCAGTGCCTGTACTTCTTGGGTATGTATTCCTGGGCATGGCATTCGGGATACTCCTGCAGCAGGCAGGCTATGGGGTACTCTGGGCATTCTTCATAAGCCTCACCGTATATGCAGGCTCCATGCAGTTCGTGCTGGTCTCGTTCTTAAGGGAAGGCACACCTCTTGGCGTAGTTGCCGCAATGACGCTGCTTATCAACAGCAGGCATATCTTCTATGGGATATCCTTCGTTGAAAAGTTCAAGAGGATGGGCAGGAAGTACTTCTATATGATCTTCTCACTTACTGATGAGACATATTCACTTCTGTGCGCACTTGATGTGCCGGATGGCGTGGATGAGAAGAAGGCTTCATTCCTTATATCAGCGATGAACCAGTCATACTGGGTCTTTGGAAGCGTACTCGGAGCAGTTGCGGGTCAGCTCATACCCTTTGACTTCACAGGCATAGATTTTTCAATGACTGCACTCTTCACGGTCATATTCATCGAGCAGTGGATGGGATACAAGTCCCATTTCCCGGCGATAGCAGGGATAATATCCTCACTCTTCTTCCTTTTGGTAGTCGGGCCTGACAGGTTCATCCTGCCAAGCCTCATTGCCACTGTGTTCATGCTCATGGCGGGAAAGAAGAAGGTAATTCATGCGATGGAGGGGGCAAAGTGATGACTATAGGATTCAATGAGTCAGTGGCTATTATAGCCGTTACAGGCGCAGTCACCATTGCAGTAAGGGCTCTGCCCTTCATACTCTTCGGAAGGCACAAGGAAATGCCGAAATCGATTGACTACCTTGGAAAGATCCTGCCTCCGGCAATAATTGCGACCCTTGTCGTCTACTGCCTGAAGGGGATTGATTTCACAAGCACAGGCGCATTCGTTCCGGAGCTTGTTTCAGCAGCCCTTGTAGCCATACTCCATGTCTGGAAGAGGAACATACTTCTGAGCATGGCAGGAGGAACGGTGCTGTACATGTTCCTGGTTCAGGTTGTGTTTGCCTGAAGATTGCCGCCTGAGAAAACCTCATCATAGCGCAGAACGCTGTCCTGAATATCTGGTTCCTGAAGCCATGGCCCTGGATAATCCCCGGTCCATGGCTTCAGCATTTGCAATGCAGCGGATTGGTTTAGATTTCCATATTAGGAAGGATTGAGCAAAATGAGGTTTTGGCATGCGTAAATCCAAATAAATGAGATGGTTTGTGTAAAATATCTCAAAATTGATAAATATTTGTCAGGTGAGTTGAATACCTTTACATGCAGCGGTATACTTTATGTATATTCATCAAACTGGTTCGGCGAATCGGTTTGGAAATAATAACATGAAGAGAGGCGAAACCATGTCAAAGTATCCTGCATTGTTTTCTCCTGTAAAGATCGGCTCCATGGAGGTTAAGAACCGCATAGCCATGATGCCCATGGGGGTCTTTTCCCCAAGGCTCATGGGACCGAACGGAGCCTATACGAAGGATGGCGCTGACTATTACATCGAACGCGCAAAGGGTGGGACGGGACTCATAATAACAGGGCTGCTTCCGGTGGCATGGCTTCCAAAGGGCCATGGACCAGGAGACCAGGGCGAAGGCTTCTACAAGTACATAGAACAGCAGAAGTACCTTGCTGACGGCATACACAAGTACGGGTCGAAGGTGATAGTCCAGATCACCGCACTTTCAGGCCGGTCAAGCATGCACCACACTGACCCTGCTCCGAGCGAGCTGCCGAATGTATGGGACCCTACACACAACAACAGGGAGATGACTGCAGCTGAAATAAAGGACTATATCGAGATGTTCGCTAATGCAGCACTTGCAAACAAGATGGCGGGAATAGATGGAGTGGAGGTCCACGCGGTACATGAAGGGTATCTGCTGGACCAGTTCACCATGGAGAACACAAACCACAGGACTGACGAGTACGGCGGAAGCCTTGAGAACAGGCTTAGGTTCCCTACAGAGATCGTACAGGCTATAAAGGCCAAATGCGGGAGCGATTTCCCGGTTACTGTCAGGTACAGCGTAAAGAGCTACATGAAGGGCTTCAACAGGGGAGCCCTGCCGGGAGAGAAGTTCACTGAGTTCGGAAGGGACTACGAGGAGAGCATAGTGGTAGCCAACATGCTTGCTGAAGCAGGGTATGATGCGCTGAACTGCGACAACGGCTCCTACGACAGCTGGTACTGGCCTCATCCGCCAGTCTACATGCCAAAGGCCTGCAACCTTGAGGACGTGAAGTTCCTGAGGAAGCATGTCTCGATTCCTGTCATATGTGCAGGAAAGTTCGATGACCCGGCTCTTGCCGACAGGGAGATAGCAGAGGGCGGAATAGATATGATGGGGATGGGAAGACCGCTTCTTGCCGACCCTTACATGGCTGACAAGTTCATGGCAGGAGAGGAATCTGACATCCGGCCATGCATTGGCTGCCATAACGGCTGCCTGTCTAGGATCTTCCAGATGAAGGACATCTCCTGCGCGGTGAATCCAGCCTGCGGAAGGGAGCTTACCTACGGCATAGGAAAGGCTGACAAGGTGAAGAAGGTCCTTGTTGTCGGAGGCGGAATCGGAGGCATGGAGGCAGCAAGGGTATGTGCGTTGAGAGGCCACTCCGTAGACCTGTATGAGAAGACAGGAAGGCTTGGAGGTCAGTTCATACCTGCATCGGCATTTGACTACAAGGAGGATGACAGGAGGCTTCTCACATGGTACGAGAAGCAGGTGAAGGATACCGGTGTCAATGTCCACCTAAATTCATATGCTGACAAGGATCTCATTAAAGCTTCAGGTTATGATGAGATCTTCGTAGCCACCGGGGCCGTGGAGAAGAAGCTAGCGACTCCAGGCTTCGACCAGAAGAACGTCACATATACGATAGATACGCTGATGAACGGAAACGTTGATGGGGAGAATATACTTATAGTGGGCGGAGGACTGACCGGAATTGAGATAGCCTGCGACCTTGGAAAGAAAGGTAAAAGAGTCACTGTAGTTGAGGCGACAGACACCATACTCAATTCCTTCGGGCTTTCAGCCGCCAACTACAACATGCTGATGGAGATGATAGACTATTACAAGGTGAACGTGATGAAGTCAACTGTCGTGACAAAGTACGAGAACGGTGTCGCTGATTTGGTCACGACAGTGAAGAACTATCCTAACATCAACAACAGGGCGAAGCTTATGTTTGCGGCAGGACCGGGAGGGATGCCTGTGCCTTCACAGGTCAAGGCGGACCACGTCATTGTTTCAGTCGGATACGTCAGCGACAACAGCCTGTATGAGGAGGTCAGGGCAGACAACGTCCATCTCATAGGGGATGCCGTGAAGCCTGAAAATGTGATGAAGGCCGTATGGGATGCATACGATGCGGCTAGGATGATCTGATCCAAAATTTCGGCAACCAGGGAAGTGTCTTGTGACTTCCCTGGTTCTTTTTTTGGAGTTTGAGGATTATGACCACATTTCAGGCCATGTTTGCGCTCAATAATCCTTAGATGTCATGTTGCTGCCCTCCGGTCATTATTCATAGGGAAATCTCCCTTTAACTGAAAAAGAGGGGAAACTTGCAGATGAGGATTTGGACAGTTCGCAGAACATTCACACCGAGGAAATAGTCGGTTTTTAAAATATGGATATACTGTAGGTGAAATATAAATATTTGAGTTTGGATACCTTGAGCTTATGAGGAGTAAAGGTGACAGATATGGATGATAGAAATGTGGGTAAGATAGCAGCCGTAAGAGGAAGCGTTATCGAAGCGGTCTTCGAAGACAGGCTTCCTTCGGTAAACAGCATGCTGCTTACAGGAAGGGACAGCAAGGTGATCCTGGAGGTGAACTCCTTCATGGATGAGAAGACAGTGAAGGCCGTTGCCCTTACCTTCACTGCCGGAATAGCCAGAGGGGACGAGGTGATTGATACAGGAAAGCCGATAACAGCGCCTGTGGGGACCTGGGTGCTCGGAAAGATGTTCGATGTGTTCGGCAACCGTCTGGACGGTGAAGCAGAGAGTGGTGCAACTGAAGGTGTGGAATACAGGGAGATATACCAGAGGCCCCTTCCATTTTCCAGGAGAATATCATCAGATGAGATATTCCAGACAGGAATAAAGGCGATTGACGTACTCGCTCCGCTTGCAAAGGGTGAGAAGGCAGGATTGTTCGGAGGTGCCGGAGTCGGGAAGTCGGTCCTCATCACTGAACTTATCAACAACATGGCACACAAGCTAAAGGGCTACAGCATATTCTGCGGGATAGGGGAACGTTCAAGGGAGGCAGAGGAGCTGTACAGGGAGATAAGGGACGCCGGAGTACTTGGGAATGTGGCGATGGTCTTCGCGCAGATGAACGAACCGCCGGGAGCTAGGTTCAGGGTGGGACATGCGGCTCTTACCATGGCTGAGCATTTCCGGGATGTGGATAAGAAGGATGTCCTCCTCCTCATTGACAACATATTCAGGTTCATCCAGGCAGGTTCCGAGCTTTCGGGACTTCTGGGAAAGATGCCGTCGAGGGTGGGGTACCAGCCTACGCTGGCAAGTGAGCTTTCAGAGCTTGAAGAGAGGATATCCAGCACCAGGACAGGCTCAATAACTTCCATTCAGGCTGTGTATGTTCCTGCGGATGACTTCACGGACCCTTCAGCCACACATACGTTCTCACATCTCTCATCATCCGTGGTGCTATCTAGAAAAAGGGCATCGGAGGGTCTCTATCCTGCAATCGATCCGCTTGCATCCTCATCCAAGATGCTGAATCCTGCAATCGTTGGGGAAAGGCACTACAGGATAGCCTCGGGGATCAGGAAGAACCTGGCGACATATGAGGAGCTTAAGGACATCATTGCAATACTTGGCATAGAGGAGCTGTCAAGGGAAGACAGGGATGTGGTGTACAGGGCACGAAGGCTTGAACGTTTCCTTACTCAGCCGTTTTTTACGACAGAGCACTTTACAGGAATGAAGGGAAAGCTGGTAGACCTTGAGGAAGCTCTGGAGGGCTGCGAGAGGATACTTAATGACGAGTACATGGAGCATGCTGAAAGCGACCTGTACATGATAGGAAGGGTCGGAGAAGCTGATGCCAAAAGGCTTGAAAGGGAAGGATGACATGAGGATCAGGGTAATAGTGCCGAACGGCATGGTCCTTGAAAGGGAGGCCCTTAAGATCACCGCACCCGGGACGGAAGGGTTCTTCCAGGTGCTTCCGAGACATGTCTCAAGTTCCTGGAGCCTTCGGCAGGGGGTCCTTACGGTGCTTGGTGAAGATGGTGAGGAGCACATGGCTATTGATGAGGGGTTCCTTGTGAAGCAGGATGACCTGGTCATAGTGACCTGCCTGCGGGCAATGAGGGGGGAATCCCTTGAGACTCTTCTCGAATCCGTGGACAGGAGCTTCAGGGAAACTGAGGAGAAGGAACAGCAGCTGAAGGAAGTGCTTGTGAAGCTGGAGACAGAAACGCTCAAGAGCTTCATGGACCTTGGATGAAGGGAGGCAGCATGGATAAGGATAAGTCGCCTGAGGACAAGCTGAAGGAACAGGTGGAAACGGATTCGAAAAAGAAGATCAGGTCAAAGAGGGAAGGCAGGGAAATAATGTCGAACATAGGTGTTTTCGGGATGGTCGGCTGGACAGTGGCCATACCGGCGCTGATAGGAATAGCAATAGGAAGCTGGCTGGACAGAAGATACGAGTCAACAGTCTCATGGACGATCACCATGCTTGTCGTGGGAATGACAGCAGGCTGCATAAATGCCTGGCGCTGGGTTAATGAGAAGAGGAAGGGGGACTGAGGGATGGATGCCTTGATCGGATTTATCGCGGGAGTTGTTCTTGGAGGCCTGTTCTTCGGAGGGCTCTACCTTACTGTTACAAGGCTTGAAAGGTCCGGGAATCCTGCTGTACTTATGATGATCAGCCTCATTGTGAGGATGGCGGTGCTGCTTTCAGGCATATACTACCTGTCACAGGGGGACTGGAGGCGCATCGTAGGGACTCTGGCCGGTGTAATGGTCTCAAGGTTCATCCTCATACGGCTGGTAAGGGAGGAGAAGGTATGAGAGGAGGTGAGTGGACATGAACGTCGATCCGGGACAGACCGTTTATTTCGAATGGGGAATTTTAAGGGTCACAGCCACTTTGGTATACACATGGATAACGATGGCGATCCTTTCACTGGCCTCCTATTTGCTGATGAGGAGACTTTCAGCTGGCAGGAAAGTTACAGGGAGTCAGACAATGCTTGAAGCACTCATGGAAACCATGGAAAGCCAGATAAGGGAGATATCAAGGCAGGACTCCAGGAGGTTCATCCCATTCGTAGGGACCCTTTTCCTGTTCATCCTGTTTTCCAACCTGCTGTCAGTCGTACCTGGCTTCAGGCCGCCTACGGGATCCCTGAATACTACGATTGCGCTTTCGATCTGCGTGTTCCTTTCAGTCCCATTTTTCGGGATAAGGAGCAAGGGGATAAGGGAGCACCTTAGATCATACCTGAAGCCTACTCCGCTGATGCTGCCTTTCAACATCATCGGTGAGATTTCAAGGACAGTTTCGCTGGCTGTGAGGCTTTATGGAAATGTGATGAGTTCAAGCATGATCGCAGCCATTCTCCTCACCATAGTACCTCTGGTATTCCCTGTGGTCATGCAGGTCCTTGGGCTGCTGACAGGGGTCATACAGGCCTATATCTTTGCGATCCTTGCCATAGTATACATCTCATCTGCTGCACAGGTGCCAAAGAGAGATACGGACGACGGTGACGACAATGAAAGGAGGAAATAAGATGGATGCACAAAGCGCCATAGGCATAGCATCGATAGTGACTGCAGGAATCACCATGGCAATCGGGTCCATAGCGCCCGCCATTGGTGAGGGTAATGCGGTGTCGCAGGCTCTGAGGTCCATTGCACAGCAGCCTGACGAGGCAAACACCATATCCAGGACCCTTTTCGTAGGCCTGGCCATGATAGAATCAACAGCCATATACTGCTTTGTCGTCACAATGATACTCCTGTTCGCCAACCCGTTCTGGAGCTGGGTGATATCACCATGAATATAAGTCCGTTCGAGATAATCGCCCAGATCTTCAACTTCCTCATACTCATGTACCTGATGAACAGGCTTCTTTATAAGCCTGTAACAGAGACAATGAGGAAAAGGCAGGAGGAGATAACCATGAGGCTTGACGAGGCAGAGAGGATGGAGATGGAAGCAAAGGAACTCATAGGATCCTACAGAAAAAGGATGGCTGGGATAGACGAGGAGAAAAGGCTCATACTCGATAAGGCCAATGAAGAGGCCGAAGCACGGAAAGAGGAACTGGTAGAAGGCTTCAGGGAGGAGGCTCTGAAGAAGAGAAGGAGCTTCCTTGATGAAGTGGAATCTGAAAAGGAGAGGCTGTCTGAAGACCTGAGGGCCAGCCTTGCAAGGAACGCAAACCTAATAGCAGGCGGAATACTCAAAGAGGTCTCAGGGGAAGACCTGTCGATGAAGGCTTTGGATACCTTCCTGAAGAGGATCAGGGAGCTGGAACCGGAGGAGGGGGACTTATCAGGTGTTGAACTGAGACCCCTTATCAAATCAGCCAGGGAAATCGATGAAGGTGTAAAGGACGCAATAAGGGGAGCTTTGGCAGAAAGGCTTGGGATGGATAAAGAACCTGTCTTCTCAGTTGACAGTACGCTTGGTGAAGGTTACCTTCTAAGGCTTGAGACAAGGCTTGTAGAGGTGAGCATGAGAAGATACCTCGAGGAGTCACTTGATAAGGTCATGAAGGCCATCGGACCCCGCAAGGGATGAGGGGGGTGCTCTGAATGCTTAGGGAAGGGATCGCAGCAGTGGATAATGCGGTGGATTACGCAATGGCTGAAGGACTTTCGATGGCATCCGTCGAGGAGGTAGGGACTGTAGTTTCAGCTGACAGGGGATATGCCATAGTCAGAGGCCTCAGGTTGCTCCAGAACCAGGAGCTGGTAAGCTTCGACGAAGGACTTAAGGGAATTGCGTTCAATCTCGACAGGAAGTCAGCGGGTATAATGCTGCTCGGGGACTTCAGGGGCATTGCAGCAGGACAGCAGGTGAGGCGGACGTTCTCGGTTGTTGACATCCCGGTATCCATGGACTTCATCGGCCGTGTGGTGAGCCCGCTTGGGGAACCTCTGGATGACAAGGGTGAGATCAAATGGGATAAGAGGCTTCCAATTGAGAGGGAGGCACCTCCCATCATGTCAAGGTCACCGGTATCAAGTCCCATCCAGACGGGAATAAAGGTCATAGATGCTGTCGTGCCCATTGGCAAGGGGCAAAGGGAGCTCATACTTGGCGACAGGCAGACTGGCAAGACTGCCATTGCAGTTGATACGGTCATCAACCAGAAGGGCAAGGATGTCATCTGCATATACTGTGCAATTGGACAGCAGATTTCCTCAGTCACGAAGATGGTGTCCACCCTTAAGCTTTATGGGGCAATGGAGCATACAGTAGTCATGGTGGCGGGAACAGAGGATCCGCCGGGAGTGGCGTACATTGCGCCTTATGCCGCAACCTCACTTGCCGAGTACTTCATGTCTCTGGGGAAGGATGTTCTTATAATATACGATGACCTTACGAAGCATGCAAGGGCGTACAGGGAGCTTTCACTTCTTCTGGAAAGGACTCCTGGAAGGGAGGCATACCCAGGGGACATATTCTACATCCACTCGAGGCTCCTGGAGAGAGCCACACACCTCAGGGAGGAATATGGAGGGGGAAGCATCACGGCGCTTCCTATAGTGGAGACACAGGCTGAGAACATATCTGCCTACATACCTACAAACCTGATTTCAATAACCGACGGACAGGTTTATCTTTCACCAAAGCTTTTCCAGAAGGGGAATCTGCCGGCTGTGATGATCGGGGTCTCAGTGTCGAGGGTCGGAGGAAAGACACAGCTTCCTGCATACAGGGCGATAACCAGCAGCCTTAAGCTGTCTTACTCGCAGTACGAGGAGCTGGAGGTATTCTCAAGGTTCGGTACAGGAATAGATGAATCCACAAGGAAGGTGCTGGAAAGAGGTAAAAGGATAAGGAAGGTACTTAACCAGAAGCAATTCTCGCCCATGGAGGTGACAGAGCAGATCGGGGTCCTTCTTGCAGTTACCAGGGGGCTGTTTGATACAGTTCCGCTGGAAGACATCTCCAGAGCGGAGGAGATCGTGATGAATACAGTCAGGGAACACAAGGAGTTCAGGGAGCCAATACTCATGGGTGAGAAGGTAAGTGAGGACATTGAGCTTTATTTCCTTGAGAAGGCAAGGGATGCCCTTGGGAAGGAGTTTTAGGGAAGATGCAGAACCTGAGGACACTGGCAAGAAGCATTGAATCAGTGGAGAGCCTTAAATCAATAATAACAACAATGAAAGCCCACGCCTCAGCAAGCATCATGCAGTTCAAGAATGCTGAAAAGGCTTCGGTGGAGTACAGGGCTGTCCTTGACATGGTCCTTGACCTTATACTCTCCTTCGAGGATGAAAGGCCTGGAGCCTGGAGCGCTGATGGCGGTGACACCATACATGTTGTATTCGGGTCCGAACTTGGGCTTGTAGGAAGGTTCAACGAAAGGATAGTGTCGCATTTCCTAAAGCAAGGTATGGTCAATAAAGGACCGAAGGTAATAACTGCTGGTCAGCAGGCAGAATCATACCTTGAGCATGAAATGAAGTCAGCAGGCAACATCAGTATGCCCCAGACGGTTGATGGCATAACGCTCCAGGTGCAGAGGCTTCTCATGCTTATAGAGGAGCTGAGGAAGGATGGCAAGACAAGCGAAATATATCTTCACTATAACCGCCCTTTGGAAGGGGGCGGCTATGTGGAGACCTCCGAAAGGCTTTACCCGATTGATATGGCAGTTCCTGAAGGGAGAGGAACTAAATGGAGCTCAAGGAGCCTGCCGGAGCTTTTCATGGACAGGGACAGGCTGCTTTCGGACCTTTTCAGGCAGTACTTTTTCATTACCATCTACAGATGCTTCTGCCAGTCGCTTGCAGCTGAAAGTGAAAGCAGGCTTGAAGCAATGACTTCAGCGGAGAGCAACATTGACGAGAAGCTTGAGGAACTTGGCTTCAACTACATGAGGGAAAGGCAGAACAGCATAACTGAAGAGATCAATGATGTCATCTCGGGCTTCAAATCAATTAAGGCGGCAAGGTGAGAATAATAGGAAGTCAACTGGTCAGGGAGTATAATATGGTTAGAGTGAATCAATGTTGATCATATGATTGGAGGTCTATGCAATGGAAAGGGAAAAGCTGGGAAGGACAGGACTGATGGTCAGCCCTGTAACATTCGGAGGAATAATCGTAGATGCCGAGACGCAGGAGAAGGCGAATGAGTATGTCAGCTTTGCGATAGACAGCGAGGTCAACTATTTTGATGTGGCTCCATCCTACGGGATCGCTCAGGATCGGATGGGACCTGCGCTCAAGCCCTACAGGAAGGATGTGTTCCTTGCCTGCAAGACCATGAGGCGGGACTATGAGGGTGCCCAGGAGGAGCTCCTTTCATCGCTCAAGACCCTTAAGACCGACTGGTTCGACGTATATCAGCTCCATGCGCTTTCGAAGATGGAGGACCTGGAGGAGGCGTTCGGACCTGGAGGGGCTATGGAAGCCCTTCTTATAGCTAAGCGCGACGGTCTTATCAGGAACATCGGCTTCTCAGCCCACAGCGAGGAGGTTGCCCTCAAGGCTATCGGGATGTATGACTTCAACACGGTCATGTTCCCGATGAACTGGGCGATGGGGATCAACACTGGATGGGGAGACCGCATTTCCGAAGCGGTGAAGGAGACCTACAAGGGCTTCATAGGGACAAGAGCCTTGCAAAGAGGAGATATCTGGAGGATGAGACCAAGGACTTCCCGAAGTCATGGGTGAAGACCATCTGGGATGAGGAGAGGCTTGGAAGGCTTGCCATGAAGTATGCCTTACAAAAGGGTGTGCATACGCTGATCCCTCCAGGTGACATTGACCATTTCAAATTCATGCTCGAGAGGATCGATGACCTGAGGAAATACCCCATGTCGGATGATGATGAGGAGTTCCTTAAGATCCATGCGAGGAAGCTTGAATACTATCCCATCTGGCCCAAGAAACGGGAGGGAGAATGATGTTTGACGATCCCAGGGGACCAATCGAGAAATACCTTTGGGGCAGTTTCGTTATAAATGGCGAGGAGCATTCGGGAAGCGGAGATGACAGGAAGGGCAAGGGCAAGGACATAATGATAACAGCAGGGGTTGTACGGCGCTGGAAGGAGAGGCAGGGTCATGTCCTTACCGAATCCATGGTGGAGAGGGTGCTTGAGAGTGGCTGTGATATCCTCATAATCGGGAACGGTGCCGAAGGTGCCCTTGAGGTGCCTGATTCAGTCATAGACTACCTGAATGACAACGGTGTGGCAAGGGTAATGGTGCTTAAGACTCCTGATGCCTGCAGGGCATACAACGAGCTATTCAGGAAGGGCATGGATGTGGCGCTGCTCGCGCATGGTACCTGCTGACCACAGTTTTTGATGTTTTTGTTTGTTTTTCTTCTGATTTTCCCTATAATCATAGGTAGCGGATTTTTTTCTAATTACCGCAATTCTTTCATAGTGGGAGGCGCAAATGGCAGGAAAGCTGAAACTATTCGGGTTCAATAACCTGACAAAGACCTTAAGCTTCAACATATATGATGTGTGCTACACGTCAAGTGAAAAGGAGCAGAATGACTATCTGAGCTATGTGGATGAGTGGTTCAATTCAGAGAGGCTTACGAGGATTCTTGAGGATGTGACCGGGATAATAGGGGCACATGTCCTTAATATCTCAAAGCAGGATTATGAACCTCAGGGCGCGAGCGTTACAGTGCTCATATCGGAGGAACCAGTAGAGGATAGCCTGGTGGATGAGACCTGCAACAGAGGGATCGACATATACAAGAAGAGGACCTCGGTAGCGGGACACCTGGACAAGAGTCATCTGACTGTGCATACGTATCCTGAGTATCATCCTGACCATAACATATCAACCTTCAGGGTGGACATCGACGTATCGACCTGCGGGACCATATCACCGCTTAAGGCGCTGGATTACCTCATCGGAAGCTTCGATTCCGATATCATCACAATTGATTACAGGGTACGGGGATTCACAAGGGCTGAGGACGGAAGGAAGGTATTCATCGACCACAGCATAGAATCCATAAGGGACTTCATAGACAAGGACACATTGAGCGCATATGAGACCCTTGATGTCAACATAAAGGGTGAGAACATCTTCCATACCAAGATGATGGTTAAGAAGCCAGACCTTGACGACTATCTCTTCAGCAGGAAGGAAGAGGACTTCACTGAAGATGAGAAGCAAATCATAGTCAAAGGCCTCAGGAAGGAAATGATCGAGATATATATGGGTCAGAACCTTGAGATAAGGGAATAGAAAACAGACGGAGGTAACAATGGAACTTTGGTTTTCAGAATTTCACAGCGAGGATGTCAAATTCTCGGTTAGGATAGACAGGCAGCTTTATTCAGGAAAGAGCGACTTCCAGAAGATAGAGGTCTTCGAGAGCCCGGGACTTGGAAGGTTCTTCACCCTTGACGGTTTCATAATGATAACGGAGAAGGATGAGTTCATATACCACGACATGATAGTCCATGTGCCCATGGCTACGAACCCCAGCATTGAGAAGGTCCTTGTAATCGGAGCCGGAGACGGCGGAACGGTAAGGGAGCTCATAAGGTACGAGGGCATAAAAAAGATAGACATGGTTGAGATAGACAAGCTTGTTGTAGATGTATGCAGGGAATACTTCCCGAACTCCACATCAGGGCTTGATGACCCGAGGGTCAGCCTTTACTTCGAAGACGGGCTCGCCTTCGTAAGGGACAAGGTCAGTGAATATGACCTAATAATCGTCGACAGCACTGACCCCATTGGACCTGGTGAAGGATTGTTCACAAGGGAGTTCTACGGTAACTGCCACAAAGCCCTTAAGGATGACGGAATTCTTGTCAACCAGCATGAGAGCCCGTTCTATCCGGAATACGCGAAGCAGATGCAGAGGGCTCACGCAAGGATAACTGAGTTCTTCCCCATAGCATCGGTCTACCAGGTCCATATTCCTACCTACGCCTCAGGACACTGGCTGTTCGGCTTCGCTTCAAAGAGGCTTGACCCTGTGAGGGACCTTGATGCTGACAAATGGAACGGACTGGGGCTTAGGACCAGGTACTACAACACAGATATCCACAGAGGGTCCTTCGCACTTCCGAACTATGTGAAGGAGCTTCTTGAAGGCGGGAAGAACGTATGAGAGAGCTTGTAGTCGGGTTCTACGGTTTCGGGAAAAGCGCACAGAGGTATCATCTTCCATATCTGAACATAAGGGAAGGCATAAGGGTGAAGACAATAGTCCTGCCGAGCTTAAAGAAGCGTGCTGAGGAGATGAAGGCATATCCTGATGTCATCTTCACTGAGGATGAGAGTGTCATGCTCGAGGACCCTGAAATTGACATGATCGTCGTTGCCACACCCTCGGACACCCATTTCTGCATGGCGACAAGGGCGCTCCACTCGGGAAAGCACGTGCTTGTGGACAAGCCCTTCTGCTCAAGCTTCGAGGAAGCCTGGACACTTCTGGAGCTTGCAAGGGAAAAGGGGCTTATCGCCATGCCGTTCCAGAACAGGCGGTTTGACAGCGACATACTTACAGCAAAGAGCGTAATCGAGTCAGGAAGGCTCGGGGAGATAGTGGAGATAGAATCACACTTCGACTACTACAGGCCCCATGAGGAATACAGGCCTGACGCAAACTATATAGACGGCTATATATTCGGACTGGGGATACATACCGTGGACCAGATGACAATGCTCTTCGGGATCCCTGACTCTGTGATCTATGAGAGAAGGAGCCTGAGGGATGAGAGGAATCCTGAGGATTACTACGAGCTGACACTCTATTACGGAAGGACCAAGGCAGTAGTCAAGACAAGCCACCTTGTGGGTATCCCTTATCCAAGACTGACGATCCACGGAACGAAGGGAAGCTTCGTAAAGCAGGAAATAGACAGGCAGGAAAGGTTCCTGAAGGAATACATAATGCCAGGGACCGATGGCTTCGGGGAAGACAGTCTTGAAGACTTTGGAATCCTGAGGACTTACGCGGGTGAAAAATCTTCTGACGAGAGGTTCCCTACCGTAGCAGGCGACTATGGAAGGGTATACGACCGCATGCGTGAGACCATACTTCATGGTGCAAAGCCTTATCTCACAAGGCAGGAGATCCTTACGGACATCCTGATCCTTGAGAAGGCCTTCAGTGAAGAAGCGCCATTCGTGATAAAGGACTTCAGGAAGCTTCCGGAGATGGAAGGGATACTGCAAACATAGAAGAAAATGGTGTCATGCTGCAATACTGCATGATAGATGAAGGAGGGCTCAGGAAACTGTGCCCTCCTTCATCAGCTTCCGGGAACAATTTCCAAAAAAGCGGTCAAAAGTCACAAGTCTTAGTAATCGAAGGTCAGGCATATCATGACAAAGTCCTGGATATCATCTATAATTGAATTGTAATTGTCAGAATATTATACTTAAATCTTCAGTCCATAGAAGTATACAGGTCATGACGGGAGTGGTAAACATGAATGAGAAGCACTACGATGTCATCATAGTCGGAGCAGGCATGGCAGGGCTCACATCAGCTGCTTACCTTACAAAAAGCGGCTACAGGGTCCTTATTGTTGAAAAAAACCATAAGAATGGAGGGCTCCTCGGAGCTTTCATGATAGACGGCCATCAGGTAGACCAGGGGGCAAGAGGGATAATAGACTCCGGAATTTTCACTCCCATGATGAAGCAGCTTGGGATCGAGGTCGAATTCCTTCCCAATCCGGTAAGGCTTGCCATAGGCGACAATTATGTGGATTTCAGGGACAAGTCAGGCCTGGATGACTACGGGAAGCTCTTGAAGGAGACTTACCCAGGAAATTCGGCTGAAATTGACAGGATCCTTGAGGAGATCAGGAAGGTCATGGGATACATGGATGTGCTCTATGGCATAGAGAACCCTCTGTTCATGTCAAAGCCCTATGACTACGGATATATGCTTAAGACGCTCCTTCCATGGACTGTAAAGTTTGTGTATAACATCCGCAAGGCGATGAAGCTCCTCGAACCGATCAACGACCATTTACGCAGGATTACGAAGAATGAATCGCTGGTGCAGATCATAACTCAGCACTTTTTTGAAAGCACCCCTACCTTCTTCGCATTGTCATATTTCTCCCTTTACCTCGACTACCAGTACCCGAAGGGATCGACTCAGGTCGTTGTGGACAAGCTGGAGGAAGTAATAAGGAAGAACCACGGGGTGATAATGAACGGCCGGGAGGTAGTCCATATAGATCCGGAGAAGAGAATCGTAAGGCTGAATGAAGGAAATGAGTATTCCTATGACCAGATGATATGGGCGGCGGATTCCAATATGCTGTACAGGTGCCTCGATGCGGCAAGTTGGCAGGAATCCCCGCTGAAGAACGAGGTTACAAAGAAACAGGAATTCTTAATGAACAAGAAGGGAGCTGACTCTGTTCTCACAGTTTATGTCATTACAGACCAGAGCCCGGATACTTTCAAGCCCATAAGCGGTCCTCATGTGTTCTATACCCCGTCGAAGGAAGGACTTTCGGGGATAACGCTTTCTGACCTCAGGGACGGGCAGGGCAACTTCACAGATGACCTTGATAGGATCTATGATTGGCTTAGAGTATTCGTCAGGCAGAATACCTTTGAGATATCGATACCGTCACTCAGGGACCCTTCACTGTCGCCACCGGGGGAGACTGCGCTGATCGTATCACTGCTTTTTGATCACGGGCTCGCAAAACACATTGCATCCATTGATTCTCATGAGAACCTCAAGAAGATGGTCACCGAAATGGTATTGGATGAACTGGATGGATATTTCCCGGAGCTTATGAGCCATATGGTAAAGACAGTGGTTACCACTCCGCTTACCATAGAAGGTAAGACAAACAATACCCAGGGATCCCTTACAGGGTGGTCCTTTGCCAACGACCCGTTTCCTGCGGAGTACCGGTTCCTGAAGGTCAGCAAGTCGGTTCTAACTCCAGTCGATACCATAAAGCAGGCCGGACAGTGGGCCTTCAATCCTGCAGGGGTACCTGTGGCGATCCTTACAGGAAAGCTGGCAGCGGATGCTGTAGAGAAGGACCTTAAAAAGAACAAGAAGAGGGGGGAAGACTGATGGAAAGCAAGCCTGATAAAGATCATCTGGAGTCAGATTCACTCGAGCCGCTCACTGCTCAATCAGTCTACAGGCTTTGGTCGAAGACCTACAACACTCAGGGAAAGACAGACTGGTCCCACCTTTTTCCATACTATGACGAGAACATAGTCTTCCAGGACTCGATTCAGAGGGTGGAGGGCAAGGAAGAATTCAAGGCAATGTGCCAGAGGCTTACAAACAGGTGCGAAAGCCTGAGCATGGAGCTTAAGAATGTAATTAAAAGTGAGAATGTCATAATGATCGAATGGGTCATGACCATGTCCTTCAAGAAGTACCCGAGCACCCCGCTCTATGGAAGTACGAGGCTTACGCTGAATAAGAAAGGGCTCATTGCCGAACAGCGCGACTATTACGATATGTGGGGGGACATCTTCAATAACATACCACGCTTCAACAAGATGTACCGAAGGTTCCTTGCGAGAAAATTTGGATAGGGGGGCTCTGTCATGCGTTTTGAATTGCCTGATGAACTGATGTTACTTAAGAACAGGAAGATGGTGCAAAAGAAGAGCTCCGAAATGATGGAAGGTAAGGTTGTGGTTATAACCGGTGCCACATCGGGCGTAGGACTGGAGGCTGCAAAGCGTCTGGCGCAGGGGAAGGCGCATCTGGTCATGGTAGGGCGGAATCCCGAAAAGCTCAACAGGCTTCAGCTCAGGCTCCAGTCTGAGCACGGGGTGCAGGCCGATGCCATAGTGTCGGACCTTGCTGACCTTGAAACAGTGAGAGGTGCAGCAGACAGGATCCTTAGAAGCTATCCAAGGATCGATGTCCTCATCAACTGCGCAGGGATGCATTCCACAAAGGTGACATATACGAGGGAAGGCTTCGAGACAGTTTTCTGCGTAAACCACCTTGCATCGTTCCTTCTTACAAACCTTCTCCTTGACCGCATGAAGGAAAGTGCGCCATCAAGGATCCTTCAGGTGAATTCCGAAGGGCATCGCTTCAACGGTCTTGACATTGGTGACCTTGACTGGAAGAGGCGTCACTATACGGGGCTCAGAGGATACGGGGCATCAAAGACCGCGCAGCTGATGACGGTCTGGGAACTTTGTGATGAGCTCAAGGGTACCGGAGTGACCATCAATGCAATGCATCCAGGGGATGTGAAGACAAATATCGGAATGGACAACGGCTTTATCTACCGCTTCTTCAACCGGCACTTCATAAGGCCTTTCCTCAGTGACCCTGAGGTATCCGGTGAATCCATATACTACCTTGTCGCCGACCCTTCAATGAAGGATGTCAGCGGCAGCTTCTTCCACCTTACGGTTCCGGAGGTGCCTGCAAAGCATGCCATGGACCGTGAAAAGGGAAAGGCGGTATATGAGATAAGCAAACAGCTTGCTGGCCTGAAGTGATTGTCAAATCACCGGACCATGATGGTCGGTCGAAATGGATCAACCTTATTGAATATTTCAGCGAAAACTGAAGGCGGCTCGATCGAGCCGCCTTGTCATTTCTAATATGGCGCGAATCCCTGGTCAGCCCACCAGAAGGTCTGTACAGCCTTGTGCTGGAGTTCCAGGATATTAAGGTGCACAGTCTCCCAAGCCACTAGCTTTTCAAAGATTTCCCTGCCGGCCTTTGACTCGGATTTCTCTTTGGCTTCCCTGTAGAAGTCAATGGAGTCCTTTTCCAGCTTTATACCGATGCTGAGGGCGGACAGAGCAAGTGATGAGTCTTCAACTGTTATTTTGCCCCATTTGTAGATTTCAGGTGATGGCACCGGTCCAAGGTCCATGATCTCACCTATGGTAGGGTCAAGGCCTTCTCCAAGCTTCTTCCTTAGTTCAGTAAGGTACTTCACATGGCTAAGTTCCTCAGCGGCAAGCCTCAGGAACGTCTCTTTCGTCTCCTCAGACCTTGTGGCGTTTGCGGCCATCCTGTAGAATTCATTGCCTTCCACCTCGTTGAGTATGGCCTGTGCTATGATCCTTTGCTCATCCTTTTCCATATTACCCTCCTAGTCGCAGCAGTATCTTTCTATACCAAGCAGGAGTATCCTTATGAGGCTCCTGACTTCGCTTTCAGTATAACCAGCGAGCATCCTTGTCTGAAGTGCTGTAAGCAGACCAAGGTATACTACATATATGAGGTCAGCTACCGTCTTCGGGTCTATGCTTCTTCTGACTTCCCCCTTGTTTATGGCGCGTTCCACGTAGTCGAGCTTTTCCTGGTATATGTCCTGGTTAAGGCTGTCATACTTGAGCTTTATGTCCTTCAGCTCCTCAATGGTATCCAGCCCGAAGAAGAAGTTGGACCCGAACCGGGTATTCCTTTCCGCACAGTCAAAGATGCAGTCTTCTATGAAGTTTATTATATGCCTGTCCCTGGCGACTATATCCGCATGGGACTGCCTGACCTCATTGTCATACCTCTCAAATGCAGCTTTGTAAAGCCCGTTCTTGTCCTTGAAATGGTAATATACAGGTCCCCTTGAGATTCCGAGGGCGTCGGTAATGTCAGTGAGGTTTGTAGCTGCATAGCCCTTTATGGAAAATATCTCAATTGCCTTAAGGATAAGTTCATTTGCCACGTTGTTCTCGTTTGGTTGCATCGACATCGGCAGGACCCCTTTATTTGTACTTCTATATTCGATCGATCATCTATTATCATAATACCACATGTTCGAAAACATGGCACATGTCATGTCTTCTTTGTAATACGTGATTTTCTGCAAGGCAACCGAAACTGACCATGTGACTTATATGTGCATGCATGTATGTTTGAACTGGTTCGGATACCTATAATCATAGTATCATATATGCATATATTTTAACAGTGTAAACGATTGGCAGCATTACCGGGATAATGCCGAATATGCATAAATCAATAGAAAGGGCTCCAAACAGGGATATTTGGTAAAATATATTTGTCATGATATTATCAATATTGTATTGCAATGTTAAAAAATAAACAGTACAATAAAACCGTATTATACATGCATGCATGCACAATTAGATTTGAAAATTGAGAGATGTAAGAAATACGGAGGGATGAAATGAGGAAAGCGGTTTTTGGAAGGGTTGCAGCGGCGATGGTTCTGGGTCTTGCAGTCACCGCCTGCGGAAGCAGCGCAAAGTGGAAGGATGGGACATTCACAGGAGCGGCAGAAGGCATGCACGGGGATGTGGAAATGAGCGTGACCATCAGCGGAGGAAAGATCACGAAGATCGATGTGGTTTCACAATCCGAGACTAAGGGTGTTTCGGATGCGGCATTTGAGCAGGTACCAGGAAAGATAATGGAGAAACAGGGTATAGAGGTCGATACCGTAGCTGGGGCGACAATTAGCTCAAAGGCAATAATCGGGGCTGTTGAGGAAGCATTGGGGAAGGCAAAATAATTTTTGGAGGACAACTAAATGAAGAAGAGGTTCAGGATATTGGGATTGGCTCTGACGGCAGTCATGGCGTTAGGGGCAGCATCAGGCTGTGCAAGCAAGGCACCGGTGACTCCGACAGCTACGGCTGCACCAACTCAGGCTGCAAAGGCATATGATGTGGTGGTAATCGGTGCAGGCGCTGCAGGACTTGCAGCTGCAATTGAAGCCGCAGAGGCAGGGGCTAAGGTAGCGGTCCTTGAAAAGATGCCGATGGCAGGCGGAAGCACCGTACTTTCAGGAGGCATAGTCTACGCCACAGGCTCAGAGATGCAGAAGAAGCTAGGAATAGAGGATTCGGTGGCTGACCTTGTAAGCTATTGGAGCGAGAGGGCTAACGACAAGAACGACAAGGAGTACCTCACATTCGTGGCTGAAAGGTCAGGGGCGACTATTGACTGGCTTGTAAAGCTCGGGGTAAAGTTCAATGATCCTACCCCATCAGGAACAAGCCCTGTAGCAAGGGCCCATACATCACCTGACCATGGTTCAGGGCTCATAACACCTCTTAAGACTTTCGCTGAGGGTAAGGGCGTTGAGTTCTTCCTCCAGACTGAGGCAACTGAGCTTGTAACAAACGACAAGAAGGAAGTCACAGGAGTAAAGGCAGTTGACAAGGACAAGAAGGAGCTCATGTTTTCGGCAAAGTCCGTTGTTCTTGCAACAGGAGGCTTTGACAGGAATGCTGACCTTGTAAAGGAATATGCACCCGTGGCTGCAGGACAGACGACCTTCGCGGGCTCAGGAAATACCGGTGATGGCCTTGAGATGGCTCTGAAGCTTGATGCGGACGTTGTTTCAAGGGGCGGGGTCATAGGCTTCAGGACAGTTGAAGGCGAATTGGCCTACACCACCGAAATCTGCCTCCTCATGTGGATGCCATGGCTTTCAGTAAACAAGGACGGAAAGAGGTTCGTTAACGAAGCCATTGACTATCCTCTGTTCTACGAGCAGCTTGTAAAGCAGAAGGACGGGGTATCATACCTCATATTCGACAAGAACACATATGCACCTGCACTTGACAAGGCTGTCGAGAAGGGCTCAGCATTTGCAGAGGACACCCTTGATGAGCTCGCCTCGAAGGCTGGTATAGATGCTGAAGGACTCAAGGACACTGTAGCAAAGTATAACGGGATGATCGCTTCAGGCAAGGACACCGAGTTCGGCAAGGACCTGACTGGCCATAAGGCGGTGGAGGCTCCGAAGTACTATGCCCTTAAGGTTGTTCCAGCCATACTCGGAACAATGACAGGCATAAAGACCAATCTCGACACTGAGGTCCTTACCAAGGCAGGGACTGCCATAAGCGGACTTTATGCAGCAGGCGAAGTTGCCAACGGCGACTTCTATGACACCGTGTATCCTGCCAGCGGCACATCGATCCAGATGAGCCTTACCTTCGGCAGGGTGGCTGGAGCCAAGGCTGCTGAGAACGCAGGCAAATAAGCTATTTCGTGAACCTCCATATATTGAAGACTCCCCGGCATTTTGCAAGGGAGTCTTCTTAGCGTAACGGATCAGGGATTTCTTTAATTAACCTGCGTTGATCAGACCGTCGAAGAAATCTTCAGCTGGAAGGCCTGTCCCTCTTATCATATGGTAGTCATCTACAGCGAACCAGCCGGTTTCACCTGAGCTGCTTCTCACTGAGAACCACTCCCTGTTGTCTGAGCCTGTGATTACAGCAGATTCCCCTGCCTTCAGCGTAATCCCGTCGGAGCTGTCAGTCCTTGATTTCCTGAGTGTCAGGTCCTTCAGCACTGTAACGTTATGCTCAAGAGGGTAAAGGTCCTTTTCGATCCTTACAAGCTTACCTGACTCCACTCTGTACTCGTCATCGAAGAACCAGGGCATGAGGACTGAACTGAGGGATATTGTCCTGACTGTCCCTTTTCCGTCTACCTTCACGGCGCCGTCATCGACAGCTCCGCCAATGAACCATTTCCCGAAGAAGCCGCCGACCTTTCCGAGTTCGGTGAGGCTCTTCCCGTCATACCTGTAGAAGACAGTACCTGAATAGACGTCTTCACCGTACCAGCTCACGGCAATCTCCCTGTAATGGTCGCTGTCATCTATGTCGGTTATGTTGAAGCGTGGTTCGAACAGGTCTATATCCATGCCGTCTGATTTCATGCCTGCCCTGAAGCCATTGACCTCAAGCTCAAATTCCGAATAGATTACGATCTCAGAACTTTCCGCATCGGGTCTAATATCACGGGCTATGATTATTATCTTTTCGCCTGACCCGTCGCAGTCAAGGTCGAAATATCTGGAGATGGTCGTTACAGAACCTTCAGTTGTAATTTCATCATAGGTGTTCTCACCAGGACCCTCCAGTGGTTCGAGAACAGGGGGAGCCTTTGTGGGCTCTGTGGCAGAAGGCTCAGTGGCAGCTGGTACAGTCACGGCAGGTATTGTGTCTGTAGGCTTAGGGGCTGGCAAATCAGTGCAGGAGGCTGTGAATATCAGCAGCATGGCGAGAGTTGAGATAAGCATATCTCTCTTTTTTACCATAATTACACCTTCTTTGTTTTCTCACCTATAATGTATCATCTCATCTGCAAATCAGTATAACAAAGCGATTGCGATTGTGTGAACGTTATTCTGCTCACTCCCTGTATTCCAGTATGTCCCCGGGCTGGCAGTCAAGGGCCCTGCATATGGCCTCAAGGGTAGAGAACCTTATCGCCCTGGCCTTGCCGTTCTTGAGTATGGAAAGGTTGGACATGGTTATGCCTACCTTTTCAGTAAGCTCCGTGACGCTCATCTTCCTTTTTGCAAGCATGACATCGATGTTTATTATTATAGCCATTATTCTCACCTCAAACCGTCAGGTCGTTTTCTGACTTGATATCGATGGCATCCCTAAGAAGCCTCTGGAGTACCGCGGAAAAGACTGCTACGGCAGCTGACGCGAATACGAATATGATCGCAATGGCGAGGACTCCGGGAGCATCGTCAGCATCAGCTATAGGATAGATAAGGGGAAGCATCAGTGTGTATGTTACGCTTATCGCTGCAGCGCTGTGCTTTATGTTCCTGAGGGCTGTAACTGACAGGTCGGAAAAAGCCATGTTCCTGTCTATATAGCCCAGAAGCCTCAAGGTCTGGTAGAGTGCGATGAAGTAGAAGACTGCTGTAAGGTAAAGGCCTGTGAGAACAGGTATGTGGAAGTAGTCTGCTGATGAAGGCAGCCAGAAAATGCACAGGGCAAGTACAGGCAGGCTCATAAGTACTACAGCTGCCTTGAGGAATAGGGTTGAATATTTCTTCAAGTTAAGCACCTCGCTTGATGTTGTTTGCTGATCTATGATTTCTAAATATAGGATACCATGAATTTATCGTTAATCAACAAACACTTTTCGTATCAGCAGAAAATTGCATGTTCTACTGTCATTAGCATGGGGAATTGACTGCTGAAACCGCTGAAGCATAAAAGAGGACCTTAAAAAGCTGGCTGACTCCAGCTCTATACCAAATATCTGGATATCTGGCATTATTGCCACAGAAATCCCACACAAAGAATCCGAATTTTAAATAGAATTAGAACAAAGGAAATTAAGTTAGTGGAGGATGGTCATGGAATGGATAGTTTAACTTTGAAAAAGGGCAGGCCAAAAAGGATATTACTTGCGCTGGTTGCTGCAGCAGCGGCTATGCTTGCATTCTCAGGATGTTCAAAGCCCGATGATGTTGCTGCATCTGCAAAGATAAGTACGCAGGAGGTCAAGCTTGGAAACCTTGTAGTCGGTTCATATGCTGACGGAAGGGTTGCGATGTCATCTGTAAACCTCAGCTTTGAGATCTCCGGAAAGCTGACAGAGGTAAGGGCTGTAACAGGTCAGACGGTTCAGGCTGGTGAGCTCCTTGCTGTACTTGACGAGGAAGAGCTGAATGATGCTGTAGAAAGTGCGAAGAGGGACCTGGACAAGGCCAGGGCGGCATATAACGATGCTGTGAGCAGCAGGAAGTATTCACTGTCGTCTGAAAAGATAAAGCTCGATTCACTATACTCGAAATATCAGGCGCCATTTGACGATGTCGAGTTGAAGGAAGCTCTTGATGCTGCGAATGTAAGACTGGAAGAAAAGACTGCAGAGCTTCTTTACGCAACTGCAGCCTACGATGAAGCGATTGCAGCAGGCGCAGCCGGACCTGAACTCGCGGAAGCTGAGAAGCAGGTTGAAGCGGCTGAGAATGCCAAACTGTCAGCTGAAGCCTCACTGGCATCAGCACAAAAGGCATATGACAGCGCATATGCCAAATATCTTGCTGAAAAGGCCTCTGCGAAGGAGAACTATGACCTGCAGAAGATCAGGTATGACAGCATTGCAGCATCTTCACTTTCAATAACCAACGCGGAATATGGGGTAAGCACTGCAGAGGCAAAGCTTGATGCAGCCTATGCAAACCTTGAGAAGGCAAGGCTTTATGCGCCGATATCAGGAAAGGTAGTTCTGGTGAACGGCAAGGCCGGTGATTTCGTGAGCGGAAGGACAGGGGATTCCTCAGGTACGAGTGCCGCCTCATCATTCATTACCATAACTGACACCTCTGTAATGAGCATAACCGCAAGCATCAATGAGGGGGATATCTCCGACCTTGAGGCAGGTCAGTCAATAAGGGCAAATATAGAAGCGATAGGACTTATAGGGCTAGAAGGAAAGGTCACAGGGTTAGGTGCAGTGCCAAAGATAGACAATAGCGGAATTGTCTCCTACACGGTTACTGCTGTCCTGGACAAGCCCAATGAAAGGATATTTGACGGTATGAGTGCTTTCGTGACATTCATAAAGAAGGAAAAGACAAATGTACTTCTAATATCCAACAAGGCCATATTCATTGAAGAGGGAAAGCAGTATGTGCAGGTAAGGAAAGCGGACGGCACAATTGAGAAGCGGCCGATTACAGCCGGGCTCTCGAACGGGTCCCAGAGCGAGGTCATTGAAGGTCTGGAAGCCGGTGAGACAGTGGTTACCAGCGGTATAGTGAAATGAGGCCGCTTGAGATTTTAAGGTCTGTCATCCTGAGCATATCATCCAACAAGTTCAGGGTCTTCCTCACATCCCTTGGGATCATCATCGGAACCCTTACAATAATATTGGTGGTGGGGATAGGCAAGGCAGGTGAGACTGCGGTTTCCGAGCAGTACAGCAGACTTTCGGTAGAGAGCATAACGATAGCCAGGGCGAGAGGCATGGGACAAACATCCGCGACGTCTGCAATATTGTCAAAGGATGACGCGCTCATTATGCCTGAGGTCCTCTTAAATGTCAGGAGCATTGGCGTCGCGACAAGGGTCGTGACTGATGTCGCAGCCAATGGGATGTCGAGTTCCATAACTATCCAGGGGATAACCGAAGAATATGCAGAGATAACCAGGCTGAGGGTACTCTATGGAGTCATGATAACCAATGAGGATTCCCAGATGAGGTCAAAGTATGTGGTGCTTGGAAGCAACATCGCAGGAGACCTCTTTGACGGTGACCTCGAAGGGGCGGTAGGTGAAACTGTCATGATCAAGGGCTCCTCCTTCGAAGTTGTGGGTGTCCTGGACAGGGTAGGAGGCTCAGGAGGGGTCACGGCGACTTCCCAGGCTGATTCGGGCTCGGTGGATGACATGGCTTTCATTCCATATGATGTGGCTGTGAAGTACACTTCGGGTACTACCAGCAGGAACACCTCTTCAAGCGCCAACCAGGTCAGCTTCATCGCACTTGCTGAGGACATAGGCAGCGTCGATGCGGCTATCGCAGAAATAAAGGAATACATACTCGAGACCATTGGAACCAGTGAGGCTTATACAGTCACTGACGCAGGAAATGTCCTTGAGTCAGCCCAGGCTACGGCAAAGACGCTTTCAACATTACTGCTTGCCGTTGCGGTCATAGTGCTGGTTGTCAGCGGCATAGGAATAATGAATGTGCTTCTTGTAGCCGTAAAGGAAAGGACCAGGGAAATAGGTATCCTTAAGAGCATAGGCGCATCAAGGAGGACCATAATGGTCGAATTCCTTCTGGAGGCTGCAATGATAAGCGTATTCGGCGGAATGCTTGGAGCCTTGCTGAGCATGGCGGCACCGTCGCTTCTGTCAATGACAGACCTGGCATTCGAGCCCTCAATGGATGGGATACTGCTTGGCATAGGATTTTCAGTCATTACGGGAATATTCTTCGGATTCTATCCTGCTGCAAAAGCCTCAGGGCTGGAGCCGATAGATGCCCTGAATTATGAATAGCAAAATAAGCGCAAAGAGGAGAATTTATCATGAAGCATAAATTGATGATCATATCACTGCTTACATTCGCAATTGCTGCCACAGCCTGTTCAGGCGGTGCACCGGCTGAGACAGCGGCACCCACTGCAGCCGAGACTGCCACGGTTGAGACCCAGGGACTTGGCAATAGCGGGATTCCAGGATTGTTCGGTGAGATCAAGGATATCGCAGGCAACGAGGTCACCCTCCTTCTTCTGGAAAACCAGACAGAGGCTGAGGCAGGAACGGGCATGAAAAGGGGAAACGGCGGAGCTGAAATGGTCAGAGAATACACAGGCGAAGAGTCGACCATACTCATACCTGTTGGTACGCTGATGGTCAGGAGGGTCCCGCAGAGCGGAACAGGTGAAACCGGGACAGGAACAGGAACCGGGCCTGTTGAGGAAGAGGTATCGCTCAAGGAGCTTGCCAAGGGCTCTACTCTTAAGATATTCTACTATGAGAATACGACAGATATCGAAAAGATAATCGTCCAGCCGCCGAGGAACTGACGTGGAGGTGTTCGTATGGAACCTATAATTGACATGAGCCATGTAAGCAAGACCTACGGCAAGGGTGAAAACAGGGTATTCGCCCTTAAGGATGTTTCACTTACAGTATACCCGGGTGAATTCATCGCAATACTCGGACCATCAGGCTCCGGAAAGACGACCCTCATGAACATCATAGGTCTTATAGACAAGCCTGACAGCGGGACATACTTCATTGACGGTACAAGCGCCCATGACCAGCCGGACAGGGTATACTCAAGGCTCAGGAACGAGAAGATCGGCTTCGTTTTCCAGAAGTTCAACCTGATAGCCAAATACAACGCGCTTCACAATGTTGCGCTTCCGCTCCTGCACAGGGGTATGGGCTACAGGGATGCGAAGAAGGCTGCTGTCGCGACCCTCGAGAAGGTTGGGCTCGGCAACAGGCAGCATCACCGGCCGAACCAGCTGTCAGGAGGACAGCAGCAGAGGGTGGCTATCGCAAGGGCCCTTGTAGGAAGCTGTCCGCTCATACTTGCCGATGAACCGACTGGTGCCCTTGACAAGAAGACAGGTGAGGAGATACTTGATTTCTTCATGGAGCTGAATGGCGAAGGGAAGACCATCGTGATGATCACCCATGACCCGGGGATTGCCGCAAGGGCGAAACGGATAATAAGGGTTGAGGATGGGATGCTGGATACCTTTAATGGATAGTATAAGAGCCTCGGAAGTCATTTTATCATGGCTTCTGAGGCTCTTTCTTATCCTATTTCATTTTTCCGATGAGGGCTGCAGTTTCCTTGAACAGGAGCCTTGCAAGGCCGAAAAGGGGAACTGCGATGAACATTCCCATGACTCCCCACATGTGGTTTGCGACGAGGATTATTATCATGATGAACACCGGGTGCAGTCCTGTTGATTTTCCCTGAAGCTTCGGAGTGATGAAGTTGCCTTCAACCTGCTGGATCACAAGGACTGCAGCCAAGGTTACGATCGCCTGGGTGAGTCCGCCTGTAACGAGGGCGACAATTGTCGCGAAAGCTCCTGCTATGATGGAACCGAAAAGGGGAATGAAGTTAAGCACTCCGGACAGGAGTCCGAGAAGTCCTGAGAACCTTACTCCGATCATCATGAATGCTATTGTGGACACAAGTCCGACTACCGCAGCAATGATGAGCTGAGTCTTCGCATAGCTCCATATTACAGCATGGGTCTCGCTCTTGAGGTTCCTGAGGGAAGGCTTCAGCCATTCGGGTGATGAGTCATAGATGTTCCTGACCATGGTTTTGCCTGATGACAGGAAGTACACAGCCATTATGATTATGAGCACCATGTCGACTATCCCGAAAATGAAGCCGAGAGCCCTGGAGATGCCTGCGGCTATCTGTGAGCCAAGCCAGGATAGGAGCGAAGCGAGCACATTCTGGACCTCAGCAAGCACTGACTCAGGGATTCCGCTGTTTTCCAGGAATTCAAGGGCACCGGAGATGGCATTCCCAAGGTTGGCGCTTATTGTCTCGTATTCTGAAACGAACTCTGAAGCCTGCCTTATTACCGGTGGCAGGATCAGGTTGATAACAAGTGCAAGCACAAGCAGGAAGGATATGAGGACAAGCCCTATGGCGAGCTTCCTTCTTCCCTTGAGCCTCTTCTCCAGGGAATCCACCAGCGGATTGAGGAGATATGCTGCGACTATTGCAATGACCACCGGCACGAGTGCCGGAGCGGCCTGTATGAGGATCCACCCTAAAATAAGGAAGACTACTGATATCACTAGAAGTTTGGCATTTGACATCTTATCGCCCCTTTCTTTCATCCTTCTTAGTATACAACATGCATATCATCTGGGGAAGGGAAAAGGTTTGAAAAGGAAAAGGTGTCAGTAAAAAGGAGGGAGCGGCTCCTTCCCTTTGGGGTAGGAGGAACCGCTCCAAATTGTGTGTTATATGCTCAAGCGCTATACGCTGAACAGCAGTGTCCCGTAGGTCGGGTATGGCCAGTATTTCTCTCCGGCGAGTATCTCTATCTCGTCAGCTGCCTCCCTGAGGCTTACCATTGCAGGGAATACGTTCTCCCTGAAGTAGAATGCGCAATCAGCGGCATCCTTGCAGTCCTTGGCAGAATCAAGTACGCTTTCAAGTGCGTTAGTCCTTGCGTATACGCTGTCTGTAAGCGCTGAAAGCTCTGATATCATGTTGAGCTGGCTTTCGCATGCCATGTCAGGGATAAGGGTCCTTACTGCGATAGCTGTCTTGCTCAGCTCCTTGATGTAGGTGTTCGCAGCCGGAAGGATCTCCTTCTTGACCATGTCTATCATGGTCAGTGCCTCTATGTTGAGGGTCTTCGTGTAGGTCTCCATGGTTATCTCATACCTTGAATGGGTCTCTTCGCTTGAGAATATCCTGTGCCTGTTGAAGAGGGCAAGGTTCTTCTCCGCTATGAAGGTCTGGAGCGCTTCAGGTGTCGACTTGAGGTTAAGGAGTCCTCTCTTCTCTGCCTCGACAACCCACGCTTCCTCATATCCGTTTCCGTTGAATATGATCCTCTTGTGGTCCCTTATTGTCTTCTTGACAAGGGCATCCATTGCCTCTGTGAAGTTCGGTGCGGTCTCGAGGATATCCGCAAACTGCCTGAGCTCTTCAGCGACTATTGTATTTAGTATTATGTTCGGTCCTGAGATCGACTGTGATGAACCGAGCATCCTGAACTCGAACTTGTTGCCTGTGAAGGCGAAAGGTGAAGTCCTGTTCCTGTCTGTGGTATCCTTCGGGAACGATGGGAGCACGTCAACTCCGACTGTCATGTCTGTCCTTTCCCTGTGCTTGTATAGGTTGCCTGAATCTATGGCATCCATTATCGCTGTAAGCTCGTCACCGAGGAATATGGAAACTATGGCTGGCGGCGCCTCATTGGCTCCAAGCCTGTGGTCGTTTGCCGCTGATGCTATCGATACCCTCAGAAGGTCCTGATACTCGTCTACGGCCTTGATGACAGCCGACAGGAACAGGAGGAACTGGGCGTTCTGGTGCGGTGTATGGCCAGGGTCAAGAAGGTTCTTGCCTGTGTTGGTCGATATGGACCAGTTGTTGTGCTTTCCTGAGCCGTTGACTCCTGCAAATGGCTTCTCATGAAGAAGGCAGATGAGTCCGTGCTGGAGGGCGACCTTCTTCATCGTGTCCATTGTAAGCTGGTTGTGGTCGCTTGCAAGGTTTGTGTCAGTGAATATGGGGGCAAGCTCGTGCTGTGCAGGCGCAACCTCGTTGTGCTCTGTCTTGGCAAGTATTCCGAGCTTCCAGAGCTCCTTGTCCAGGTCCTCCATGAAGGCCGCGACTCTTGGCTTGATGGATCCGAAGTAATGGTCCTCGAGCTCCTGGCCCTTTGGAGGCTTCGCTCCGAAGAGTGTCCTGCCTGTGAACTTGAGGTCCTTCCTCTTCTCGAAGAGTGCCTTGTCGACAAGGAAGTATTCCTGCTCAGGTCCGACTGTGGTTATAACCCTTGTCGAGTCCATGTCACCGAAGAGCTTAAGTATCCTAAGCGCCTGTGTGTTCATGACTTCCATGGACCTTAAGAGAGGTGTCTTCTTGTCAAGCACTTCGCCTGTGTATGAGCAGAAGACTGAAGGTATGCAAAGGACGTTGTCCTTGATGAATGCGAATGATGTAGGGTCCCATGCGGTATATCCCCTGGCCTCGAAGGTTGCCCTCAGTCCGCCTGAAGGGAACGATGATGCGTCAGGCTCGCCCTTGATGAGCTCCTTGCCTGAGAACTCCATCATGACCTTTCCGCCATCAACTGGAGTTATGAAGCTGTCATGCTTCTCTGCTGTTATGCCTGTCATCGGCTGGAACCAGTGGGTGAAATGGGTGACTCCCTTTTCTACCGCCCAATCCTTCATTGCCGCAGCTACTGCGTTTGCTACTGTAAGGTCCAGCGCCTTTCCGTCCTGTACTGTCTTCTTGAGCGTCACATAGGTGTCCTTGGTAAGCCTCTCCTTCATTACTGTGTCATTGAAGACCATGCTCCCAAACAATTCCGGTACTCTGCACATAATACACAACTCCTTTTATTTCTGTTGCAAGCAAAAAAAAGGCGCCCGAAGACTACTGTCTTCAAGCGCCGTTGCTTGTATAACAGTTATTATATTTAGGACGAAGGATAATGTCAACAAAAAAATGAACTTTCGTTTAGAAATTTTTGGGCAGCTGAATTTTGTTCTCATTTCATCCATGTGACACTTGACATTGAATCCTCAGGGGGCACAATTGAATTAGAGGAAGGAGGTGGCTCAATTGAAAGAAAGCAATATTGTTCTCGCTGTCGGACTGGCTCTTTTTGCAGGCCTTTCAACTGGTGTCGGGGGGCTTTTCACCATATTCTTCAGGAGCACCAACAAGAAGCTTCTTTCTTATGCGCTTGGCCTCTCGGCAGGTGTCATGATATATGTGTCCTTCGTCGAGCTTTTTGCCCAGTCGGGTGACCTTCTTGCTGAAGCGTACGGTCCTAATGTCGGAGGCGTGATCAATGTCTCGTCCTTTTTCGGCGGAATGCTCCTTATAGCGATCATCGACAAGCTCATCCCGTCATATGAGAATCCACATGAGGCGATAACCATAGAGGACCTTGACTCCTGCGACCCGAAGCACAGCGACAGGAAGCTCCTCCGGGTCGGGGCGGTGACCGCGCTTGTCATAGCAGCGCACAACTTCCCTGAAGGCATCGCCACATTCATTTCAGCAATGCAGAATCCTGCTACAGGCATACCAATAGCCTTCGCTGTGGCTATCCACAATATCCCTGAGGGCATAGCAATTGCTGTGCCTGTGCACTGCGCGACAGGAAGCAGGAGAAAGGCTGTGGCCTTGTCATTCGCATCAGGCCTTACGGAGCCACTTGGTGCGATCGCCGCATACTTCATACTGATGCCTTTCCTTAACGATACCCTGTTCGGCATACTCTTTGCCGGAATCGCAGGCATCATGGTGTTCATATCCTTCGATGAGCTGCTCCCGACTGCAAGGGAATACGGGGAGCACCATATCTCAATATACGGGCTTATCACAGGCATGGCTATTATGGCCCTGAGCCTTATACTCGTATTCTGATCTCCGATTTGAAGAAGTAGTGGATAAAACGCCCTGTATGCCATTGTTTAAACTCTGCAAACAAGCCTGTGCAAGCTCGCGACAAAGATCGCGACCTTGCACAGGCTTATTTGCATGGGAAGAATCCGTTTGTTCTCTCAGGCAGTCATTGTACCAAAGTATTATTGTTGACATATGTCTTCAAAGGTTTATACTAAGATTATAAGTGGCATATGTCATAAAAGGCGTGTGCGATTATTAATGAGGTGATAATAAATGCCAAGACCGATGAAATGGAGGAAGGTATGCTGCCTTCCGGACAGCCAGGTTTTCGGCCCATTGGGGCAGAGGGCGATGACACTTGAAACTGTGTCGATGACGGTGGATGAATATGAGACCATCAGGCTCATTGACCTTGAGGGAATGATGCAGGAAGAATGTGCATCCAAGATGAACGTTGCCAGGACAACCGTACAGAAGATATATAACGATGCAAGGAAAAAGCTTGCTGATGTCATTGTGAATGGGAAGGTCCTGAGGATAGAGGGCGGAGAGTACAGGCTTTACGATGAGAATGAGAGGTTGGATGACAGAGGCTGCTGCCAGAGGCACAGGAGGATGGCCCAGATTGCCTGGAACCCTGATGAGGGAAAGGAAGGCGAAGACATATGAAGATAGTGTTGCCGGTAGAAGACAGGTCTATTGATGCAAAGGTAAGTGCACATTTCGGAAGGACACAGTATTATCTGGCATATGACGATATAACCAGGGAATATGACATAGAGGAGAATACAGCAGCAAAGAGCCAGGGAGGTGCAGGAATCAAGGCTGCCCAGACTGTAGTTGACCTTGGAGCAGATGTGCTGATAACACCAAGGCTTGGTGAAAATGCCGCTGAGGTACTGAGAGCAGCCGGCGTCAGATTATATGCATCCATTGAAGGAACTGCCTTTACCAATATCAGCAGGATGATAAAGGGTGAGCTTGAGACTCTAGAAGGTATCCATCCCGGGTTTCACGGACATGGGGAGAAGTAATTCAAGGATTGCAGTCCTCAGTGGAAAGGGCGGGACAGGAAAGACTCTTATTTCAGTGAACCTGTCAGCGGTCGCAGATGATGCTGTCTATGTGGACTGTGACGTGGAGGAGCCAAACGGCCATATCTTCCTTAAGCCGGAGTGGACAGGAAACATGACAGTTGCTGCAAAGCTTCCGATAGTTGACAAAGGCCTTTGCACAGGCTGCAGGGAATGCATTGATTTCTGCCGGTTCAACGCTCTGGCGTTCATTGCCAGAAGGGTAGTGGTATTTGAGAATGTATGCCACTCCTGCGGAGGCTGTTCCATAGTCTGCCCTGAAAAAGCCATATCAGAATATGATAACCCTATAGGTGAAATCAAGTCGGGATGGTCTGATGAAATCAAAATATATTCGGGAATCACGGATATCGGTGTAGAGTCAGGCGTTCCGGTCAACAGGAAGCTTCTTGAGGAGGTCAGAAAAGAGAAGGGTATGGTAATCCTTGATTGTCCTCCTGGAAGCTCATGTTCCGTGATGGAGAGCATAAGGGATTCTGATTACTGCATTCTCGTCGCTGAACCATCGATTTTCGGAGCGCATAACCTGAGGATGGTTCATCAGCTGGTGATGAAGATGGGAAAGCCCTTTGGAGCCATACTCAACAAATGTGATGATGGGGAGGACCCGTCCAGGCGATACTGCAATGAAAACAACATCAGGATAATAGGGAGGATTCCCTTTGATATGGAACTTGGAAGACTGAACTCCAATGGAAAGGTAGCTGTCAGGGAGAATGGAAAGTATTCAGCCATGTTCAAGGAGATATTTGTGACTCTGATGTCGGAGGTGAACTGTGAAACAGCTTCTGATACTTAGTGGTAAGGGCGGTACCGGCAAGACGACCGTAGCCGCTGCATTCATAAGGCTTCTTGATGCCCGCTCTTACGCGGATTGTGATGTGGATGCCCCGAATCTTCATCTTGTGACAAGGCATGAATCACCTCCTGAAATGCGTCCGTTCTTTGGTATGCCTAAAGCCTTCATCGACAGGGGGAAATGCGCAGACTGCGGAATCTGCATGGAATACTGCAGATTCGGTGCCATAAGTGACGTTAACGGCCATGAAGTGGAACCATATGCCTGTGAAGGCTGCGGTGTATGCATGCTCGTATGTCCGTATGGAGCTGTTGAACTCAGGGATTCAGTATCGGGCGACCTGATGCTTTACAGGGGAAAGGATATCTTCTCCACTGCAGAGCTTAGGATGGGGAGCGGAAATTCAGGACTTCTGGTTACGGAGGTAAAGAGACAGCTTAAAGATGAGGCCGTCTCCGAAGGGATTGCAATAATTGACGGGTCTCCCGGGATAGGTTGTCCTGTAATTGCTTCCATAACAGGGGTTGATATGGTACTTATCGTAACCGAGCCTTCCCTGTCAGGAATGAGCGACCTGAAGAGGATAGTGGCATCGGCAAGGCAGTTCAGGACAAAGGTTGCAGTCTGCATCAACAAGGCGGACACGGAGCAGGACATTGCGTTATCAATCGAATCATGGTGCCGGAGTGAAGGGATACCTCTTGCGGGCAGAATACCCTTTGACAAGAAGGCCCTGGAGGCAGTTAACAGGAATCTCAGCATTGCGGATATCGACTGTCCTTCGGGTAACGCTGCAAGGAAGGTATTTGAAGAAACCATGAGCTTACTGATGAATGAAGGAGATGAATCGGAATATGATCGTAAAGGTACTGATGGACAACGAATCAGTTTCAGATGAATTCAGTCAAGAGCACGGACTCAGCCTGTACATTGAGACAGGATCAAAGAGGGTACTGTTCGACACTGGTGCATCCGGAGCTTTTGCTGATAACGCTGAAAGAATGGGTGTTGACCTCTCGGCAGTTGATTTTCTGGTGATATCCCATGGGCATTATGACCATGGCGGAGGAATAAAGAGGTTCTTCGAACTAAACAGCAAGGCCAGAGCATTCATTAGCAGAAGAGCCTTTGAAGATCACTGGGCTGCAAAGCCTGATGGTACCAGGAAATACATAGGGCTTGACAAGTCAATACTGGATTCTGGCCGGGTAGTGCCTGTTGAAGAATATCATGTGATAGAAGAGGGTATTGAGCTGTTTTCAGGTATTAAGGGAGACAGGCTTTCACCATCAGGCAACGAAGACTTGTATATGGATCATGCAGGAAAGCTCCAGCATGACGATTTTTCCCACGAACAGAACATGCTGATTACGGAGGACGGAATTGGCGTGCTGTTCGCAGGTTGTGCCCACAGGGGTATAGTCAACATAATCGAGGAGATTGCAGTGGAAGGCAACATACTTCTTGAAGCTGTGATAGGAGGGTTCCACCTCTATAACAAATCCAGGGGAACCAGCGAGCTCCCAGAAAAGATTGATGAGATCGGGAGTTATCTGAGGGCTTCAGGCCCTATGTACTACACGTGTCACTGTACAGGGCTGAAGGCCTATGAAAGGCTTAAGGAAATAATGGATGGCAAGCTTGACTATCTGGCTGCCGGAAGAACAATAGAAATCTAAACTTAAGGAGCGTAAAATGAGCGAAGGATGCAATGGAAACTGCAGCAGCTGCGGCGAAGAATGTGAAGACAGGAAGGAAAAGCAGTCTCTTCTTGAGGATGCCAATGAATTCAGCAGGATCGGAAAGGTTATAGGAGTTGTCAGCGGAAAGGGTGGAGTCGGGAAATCACTCGTTACCTCCATGCTGGCTGTGGCGATGAACAGGGAAGGGTTTGAGACGGCGATACTTGATGCTGACCTGACGGGACCTTCCATTCCTAAGGCGTTCGGACTTTCGGGAAGGGCTTTCATGGACCAGCAGGGGATATATCCGATGAGGACAGCAACCGGTATCGGGATAATGTCGTCAAACCTTCTGCTTGAGAATGACACTGACCCGATAATATGGAGAGGTCCCCTTATAGCGAATGCAGTAAAGCAGTTCTGGAAAGATGTTGTCTGGGGTGACGTTGACTATATGTTCATAGATATGCCGCCGGGAACCGGGGATGTACCGCTTACTGTTTTCCAGTCGATTGCAGTGGATGGGATCATTATCGTAACTTCACCGCAGGAGCTTGTATCGATGATAGTTGCAAAGGCTGTCAACATGGCAAGGTCCATGAACATACCGGTACTAGGGATAGTTGAGAACATGTCATACTTCGAATGTGATGAGTGCAGCAAGAAGCATTATATATTCGGTGACAGCCATCTCGAAGAGGTGGCGGCAGCTCATGGCATAACCATGACCGCAAGGCTTCCGATCGATCCGGAGCTTGCAAGGACCTGCGACAGGGGAGAAATGGAAAGGTACATTGCAAAGGACATTGAAAAGGTAACAGACATGCTTCAGTTTGATGAAGAAAATACATTTATGGAAGGAGCAACAATATGAGGATAGCAGTAGCAAGCAACGGAGGTATGGTAACGGAACATTTCGGACACTGTGAGGCCTTCAATATTTTCAATGAGGAGAATGGCAGCATAGTAAGGGCTGACAGGATACCGAATCCTGGCCACAGACCGGGCTTTCTTCCCGTATACCTTCACGAGATGGGTGTTGATGTCATCATCTCAGGCGGAATGGGTGGAAGCGCCATACATATGTTCAATGAAAGGAACATCGAAGTTGTTACCGGGGCTGCCGGCGACGCAAAGTTCGCAGCAGAAGGGTACCTTAAGGGTGAACTGAAATCTACCGGGTCTGTATGCCATGAGCATATGCATCATGGGGAGTGTTAGGAATTCAAGGTTGTACCGCAACTTGAATAAATTTATCTTGAGGAGGAGAAGATATGGAAGTTACAAATGCTTTTAGAATGCCGCTTATCGGAGACGTGGCGCCTTCCTTCAAGGCAAAGACCACTCAGGGAGATATAAGCTTCCCTGAGGACTACAAAGGCAAGTGGGTAATCCTTTTCTCGCACCCGGCTGATTTTACTCCTGTCTGCACCACCGAATTCATGACCTTCGCATCAATGATGGATGACTTCAAGGCTCTCAATACTGAGCTTGTAGGGCTTTCAGTAGATTCAATCTATGCCCATATTGCCTGGCTCAGGAAGATCAAGGAACTTGAGTTCAAGGGCATGAAGGACCTGGAGGTCACCTTCCCGCTGATTGAGGACATAAGGATGGATGTAGCCAACAAGTATGGAATGATCCAGCCTGGTCAGTCAAATACGCAGGCAGTAAGGGCTGTATTTGTCATCGACCCGAAGGGAATAATAAGGCTCATCCTCTACTATCCGTTGTCAACCGGAAGAAACTTCGATGAAATCAAGAGGGTGATCCTTGCTCTCCAGAAGGCAGACAGCGACGGAGTTGCTACTCCTGCAGACTGGAGACCTGGCGACGATGTCATTGTACCTACAGCAGGTTCCTGCGGAACCGCCAAGGAAAGGATGGAAAGCCAGAACGAAGACACATATTGCCTCGACTGGTTCATGTGCTTCAGGAGAGAAAAAAAGTAAACCAAAGAAAAGACCGATAGATGAACAAATGCATAGAGGCATCCATGGTATTTGCCATGGATGCCATTGCTGCGTCAGCATGGGGATTTTGTCTTGAGGCTTTTCAAAGGATCAAGGACAGCGTTTCAAGAATTCAATTGACTTATAGGACTGAAGTAGTAAGATGAAATTGAATATGGCATATGTCAAATATTGTGATAATGATATCTGTTGAGTTGTAGGGGGAGATTGCGATGCTTGATTTTCTGAAGGAAGAGGGAATAAGGGAAAACCTCTTGTTAGAGATCAGGAAGTTCAGGGAGTTTTACAAGGTGGACAAGGATATGGCATACAGGATCCCCAGACCGAAGTTCCATTACTATGGGACCTCTGTCTGGGAGGATGCCATTGTTGCGCTCCTCTGCGGTGAAAACCTTCTGCTCACAGGGCCAAAGGCGACAGGAAAGAACGTACTTTCCGAGAATCTCTCTGCAGCCTTCGGAAGGCCGAGCTGGGACATCTCCTTCCATGTCAACACAGACTCATCGTCCCTTATTGGAACTGATACCTTCAGGAACGGCGAAGTGGCAATGAGGCAGGGACCCATACTCAATTGCGCACGATATGGGGGCTTCGGCATACTGGATGAGATCAACATGGCCAAGAACGATTCTGTGGCAGTCCTTCATGCGACCCTGGATTTCAGAAGGATAATAGATGTGCCTGGGTATGACAGGAACCATCTGGACGGAGCAACCAGGTTCATAGCAACCATGAACTATGGCTATGCAGGTACAAGGGAGCTGAATGAAGCCCTGGCATCGAGGTTCATGGTCATCGACATGCCCGGAATTTCTGATGAGAACCTGAAGAAGCTTCTCAAGAGGGAGTTCCCTGAGTTAAGGGGCAGGTATCTGGAGCAGTTCACAGCACTATTCAACGACCTCCAGAAGAAGAGCGGAAACGCAGAGATTTCAACAAAGTCTGTTGATTTGAGGGGACTTCTCTCAGCGATACGGCTCATGGAGAAGGGCCTTGAAGCAAACAGGGCACTCAGGATGGGGATCGTGAACAAGTCCTTCGATGAGTTCGAGCGAACCCTTGTTGAAGATGTCATAGCCCTGAGGATTCCGGGGAAGCTTGAAAGACATGACATCTTCAGGGTGTGACCATGGAAGACAGAGGAAGCGAAAAGGCTAGGGCATCCAACATAATATGGACAGCGGCAGGAGATTATGCCTTCAAACCTGAAATGAGGGCATACGATGAAAGGGGTAAGGCAGATATCTACTGGAACCAGGTGATAGGTGCGGCGCACAGGTACTATGAGTTTGAAAAGGTCATCGCGTTCTTCGGGACCCTTGAGGGTGACAGGAACGCTGTGATATTTCGAAACCTCATGTGGCTTGGAATCGAGAACGGCACATTCCTCAAAGGACTTGAGGAAAGGCCTGCGATCGGACCGCTGAGGGAGGCCTATGCCCTTAAGACATTGGGGAAATGGGAAGGGAAGGAACCTTACGACGAGGTTGATGAGATAGAGATTGCCCATTATCGGAGAGCTCTTGGCCTGAAGGCGGAGGGAACTCCACTCGCGACCAAGATACTTGACGAGCTTGAATTCGATGCATCAATGGACACCGACATGATAATCGTGAGGATGAACCATATACTTGAGGGCTATTTCGAGTTCCTTCCGCTGGATGAGAAGGGCATGAAGCCTAAGCGCACAAGGAGCGGCAGGGAGATGGTCCATCTTGGTGGCAGACGAAGGCTTACCCAGGGGGTGCCTTACCTCAAGAGGCTCAGCTTCGGAACCGCTGAGTACAACGGGGAAATAAGGATCGGGGATGCTGAAGGGAAAAGCGGATTTTCACTTCAGCTGCTGAAGATCAGGAACAAATGGGAGCAGGACCAGAGGGAGTACATAAGAAGCCATTTCGGTGAGCCATCTGTACCTGATGACGGCACAAGGGCGCTTGAAGGCATCCTCTGTACAGGCAACCACAGCAGCTGCCATCTTCACATGACAAGAGGAATCTTTGCCGGGAGTGAAGCTTCAGCTTTTGTTATGAAGGCAAAGGCAAGACAGAGGGAAATCAACATAAGGCATTATGAGGAGAACCATGCGAGAAATTCCAACCTTATTTCAAGGCTTGAGAGAAGGATAAGGAACACCATGCTCACGAGCATGGAGTCAGCAAAACTTAAGTCTGAAAGCGGCAGCCTGGTAATTGAAAAGGTATGGAGGAATGTCCATCTTAATGACGACATGGTATTCATAAGGACTCTCCGCGAAAAGACAATGGACCTCTCAGTTGACATCATGCTTGACGGGTCATCATCCCAGATGTCAAGGCAGGAGTCGATCGCTGCACAGGGATACATCATAGCTGAGAGCCTGACACGCTGCGGGATCCCGGTCAGGGTCTCTTCCTTCTGCAGCGTCAGGGATTTCCTTGTTCTGAATATCTACCGTGATTACGAGGAAATCAAGAAAAACAGGGAGATATTCGGCTATACCGTGGCCGGCTTCAACAGGGACGGCCTTGCAATAAGGACAGCGCTGCACCTTGCCGGAGGAGGCAAATACCAGAACAGGATACTCATAGTGCTTACAGACGGGGATCCCAATGACATGCACGGCATGAGCATGTCAGGCAGGTTGCCTGGCAGGAGCATGTCAGGGAGGCTTCCCGGCAGGAGGGAGTATGCAGGACCCGCAGGGGTAGAGGATGCTGCCAGAGAGGTAAGGAATGGAGTCCGTGGCGGAATATCAGTCATAGGCGTATTCACAGGTCTGGACAAGAATGTGGAAGCGGCAAGGAAGATATATGGACGTAATTTCGCACGGATTGAATCACCGGAGAAGTTTGCAGATGTAGTGGGCGTCCTGCTGCAGAACGAGCTGGCTAACATGGAATGAGTAGAGGCAATGACGAAATGGTTCAGTCATTGCCTTTGCTGCGCCTGTGAAAAATATGCAAAAGGATTGCGAATGAAAGGGAATGAGGTAGTGTATTTTAATTTGTGTTTATACATGACTTAAGATATTAACAAGAGTGAGAATAGGAACAGGACAATAGAGCTGAGACATGCTCAGGCACCATATCGAAAATCGATTCTCTGGATTTACAATACGCGCATTCCAAATAGACTGTCAACTTACGTTCAATGGCATTAAGTTAATCTCGCTCAAGAAGCTATCACAAACAGTGGTAGCTTCTTTTTGATGTTAATTGACCATACACATC
>NZ_AXUN02000147.1 GCF_000495435.3 Youngiibacter fragilis 232.1 | reverse complement strand
TGGGTCATTTTCTCTGCTCCGCCAACAAGGACTATGTCATATATACCAGCCTTGATTGCCGCCAGAGCCTGTCTGAAGGCAAGGCTTCCAGATGCGCATGCGCCTTCTGTCCTTACAGTTGGAATTGTTCCAAGTCCTAATGTCTCAGAAGCCAATGCTCCCATATGGCTCTGTGTGCTCCAGTAGCCTGCGTTGAAGTTACCCATATACAGTGCCTGGATAGATTCCTTGGATATCCCCGCATCCTCTATGGCTTTGTTCCCTGCATCCCTTATAAGGTCCTTAAGGGACTTGTCGGGAAGTCTCCCCATCTTGGTTTCCCCGATACCGATGACTGATACGCTTCTCAAAATATTTACACTCCTTCCGTTTTAACCCGGCAGGCGACTGCCTGCCGGATTGAAACTCAAACGATTTTATAGTATACCCATTGATCCCATTACTACTGCCACAAGTGTAGCTATAACAGGAATTACTACCGTTGTGACTGCCATCTCAAGGTAAGAGTCCTTGTGTGTCATACCGCATATGGCAAGCACTGTCAGGATGGCACCGTTGTGCGGAAGTGAATCAAGTCCGCCGCTGGCTATGGATGCTACCCTGTGGAAGGATTCAAGTGAAATTCCTGTAGCGGCTGAAAGTTCAACGTACTTCTGTCCAAGCGCTGCAAGGGCTATTCCCATTCCGCCTGAAGCTGATCCGGTAGCTCCAGCAAGAGTTGTTACAGCTATTGCCTCT
>NZ_AXUN02000148.1 GCF_000495435.3 Youngiibacter fragilis 232.1 | reverse complement strand
AGGGTTTAGGTGATGTGTCAGCTGCAGGGATAATCGCTGAAATAGGCGATATTAAGCGTTTTAAGAACGAAGCCTCTCTTGCTCAGTATGCTGGCCTCACCTGGACCCGGTATCAGTCGGGCGATTTTGACGCTGAAGAGCGTCGTTTGACAAGGAACGGGAATAAATACCTCCGCTATTACTTGGTAGTGGCCGCAAACTCGTTGCGGGTGCACAACGAGGAATACAAGGCCTATTACCAGACCAAGTATCAGGAGGTGCAAAAAAGAGGAAAATTTTTTAAAAATGTAAGGGGCCACAAATTGCTTCCGTTTAATTAGTTGAAGGAGATGGTGGGAGTCCCAGGAGATGTTTTGAGCTCCCACCATTTTTAGTATAAAGGTGTTTACTTTGTCCAAGAGTATAGGGGGTATGGAAGTAGCGGCTTTAGAACTGACTAGTGAGAGTTCAAATATTTTTCCTTTGGAGTTTTCCCGTTCATATCTCTGCCTCCTTGAGATCGTTTTTGATTGTAATATTTTACCCAGCTTGCGGCAGAAGTCATAAAGACCTTTCGGGATGTTATGTGAGGTAGTGCAGGTATGTAGAATTCCTCATCATCGGTGCGATGACTTCGTTCCACAAAACCTTGGGCTTCTTTTTCTCCTTTTGGTATGGAGAGGAGAGTAACGCCTAAGGGTTCTAGGAATTTTTCCTGCAATATTTTTCTTTTTCTGCTTTCTTCAGATCCGCCGAATTCGCTCCCGTTGTCAGTTTGGAAGAACATTCTATGTCTGATGCCCAAAGCCCGCATGAGGAAGGCGATGTAAAGTATGAAGGAGAAGCCATTTGCGAAAGAGCATTCATCGGAGAAGCATAAGATTCTCATTCTTGTTTTGATATCGATAGCGGT
>NZ_AXUN02000149.1 GCF_000495435.3 Youngiibacter fragilis 232.1 | reverse complement strand
TAGAGGTTTAAGAGGTGTGGATTTAGTGGTATCTGACGACCACAAGGGATTAGTAAAGGCTTTGAGGAGAAATTTTCAGGGGTCAAGCTGGCAGAGGTGTCAAACTCATTTTATACGGAACATACTATCTGCTTCACCTAAGGGTCTTCAGGGGGAGCTCAAGACTCGGATACAGGCTATTTTGCATGCTCCGGATATGGGGACAGCCAGGTTGTTGTTGATGAGGGTTTTAGAGGAATACGAAGAAAAAGCTCCTAAGGCGATGAGGATTTTGGAAGAGGGATTTGACGATGCTGTGGCGATATTGTCTTTGCCGGAGAAGTATCGTAAGCGTCTGAGGACGACAAACAGTGTGGAGAGATTGAATGAGGAGATAAGGCGTAGGGAGAGGGTTATACGGATATTTCCAAGCAGGGAATCGGCAGTAAGGTTGCTTGGCGCAGTTCTTCTTGAGATAGACAACAAGTGGGCTGGTGGAAGGAAGTACCTTGATATGGATGAGTACTATGAATATCTTTCACAACAGCAATCTAGATCAAGCCCTAAAATCTATTGCCTTTAATAAAAAATAAGAAAATGCATAAGACCATTACCAGAGACCAAAACAAATTTACACAAAATATAGGACTTGACCGAAATTGACATCTGAGTCTTGGCCATGCAGACCGGCAGGTTACCATAGCCATTTGCCTCTAGCTCCTTCAATGTGCTTTCTGCAGCAGGCGTGTAATCAACGCCGTCAGCACCGTATACTTCCCTGGCTATGGTCTCTATCTTCTCCCTGAGTGGCAGCTCCAGTTCGTATAGGGGGC
>NZ_AXUN02000150.1 GCF_000495435.3 Youngiibacter fragilis 232.1 | reverse complement strand
GAAGATGTCATTTGGTTCTTCCAGGTTAGGGAAGTTATGGCAAGCATGGATAATCCCATGAGTGATGATGAGGCCTGGAAGGTCATCATAGAGGACAAAAAGTCCGTTAAACTAAGTACCTCCCAGCTAATGGAAATTGCTCGTGCAGAGCTTAAGAAGTTCAGGAGGATCGAGGGGAAGCTCAAAAAGCTTGGAGTGATTTGAATAGGTAAAATAAAGGTGGTACTGGACACTTCTATTCTAATAAGCGCTCTGAAATCCAGGAACTCTAAGAGGAGTCCTGCGGTTAAGATTCTCGGTCTTCTCAGAGAAGACAAGCTTGTGAATTACGGTTCCAAGGAAACTCTCAAGGAGATGAAAGAGACCTTGGCGATCATCGGATTACTAACTGGGAAAACCCAGAAGGCGAGGGCTATTTACAACTCGTTCTGAATGGCACTAAGGAGGTATCTACGAGAGTGAAGTTTGAGAATGATGTGAGCCTTGTTAAAGAGGTCGGCCATGAGGATGATGTTAAATTCCTCGACGTGGTTTACTCTTCAAAGGCTCGATACTTGGTTAGTATGAACACAAAACACTTGATAAAGCTGAGGGATCCAAAGACCCTCAAGTTCAGCTTAAAGCGCCATTGGTTTTACATCCTCAAGGATTCAGAATTCTTGGAGCACTTAAGGGAAAAA
>NZ_AXUN02000151.1 GCF_000495435.3 Youngiibacter fragilis 232.1 | reverse complement strand
CGCACCGGAAAGTGCATGCAGCGCCGCCTGCCCAAGCAGACGGTGAAGGTCTGGAAGGACAAGGAGCATGGGAAGGCGTTCTACTCGGGCGTGCGTACCTGCGCCCGTCTTTGGACGTGCGCCCACTGTGCGGCCAAGATCAGCGAGCGGCGGCGGGTCGAGCTGGTGGCCGCCTTGGAGGCTGCCAAGCGCCTCGGGCTGCACGTCAAGCTGCTGACCCTGACGATCCCCCACGGGATCGGGGACGACGTGAAGGTCATCGTGCAGAAGCTCATGGGGGCTTGGAAGCGCACTACGCAGGGCAAGCGCGGCCAGGAGCTGCGCGAGCTGCTGGGCCTCAAGGGCACGATCCGGGCCTTCGAAGTGACCTACGGGGCCAACGGCTTCCACCCGCACCTGCACGTTCTGCTGTTCCTGGACAAGTCCTGGTCGAACGCCAGCGTGCACGCTGCCTTCTCCCCGCTCTGGCAGAACGCCTGCCGGCTGGCTGGCTTGCCGATCCCCTCGGACGCCCACGGCTGCCGCGTCGATGACGGCAGCAAGGCGGCGGCCTACGCCTCCAAGTGGGGCCTCGAATCGGAGATGACGAAGGGCCACGTCAAGCGGGGCAAGAAGGGCGGCATGACGCCATTCGACTTCCTGCGGGCGGTGCTGGCCGACGACCCCGACGCGGCCAAG
>NZ_AXUN02000152.1 GCF_000495435.3 Youngiibacter fragilis 232.1 | reverse complement strand
CCACCAGACCCAAGATGATAATAGCTGTTGCTTGTGAAAGAGATTTATCCAGTGGTATTCAGGATACATATCCTTTGCCTGTGTATGGTATTTTAAATAAACGGCCTAAAGGACCCTGTTTAGACACCTTGGTTCCTTTAAAGCAGGTAGAAAAGGCCCTGGAGTACTGTTAATGGCCAATTAAAATGAGCCCTAATCGGACAATAATTTTGAGCCACTTCTAGAGTGCAACAGATGGCAAAAGGCCATATCCTTCTAATTGTCTTATAAAGGACAATTAGGAGGATCAAAACTTGAAGGAATGGATCGTGATTCACAAAATCAAGGCATTATACGACGATGGCAACGGGCTTTCAATCCGAGCAATTGCCCGAGAACTAGGCATATCTCGGAACACAGTGAGAAAGTATCTGGGCATGGCGGAAGAGTCCATTCAAGCACAAAAGAGTCAACGAGAGCGCGCTAAGATACTTGATCAGCATCGGGACTACATCGTCCATCTGCTTCAAAGCTATCCAGGGCTTAGTGCGGTCAAGATTAGGGATAGACTTTTACGCAAGCATCCGGAACTTACAGTATCAAGTCGAACTGTCAGGCGATTTGTCAGGAGAGTGAAGGAGACTATCAGTTTCAAACAGAAGCGTTACTACGAGCCAGTTCTGGCCATGGAGCCTGGAGTACAGTGCCAGGTTGATGGTGGGGAGTTTCGCGGTTTGATGATCGGCGGAGAGGAAACGAGGGTGTACTTTGTGGTGTTTGTGCTTTCCTATTCGAGACTCATGTATGTGGCGGTGTGCAGGGAGCCTGTGGACACGGAGAAGTTTATACAGATGCATGATGCGGCCTTTCGTTACTTTGGAGGGTGTCCTGAGGAGTGTGTATATGACCAAACGAAGCTGGTGGTACTAGAGGAACGGTTTCGGGAGCTAAGGTTAAATGAGAGGTTTCACGCTTACGCCACAGCGGCAGGTTTTCGTGTGAGGGCCTGTGAGGGTT
>NZ_AXUN02000153.1 GCF_000495435.3 Youngiibacter fragilis 232.1 | reverse complement strand
GCCGAGGGGGCACCCAGCAGGGCAGGCCCGGTCGATGCAGCAGGTCTAGGACGTGTCCGCCCAACGCGCTGAGGGGGCAGGGGTGCAAACCCTACCGATAGTGGGCGGCAAGGCGGACTTCCTGGGGCTTCGTGTTCCGGGAGGGCTTCCTGTCTTCGAGCGCAGCGAGAAGGCAGGAAGCGCGACCACGGAGGCCCTTGGGCCGACCTCCTTTCGGCCCCGCTTTTGCCTCCCAAGCAATAATCCGCTTTGGCTGTTCGAGCGAAAGGGGCCCCCGCTTGCGGGGTTGAGCGAGTGAGCGCAGCGAATGCTCTTGCTCTTCCCGAAGGGCGAACAACCTTGGCACAAGGTGTAGTGAGTACACCATGCGCCGCTCCGCTCTGCGCCCCCTCTCGCTACGCTTCAGGGCTTGCGCTGGCTTTTGCTCCACCTGCACGCTGAAAGCATGCCATACGCCATCCTGCGCACTGCCAAGCTCAAGAGCTTCGGCGAGATCGGGGGTTCACTCGCGCACACCTACCGAACCCGACAGACACCCAACGCCGACCCGACACGCGCTCACCTCAACGAGCACCAGGGCGAATCGGCGCAGGCGGTCAGCGCTGCCATACGGGCACGCCTGCCCGACACGCGGCGCGCTGATGCCGTGCTGTGCGTTGAGTACTTCATCGGGGCC
>NZ_AXUN02000154.1 GCF_000495435.3 Youngiibacter fragilis 232.1 | reverse complement strand
AGAGATTTTATCAGTGATTCTTTAATTTTAGTATCACTATTATAAAGATAACGAATTATGTAGTCACTTAAAGATATCTGAACTTCCAGATTGGGTATTCGAAGTTTGTATTCTATAGATTGCAAAAGCTCATTATGTATAACTTCATCTATGGTCAAATAACCTGATTGAAAAAGTAAAACCTCTAAGTCCATATGCTCTATGTCAAAACTTGATAGTATTTTCTTATCCACTGTGAGGTTAGTAAGGTTCGGTAAAAAGTAGTTTTTTCCTTTTATTAATTTAATCAAAAAGGACGGAGTACCTGTCTCAAACCAATAATTACTAAACAAAAAATTATTACTGATAAACTGCAATATATCAAAGGGATTATACACATTATCCTTTAAAAAATTATAGCCATTATACCACCGTTTCACCTTTTCCATATCTACCTTTTCTAAATAGGGCTTAAAAATTGTCTCTAAATCATGCTGGGTATAGCCACAGATATTTCCAAATCTTGGATTTAGGGATATGTCAGTTAACATATTTAAACCACTAAAAATTGATGCCCTAGAAAACTTGCTAACCCCTGTTAAAAAGGCAAATCTGATATACGCATCGTTATCTTTGATAATAGAGTAAAGCCCACTTAAAAATTCTCTATTTATCCTGGCCTGCTCCATATCTTCTATAACATCCAGTATGGGTTTATCATACTCATCGATTAAGATTACAACCTTTTGATTGTATTTCTTATAAGCCCTGTGAATCAAATCTCTAAAACAACTACCTGG
>NZ_AXUN02000155.1 GCF_000495435.3 Youngiibacter fragilis 232.1 | reverse complement strand
CCCTGTACGGGCGTTGGCTGGAATACCGGAAGCGCCGAGCCGAGGCGGCTCGCTCCGGCGGCTAAAGCCCCCTCGCTTGGGGGTTCTGATCTGCGCGAAAAGTTGACAGGTCAGGGGCCGCGCCCCCGGCTCGTCGGGGAAGCGCTTCACCTCCCCGGCGAACGGAGGCACGGGCGAAGCGCACCCTTGACCCTCTCCGAACAAACCACCCTACGGCAGCACCCCGGGCCAGGAACTGGCCCGGGGGATGCCACCCGGCGAGGGTGCTTTTGCCTTTGACGGACGACCAGCCGGCACGGCGAACCGTTAAGACCACTGAACGTCAAGACCGCTTGACGGGATTCCGGTAACGCGTTACTCCAATTTTGGCTCTTGACACTCCAGAATCTCGCGGTGATGATGACGCCAGCCAATCCGGCGATGACATACCAGAGAAAACCGTCATGACTCATTTCGAATAGTTCATCCAGTACCGCGCCCTGTCCTTCAAGTTCAAGTCCGAGGGCGTGTCGCTCGGCGTCTTCGAGCGAATGCTGGCTAACAAGTCCATCGGCACCAACCAGGACGGCACCTTCGTGCCGGCCGAGAGCCTGGAAGAGGTGCTGCCGTTCAAGGTGCAGAACGTCTGCGCCAAGCTCGCTCAGCCCCTGGTGGATCGCCT
>NZ_AXUN02000156.1 GCF_000495435.3 Youngiibacter fragilis 232.1 | reverse complement strand
TGTTTTAGACCGCTTGAAGTGACTTGAAATAGATTTGATTGCCTGTCGTGAAATTGCTCTGTATAATGTCATTAATTTGGAAAAGGAAAAACCCCAAGGAACTCATCTTCGCACGATCGCGTTCCTCAGGGCTTACCACTGTGATGATAATTATAGCAAAGTACTCGATGTCGTTCAATGAGGAACTTGATTTTTTTTATCTGACGGGGCAAGAATCTGATGCTGTATGTCCGGTATGTGGTGCTGATCTGGCTTATAGGGATAGTCGCTTACGTATATTTCGAGATTATGGTGGACACAAGAGTCATATTCTCATTCGCAGGTTGAAATGCAGCTGCGGAAGAATCCACAATGAGCTACCGGACTGTCTTGTCCCGCACAAACACTACGCTTGCATAGTCATAGAGGATGTATTGGATGAAGTGTCTACACCGGTTGACCTTCCAAGCGAGGATTATCCTTGCGAGGCCACCATGGAGAGATGGAAGAGCTTCCTAGAACGAAACACACTGCGGGTAGAGGGAATACTGCGCAGTATTGCTCATTCGCTTCTTGGGTATTCTGAACAGCTGCTGTTAAGTGGAGTATCCTTAGTTGGCCATTTGCGGGGCATGGGAAGCGGTTGGCTTTCGGTTCTCATTCTACCAATCTACAATTCAGGGCACAGTCTTCAGCCTTGATGGTCTTATGCACCTGATTTGTTTTGTTGGCATATTTTCTGGCATGCTATGATGCGCTCATCATAGTATCAGGAGGTATATAACATGAGTATGTCAACAGACGCCGAAAACTGGCGTGATGAAACCGCATTAAACAGGCACCAGATAATCGTACCGCTGCTGGATGAGGGGATTGATCCACAGAAGAAGCAGATGCTTCGAGAACAGCAGGCATCAAAGTACGGATGCTCAATCAGAAGCATTCAGCGCTATGAGCAAGCCTATCGAAATGGTGGTTTTTCTGGGCTTAAGCCTCGGCCACAGAACCGAAGGTCTTCTCCAAAACTACCGCCAGACTTCAATGAACTGCTTCAGGAGGCGATCCTTTTGAAGCGTGAAGTCCCGACACGTAGTGTGCAACAGATAATAAGGATTCTGGAGATGGAAGGACGGGCAAAGCCTGGAACTCTATCTAGGCCAACTTTGCAGCGACACCTCCACAATGCAGGTTTCGGAAAGAAGCAGATGCGGATGTACATTGAATCCAAGAACAACGGTGCTGGACGCTTCGCAAAGCCGCACAGAATGATGCTGATCCAAGTTGACATTAAGTATGGACCAAAGCTGCCTATCGGGAAGAATGGGGCCAAGGTCCAGACATACCTTTCAGCTGCAATAGATGATTGTACAAGATATGTCGTGGCGTCAGCCTTCTATGACAATCAGGAGGCTACCATCGTTGAGGACACATACCGAAAAGTGATACTTAGATTTGGAAAATTCGACAAAAGCTACGCAGACAATGGAAAGCAGTATGTCTCCAGGCAGCTTCGGACTAGCTGCGCAAAGCTTGGTATCCGTATAATCCATCATCGCCCTTACTCCGCCCGTTCTAAAGGCAAGGTAGAAAAGTTTAACGATTCGGTAAATGACTTCATCGCTGAGGCGAATGCAGCAAGGGTAAAAACTCTGGAGGAGTTGAACCGACTCTGGCAGATATGGCTTGAGGCATATTACCACGACAAGCCGCACAGTGGCCTCGGAGAAGACATAACACCTTCAATGGCATTCAACCGTGACAGCCGCCACCTTACTTTCCTTGACGTCAACCTTGTAGCTGAGGCTTTTCTTCACCATGAGAAGCGCAATGTTGATAGAAGTGGCTGCATAAGCTTCAAGGGACAGAAATATGAGGTGGGGATGAGTCTTGTCGGGGCCACTGTGGAAATAGCTTTTGACCCCATGGATTGTGAGACCTTAACAGTGACATACAGGGATATGCCAGCATTCAAGGCAAAGCCTCTGCACATCGGAGAATTCTGTGGGAGATCTCCAGTTATGCCTGCACACCTGTTGCCTACGGAACCAGAAACATCAAGATTCCTCAATGCATTGGAGACCAAGCATGAACAGATGAAGATCCGTTCTGCTGGAGCAATATCCTTCGGTTCTTACCGCAAGGAGGTTGATGGAGATGTATGAGGAATTCTTCAAAATGGCAAATACCCCATTTGCACGGAACCTACCACCCAAAAGCCTATACGAATCTTCAGCAGTATCAGAAATACTAGGACGATTGACCTATGCTGCTGACCGGCAGCTGTTTGCGGTACTCACCGCTGATGCAGGATGCGGCAAGTCTACTATAATCAGGAAATTCACGAAATCCCTTGATGGTGATACTTACCTGCTGCTGTACCTTTCAGACTCGAAGCTAACACCACGTTGGTTCTATAAGGGCCTATTGGACCAGTTAGGTATCGATGCCCGGTTCTACAGAGGTGATGCAAAAAGGCAGCTGCATAAGGAAATTGAAATCATCCGGGGAGTTCAGCAAAAGAAAGTTGTGTGTGTTCTTGATGAGGCGCATCTACTTGACAAGGAAACTCTAGAGGAGTTTCGATTTTTGCTAAACTTTAGATATGACTCCATGAGTCCAATGTCCTTGATCCTGGTTGGGCAGTCAGAACTTCTAGATAAGCTTAAGCTTCAGAGATATGATGCCATCCGGCAACGCATAGACATGATGTGCATACTTCCACATCTGGATCGAGCACAGACTCAGGAGTACATTAAGTCACATCTGGAATACGCAGGATGCACCCATGAACTGTTCACCGATAAGGCAGTAGATGAAATCTACCGCACATCCCATGGAACTATGCGCATGATCAACCGAATCAGCGAGAAATGTCTGATGTATGCCTACCAACAAAGAAAGCCTCTGGTTGATGACCATACAGTAAGGTTTGTTGTGGAGAATGAGCTGTTCGGAGGTACATCAATATGATAAAATTCCATTGCTTCCAGACCTCAGGAAAACGAACTGTAACTTGGGATGGGAGTTTCGAAATAATCAGATGGAAACCGCCCTATGAGATGATGGTTCGTGCACGCGCCAGCAGATTCCATGTGATTTTTGGTGAGCACTCCTTAGGCAACTTCCTCTGCATACCTGACTGGAATGTAGGATGTGAGATTGCGGACTTTACCGATACCTTCTGGAACCTCGAGAGACTTGGAAAGCAACTCAAAAAAGCCGATGCAATAACTATTGTGTATGCACTTGCTGCAGCTGATGAACATCTCAAATTTTGATTTATGGAAGTGTGGGGTATTACCCTACGCTTCCATATCCATAAATGACAGCATATAGAGCAGATTATTGACAACAGGTGAGATCAGTTCAGAGACAGAACTAGAAATCTTTAACA
>NZ_AXUN02000157.1 GCF_000495435.3 Youngiibacter fragilis 232.1 | reverse complement strand
ATCCCTAGGGAGCGGATTACTTCTAAAATTCTGGCTAACACGCTCACACTTAAAAACGCTTCTGGATATGCTGGAAAAAGGCAAGCCAAGCAGGCGAAAAATTGACACTAACTACTTTCAATACAATGGTTATTTCTTGGGATATAACTCTTCTAAAGATAATGCCGGGCGGCGGCAAAAACTGAGTGCAACACCTGACCTTTCCGGTACGGTGCTGCCCCTATGTTTTATTCCGAACTCAGCGTTGAAGAGCGCGCCACCATTCAAATCGGTCATGCCCAAGGCTTCAGCCTGCGTAGGATTGCCTGCTTGATCAACCGATCCCCCTCGACCATCAGCCGGGAGCTGCGCCGTAATCGAGATGCCAGTGGTGGCTACTCGGCCCGCGCGGCCCAGCGACAGATGCAGGCCCGCCGTCAGGCTTGTCGCCCGATGCGAAAGCTGTTGCCGGGCAGTGAGCGCTTCGAGCTGGTGGCCCACATGCTGCGTAAGCGTTTGTCTCCCGAGCAGATTGCCGGCAAGCTGCGCAGCATGAACATACCCAGCCTCAGAGAGGCCTACGTCTGTCGCGAGACGATCTATAACGCGATCTATGCCTTGCCGGTCGGTGAGTTGCGCAAGGAGCTGATCATCTGCCTGCGCCAAAGC
>NZ_AXUN02000158.1 GCF_000495435.3 Youngiibacter fragilis 232.1 | reverse complement strand
GGTTTCTGGGGTTTATAACCCTTTCTGATGTGAGTCCAGGGAGCATCACCCCACTCTGTACAGTTTGCCAAACGACGAGGGGAATTTAGGATTTCTTTTGTATTATGAAAGCTCAGGCGGAGAAATATTTTCCTGCCGTCAAGAAAAAGGTTAAAATACCCTAGTTCCCATTAGATCGTTAGAGTTATAAGCACTTAAGTCTTTTGATTGGTTGGTGGTTGTTATGAACTTTCAGCAGGAAATCCTGATCATAAAATCCGAAATCTATCCGATAATCAGCAAACACTACCCGAAAAACACTCACAGGGAAATAATCAGCCTCTACGACCTAATAACCTTCGCAATACTAGCACACTTGCACTTTAACGGAGTTTACAAGCACGCTTACAGAGTCCTAATCGAAGAAATGAAGCTGTTCCCCAAAATCAGGTACAACAAACTAACAGAACGCTTGAACAGGCACGAAAAACTCCTGCTCCTAGCGCAGGAAGAATTATTCAAAAAACACGCCAGAGAATACGTTAGAATACTGGACTCAAAGCCCATTCAGACCAAGGAGTTGGCCAGAAAAAACAGGAAGGAGAAGAAGGGTTCTTCAGAAATCATCTCTGAAAAGCCCGCAGTTGGGTTTGTTCCCTCTAAAAAAAGTTTTACTATGGGTACAAGCTGACCTGTTACTCTGATGGGAACCTGTTGGCTTTGCTGTCCGTTGATCCGGCAAACAAGCATGATGTGAGTGTTGTCAGGGAAAAGTTCTGGGTGATTGTTGAGGAGTTTTCTGGCTGTTTTCTGTTTTTGGATAAGGGTTACGTTAGTAGAGAACTTCAGGAGGAATTCCTGAAGTTTGGCGTTGTTTACACGCCGGTGAAGCGGGAGAATCAGGTTAGTAATCTGGAGGAGAAGAAGTTTTACAAGTACTTGTCTGACTTTCGCAGGAGGATTGAGACTTTGTTTTCGAAGTTTTCTGAGTTTCTTCTGAGGCCGAGCAGGAGTGTTAGTTTGAGGGGGTTAGCTGTCAGGATTTTAGGGGCGATTCTGGCCGTGAATCTGGAAA
>NZ_AXUN02000159.1 GCF_000495435.3 Youngiibacter fragilis 232.1 | reverse complement strand
GCTAAAGCACCGACACTTTTAGCATACTTTGCAGCTTTAAGAATATTGGCTGAATTTCCGCTTGCCGAAATTGCAAATAATAAATCCCCTTTTTTAATTTTATCTTTTAGTTGGGCATAAAAAATATTTTCATATCCAATATCATTAGATATTGATGTTATCACTGGAATATTATCAGTAAGACATACCACATTAATGTTCTTTATTCCTCTTATTTTCAACCCAATCCCAATATCATTAGCAAAATGAGAAGCCGTAGCTGCACTACCTCCATTACCTATAAAGTATATAGTATTGACAAATGGATCTATATTATCTAAAAGATTAATAATATCACATATATTTTGCAGTTCAATACTCTCTAATAACTTGACTAATCTTTGAATATATCCAGAAACAAATTCATACATACCATTACTCTCCTTTTATTTTGGGTATGGACCTTTAGGTAATCCTTCGTATAGATCTATAATTGGAAATGAATCGCCAAAAATTTCAATACATCTTTTTCTTAAAATGTCTTGCTTACAATCTGAAGCAAGAACTATTGCTCCA
>NZ_AXUN02000160.1 GCF_000495435.3 Youngiibacter fragilis 232.1 | reverse complement strand
AGCAGACGTCGTAGTACCGGGAATATTTTTTCCCCGGGAAGGACTGAACAGCCGTAAGTCTTTAGTGAATACTGGGAGGAGGTCGGTGCGATGAAAGCAGAATACCGAAAGGGCTGCCCGCAAAGGGATAGCGTGGAACGTGAAGAGCATGCGGGAGCGCGGAGCACCGATACTCGGAAAAGCAGAGAAAGAGGCGGTGCAGACTTGCTTGAAGAGATTCTGGACAGGGATAACCTGAACAGAGCCTATAAGAGAGTCAAGAGCAACCATGGAGCGCCAGGAATCGACGGTATGACCGTTGAAGAGGCACTTCCATGGTTAAAGGAACATAAGGAAGAACTGTTGCAGAGCATCCGGGATGACAGCTTTAAGCCGAGTCCGGTGCGACGCAAGGTGATTCCCAAACCAGATGGTGGAGAGCGAAAGTTGGGTATACCTACGGTCATAGACCGAACCATCCAGCAGGCAATCGCTCAGAAACTGCAATCAACCTTCGAACCGTTATTTTCGGACTGCAGCTACGGCTACCGACCGGGAAGAAGCGGACAACAAGCCATGAAGCGAGTAAAGAAGTATGCCGATGAAGGCTACAAACACGTAGTAGAATTAGATTTATCGAAGTACTTTGACACAATCAACCATGACCTGCTCCTGAACCTGTTGAGAAAACAGGTCAAGGACACCCGAGTGATTAGACTCATCAAGAAATACTTGAAGAGTGGAGTCATGGAAAATGGAGTAGTCTGCAGTACGGAAGAGGGCTCTCCGCAGGGAGGCCCGCTGTCACCACTCTTAGCGAACATCTATCTGAACGAATACGACCAGGAGATGAAAAGCAGAGGTGTGCGAGTCATCCGATACGCGGACGACATAGTGGTGTTCGCCAGAAGCAGAAGAGCGGCAGAGCGTCTGTTGGAATCGAGTCGCAGATACTTGGAAGACAAGCTGAAGCTGACCCTGAACAAGGAAAAGAGCAGGGCAATCAGTGTCTACTCCAAGCAATTCAAGTTTCTGGGCTTTGCGATGGGAAAGAACGGGAAAGGAAACTTTATCCGTGTCCACAAGAAATCTTTGAGTAAAGCAAAACAGAGGTTGAGAGAACTGACGAAGAGAAACCAGGGGCGAAATGTCCGAGTGGTCATGGAGAATGTGAAAGTATTCATCCGTGGATGGGTAGGCCACTTCTATATAGCCGACATGAAGCGAATACTTCAGAGCTGGGATGAATGGTTGAGGAGAAGAATCCGCATGTACATCTGGAAGCAATGGAAGAAACCTAAGACAAGAGTACAAAGTCTACGTAAGCTGGGAATTCCAGACTCGCAGGCTTACCAATGGGGGAATTCCAGACTGGGGTACTGGCGAATAGCCGGAAGCCCAGTGCTAACACGTTCCATAACGAACAAACTGCTCGAGCGGGTCGGATATTATGAAATCCTGACTCGCTATGAGCAGCTTCGTGTCTCGCACTTAAGCGACTGAACCGCCGTATACCGAACGGTACGTACGGTGGTGTGGGAGGTCCCCCGCCTAACTAGTGAGCGGGGCCCTACCCGATTTTTTGCAAGGCTT
>NZ_AXUN02000161.1 GCF_000495435.3 Youngiibacter fragilis 232.1 | reverse complement strand
GCGGGGTCCTACCCGATTCTTTATTCTCTTAGACCTTCCGAAAACATCACTTTCTTCAATCCGGAAAGGGATTTGCCGAGGGTGCTGCCTGATTGAAGGTGATCCTTAACGTGCTGTATCAGTATACTATTCCGGCTTGTAAAGGGAGGTTGTAAAGCGCCCCCTGAGCATCGAAAGCTCTGTCAGCAGGCCCTTCATGTTCCTGTGCATTGATGCAATGGCTGACGAAGCATTGTCAGCCTCCTCTGAGTGCCCCGACTCATACAGCTTTTCAAGCAGCCTTAGGATTTCCTCCTGGCTGCGCCTGGTGGTAAGCTTGCGGCCTCTTGAGACTAAATGGGAAGCGAGGATCTCCGCTGCCTCAGCGGGATAGCGTGCATTAAGCCGGTCGAAGTGGTCGGATATGAAATCCGGGAATTCCCTTACGAAGCCAAGGAGCCCGTACATGTCACCTTCTTCTATTAGTATCCTCTTGTATATTCCCTTTGTGTTTTTTCGCACATCCGTATCCCCGGTAAGCCTTTTGTAGACCACCGGCCAGTCTTCCGGGCTCAGGGACCTTTTTAGCTGGGCATACCCGTTGAATTCACCGAGGGCGATTAGCCTTATGGAGAGCTCAATGAACCTTTCCTTGTTCTGCAGCTGCTTGTTTACATTGGATGCAAGGTACAGCCACCTGATAAGCTCAGTCCAGTCCCCTCTGGCTTTCTGGACACCCTCTTCAGCCAGCCTCAGGGCTTCAGGAAGATGCCCTTTTGAGACAAGTGAAGCGACCTCCATATACCTGAAATCGGGGACATCAGGATTCTCTTTTTTTAGTTCCTCAGCTTCATCCACTCTGCCGATCATCATGAGGAGCTCATACTCGAGGTAAAGGAAGCCGTACCCCACTGCCGGATTGTTATCCTTCTTTTCGGAACAGATGACAAGGGACCTGTAATAGCTGTCAAAGTCCCTTTCAGTTGCTATGAATTTCTTCATCAGCCTGAGAAGCACGAGAAGCTCCTGTGCATTCCGGTTGTCTTCGCATATCCTGCGAAGATGCCTGAACACAAGGCCGCCTTCAGGGGCTGCATATTTCTTTTCCGATAGGGGCAGAAGCGCTTCCTGGCATATTTTCTTGTAGTTCTCTGACATGAGGAGGTGGTCGATACCTTTTGTATCCCTTATCGAAACGTCATAAATTGACAGATAGGATATTGCCGCTGAGAGGTATTCCCTTGAAGCTATATGCCTTCTGGCGCCTTCATGCATGCTCCGGAGCTCGCTCACAAGCTTCTCGAAGCTTTCACTGGTCTTTTCTCCCATATAGCTGAAGTAAGCCTCAAGGAGCGATGCCTTCTGTGACTCGAGGACTTTGTCCTCAGAAGGGTCATGGAAGGTCTTTCTGACAAGTACCGGAATATCCTTGTAGATGCTCCTTAGTGACAGGATGAATTCCACCAGCGATTCCTTGTCCGCATCATCAAGTATGGACTTCAGCGCTGTCCTGTCATCAAGGGCTGAAGCCCTTGGAGACTTTGTCCCGTTGCTTTCAGAAGAATTCAGGATATCCTCCCCTGCTTCAAGGACAGCCACCAGATGGGCGCAGAGCAGATGGGATCCGCAGGTGCAGGAGGGTTTGGCGCCATCACCTACCGGGATCGTCTGATGATAAAGCTCACCGTCCCTAACCGTTGAAGTCAGGATACCGTCCCTCACCGTAAGCCTTCCGACAGCCTTTTCATCAAGGAATCTTCTTGCTTTCTTTATTGTTATCTCAGATATTTCACCATAGGATTCCCTGATTCTCATAGTTCACCTCGAATGCAATCTTATACTGGAAAGGGAAGGTCAAGTATGTCAGTCAAAAAACCGGTATAGAACAGGTATAGTCCGATAGCTATGACAAGATTGAAAACAAGCATCACAAGAAAATGGACATCTGTCCTCTTCTTCCAGAGTCCTCGCATATAAAGCACGTCTTCCATGAGTGCAACCATGATCACATGGAAAAGTATGGAAAGCAGCATGAAGGACCTTATCCTGATGAATGGGATGAAAATGAACGGGAGCAGGTACATGAGTGAAAATTTGTTGAACAGCCTGAGTCCTGTGCTTTCCCTGCTGAAGAAACGGTTCAGCCTGTAGCTTTCGCCTGAAGCGACGTGAAGCACGGACAGGAACACGACGGCTATCATTGTTGAGGTCATTGCTAGTGCGTAAAAAAGCATAATGGCTCCTTATATCTAAATATCACCGTATTTATATTCGTCGAGGTATATCCTGAAGGAGGGATAGATTCCGAAGGCCCTTATTAGGCTGTCGGCTTCCATCGCTGATTCGGCATTCTTCCTGCCTGTCCTTCTTGCCCTGATCATCAGGTTCTTCGGGGTCTCCAGCGGGGATATGTATTCTACTATTGACACCTCGTAGCCCTCAGCCTCAAGCATGAGTCCGCGCAGTCCGTCTGTAAGTGTGTCAGCAAGCCTTGCCTTGAGTATGCCGTGCTTCATGATCCCCTTGAAGGGTTCGTATCTGTAGGTTGAGAGCATCTCCTTGTGGCAGCAGGGCACTGCTACGATGTATTCGGCATCCCTTGATGCCCCGAATGCAAGGGCCATGTCGGTAGCAGTATCGCAGGCGTGAAGTGACAGCACTACATCGACCTTCCTTCCGTCCCTGAAATCCTTGATGTCCATTGCGTGGAATTCCATGTTCCTGTAGCCCAGCTCAGATTGGATCTTCTTCGAGGCTTCAATTACAGCAGGGGATAGGTCTATGCCGATGAAGTGGCACTTCATCCTCTTCACCTCTGTAAGGTAATAGTTCAGAACAAACGAAAGGTATGACTTACCGCAGCCTGCGTCAAGTATTGTTACCGTACCCTCTCTCTTAAGCGAAGAAAGCTCAGGTGCCAGAAGCTCCACGTAGTGGTCGATCTGGTTGTACTTCCTGATCCTGTTGTTCTTTATCTTACCATCCTTTGACATTATCCCGATTGCCTTCAGGAGAGCCTGTGCTTCGGTTGACTTCACAAGGTAATCCCTGTTAAGGAGGGTCGATGTCTCTCCTGCTTTGATTTCCCTGTCCTTCAGCACCTCGGTAGCCATGTTGACATTCTTGCCATCCGCTGTAATGACGAGCCTTGTCCCCCTTTCCTCGTAGATGATATTGGCCGCATCATACTTAAGGGCTTCAGCCTGGATATCCTTGAGCATGTCTGGGAAGGACATTTTCCTTGTCACTCCGTTGTAGTTATAGGCTACCCCATCCCCGTCAGGAATGGCATTGCCTTTGAATTTTTTGAGCCCGGCAGTGAAGATTACTTCCGTACCCACATATATGGAGCTGTTTTCATTGAATCTTCCTATAAGACCCATGAAGAAGAAGCCCAGCTTGTCAGTCATATTCTTGTTCATATCGCACCTCGATTTTTTACTTACTCAATTATAACCCATATGAGGAAGGTTTTGCAGATGCAGTGAATAAGAGCAACTTTATCGCTATTGCCTGCAGGTCGGATACTGTTTGCCTGCCCAGGTCAAAATAAACTATAATTGAGGTGGCAGCCGCAGAGGGCTGTGTGGAGTATGGAAGGGAAAATATTATGAATAAGAAGCACAACGGAATAGGTGTATTCCTCATATTTGCAATTATGCTCCTTGCACCGTTCATTGAAAACACAAGAGGCATATTCATACCCATGTTCAAGGATGAGTTCGGGGTATCCAATACCCTTATTTCTACAGCTATAACCGTGGGAGCCGCATCAAGTCTTTTTGTATCCCTGTTTGGAGGACCTATAATTGGAAAGCTTGGACAGAAGGGCTCCTTCACTGTAAGCCTCGCATTTGTACTCGCCGGAATACTGCTTCAGACCTGGTCAAGGAGCTTTTTTCTTTTTGCCCTGGGGCTTGTGCCCATATCCATGGGAATAGCGCTTTACAACGTATCAGCAAACACTATAATCCCATTCATGTTCTTTTCCATCCAGACAGTGATAATGAACATTCTTCATGCCATGTACGGAGTTGGTTCGACAATAGCCCAGAACCTTACAGGAACCCTCCTGTCAATGGGAATCGGTTGGAGAACGATATACCTTGGGGTATCCGCGGCATATTTTCTTCTCGCCTTCCTTTCAAGGTTCGCAGTCATACCTGAGATACCTCGGGCAAAGGAGGAGATGCAGGTATCCGGAAGAAGGCTAATGAGGGACCCTCTTGTCATCGCATTCGGCCTTGCGCTTGGATTCTACGCCTTTTCAGAATTCGGCGTCTCGCTGTGGCTCACAAATTACCTGAAGGCGATCTACAGATATCCGGAGAGCACAGGAGCCCGGTATGTAGGATTCTTCTTCCTGCTGTTCTCAGCAGGAAGGCTTCTGGGAGGATTCGTAGTCCAGAGGATAGGGACATTCAAGGCTGTCGCAGGAACTCTCATTATATCATTGGCATTGATGCTGTCAGGGCTTCTGCTTGGTGAACGGTTCCTCATAGTTGTCAGCATTGCAGGACTTTTTTACTCGATCGTTTACCCTTCGCTGATCTCGAAGGTGGGAGCAGTATTTCCTGACAGCACCGCCCATGCAATGGGGTATGTCATAACGATAATAAATATTGTTTTAAACGGAATGAACCAGGTCATGGGCATGCTTACCGATGCGATAGGTCCTGGATTGTCAATATTCCTCATACCTGCATGCCTTGTGGCGGCACTTGCTGCCACAGCGTTCATAGGCTCGAGGACCAAAGTGATTCTGAAATGACGGAAGGGGTTAAGCTATGGGAAGCATGAAGGTAACCATCGAACAGACCAAGGGCGGAGACGGAAGGGACCATATCCTCAGGGACAATGATTCCATTACCATAGGGAGATATACTGTAATAGAGAAGGATCCCGGTACGAAGAGTGCGATGATAAGGCTGAGATTCTACAAGAACCATGATGCAGACCTCATGAAGGCTGCTGTCCAGGCTATCGCCAAGTCCCTGATCTGGGGAGGCGAGGTGTTCAAGCTGAACATCATAACCTCGAGCGAGACTATGACATCACCATTCACTTCAAGCGGCTTCACGCTTGAAGGCATACTAGTCAACAACTCTTACCAGGACTCCATAATCGCAAGCGAGTTCCTTTTCGGTACGGATGCGACCAGGTTCAGGAGTGTGACAGACTACAAGCTTCTGGCACTGGAAGGGAAAAGTGTCGACCTCAGGCTTGCAACCCCTGAGGATGCTGAGGCTTTCCTCAGATACTACACAAGGAATAAGGAATTCCTAAGTCCGTTCGAGCCAAGACGGGAGGATGAGTTCTATACGATAAGGGGCCAGAAGAAGGCGCTTGAGGATTCCTATCGCGCATATCTTGCCGGAAGCGCCATCAACTTCGGTATTTTCCTGAAAGGCTCGCTTATCGGTAAGATCCAGATTTCAGGCATAACATATGGCAGCTTCAGAAGCGCGATCGTAGGCTACGGGCTTGGGAAGGATACGGAAGGCAAAGGGTACATGCAGGATGCATTGTCAACTGTCATCGACTACGCATTCGCGGAGCTGGGTCTCCACAGGCTTGAAGCATCGACATTGCCTGAGAACCTGAGGTCCCAGAAGACACTCGAAAACAATGGCTTCAGGAAGGTCGGACTTAATGAGAAGTACCTGTATATATCTGGAGAGTGGAGGGACCATCTGACATTCTCGCTGGTAAAGGAAAGGTATCTTGAAAAAAGGGATGGCAAGGAATAGGACGTTCAAGGGGACTTCGAAATAGGTCCCCTTGTTTACATGAATTTGACGATACTTCCTGTATCATTACTCTATTGGTGCATTGTATACTTGAAGAAATGAATTAAGGGATTTCAGGAGGGTTATATGACTAAGCAGGAACGGAGCTGGATACTACAGGATGTGGGAAACTCGGCATATTCAATAACTATCACGACGGCAATACTACCGGTATACTTCAAGAGCGTTGCAGCTGTCAACATGACTGACAGCATGTCTACCGCTTACTGGGGGTACGCAAATTCACTGGCGACTCTCATCATTTCAATCATGGCACCGCTTCTCGGAACCATAGCGGACTTCAAGGGATTCAAGAAGACATTATTTTCAATATTCACCCTTACCGCCATTGGCTCATCAGCACTTCTCGCAGCCGCAGGTGAAGGACAATGGTTCCTGGCCCTCGCCATTTATGTGGTTACAGCAGTAGCCTTCAACGGATCCAGCATATTCTATGATTCGTTCCTTACTGATGTCACTGATGACTCGAAGATGGACATGATATCTTCAAAAGGCTTTGCCTACGGTTATCTTGGCGGAACCATACCATTTGTAATTTCAATCGGTCTCATCCTAAGCGCTGACAAAGTTGGAATATCGACCGTGCTTGCCACCCAGCTAGCTTTCATAATAACTGCCGTATGGTGGCTGATATTCACAATACCGATGCTTAAGAATGTGAAGCAGATCTACTACATAGAAGGAAAGCCGGGACAGATAAGTGAGAGCTTCAAGAGGCTCAAGGACACACTGAATGAAACCCTGAAGAACAGGAACGTATTCTTATTCCTTCTTGCTTATTTTTTCTATATTGACGGTGTACACACGGTAATAACCATGGCAACCGCCTACGGTATTGATGTGGGACTGGATTCAGACAGGCTGATGGTAATACTGATTGCGATACAGCTCGTCGCATTTCCATTCGCCCTGATTTATGGAGCCCTATCCAAGAAATTCGGTGCAAGGAACATGATAATGGCAGGAATAGTCACGTACACTATAATTTCCATATATGGATTCTTCCTTAAGACTGAATTTGATTTCTGGATACTCGCTATGCTCGTGGCAAGTGCCCAGGGTGGAATCCAGGCACTCTCAAGGTCATTCTTTGGTAAGATAATCCCGAAGGAGAAGTCAGCTGAATACTTTTCGATATACAACATTTTCGGAAGGGTATCGTCCATATTCGGGCCTCTTCTCATGGCTATAGTATCCACGATCACTGGTGAGTCAAGATACGGGATACTGAGCCTCATACTTCTCTTTGTTCTTGGCATGGTATTCTTTAGGAAGGTCAGGGACGGAGAAAGGATGGAGGCGGCATAGCCTGTGTGCGGGCAATGGCAGCAAATTTCCCTCTCTCAATACTGCTTCGGGAGAAGGATCAGGTGTTTCTCAAATCAGATATCCTGTGAAACCAATACTCAATTTGAGTTTTGTCGGGACAATTTTTCAAGTAGACAAAATTGAATGGATGGTCAACTTTAAAATTCTGTAATGGTATTTCCTTAAGGTATCCTTGTGATACCTCTTTTTTTATCGCTTCCCGGTACATGAATGTGATACCGACATTCTGATGGCACAATTTCTTGATGGCGTTCATATTCCCGATTTCAATTTTCCTGCTGAAATCATCAATGCTGAGATTTTTATTATATAATGCATTTTCAAAGATATCCCGTGTTCCGCTGCCTGGCTCCCTAAGGATAAGGTTATGGTCAAGCAGTTCCTCCAGATGGGTTGCAGTGGCTGCGATTCTGTTATCTGGAGAACAGACACCGACAAATGTTTCATTGGATATTTCCCTGTACTCGAATTGACTGTGGTTAAAATGACCTTCCAGCAAGGCGAAGTCTATTTTCCCATCCCAAAGCATTTTTTGAAGGATTTGAGTATTTTCAACAAACATGGAGATGTTGATTTTGGGGTCCTCCCTGAACAATCTGTTCAGAATAGGGGGAACCGTGTATTCACCGATTGTCAGGGTAGCTCCAAAAATCAAAGGTTTAGCGTGATCCCTGATCCGGTGCAAGAGGGGCAGGATACGTTCAGAATTGGCAGAGAGGGTCCTTGCATATTCCTGCAAAGCTCTCCCTTCATCTGTGAGGGAAAAATTCTTTCCCTTTCCTGAGATCAGTACGACCTGATAGTGATTCTCCAGGAACTGTATTTGCTGTGAGACTGCCGGCTGTGTCATGTTCAGCTTTTGTGCAGTCTTCGTATAATTGCATGTTTCGCATAGTGTAAGAAATGTCTGCAGCCTGTTATCCAGCATATAAAACCTCTCATAAGCAGAATTTATATAAACATAAAATAAGATAATTTCATTTTATGTTTATATGATGATATATTCAAGTGGATTTCTAATTATCTTTGGAGGTATGTCATGTCTGGAAAATTGAACGAAATAGCGCCTGGCTTGCTGCTCAGTGCCTGCGTTGCAGTCATTGCAATGCTTTTAAGCAGTCTGTTTCCGGGTGATATCATTGGAGCCACAGTAATGGCTCTTCTTGTTGGTATGGTTCTGAATCCATTATCAAGCGGATACAAGCAATTCGATGCTGGAATAAGCTATGCAGGGAAGTTTATCCTTCGCATAGGTATCGTGCTTATGGGGGTAAACCTGAATTTTTCTGAAGTGTTGAGTGTGGGGAAATACTCCTTATTTGTGATGATCTTTACCATGGCTACTGCATTCGGTGCAGGAAACCTTATCGGTAAATTGTTTGGAACCAACTGGAAGCTTACAAATCTGCTGTCCGTAAGTACGGCAATTTGTGGAGGTTCTGCTGTGGCTGCGGTTGGTCCGGTTATCAGGGCAAAGGATGAGGATGTTGCATATGCGATATCGTCGACATTCATCTTCGATGTCCTTACTGTTGTAGTCATTCCGTGGATTGGAATTGCTCTTGGTATGTCAAGCGTGGGATATGGCCTATGGGTAGGTACGGCGGTCAATGATACATCTTCAGTTGTAGCTGCAGGATACGCCTTTTCTGAATTTGCAGGAAATACCGCAGTCATTGTCAAGCTCACCAGAACACTGTTCATTATCCCATACGTACTGATATTCTCGTTTATTACAGAAAGGCTTGAAGCAAGGTCAGCGGGTGGCAATGGACGCATATCAGTAAACTTAAGAAAGATATTCCCGTACTTCATAATACTCTTTCTTGTAGCAGTAGCAGTTCGCAGCACGGGAATAATCCCCGGTGCATTAGTGAATACCCTTTCAAGAACCTCTAAATTCTGCATGGTTATGGCATTGTCTGCAATAGGCCTTAAGACAAGCTTCAAGGATATCAGGAATATCGGATTCAAGCCTATGATACTTGGATTCATAGTTGACACTCTTGTGGTCTTTGTCTCAATTGGTGTCCAGATAGCAACGGGAAGGTTCTAGGCACTCTGGATTTTGAGGTCAAACCAGAAAGCTGGTTTACAAATCGGAATTTGCCAAAGTAAGGTATCTTATAGTCCCATGACAATCCTGATGAATTTGAAGATGACCGTATTTAAAGTGTAATTTTTACTTTTTGGTTTTGTGTTTATTCATATTTTCATCCTGGTAGCAGGTCAGCCTTATAATGATTCTTCATCCCAGATGATCTGCCCATACGAATGAAGAATAATATTTCTCTTTATTTATTGGCGTTTTGAAGTATAATTTATTAGGAAAGA
>NZ_AXUN02000162.1 GCF_000495435.3 Youngiibacter fragilis 232.1 | reverse complement strand
GGTTTTGTGATTGACCCAATATAAAACAAGAAAATAATTAGTGAACAATATTCCCACATTGCGAGGCTATGTAGGAAATTTGACCATTATTCAATTTCAATGAGGTGATATTTTGGTGAAGGTTACTCTTGATTTAGTATCACGAGGATGGTTTTCTATTAAACTATCCAATGGTTTAGATGAAGTCGAAATCAAAGCGTCCTATTTATCAAACTCACCGGCTATCATAATTTCTTCTGTTAGAACGGTTTTGAATGGCTCCAATTTCGCAAGTTGCATTTGTCAGGCCGAACCTGGGGAGTATCGAATAAATTTTGATAAGAGTAACGAAGTGGTGAATATTTCAGTTCTTGAGTTTCCTAACTCATATAGTAAAGATTCTAATAGCAAGGGAAAGGTGCTTTTCGAAGGAACTGAAAGTATAGGTGTTATTGCTAGGGAAATAAAACGACAATATGACAGATTGCTCTATAAATTTGGACTTGAAGGGTATCGGAACATATGGGGTTATGAGTTTCCCTTAGAAGAATTGTCACTACTTAAGGAATCATTTGTGGCACATAAATCCAAGAATTGTTAGCTCGCATTCTTCCCAAAATGCGAAGTAAAGGAAGATAAAGTGGCGAAAAACTGAAATAGCCTAATCGAAAATCAATTATTTAGAAGTCAGAATTGATATCAAGCCATTATTAATGAAGGGTTTATGCTATTTTTCAGCAAAATGATATTTTGCCACAGAAACTCACGTTGAGACGGTAGTTCTCCTGTCTCAATCGTAGACGGATCTATCAAAGTGTTGTAAGTAGCATAATAAATGCGAATTTAAAGGGGGAAATAAAATTAAAAAGCGAAAATATCCTACTAGCTTATTTGTTTTCGGATTTATCACTAATGTCTTTTTCCATTTCTTTTATCTATTTATTTCAGCACTGATACTTATGATTGTTGGAATCTGGGTGAGAGTGTGTTTATATCTCGGCTTGGGAGTATTGTTGTTTAATTTTATTTTATCTCTAATTGAACAGTTGAATATAAGGAAAGCATTTATAAGTGATAGTGATAATCCTGATTTCAAAGACTTTCAAAATGCAGTGATGATGGATGAAAACTGGATGGAAAATGTGAGAAATTTTATTGATGGCAAGCTTCAAGACAGCGAAAATGAAATAAATAATGATAAGTAAATTCCAATTTGCAGGTTTAAATGTTCCCTCAAATCGTAAAATCGTGGACTTGTTTCTGTATACTGCGACATCAATAATTACTTCTAGTGCTATGTTGAAATAGGCTTAAACCCTTGCAAGTGGTCGATTTAGATGTTTTATGGAAAGTTTAAGTTTAACGGTAAAGCTTGGAAATAGAGCTAGTATCTATATTTTTTTCAGGCTAAAGTTAAGGCTCATGAAAGGAAGGGCTTACTTTGGATTTTATAAATGAATTTGATAAAATTATCTATGATGTTTCCAGTGTACTCGGAAAGCCTATCGATAAAACCCAATATGAAATTATTGACAGAGGAGTACCACATCAGCCTAAAACACTACCAGTCCGAATGATGGGTGTTTATATGTTCTGGTATGAAGGCGAATTCATGAAAATTGGAAAAGTCGGACCTAATAGTAATGCCCGGTTTTTGAGTCAGCATTACAATCCTAGATCAGCCCCAAGTACATTAGCTGCATCGATTCTATCTGATAAAAGGTAAGCGGAAATTGTACAGCACCTAGCAGCCAAACAAGTGTTTTGAGATAATCAGACCATCAATAAAATGGAGTGATTATCATGCCGTCATCAAGAATGGAGTTACAGCAGTTCTGGAAAGCACAGGTTCAGGCATTCCGCGAGAGTGGACAAACAGTGAGCCTTTGGTGTGAGTCCAATGGAATCAACAAATCAAAGCTAAGGTACTGGATCAGGAAAGAAGATAGCGTTGTCGAAGGGTCTTCGGAAGACAATCAGGTTGATTGGATCTCTGCTGTGATTCCAGCATCACAAGGAAGAAGCTCTCTGAGGATTTCAATCGGCAACATAGTCATAGAAGCAAGTCCTGATGCGAGCAGAGAGCTGTTCGAAATTGCCTTAAGGGTGCTTGCTGCAAAATGATTATCCGGAATTCCATAGGCAAGGTATATTTAGCGTGTGGGGCAACAGACTTCAGGAAATCAATCAATGGATTGGCCCTTCTGGTACAATACAGTTTCGACCTTGATCCTTTTTCAAACTGCCTGTTTGTTTTCTGCAACAGGAACAAGGATAAGCTTAAAATACTCCAATGGGAACATGATGGGTTCTGGCTTCACTACAAACGCCTGGAGAAAGGAAAGTTCAAGTGGCCGGACAATGCTGAAGGCAAAGCCATGGGAGTAACGGAACGAGAACTCGGATGGCTGCTTGACGGTCTTCCCGTGAACCAGCCAAGGGCTAGAAAAGCTGTCGCTGAAAGAATAATGATATAGAAATGTATGTTGAAAAAAGCATTGGAAAACAAGGGTTTTCAATGCTTTTTCTTGTGCTTCAAACCAATTTATGGTATAATAGTGTTATGCAAAATATAGATTTAATACATTCAAAGACCACTGATATAACTGAATACAACGTTGATGATATTTTCAGCAAACTGGCTGAAGTCGAGGCAGAGAAGTCAGAACTCGAAGATAAGAACGAGAAACTCAGCATGGAGGTTGAGCAGCTGCAGGCTAAGGTCAAATGGTATGAGGAACAGATACGCCTTTCGGCTCACAAGAAGTTCGGGACATCCAGCGAAATGACAGATACGGACCAGATGTCCATCTTCAACGAAGCTGAAAAGGACGCCAACACATCGGTTCCGGATTCTTCCATAGAGACCATAATCTATGACAGGAAGAAGAAGGTAGGCAGAAACAATGAAATATACAAGGATCTCCCGGTCGAGACCATAGAGTACCGACTTGAGGGAGATGACTTGCTGTGCGATAAATGCGGCAACGAGAGACATATCATGAAGACCATTGTCAGGAAAGAGATCCAGGTAATACCTGTGCAGATAAAGGTCATTGAGCATGTCCAGAGTGTCTACTCATGCAGAAACTGTGAAAAGAATTCATCGGATGCCGAAGCTACAGTGCCCATAGTCAAGGCTCCTATGCCAGCACCGGTGCTGCCTGGAAGCTTCGTGTCACCTTCCCTCATGGCTCATGTCATGATTAGGAAGTATTCTGAGGGAGTCCCTCTGTATAGGCAGGAGACCCAGTTCAGGAACAGCGGGATAAACATCTCAAGGATCAACCTTGCGAATTGGATTATCCGTGGATCCGATGACTGGCTCAGTGTGCTGTACAAAAGGATGCATGAACTTCTCGTGAAGGAGGAGGTTCTCTTTGCTGATGAAACCACTCTTCAGGTATTGAAGGAGGTTGGCAAGTCACCGCAAAGTACTTCCTACATGTGGCTTTACCGCACAGGTGACAGAGGCAGGCAGATAATCTTGTATGACTATAAGCCTAACCGTCAGGCCAGGAATCCCAAGATATTCCTATCGGGGTTCAAAGGATATATTCACACCGATGGATACGCTGGATACAACAGCGTAGATAACGCAGTGCTTGTAGCATGTATGGCTCATGCCAGGCGGAAGTTCGTCGATGCCACCAAGGCGATAAGCGACACTTCCAGCATCCTGTACACACGCGCCGAGGAGGGCATTGCTTATTGTGACAAGCTCTTCAAGATAGAAGAGTCTATTAAGCATGCCTCCGATGAGGAACGTTATGATGAGCGTATGAAAAGAAGTCAGCCGCTGATGGATGAGTTCCACTTGTGGCTGCTAAACCAAAAAAAGCAGGCTCTTCCAAAGTCAATGCTTGGACAGGCGATAAACTACTCACTAAACCAATGGGACAAGCTGGAAAACTTCCTTCTTGATGGAAGGCTTGAACTAAGCAACAATCTTTCAGAACGTTCCATAAAACCATTTGTCATCTCGAGAAAGAATTTTCTCTTCAGCAACTCTACTCGCGGAGCAACAGCTAGCGCAGTGGTGTTCAGCATAATCGAGACAGCTAAGGGTAACGACCTCAATCCATTCCCATACTTGACATATGTGTTGGGAAAGCTTCCAAATATTGATCTGGATAACCAGGCGGAGGTCGATTCGCTTATGCCTTGGTCATCTGATCTACCTGATAACTGCAGGCTGCCAGTCAAAAATTAGAGAAAACCTCATCTTAGGATGGGGTTTTCATTTTTAGAGCATATTCCATTTTCTCAAACTTGAAGCATGACCACCATGTGCTATACAATTTCCGCTTAC
>NZ_AXUN02000163.1 GCF_000495435.3 Youngiibacter fragilis 232.1 | reverse complement strand
TTTTATTGTGCGAAGTTTGAGATAATAATATATTGAAGTAAAAAGTGCGATAGGTTAAACTATCGCTTTTTTACTCGATTTTAATCTTCATGCTGCAGAATATCCTTAGTGGTTTCTATCTGCGCAAAGGAAGGTCAGAAGACAATGGTCATGGAGAAAGAGACATTAATACCCAAAGAGTGGCTTGTAAGCAATACTTCTGAATCGTACGAGAAATGTGGTGACCCTGATTACAAGGGATTCAGGAAAATCCATATTTTCGAGAAGCTCAGGAACGAGAGGGAGATAAAGAAGCTTTCAGAACGGCTGGTAACTGATATCGAGCCGTTTCGGGGGAAGGATCCTGAAGACCTTACACCTGCTGAGAATGATGAACTGAAGAGGACCATAACCTCGTACATTCTGGAGCTTGATGAGAGGAAGCTGTTCTTCGACAAGCCTTTTTTGGGATTCTTCCTTGAAAAGGGGTATATGGAATCAGCAGAGGATTTCCTTGACGAGGTGAAGCTGGAGGACAGTGACCTTAAACCGGAGGAAGTATTCCAGGCGATAAGGAACGTATGGATCATGAACAGCCTGCAGCTTTATTGGGGGATCCCGTTAACGATGACCCCTTCGGTGTATGCTTACAGCATGCTTTATCCGTATACGGACAATTTCCTTGACAGCACCGAAGTTAAAAAGGAAGACAAAGCCAGGTTCAACGAACGTCTTACAAGGGTGATAAGTGGCGAGCATGTAGAATCTTCTGACCCCCATGAAGGCAGGGTTTTCGAGCTCATTGAGAAGATAGGGACTGAATTTCAAAGGGACTCGTATCCATCAGTGTATGAGAGCATAGGTCTGATCCAGAGAGCTCAGATTGAAAGCATGAGGCAGGACCAGATGAAGGCGATGAATCCTTCTGAGATAGTCCCGATCAGCATATTCAAGGGCGGTGCTTCGGTACTTGCCGATGTGTTCCTTGTAAAGGGCGAGCTTGATGAGGAGGAGATGAGCTTCGCTTTCGGATACGGAGCATTCCTGCAGCTGCTTGATGACCTGCAGGATTCCGGAGCGGACAGGCTTGAAGGTCACCAGACATTATTCAGCATTGGTGACAAAAACAGTAACCTTGACGGAAGGCTCAGCAAACTCATCTCATTCATATTCAAGGTGAACGAACCCGCAGCTGATGATGATGCGACAAAGATGCTGATGAAGGATGTCATAAGGACCTGCACGCTGATGATGGTGATGGAGGTAATAGGAAGGGAGCCCGGGAGTGTATCAAGGGGATTCTACCGCGAGCTCGAGTCATACTCCAAGGTGAGGCTGACGTTCTTCACTGAATATGAGAAGCAGATGAGAACTCTCATCGAAGCGCTTGGGATAGGAACGAATATCGGCAAGTCAATTAAATAGGGACGATTGTGTTTTAATGGACAGGCATATTTATGATGCCTGTCCATTGTTTTCAAATAAAGCATTTAAGGCGTTTATCCTAATGAAGCATACCAGATGGGTTCAACATTTTCATTTATTGGAAACTCCTTGACCTGGAGTCAACTCCAGGTGTTAAGGTACTAGTGTACCTGTCATCAGCCACTGTTTTTTGAAAGGGGAAGTAAAATTTGAGTGAAATAGCAATTGGAAAGAGAAGGGTATTCGAGAACAAGGAACTGGCGCTGCTCTTCCTGCCTCTGATATTTGAACAGTTTCTGGGATTCCTTGTGGGAATGTCTGATTCGATAATGGTATCTTTCGCAGGAGAGTCTGCAGTATCAGGAGTATCCCTGGTGGATTTCCTGATGGCTGTGCTCATAAGTGTTTTTGCTGCACTTGCCACAGGCGGTTCCGTAATCGCAGGGCAGTATCTTGGAAAGAAAGAGGAGAATGATGCCAGGTCCGCAGCAAATCAGCTGGTCTGGTTTACCGGCACCTTTGCGGCAGTGGTCATGGCCCTGCTGTATATATTCAGGGTGCCGATAATAAGCGGCCTTTTCGGAAGCATAGCACCTGAGGTCTACAACAGCGCCATGACATATCTCATGATTGTTGGGGCGTCGATACCTTTCCTTGCGGTATACAGCTCAGCTGCGGGGATATTCCGGACTACAGGGAATTCGAGGCTTCCCATGAACATAATGCTCAGCATGAACCTTGTGAACGTGGCAGGGAATGCGATAATGGTATACGGCCTTGGCCTGGGTACCGTAGGCGTTGCAGTCCCGACTCTTGTGTCAAGGATAGGCGCTGCTCTGATAATAGTCTATTTTGCCATGAAGAAGGACTTCACCCTCAGGATGGAAAGGACCATAAGGCACAGGTTCGACAGGGCCATGATCAGGAGGATACTCAGCATAGGGATTCCATACGGACTGGAGAACGGGATATTCTTCTTCGGAAGGCTCATCATACTGAGCCTCGTGTCCACCTTCGGGACAGCTGCAATTGCGGCAAATGCTGTCTCAGGTACGATAGTTATGTTCCAGGTGCTCCCTGGGATTGCAATCGGGCTTGGCATGACAGCCGTCATATCCAGATGCATCGGTTCGGGCGACTATGACTCGGCAAGGTATTATACAAGGAAGATCATCGCACTGATATATGCTGCCCATGTTCTGAGCACCATTGCAGTCATCGCAATCCTGCCGGTAATCCTCAGGATCTATTCGCTGTCTCCCGAGGCGACAATACTGACTACAAGGATCGTATGGAGCCATGGCATAATGATGATGCTCATCTGGCCTCTTGCATACACATTCCCTGTAGTCTTCAGGGCGGCAGGAGATGCAAGGTTTCCTATGACGGTAAGCATATTCGCAATGTTCCTGTGCAGGATAGCCCTTGCGTATATCCTTGCGGTGAACTTCAACATGGGACTTTACGGGACATGGGTAGCCATGTTCATGGATTGGATAGTCAAGGCCCTGCTGTTCATCTACAGGTACCTTAGCGGGAGATGGATGAGCTTCAGTACGATATGACAGCAGAAGCTTGACCTGTAGCGAGCTCCAGGTGGTAGAATGTAAGGATGGAACTGCATGGGGACAATTACTGACAGCAGAAGAAAAGGGGAAATATGATGGAACAGAAAAAACTTGGGTTCGGATTCATGAGGCTTCCTGTCCTCGACAAGGAAGACAACAAGAGCATAGACTACGTGCAGCTTGACAGGATGGTTGATACCTTCCTTGAGCAGGGCTTCACCTACTTTGACACGGCATACATGTACCACGGCTTCATGAGTGAGGTCGCCCTCAGGGAAGCCCTGGTGAAAAGGCATGACAGGGATTCATTCACGATAGCCACCAAGCTTCCTGTGGTAATGCTTAAGAAGGCTGAGGATATGGAACGGATTTTCAACGAGCAGCTTGAGAAGACAGGAGTTGAGTATTTCGACTACTACCTCCTCCATAACCTTGGCGCAGCGCACTATGAGATTGCAGAGAGATTCGATGCGTTCTCATTCGTAGCGAAGAAAAAGGCAGATGGCAGGGTAAGGAAGATCGGATTCTCATTCCATGATAGGGCTGACCTTCTTGATGAGATACTCACAGCTCATCCGGAAGTCGATTTTGTTCAGCTTCAGATAAACTACCTGGACTGGGACAATGAGAGCATACAGTCAGGGAAATGCTACGATGTGGCCACAAGGTATGGCAAGCAGGTAGTCGTCATGGAGCCTGTCAAGGGAGGAACCCTTGCACAGGTGCCTGAGGAGGCGGAAAGGCTGTTCAGGGACCACAGCGACTTGTCGGTACCTTCATGGGCCATAAGGTTTGCGGCAAGCCTTCCAAATGTTTTCATGGTCTTAAGCGGAATGTCAAACATGGAGCAGCTTCATGACAACACAGGCTACATGAAGGACTTTGCCCCGCTCGGGAAAGAGGAGTCTGCAATAGTCAGGAAAGCCGTGGAGATAATTAACGGAGCGATTGCGGTACCCTGTACAGCCTGCGAATACTGCGTAGCGGGGTGCCCGATGAACATAGCCATACCAAAGTACTTTGCACTGTACAATGCGGAGCAGCGGGCGCTTAACAAGGGCTTCTCAATTCAGAGGGTATACTACATGAACTACACGAAGACCTATGGTAAGGCTTCCGCCTGCATAGACTGCAAGCAATGTGAGGAAAACTGCCCTCAGCACATAGAGATAACCAGGCATCTGAAAGATGTCGCGAAGACATTCGAATAGCTGGCATAAGCCCTGATAAGCGCATTCCAATGCGTGTTATCAGGGCTTTTCCATGCCCTCATGCCAACTGACTCCAATTTGCTACCATATTGCAGTCCCTGACTGTATAATAAAGTGGACTAAATATTCATGCGAAGTGGTGCAGATATGAGACTGGTTGTGGCGGAAAAGGAAAGGCTCAGACAATTCATACGTTTCTACGAGGAAAGATACCTGAACGACCCTTTGAAAAGGAACTCGATGTCAGGTCTTTTGAAGTCCCTCCTATATGGCAAAAGTGTCATGTGCAGGTCCTCCTTCCTTGAGCCGGTGCTAGTCGAGGATAACGGGGAGATACTCATGATCGCGGTACTTGCACAGGTGGAGAGGATGAAGGACTTCCTTCAGATAGCTTTCTTCGAGGCAAGGGAGAACAATCCGGATGCCTTCAGGCTCATACTTTCAAGGGCAGAGGAGCTTGCAAGGGAAAAGGGTGCAGGAAAGATCACAGGCTCACTCAATGTCCATGTCAACTACGGTCTCGGATTCCTCGCAAGCGGCTACGATGAGAAGCAGGGTTTCGGGACCATGCACAATCCGCCCTTTTATAACGAGCTTTTCGAGGAGAACGGGTTCGATCCAATAGATATGGTGAGCTTCAGGAAGGACCTGAAGGAGCTTCTGGAGATCCTTGACCCAAGGATAACTGAAAGGCTGAAGAGGAGATATACGATAAGGAGCCTTGATTACAGGAACCTTGAGAGGGATGCTGAGGTATACACCAATGTGAACAATGAGGCATTCAGTGACCATCTCTTCTATTATCCGAGAAAGGCCGAGGAGGACCTGGAGCTGTTCAAGGACTTCAAACCGCTCCTTAGGCCCCAGAACCTGCTCTTTGCCTACAAGGGAGACAAGCCTGTGGGATTCATGCTGTGGTATCCTGACTTCAACGAGCTCATGAGGCCTGATGAGACACTTGGATTAGGTACGGTGGTAAAGAACAGGATCTTCGGAAAGAGGATAAGGACAGTCAAGATAGTTGAGATGGGAGTATTGCCGGGTGAACAGAGATACGGGGCAGTCCTTGCCCTCCTTAACAGGGTCTTTGAGATATGCATAGGCAGGTATGATACCTTCGAATCAGGATGGATACTCGAATCTAACGACAGCTCAAGGATGCTGGGCGTGAGGCTGACGGATTCCGTATACAAGAGATACAAGGCATACATAAAGGACGTTAATCCATGAGGAGCTTTGCAAAGGTAAATGAGCTCAAGGCTTGGATTCTATCACAAGGAGCGGAAACCAACATAAGGCTCAGGATGCTTCTTGAGAAAAATGAGGATATCTTCGAACTCCTTCAGGTTCTTGAGGAAGCCAATCCCTGCGGGCAGGAATATTTCGTAGTCTTCGATTCAATAATCGTGACATACAGGCTGAAGCTTAACCTCCTGACCTTCATGAAGAGGTCCCTGAAGGCTGATGCAAGGATCATCGGACTCCCCATATCACTGAGCCGCAGCGGGATTATCTCACATGATGAGGTTACAGGAAGAAAAGCGGCACTTGAAGTAATAAGGATGCAGAAAGGCCTTACTGTAGCGCTCAATTCTGACTATAGCCTGGGAGGCAGCTCCCTCACACTCTCAAACTTCTTGTTCATTAACAGGTTCAGGGATTTTGACGGATATCTCATGTCAATGAGGTCCTCATACAGGAGGAACCTCTTGGGTGTCCTTGAAGAAGGGAAGGGCCTTGTGTTCAGGAGGATAGACCACACAAGCTTCAGCAGCGGGCATCATGAGCTTTACAGGAACGTCGTAGAAAGGTCTCTATATCCTCTGGAGACACTTCCTGTCGAGTTCTTCAGGAACTATCCAAGTGAAGTGGTTGAAGTCATTGGAAAAGACGGGAGGCCCGCTGCAGTGCTTGTACTCAAGGGATACGGCGACACCCTGACCTTCATGTTCTGCGGATTCAGGAGAGAGGAAGGTGCAAGCCTATACCATAACCTCCTGGTCTACGTCATAAGGAAGGGCATTGAAGAAGGCTACCAGAGGATAGACATGGGTCAGACCTCGGAGGCTGCAAAGCTTCGGCTGGGCTGTACCGAGGAGACGAAGCACATGCTTGTTCACCACGGGAATCCTGTGGCTGATGCTTTTCTAAGGCTTGTATCGGGAAAGTTCTCATACAGAAGGTACAAGGTGGAGCACAGGGTGTTCAGGAGCTGAAAAAGGAAAGCCGGACGGCTTTGAATCCGCGATCTGGAGGTCATATGAAGGTATTTCTTAAGAAGGCAAGGGCAGGCACTCCATTCTCAGTTCTCGACCCAGTAAGGGTAGAGCCTCTTGAGCTCGCATATCTCAAGGCTGCCGCAGAGGCGGCAGGAGCTGAAGCCCATATAGTCGATGACCTTTTCGGGATAAGAGGTCCTGATGTCATCCCCGATGCAATTGTCCTTACAGGCTACAATACCGCGGAGAGGAAGATCCTTGAAGAGGCAAAGAGATACAAGGAAAGGTATCCTGATATCAGGGTAATCGTGGGAGGCACACATGCCGAAAGGAGCAGCGGTGACTTCCATTCCCCATATGTTGATTTCGTGGTCCACAGCCCGGACCTTCAGCTGTTCATGGATATCCTCAGGCTTATAGAGGGAAAGTCTGTGGAGATTGAGCCGTCAGGCTTCGACATGAAGAGGCGGGGAGTGTGGACAATTGGGAGCAAAAGGCCTGTAACCGGGAAGACTGAAATAGCCCCTGACAGGTCGCTTACTGAAGCAGTAATTGAGAAAACCAGATATCTCGACAAGGGAAGGGTTGCACTCGTCAAGGGAAGGATCGGCTGCCCATACAGGTGCGACTTCTGCTACTGCAGGCTGCTTAATGGCGGAGTGCACATAGGGCCGGATTATGGGAACCTGCTGGATGAGTCCTTACAGCTGGATGCCGACCATGTCTGGATAGTAGATGATGTCTTCCTTGTATCAAGGAAGGATGCTCTGGAATTCATTGATGCAGCTGAAGCAAGAAACGGGAGGCTTAGCCTCATTGCATACCTTAGGGCTGACTTCATACTCAAGAACAGCGACCTGATGGGAAAGCTGAGGGAATGCGGCCTTGCTGAGGTCATCGTAGGCTTCGAGGCCACAAGCAACTCTGAGCTTGATGCCTACAACAAGCAGACTGACGCCCTTGATTACCCTGAAGTGATCAGGATCCTGAGGGAGTCAGGGATAGACCTCACAGCTCTCTTCATGGTAAGCCCTGACTACAGGATTGCTGACTTCAGGAGACTTGCGAGGTTTCTCAGGGAGAACAGTATCGATACATATACGGTGTCAATACTCACTCCCATAAAGGGTACCGAAGGGTATGAGGAGATGAAGGAGAAGCTTCTGACTGACAGGCCTGAAAGGTTTGACTTCCTTCATCTGGTGACAAAGCCACACCTGCCTGCAGCGGTATTCTACCTTATGTTCCTCTGGCTTCATCTGGGACTTCTGAGGTCAGGGAGGATACGGTCATTCATAAGGCAGGCACTTTAAAGCAAGTGGACAAATGGAAAGTCCGGCATACCTCAGAGGAATGACGGAAAAGAATATACATGACGCAAGGAGATACTGATGTCAGCTAAAATATGGGACTTCTGGGCAGTAAGATATGACAGGCTTTGGGTACAGAAGCACAGCCTCGGGCCTACTAGGGAATATATACTTGAGGAGCTGAAGGAAGTTAGCAGGGGAAGGCACAGCCTCCTTGACCTTGGCTGCGGGCCGGGGGAGCTGCTTCATGAGATCGGGAGACGGTATCCGAAGCTAAAGCTCACAGGAGTCGACTATTCCGAAGGTATGCTTGAGGTATCGAGGAAGAGGAACAAGGGTGCCTGCCATGAGCTCAAGGATGCCATGGATATCGACACCCTTGATGGCAGGTTCGATATCATAACCTGCACCCATTCACTTCCATACTACAGGGACCAGAAGGCGGTCCTGCACAAGCTGAGCGGCCTCATGACCTTGAATGGAAGGCTTCTTGTAGGCTTTGCAAGCGGCAACAGCTTTTTCGACAAGGTTATGCTTGCCGGGGTGAAGCTGACGACAGGGAAGGCCAGCTATCCTTCAGATCCTGAGTTCAGGGAAATGGTCAGGGATGACTTCAATATCCTCAGGATGAAGGTGATCAAACGGGCATTCTACATGCCAAGGATAGCGGTATATACGCTTTCCATAAAGACAGACAACAGGGAGAGATGCTGATGGACGTGCTTCTTGTAAGACCGAGACCTGACAGGGAAACGATAGGCCTTCAGCATGTCATGGTATGCGAGCCCCTTGAGCTCGAATACCTGGTTTCGAATGTTCCCGACAGGTTAAGGCAAAACGTGAACCTTGAGATATGCGACATGATCCTTGAGAAGGAGCCGTTCAAGGGCATCCTGATGAGGAAGAGGCCTGACCTTGTGGTGTTCACAGGCTACATCACCCATGTGGGGACCATAAAGGCAATGTGCGCTGAAGTGAAGAGGCTTCTTCCTGTCGCTCTGACAGGTGTCGGAGGTGTACATGCCGAGGTTGTCCCTGATGATTTCAGGGATGAATCCATCGATTTCGTATACCAAAGGAACGGAATAGACGGCTTCAACCTGACTCTCGAGGGAATGCTTGAGGGAAGATCAGCTTCCGGTATTAGGAACAGACTTGAAAGCTCAGAAGACAGGAAGCTCTCATTCCTTTACCGGCATCCAGACAGGGAAGCCGTAAGGAAATACAGACAAAAGTACTACTACATGTTCCACAGGCCCTGTGCGCTCATCAAGACCTCCTATGGCTGCCCATACAACTGCAGCTTCTGCTTCTGCAAGGAGATAACAGGTGGAAAGTACTTCACCCGTGACCTCAAGGATGTCATGGATGAGCTTGAGGGCATCGCGGAGAAGGAAGTTTACATTGTGGATGATGATTTCCTGTTCAGCAAAGGGAGGATCAGGGAATTCCTCAGGCTCCTTAAGGAACGGGGAATAGAGAAGAAGTTCCTTGTCTACGGAAGGGCTGACTTTGTGGCTGAGAACAGGGACCTCCTCGGGGAGTTCAGGGACCAGGGGCTTCAGGCTGTAATAGTAGGGCTTGAGTCGATAAGGGGACAGGACCTTGACTCCTACAAGAAGGGTACCGACATAGACGTAAATGAAAGGGCGGTAAGGGTGCTTCTGGAGCTTGGGATAGAGCTTTATGCAACCCTCATCATTCCCCTGGATTTCTCAAGGAAGGATTTCAGGGACCTCACATCCTGGGTAAGGGGGCTTGGGATAAGGTTCGTGAACCTTCAGCCTCTGACACCTCTCCCGGGGACATCAATATTTCATGAGTACGAGGACAAGCTGCTTTACCCAAGGGAACGCTATGAGATGTGGGACATGGCCCATGTTGTGCTTAAACCTGAGCATATGGGAACCAGGTCATTCTACCTGGAGATAGTTAAGGCCTACTACCGCGTGGTGATGAGGCCGAAGAACGTACTGGCACTTATAAGGAGATACGGGCTTGGCATGAACCTTAAGATGCTTGCGGGAAGCAGCAGGGTGACCATGCAGTACCTTGGGAAGGTGGTGAGGGGGATATGAAGATACTTCTGATACAGCCTAGCCCCTATGACAGCAACAGGAAGCCGATAAAGAAGAAGAAGCTCTACTTCGTGGGACTGGCACTTCCCCTGCTGGCTGCACTGACACCTCCTGAACATGAAGTTGAGATAATACTCGAAATACTTGAGGACATACCATTCGATACCGATGCGGAGCTCATAGGCATAAGCTCCATGGGACACGGGGTTGTAAGGTCCATAGACATAGCGGAAGAATTCAGGAGACGTGGAAAGACCGTTGTCCTCGGGGGCTATATGGCAAGCCTCATGGCCGGGGAAGCGAAGAAATACTGTGATACGGTCGTTGTGGGAGATGCTGAACTTGTATGGAGTGAACTGATAAGCGACTATGAAAAAGGTAGGCTTAAGCCACTCTACGAGAACAGGCTCAAGAGAGGCTGGTTCACAACGCCACCTCCGAGGTTCGACCTGATAATGGACAAGAACCTTGGTGATTTCCTGCCTGTGCAGGCGGGAAGGGGCTGTCCCCACAGCTGCAGCTTCTGCTCTGTAGCCTGCCTTTATGAGGGTACGTATGTAAGGAAGAGCGTGGAAGAGGTAGTGAGGGACATAAGGCAGGTTAAGGAGCTCGGATACAGGAAGTTCCTGCTGCTTGACGACAACATATTCGCTGACAGGGTCTACCTTGGAAAGCTGCTTGAGGAGATCAGGTCACTTGACATGGAATGGATGAGCCAGTGCGACATAAGGATAGGAAGCGAGGACAAGCTGCTTAAGTCATTGAAGGACAGCGGCTGCACAACACTTTCCTTCGGCCTCGAGAGCATAACGAAGGAAAGCCTGAAGGCAATGGACAAGTCCTGGGCTAAGCCTGAGGACTACCCGAAGCTGATAAGGAACATACAGGACCATGGCATAGATGTTTCCACTGAGATGGTTGTTGGAGGAGAGGCAGACACCCTTGAATCAATAAGGGCAACCAAGGCATTCATCGAGGACAACAGGATTTCCGTACCAAGGTTCTACATACTTACACCGATACCTGGAACAAGGTTCTTCAGGGATATCGAGAAGCAGGGAAGGCTCGTGAAGGAGGACATATATTCCTTCGACGGTACGGAGGCGGTATACACCCATCCCAACATGACGCCAGACGAGCTGACCAGGGCATACTGGGACCTGTACAGGTCGCTCTTCACTTTCAGGTCCATTTTCAAAAGGAACATACTCAGGAAGGAGTTCCCTGGAAATCCAGGGAAATACCTATTCTACACGGTCGTGAACCTTTATTACAGGCACCAGATAAGCCAGGGCATAACGCCCAATATATTCTAAGGAGACTATATGAGGATACTTCTTGCAAGACCGCCAAGGCCGAAGCAGGCCATAACAGTCAGTGACTTCATGTTTTCTGAGCCCATAGGGCTTGAGATGATATTTGGTCTTCTTAAGCCAGACCATGATGTTGAGATCTTCGACATGATGGTGGAGAAGGGGAGCCTTAGGGAAAAGGTTGTGGAGTATAAGCCAGATGCTGTAGGTATAACCAGCCTCTGCATAGATGTGGATGTTGTCATCGCCCTTTGCCGGGAGGTTAAGGCAGTCAAACCTGACATTGTGACTCTTGCAGGGGGGACGCAGGCATTCCTTTCACCTCTGTCATTTGCAGATGAAGCAGTTGACTACATCTTTGAATTCGTGGACGGGGAAAACATAAGGACCTTCTTCAGTGAGCTTGGCAAAGGTAAAGAGCTTTCGTCACTACCGGGAGTGCGTTCAAGCTCCGATGGTTACAGGTCCCATGGCCCGAAGGGAAGGAACGGGTACTTTCTTCCTGACAGGCAGTCCCCTAAAAAGTACAGGAGCGAGTACTCCTATTTCGGTTACAGACCTGCAGCCATAATGGAATATGGCATAGGCTGCGAGAAGGCCTGCGACTTCTGCCTGAGGTGGAGGATCGAAGGCTACAAGGAAGAGCTCCTGGACCTTGAAATAACAAGGAAGGATCTCATGTCCATAGAAGAGGATACCATAATGCTCATGGACAACGACTTCTTTGCGAGCGAGCTTAAGATAAGGACATTCCTTGACCTCATAAGGGAGCTTGGGTTAAGGAAGAACTTCATAGTCTATGCTTCAGTCAAGGGGATCCTGGACTTCGAGCCGCTGGTAAGGGAATTCAAGGAGATGGGGCTTAAGGCGGTCCTTGTCGGCTATGAGACTTTCAGCGACGAGGAACTGGATATCTACAGGAAGAAGTCTGATACATCCGACAACCTTAAGGCAGCGAAAGCACTGAAGGATATCGGGATTGACGTCTGGGCATCATTCATGGCACATCCTGACTGGTCAGCCGATGACTTCAGGAAGTTCAGGAAGTACATAGGCCTACTGAAGCCTCAGACAAGCTCTATCAATCCGCTGACACCATTCCCGAACCTTCCTATGTACGGGAAGTACAAGGACAGGCTGATCCATTCAGCTGAGGAGTATGACAAATGGTCCTTTGGTCAGGTGACGATAAGGCCGAAAAATATGTCCCTCAGGCGTTACTACTATGAGCTTATGGTCACAAACCTCTATGTTAACCTTCTGGTAAACAGCAAGACTGAGATGCTGAGGCAATTCGGCATAGGCAACATAACAAGGATCATAGCAGGGTCCATGAGGACATTTTCAAGGTATGTGAAGCTTATGGCGAAAGCATAATAAACAAGCAGGAGCTGACCCTTATGCGAGGATCAGCTCCTGCTTGTTTTACTGACTTTATCAGGCAATTGACCGTGATCAGCCGAAAAGAACACACTAAGAATCATGTCCATCAGCCAGTCAGTTAACGTCTATCCAAAGACAGCTGATCAATTGAGGTTCCAATTGCTTGCTTTATAATAAGCCGCGGAAAGCATGGATACTGCTGCATCTCCAACTTCACTGGTACTAGACTTTCCGCCAAGGTCCGGTGTGAGTGTCTGTCCTTCAGTAAGTACCTGCTCAATAACAGCAATGATAACCTTTCCCCATTCCTCATGGCCAAAGAAGTCAAGCATCTGGCTTGCTGACCAAATCGAAGCCAGAGGGTTTGCGATGCTCTTGCCTGCAATATCAGGTGCAGAACCGTGTATAGGTTCAAACATGGACGGGAATTTGCGTTCAGGATTCAAGTTGGCTCCTGCAGCCAGTCCCATACCACCAGCGATTGCCGCACCAAGGTCAGTAAGGATATCACCAAAGAGGTTTGAAGTGACGACTATCTGGAACCTTTGGGGCTGTTTCACGAAGAACATGCTTGCGGCATCAACCAGCAGCGAGTATGTCCTGACATCAGGATATTCTCGTCCTATTTCATTGAAGACTTCATCCCAGAAGACCATGCTGTAGTTAAGTGCGTTTGCTTTACTTACATTTGTGAGCGTCTTCTTTTCTTTACGTGCCAGCTCATAAGCGTACCTGATGACACGTTCGCAGCCGACCCTTGAAAAAACTGCATTCTGTATGACGACTTCATTTGGCTTGCCCTTATAGAGCCAGCTTCCTGAGCCTGCATATTCCCCCTCGCTGTTTTCACGCACTACAACCATGTCTATATCTTCTTTCTTTACACCTGTAAGCGGGCAGGGTGCACCCTCAAGAAGCTTGACGGGGCGGAGATTGATGTACTGGTCGAAGCTCTTACGGATAATGAGCAAAAGGTCCCAAAGCGAAATATGGTCAGGGACACCAGGAGCACCCACGGCTCCAAGATAGATGGCGTCAAACTCCTTAAGCTGGTCTATTCCATCCTTTGGCATCATAAGGCCGTTTTCCAGATAGTATTCGCAACCCCACGGGAAAAATGTGAAATCGAAGCCAAATGTTCCGTCAAGCTCAGATACCTTATTTAGTACCTTCACGCCTTCATTGATGACCTCCGGGCCAACACCGTCACCGGGAATAACTGCAATCCTGTATTTTTTCATAAGGAGCTCCTTATCGCTTTATTTTTTTGTATCTGATTCAAGCGTAACAGAGTGAAATTTCAAATGCAACAAACGTGATTCCGAAAGCTATCCAATCAGCAGAACGGTCACATCTATAGCTTCGCCTGTGGCTTGAGTAGAGGTAAAGTCCAAAACTATGGTATAGGGACAGAGTTACCTGATGAATATCTGAGGTAAAATAGCAATTGTAAAATTGAATGATATAAAATTTAAATTGCCGGAAAGCTTCACAAGTCGCATGGATTTAAATATAATGGAGGTAATCAGAAAGCGAAGGAATAAAAGATGGATTATTTGATTTCGTTCCTTGAAGGGACAATAACTTTCATTTCCCCATGCCTCCTCCCTATGCTGCCAATATACATCTCGTATTTCGCAGGACAGGAGGAAGGAAAGACTAAGCCGATCGTCAATGCACTTGGATTCGTCCTGGGATTTTCAATTGTGTTCACAACACTTGGTGCCCTTGCAGGAAGCATAGGAAGCCTCCTTGTAAGGTACGGCAGGGTGCTTGACATTGTTGCCGGTTCCGTTATCATACTGTTCGGGCTGAGTTACCTTGGTCTGTTCAGGATATCCCTGTTCAACAGGGGGATGAAGCCAGGCGGCAAGGATCCCGGAAAGGGCTTCCTGTCATCAATGCTCTTCGGGATGGCTTTTTCCATTGGATGGACGCCGTGTCTAGGAACGTTCCTGGGGTCTGCGCTCATGCTTGCGGCTTCCAAAGGCAGTGCAGTCAAGGGAATAATGATGCTTGCAAGCTACTCGGTGGGACTTGGGATACCGTTCATACTGAGCGCAATACTCATAGACAGCCTGAAGGGTGCGTTTGACTTCATCAAAAGGCACTACAGGACCGTCGAGATAGTATCAGGTGTCCTGCTGATTGCACTCGGAGTAATGATGGTCACTGGCTATCTTGGAAGGCTTCTTTCACTGATGTCATTTTAGGACGAAAGGAAACAGATATTATGGATAAAAAAGTTAAAGCACTTCTAAGTGTACTCCTATTGGTTCTGGTAATCGGTGGAGCATATGCAGGATACAATGTACTCAGCAAGGGTAATGCACAGCCCACTCAACCCACTCAGTCGACTTCCGGAAGCGAGGCTGAAGAGAAGACACCTGCTCCGGACTTCAGGGTGTTTGACGCTTCAGGCAAAGAGGTGAGGCTCTCGGATTTCAAGGGGGAAGTTGTAGTCCTTAACTTCTGGGCATCCTGGTGCCCGCCCTGCAAGGAAGAGATGCCATATTTCCAGAAGGCCTACGAGCAGTACGGGGACAGGGTGAAGTTCATGATGCTTGACCTTGTTGACGGCAGCCGCGAGACAAAGGCTACTGGCCAGAAGTTCATAGCTGACAACAAATACACATTCCCGGTCTATTACGACACCAATTCGGATGCTGCGATAAAGTACGGCATAAGCTCCATTCCAACCACAGTATTCATAGATAAGGATGGCAACATCGTGACAGGATATGTGGGTTCTGTAAGCGGACTTGAGGACATAACAGCGGTAATAGAGATGATCCTGAAGGGGAAATGACAACATTCCATAACCAATAGCATATTGGTCAGCCTGCCTTGGCAGGCTGGCTTTTTTCGTCTCAATAAAGCTGCTGGTAAACATGCCGATAAAAGGCTATGAGGGCAAGTCTACAAAAACTATGCGTGCATGATTTTAATATAATATCATTTAGCATATAATAAATATTAGTGAGCAGTTTATATGGGAGGGAACAATGAGAATGAAAAGAGTGCTGGTTCTGTGCATTTTTCTTGTCATGTCACTCGGTGCTTTTGGCTGCAGCGGTGATGCACAGTCAGAAATCGAAGAATTGAAGCAGCAGGTGGGCAAGCTGCAGGAGAATACTTTAACACTGGATAAAGACATTAAGGCATTGGAAGAGGAGAATTCCGAATTGAAACGCGAAATATCGGGACTTGAGGCACTGGTGAACCTGAATGACTCGAATGGGGACCTGACTGACCTGACACTTTCTGAAGAAGCAAGATATGAGGAATTCAGGGCATCATATGATGATGGGAGCCTGGCGGGTTTGGGGCCACTGTCTGTCTGCAAGCTGTACCTTCATGCATCCTCAGCTGAGGATTACGAGACTGTGTACGAGCTATATACTAAAAATGAGAAGTATGTCCAATGGTCAAAAGAGGAAGACCGGAATTTCCCGAAAAGCGATAGAATGAAGGATTTTGGGGTCTATAGGGATGTCTACGACCTCAACATCGGATATACCGAATCAGGTGAAAAACATGCAATCATAACCTGGAAAAGCAGGAATGGAGATTCTGATGAAAAACTGGGTGCATATACTTACGGATTCAGTCTTGTGAAGGATGGCGAAATTTGGAAGGTAAATTTCATGCCAATCCAATAGCTTCTGTATACTGGCAGAATTAAGGCCGGCTCTCCATTTGGAAAGCCGGCCTTGATTCTTGGTTATCTTACTATGAGGACATCAGTATCCTTGGATACATTGCCTTCAGCTATTATCTCCATGGACTTAACTACATCCATGTTTGTCACTACGATTTCAGTCATGCTGGACTTTGCCTCTTTCTTTACGAGGTCAAGGTCAACTTCCATGATCGGAGTTCCGATGACAACATCCTGTCCTATCTCTGCGAGTCTCTTGAAGCCTTTTCCGCCCATCTTGACCGTGTCGATCCCGATGTGGATGAGGACCTCAAGACCTGTTTCTGTAACTATCGCTATTGCATGGTTCGTCTCGAATATGTGGGCGATTTTTCCAGCAACCGGTGCTGTCACAAGGCCTTCAGCAGGATCAACTGCAAATCCGTCTCCGATCATCTTTTCTGCGAAAAGTGCATCAGGAACTTCTTCAAGCTTTGCGAGCCTTCCCTTCATTGGTGAGCTGAATATTGTCTCCTTGGTTAGGGCAGCAGCTGCTTCTTTTGTCTCAGTAACTGCCTCTTCGACCACAGCGTATGCACCGGGGTTTGCCATTACAGCCTTTATTTCGTCCTTCAGGCCTTCTGCCGCAGTTCCGAATATTACCTGTATTCCGGTGGTTCCGACTTCAAGCACTCCAGCCGAGCCAAGTGCCTTAAGCCTTGCCTTGTCTACCTTTGCAGTGTCGCCGACCTCAAGCCTGAGCCTTGTTATGCACGCATCTATTGCCTTTATGTTGTCTGCGCCGCCGAGTGCCTTTAGTACTTCTACAGCCTTTCCTGTAACTGGTATCTCAATTGCAGCTTCCTCTGACTCGTCCCTTCCAGGAGTCTTCAGGTCAAACTTCTTTATCAGGTAGTAGAAGAGGGCAAAGTATGCGATTCCGATGACAATACCGACTGGTATGAGCATCCATGGGTTACCGGCATTTCCGGTAGATATGCTCACCGCGAAGTCTATGAGGGACGAAGTGAATGTCTCAGTAAGCCTTACATGGAATATGTTCATGAACATTCCGCCTACGAAGGCAAGGGATATGTGAGCTATGTAGAGTGCTGGTGCTGCGAACATGAATGCGAACTCTATCGGCTCTGTTATTCCTGTTATGATGGAGGTGAGTGCCGCTGTAAGCATTACACCGCCTATTGCCTTCCTGTTCTTTGGAAGGGCGGTCTTGTACATTGCGAATGCAGCTGCAGGAAGTCCGAAAATCTTGAGCGGATACTCTGCTGCAGTGATGTTGCCGGCTGTTGGGTCCCCTGCGAAGAATCTTGCGATTTCTCCAACATATACCTGTCCGTCAGGAGCTGTGAACTGTCCGAACTGAGTTGTGAATGGAGTCTTGAACACGTGATGGAGTCCTGTAGGGATAAGCGCCCTGTTACCGAAGGCGTATATCGCTCCGCCAAGCTTGAAGCCGCCTACTTCAGCTGTTATCGCAAGCTGCCCCAGGTAGTTTATACCGTCCTGTATCGGAGGCCATACGAAACCGAGGATTACTCCAAGGAGTATGGAAACTATTACCATTATGATTGGCACGAGCCTCTTGCCTTCGAAGAAGCCGAGTACCGGATGAAGCTTTGTCTTGTAGTATTTGGTATAGATCTTTGCCGCGATAAGACCGATTATGATACCGCTGAACACTCCCATGTTGATGGGATCCGCAAGGTTCTGTGCAGTTGACATGATGTCAAGCACCTTTATAAGTACGACATATCCAACTGCTGCTGCAAGTCCGGATACTGCTTCACCGGCAGTGAAGCCTATTGCGACACCGATTGCGAAAATAAGAGGAAGATTCTCAAATACAACGAGTCCGCCTGAGAAAAGCACCTTCACGAAGGTAGCGAGTACAGGATTTGATGCAAGCGCCTCAGCACCTACAGACTGCTCTATGATTCTTGAGAATGCGACCATGAGACCGGCAGCAGGAAGAACTGATACTGGAAGCATTAACGACTTTCCGACCTTCTGCAGTACTGCGAAGAAACCACTGGATTTTTTTGACATTGTTTTTCCTCCTCTTTTTTGTGATATCAAAAAAGGCATGAACCCATTATCTGGTGACCAAAGAAAGTCCTTTGGACATCAGATAATGAACTCATGCCTGATCGAATCAGTTACACGCCTTTTCGGGAGCTCCTCAGCTTATACAGGTGGAGAGCGATATACCCTATTTCGTTTTCAGGTACAACTATACCAATATTCTTTTCCAAAATCAAGCCTATATTTTCGGAAATTTTGTATTCGAATGCAAAATCTTTTTTCATCCTGTCCAGAAGCACGTTGTCGATGGTCTCTTTCCTTGAACATCGCTCAAGCATGGCCCTTAAATGGGACATGAGCCTCACGGAGTCAAATGAGTCTTCCTCGAGTGAAATCCCAAGCTTGTCCTCGATATATGGTATGACCTGGCTGAGCGCCTTGACATACTTCATTGAGGCCCCAGTCCTGCCGGAAAGCCTTCCGCCATGGAGATGCAGCGCTATGAAGCCGGTCTCGCTTTCAGGAACGTCAATTCCCAGCTTGTCGCGTATGAGCCTTACAGCCTTTGCTGCCACAGCATATTCCTGCCTGTACATCATCCTTGTCTCGATAAGGAACGGATTCACAACCCCGATGCCTTCCCTGATCCTTTTTACCGCGAAGCTTATATGGTCAACAAGACCCAGGTGTGTATCGACATGGAGCTTCTCATTGAAATCCTCCTCAGCCATCCTTATGATGTCCTCGGTTATTGCAAGCAGCCTGTGGTCAACGTTCTCAAGAAGGTTCTCATACTGCTGCCTGTTCTTCTCGTCGACCATTATGAAGACATTCTCTATCATCTTGGACTCAGGGATCCTGTCTCCACGTTTCTTGTCGAAGCCTATGCCTCTTCCGATAAGTATATAGTCGGTGTCTTCCTTCGTGACGAGCACCGCATTGTTGTTGAATGACTTTTTTACTGAGTACTGGTTCACGGCGACACCTCCTGATATGGTTGCAGTCGTTTAGATTCTAATTTCACGTTAAGGATTTGTCAACAGGAATATTTGAAGGAATACAGCATTCAAAAATCCATATCAGGAATCCTTATCAGCCTTCAGCTGCAGCGGTGGAAAGCCTTAGTACCGCCGTTATGAACAGGTGCATGGCAGCAAAGGCCAGTATCATATAGATAGCATCCATTGTCATCCCGTCCTTCACAAAGGAGAGGATTGCCAAAGGATCCTTGATGATATCCCAGGAATTGAACCTGAGGAATCTTCCGATGTATATGGCAAAACCAGTGAGAAGGCTGACTGCCATAATGAATACCACGCGTCCTGAGGCTGGCTTTTCCTTGAAGATCGCCTTCTCGACCCTTGTTATCGACATGTACCCGGATGCAACCCCGTAGAAGACGGCGCATACGGTAAGTGCGAAGGATATCCAAAGTGACAGGTCAAGCACGTATTCGACCTTCATCCCGAACAGGCTTGTGCCTTGGGCCGATGCCTTGTAGAAGGTCTGAAGCGAAAAGTGTATGAAGTCAGTCACCATGTACATGGCATTTGGATAGAAAAGGAGCCATACCAGGATGAAGAACGGGAAAAGTACTTTTGAATAGTAGACCGTATCGTTCTTTGAAAGAATGAGCGATGAGAAGTAGGGGACAAGGGCAAGGCCGATGTTCCAGACCAGGTAGCTCCTGCCGGGGTCAAGCTTCAGTATGGCTGCTGAGAGTACTGCCGCAAAGAGTATCATTACCAGTGCTTCGTTCCGTAGCTTCAATTTTCACACCACCAATCAATATAATGCTAATCCCATTCTAACACCACTTGGCCTGTTTGTCCTTTACGTGGAGTTAACAGTGAATTGATTGCATACAATCAATCAATAGGGTATAGTGTAATAAAGAGGAGCTGATAAACTTGAAACCAAAAGTCGCGTTCATATGCGTACATAATTCATGCAGGAGCCAGATGGCTGAAGCGCTTGGAAAGCAATTCGCTTCGGATGCCTTCGAGTCATACTCCGCAGGTACCGAGACAAAGCCGAGGATCAACCAGGATGCCGTGAGGATAATCAAGTCGATTTACGGGATAGATATGGAAGAGACACAGACATCCAAGCTGATAGATGATATCCCAAAGGACATCGATATCGTGATAACCATGGGCTGCAACGTAGAGTGCCCTTACCTTCCCTCGAAGCACAGGGAGGACTGGGGGCTGGATGACCCTTCAGGCAAGGAGGACAATGAGTTCATAACAACAGCCAGGACAATCGAACAGAAGGTCATGGACCTTAGGAGAAGGGTCCTTGAAGAGGGGCTAGGACAATGATAAGGATCTACGAGCCTGACATATGCGTATCCATGGCATGCGGTATGGAAAGGGAAAAGGAGCTTAAGGAGCTTGCAGGGTTTGTAAGGGAGCTCCGCAAGGAAGGTGTGGATATACAGAGGTACAACTATACCCTCCACAGGGAGAGGTTCCTTGAAGAGCCGCTGATTAAAGGATTTGATTTTGAAGCACCTGCCAGCCAACCCGTGACAGTAGCAGACGGGAAAGTCGTCATTTCCGGAAGGTACCCTGACATCAATGAGCTCAGGAAGCTTGTGGATAAGTCAGAATGACAGGGGAAATGGGCTTTTGAATTACATAACTCAAACTTCGCACAATAAAATTGCCCGCAAACCATTGGGATTACTAGATTATTGGGTCAATCACAAAACC
>NZ_AXUN02000164.1 GCF_000495435.3 Youngiibacter fragilis 232.1 | reverse complement strand
ACCACCATAAAGGCATAAGAGCACTTTGGGCCGCAGCTATTTAGCTGCGGCTTTTTCTATGCAAAGAAAACATAATTGTATGAATCTGATATATTGTGCAGAAATGTCAGAAAACTGGTTGATTCATGGCGGATTGGGAAGTAAAATGAAGGAAATGGCTATGGATGCGGATTTCAGCGCATTATCCGTTGCCGTGTCAAGCTTCGCATTGCTTTAATCAAAATGTCAGGGAGGAACAAAATGAAGAGAACCGCCAGATTAGTCAGCTTGCTTGTTGTCACTGCTCTTTTAGCTTCTTCAGCAACAATGGTCTTTGCAAAGGACCTGAAGTTGATTGAAGGCGATGTCTCCACAAGGCCGGATTATGTCGAAGGGGAGCTTATAATCAGGTATTCCGGTAAGTCTACCATTTTTGACAAGGTAAAGGTAAGGGAAAAGAATTCGCTGGAAAAGATCAGGGACCTGCCTTCAAATATGGAGCTTGTCAGGCTGCCGGCAGGATTAAGCACATCGAAGGCCAGGGAGAAGCTTGCATTTGAACAGAATGTGATGTCAGTCCAGCCTAATTTCCTATATTATCCTGATGCAGCCATAACAAACGACCCTTATGCCGGAATAGAGTGGGGCCTTGACAACCAGGGTCAGAAAATCCTGGGAATAGCGGGAACACCGGACATTGATATAGACGCTCCTGAAGCATGGAGACTGATGCCAGCATCAGCTGACGAAGTTGTAGTTGCAGTAATCGACACTGGTGTTGACATTGACCATCCTGACCTTCAGGGAAGCATATGGATGAATGAGGCGGAAGTAAACGGACTGAAGAACTTCGATGATGACGGCAATGGCTACATAGATGACTTCAACGGCTGGAATTTCTTCCATAGGAACAACGACGTATTCACCAACGCCAAGGCTGACGGGCACGGGACCCATGTCTCGGGAACTATCGCAGCTCAGACCAATAACGGCATAGGTGTCGCAGGAGTTGCCCAGAATGTGAAGATCATGGTTCTGAAGTTCATAGGGATCAACGGCGGTTCAACAGCTGATGCGATACTCGCAGTCAAGTATGCAAAGGACAATGGTGCTGATATAGCCAACAACTCATGGGGAGGCGGAGGCTACGACCAGGCCCTTAAGGATGCCATCGAGGATTTCGGCAAGCCTTTCATAGCAGCAGCAGGAAATGAATCACTTGATAATGACCTTAAAGCCCACTATCCTTCATCCTATGACTGCAGCAATATAATTTCGGTTGCATCAGTGGACAACACGGGTCTTATGTCTGATTTCTCGAATTATGGAATCACCTCAGTTGATGTGGCAGCTCCCGGCGGATATATCGCAAGTACCTATCCTGGTTCATCCTATGCATGGATGAGCGGAACCTCAATGGCTGCTCCACATGTATCAGGCATAGCTGCACTGATGCTTGGTGCAAAGACTGGCCTTACAGCATCGCAGGTCAAGGAGATAATATTGAAGTCAGCGACAGCCAACAGGCTCACTTCACTTGAGGGGAAGATACTTACAGGCGGCCTGGCAAATGCTGAGGCAGCGGTAAAGCTTGCCATGAAGGCGAAAGTCAAATAGGAACAGGTATCTGATACATAAACCATATTGAATAAAGATAAGGGGATAATCAAAAAAACAGCCTGAAGGGGCATGTTTTGGGATTATCCCTTATATTTTGTCACAATATGAGGGAAAATATATAATTGAATAATCTGACAACTCTTGAAAGGCCTGTCATACGAGATTAGAATAAAGTAAACGGGGACGGAATCCCCAATACTCTTGATGAATACAAAATGAGGGGGAACTCAGGATGAAAGGCAAAAGGAAACTGCTCATAACCTCAATTATCGCCGCACTGTTCATATCGTCTTCCTTGATAGCAGGCGCATCGGAGATCAGGTCACTGCAAGCCTCTGATTCAAGCGGGAAACCACAATACGTGGAGGGTGAACTCATCGTCACATATTCAGACACAACAAGCGTCTTTGACAAGGTGAAGGTCAGGGAGAAGCATGCTCTGACAATTGTGGAGGAATTGCCGCTGAAGAATACCGAGCTAATAAAGGTCCCTAAAGGGCTCACTGTAGCTCAGGCAAAGGCGAAGATTGCGTTTGACCCGATGGTGAAGAATGTGCAGCCTAATTACCTTTACTATCCCGCAACTGACGTCAATCCATCGGATGATACTCATTATGGCTTATTATGGGGCCTGAACAATACAGGGCAACCAATTGGGGGAGTAACAGGTGTCGCTGATGTTGACATCGATGCTCCTGAGGCATGGGAGTATCTCGGTACTAAGTCGCTTGATGAGGTCATTGTGGCTGTCATAGATACTGGGGTTGATTTCAGTCACCCTGACCTTCAAGGAAAAATGTGGAAGAATCAGGATGAGACTCCTGGTGATGGAATAGATAATGATGGCAATGGGTATATTGATGATATAAACGGATGGAATTTTGTAAGCAATACGGCAAATGTATTTGTTGGCGTTAAAGAGGATGGGCATGCAACACATGTTTCAGGAACAATAGCAGCATCAGACAATACGGTTGGGGTTATTGGAATCGCACCAAACGTAAAGATCATGTCCCTTAAGTTCCTCGGTGCAGAAGGAGGAACGACAGCGGATGCCATAGAGGCAATCTACTATGCAAGGAACAATGGAGCTGATCTTTCCAATAATTCGTGGGGCGGTGGTTCATACGATGAAGCTCTCAGGACTGCCATCAATGATTTTGCTAAGCCATTCATAGTAGCGGCAGGTAACAGCAAGCGGAATATCGACAGGATCGCAAGCTACCCGGCCTCTTATGATTGTGCGAACATAATCTCTGTTGCAGCGGTAGACAACAAAGGAGCGCTTGCTTCCTTCTCAAACTATGGTTTGACAAGGGTTGATGTAGGGGCACCCGGTGTGAACATCGTAAGCACGTATCCTGATCCTCAGTATGTATATATGAGCGGGACATCCATGGCTGCTCCCCATGTTACCGGAGTTACTGCCCTCGTGATGGGAGTGAGCAGTGGCCTGAACACTTCTGAAGTGAAGGACATAATCTTGAAATCAGCTTTGGCAAATCCTCTTCTGTCACTCGCAGGAAAGACCGTGACCGGTGGAATGGTCAATGCAAGGAAGGCACTGGAGCTAGCAGGCGGAACTATTGATGATCCTCCTCCAGCCGGTGACACGGCAGCTCCGTATGCGATATCGTCCGTACCTTCTGATGGGGCGAAGAACTTCAAGAAGGCAAATAATTTAGTTGTGACCTTCAGTGAGGGAATAAACATTAATGATTCAGGTGCAATAAGTCTTAAAGTGACAAGCTCTTCAGCCACAGTGGATATAACTCAATCAACAGAGGCAGCCAAGCTGGTAATAGACCCTGTAGCTGTTTTGTTGCCATACACTAAATATACTTTGACAGTCAGTTCGGGTGCGGTGAAGGACTCTGCAGGAAATACAAATGCAGCAACATGGACTGTCACATTCACTACCGGAAAATAGGCAAAATTAGAAAAGGGCAGGGAGCAATTCGAAAGAAATGCTCCCTGTTTATCATCTGACCTTTGTCAGCTCATCAATGAATCTGTTGTAGAATACCCCTGTTAGCCAGCTTTAATAACCAGCCTATACCAGGATACCTTACCTTGAACCCTGTAATCCATCTTATGTTTGTTGAATCACCTTCCCGTCTGAATTCAACCCTGTCATTCTCATACCTGACTGGTGGTCCGGAAAGGATCTCATATTCTAGTAGTCTGTCGGACTTAGGGCAGTCAGCCTCTCACGGAAGATCAGCGGACCGGTTTTGACCTTCCGTTCTCAGCCAATCCCCATTCCTGTTGGATCTCCGTTGTTTACTATTTCTATTGGAAGTCTGGGAGCTGGAGATTTGGTGAAGTCACTGGCAATCGGCCAAACTTTTTCCAAAGGAACGTTTATTGTCCGTTCTTCACAAAGATAGTTCATGTTACACCTCCAGCAGGCAGGGAGTAAGCTTCTGCATAACCCAATGATACCTTGCCTGGTGATAATATGATCAGTTACCACCTGTCTTTCTTTTTACCTTGGGATTCTATGAGTCCTTTCAGGAGACTGGTGGAAAATACCACAGTTCCGCCGATCAGAGTGAGGAGGCCATGGCTGCCTTTACTTTTTTGCAGTCTTTTGGCAGGCATTGGCCTTGATTTGACCGGGGTTCCGTTTGCTTGTGATAGTGTGGTGAGTTCACCATTGACTGACTTAACATTGTAAAATATGCCATCAGAATCCTGAGCCATTCCATACCCATGGAATGCTCCATCCTTGAAGCCCCCGATATACTTGAAATCATCCAAGCAGTACATTCCCTGGCCGTTCAGGAGATTATTCTCAACCTGACCCACCAGCTTTTCGTGGTCCGGAGTGTTTATCAGTGCTTCACCCTGCATCGTACCTTCATGGAGGTCACCCAGGTATCTGAATCCGTTTGTAAGGCAAAGGCCCTGTCCGTGCATGTTTCCGGATTTCATGTCTCCGATGTACTTGAAGCCTTCAGGCTTAGTCCAGAGGAAACGGCCAGTCATTTCACCGTTGGTAAAATCACCGATGATAAGCTCATCCTCATCCGGCTTATAGTTCAATCCAGGTCCGTTTACCTTGTTGTTCCGTATGGTACCGATATGGGTATTACCATCAAGGTTTACGATCATGCCAAAGCCGTCTCGATTGTTGTGACGAAATTCGCCTATGTACATCGCACCATCGCTATCTGTATAGATACCATATCCTGTGATCCTTCCGTCCTTGAAATCTCCTATGTACCTTGAACCGTCAGTATCTGTCAACATTCCTGTGCCGTGCCATCTTCCGTTCCTCACATCGCCGACATATTTTGCGTCAGATGAAAAAACAATCATTAAAATACCCCCTTGAATAATACAGCAGCACTTGGTATCTGCTTTTATTGTAGCTCTTGTTACTGGCTGGAGAACAGCATTCTTGGACTGATATGAATTTCTTTTCTTAGGTGGAAATCAGATGTTGGAAATGGGACTATGTAACATGTGGTACAATTAGTTTAGAAATTTGAGATTTGTTAGGAGAGGGATAGATGGAAAGGCTTGTAATATTCGATATGGACGGACTGATGGTGGATACGGAGACAGTATCCTTCAGGGCATGGCATGAGGTCATGAAAGGTGTCGGGATTGATTTCACGAGGAAGGAGTTTGACCTGACGCTTGGCAGGAACAACAGGGACATAGCTGTGATAATAAAAGGCATTTATGGTGAAGAGGTGCCTGTTGATGAGCTTTTCGTAAAGAAGATAGCACTTGCGCAGAGGATGATTGAAGAGAAGCTTGATACCAAGCCGGGGCTTTTCGAGCTTTTTGACTATCTGGAGGCAAATGGATACAGAAGGGTTGTCGCCACATCGTCCCACAGGACACGTGCTGAATTCATAGTCAAAAAGCTGGGACTTGAGGAAAGGATTGATGGAATGGTGACAGGTGACCAAATCAGGAAAGGTAAGCCTGATCCTGAGATATTCCTGAAAGCCGCAGAAATGGCTGGAACAATGAGCGAAAACTCGATAGTTCTCGAAGATTCGAGGTCCGGGCTTCATGGTGCCAACAATGCGGGCATGAGGTGTATTTTCATACCTGACTTCACCGAGCCGGATGATGAGATAAGCAGAACAGCGTACAGGATAGTCGAGAGCCTCGCCGAGGTGCCGAAAATACTCGAGGTTGCAGCATGGATAAGGTGAAGAGGCTTACAGAAAGAATTTGGTATACAGATGCAGACGAGAGGACTGACAGGCCTGTTCTGGGATATGTTTCAGGGGATATGGCGTCACTCATGGTAGACGCAGGCAACTCCAGGCAACATGCTGCAATTCTTACGGATGGAGTCGTTGCGAAGGGATTGGCTTATCCTAGGTATGTGGCAATAACACACTGGCACTGGGACCATTGTTACGGATTGAGCGGAATCGGTGCGGTCTCTGTTGCAAGCCTGGAAACCAATCTCAAGCTTATAGAGATGTCGGAATGGGAATGGACCGACAGGGCCATGTCAAGGAGGATAGAGACAGGTGAAGATATCCTCTTCTGTGATGAGAACATAAGAAAGGAATATCCGGATCGCTCACTGATTGATGTAAAGACAGCTGACATTGTGTTTGACGGATTGCTTCAGATCGACCTCGGGGGAGTTACGTGCATACTGATGAAGCTTCCTAACTCCCATTCTGAGGACAGCGTAGTAGCCTATGTACCGGAGGAGAAGGTGGTGTTCCTGGGAGACATAACCTCTGAGGATTTCCACAACGGTACTGGCAGCCACCACAGGGAAAAACTTGGAATGCTTATTGAAGCGCTTGAATGGATGGATTTTGAACTCGCGCTGCATGGACATGACGAGCCAAGGTCCAAGGAGTATGTGCTAGACTACCTGAGGGAGGAACTTGAGCTCCTGGGAGAGATTCTTTAATGGACAGGGAAACCTGTCTTTTTTCTTTTCCAGATTAAAATCTGATGAATCGAGTGACATTGCAGGATATATATGTACAATAGAAATTGGAATGTAATCATTTTCGGGCTCGAATCTGATATCATGCATGGTGTAATAGTGAAAGACAATTCTTCTGGGGGTGACTTATGAAGGAGATACTGCTGAGGAACAAGAAGGCGTTCATAATATATGTGCTGGCATCAACACTTTTTGTGGAGGATGTCATAGTTAGCAATATCATCTTCTCCAATCTGGTAGGCCTTGTGCAGACAAAGAATATGGGAAGGTTCTATCTGCTTATCGGGCTTATGGCAGGTCAGGCTGTGTTAGGCCAGGTCCTCTTCGTGTTCTCCAGGTTCAAGAGGATCGGATTCATGAAGGATACCATACTCTATATTAGGAACGCAGCATTCGATACCATAATCACGAAATCCTACAGGTCATTCAACAGGAAACTCAGGAGCGAGTATATTTCGAACCTTGTCAATGACATAAACAACTTCGAGAACGGATTCTTCTATTCAATACTTAACATCATTTTCCTCATGACTACTTACTTCGCCGCATTGCTCATACTGCTGTTCATGGACTGGAGACTGGCTCTCATGATGCTGGCTTTGTCAGTTGCAGTATACTGGATCAACAGGCTGTTCCAGAAGAAGACTGTAGCAATGCAGGCAGAGGTACAGAAGAGCAGCGAGCATTTCACTGTAAGCGTATCAAACACCTTCTCCGGACTTGAGATACTGAAGCTCAACAGGATCGAGGACAGGTTCCTTCATAACACCATGAGGGAGGTTGACATGGTTGAAAAGAAGAAGTTCAGGTTCGCTGTATTCACATACTGGCAGAGGAAGTTCTCGTTCCTTATCGGAACCATAGTATTCATATTGCTGCTTGTCTATGTGCTTTCATTCATGATGGAAGGGGCTGACCTTGCAAGGATATTCTTCACAGTGACCATAGCGAATTCCATGATATGGCCTATCACCGAGGCAATGCCGCTGATGAACGAGGCTGAATCGCATGCCAAGGTCGTGGAAAGGATACTGTCAAAGGATGTGGAGGATGGAACTTCTGGTACTGAACCCTTCAATTTCTGTAATGCGATTGAAGCGAACAGCCTGTCCTTCTACTATGGCGACAGGATGATACTAAAGGATGCGTCGTTCAAGCTCATGAAAGGCAGGAAGTATCTTATTAAAGGTGCTAGCGGTGCGGGCAAGTCAACGCTGATGAACCTCCTGCCCAAGGTGGCGGAGCCATCGGAGGGAGTGGTGCTTGTGGACGGAACCGACCTTTGTGAGATTTCCGAGAAGAGCTTCAATGAAAAGGCAAGCTTCGTGTATCAGGATGTATTCCTGTTCGAGGATACCATAAGGAACAACATAGCACTCTACAAGCCATACACTGACGAGGAGATAATGGAGGCGGCAAGGGGAGCAGGGCTCGAATCATTCATCTCATCAAAGGCAAACGGACTTGACGAGGTCATAGAGGAGAACGGAAAGAACATATCAGGAGGGGAGAGGCAGAGGATCTCCATAGCAAGGGCCATAATAAGGAAGCCTGACATACTCTTCGCTGATGAGATAACATCAGCGCTTGATGAAACCCTTGGAAGGCTCGTGGAAGATACCATGCTTTCACTTGACACGACTGTAGTCGCGGTATCGCACAGGTTCTATCCGGGAGTTACGGAGAAGTACGACCATGTAATTGAAATAGTCAACGGGAAGGTCAGGGAGATGACAACGTCCGAGTACCTGTCGGGGGTGGAGTCATGAAGAAGTCATACCTAAAGGCCTTGCCACTCATGGCCATAGCGCTGCTGTCGGGAATAGCGACTGCCGTTGTCGAGGGCTTGCTTAACCTCCATATCAAGGACATCATAGACGTCGCCTTCTACAGGAACGGAGAAGGCTTCATGGGCGAAGTTGTAATAATATCATTACTAGCCACAGGGGTTCTTGTGACAAACACGATCCTTTCCGTGCTCAAGGGCTTTTACAGGAGAGACGCCAACCTGAGGTTGAAGAAGGATTACCTTCAGAGGGTCTTCAGGAAGAACATCAACGAATTCAACAATGAGAGCAGCGCACGGTATGTTTCGAATATAACCAATGACATGAACACTATAGATACGAATTTCATAGATGCATTGTTTGAGCTTTCCCTTGCATTTGCATCGTTCTTTGTTTTTGCAGTGATCATTGCAGGGGTGAGCGGAAGGATACTGTTCCTTATAATCGGACTGACACTAGTCATGGGTATACTTTCAAGTGTCGTATCAAAGCCTTTGAAAAAGCTGTTCGGTGAAAGGAGCAAGCTTTATGAGGCCTATACCACATACACCAGCGAGGTACTCAATGCATTCAGGATAGTCAGGGCAAACAACCTCTATGAGAAGGTCACTGAGGATTTCGGTAAAAGGTCCAGGAAGCTTCAGGAAAAGAGCTTCCAGATAGACAAGTACTCAACTTACATATATGCATTCCAGAACGGTACGATGACACTCGTGTTCATGGGAATAATCGCGACGTCAGTCTATTACGCCATCAAGGGTGAGATAACGCTGGGAGGAGTCATCCTTATAGTCAACAATTCAGAGAGGATGATGAGGCCGCTTCAGATGGCAGGAGAGCTGTATCCTAAGATAATATCTTCAAAGCCTCTTTTCAGGTCGCTTGAGGAATCACTGAAGAACACCAGTGAAAATATTGAGACTGATGAGATCGATGAATTCAAGGGAACGATTGAAATAGAGAAGGCAAGCTTCTCATATGGTGAAAATGAGGTCTTCATGGACCTTGACCTTTCATTCAGGAAAGGCGGGAAGTACCTTGTCGTTGGTCCAAGCGGCGGCGGCAAATCAACCCTCCTGAGACTTCTGAGGAAGTACTTCTATGTGGATGGCGGAGATATACTTGTGGATGGAATGAAGCTCAAGTCAATACGCAAGGACAGCTGGTTCAGGCGTATTGCAAATGTGGAGCAGAGGATATTCATATTTGACGATTCATTGAGGAACAATCTGACACTATACCGTGAGGCGGACTCTGATGCGATCGAGTCAGCCGCGAGTGCTGCAGGGCTCACTGACTTCATTGTGAATCTTCCTGAGGGCCTTGACACGGTGCTTGAAGACAACGGAAGGAACATTTCTGGAGGAGAGAAGGGCAGGATAGCCCTTGCAAGGGCGCTGCTGTCCAAATCTGACATACTTCTGCTTGATGAGGCATTTGCAAGCCTTGACTACAACACTGCGAGGGATATCGAAAGGACCATCCTCATGATAGAGGACCTTACTGTCATAAATGTCAGCCATGTGGTTATTGATGAAAACAAATCTCTTTACGACGACATCATAAGGATATCAGGAAAGGGAGCCTCATCACTGCTTGAGAGGGCTGGAGTCCTGCAATGATCTAAAATAACGGATAAAGATGTACTTAGGTTTCCCTGCAGAAGGCTGCAGGGATTTTTTACTCCGTTTATCAGGATTTGAGGGGGCGGGAAACCGGTTGGGTGTGGTTTAATAGTCCTAATAAAATAAATTAAAATTTTGTTGCATGGTCAAATATTTTTTTGTACAATAGAAAAGATGCGCCATAGTATATTTTTTATGAAAAAGCCATAATTCATAAAAATTCTATTGAATCCATAGCCGTAATATCATATAATGTTATGGTTAAGGCGAACAGCGATGATTCAAGAGGTTGCTGGACTTTACAGGTTAATTCTTGATGAGCATGTCCGGGTCGAGAACCTGGGCGATGGTATCGTCATGTCTTAAGGTGCGCCATGATTGCATGAAACACCCGGAAGAGTGTATGGATACCAGCTGTTGTGCGTTAGAAGTATATCGTACAAGACAAAGGAGGTAAAAAAATGGCAAAGCAGAAGATCAGAATCAGACTCAAGGCATTTGATCACAGCGTACTCGACCAGTCGGCCGAGAGGATTGTGGAGACTGCAAAGAACACAGGAGCCAAGGTAGTCGGACCAGTTCCCCTTCCTACGGAGAAGGAGATCATCACAATACTCAGGGCAGTACACAAGTACAAGGATTCCAGAGAGCAGTTTGAGCTCAGGACCCACAAGAGACTCATCGACATCGTCAATCCTTCACCGAAGACAGTTGACGCCCTCATGAGACTTGACCTGCCGGCAGGAGTCGACATCGAGATAAAGCTGTAGGAATGGTTTGTAGATGACTCTATGGACTGTTATGACCGCACAAGTTGTTGCGATCCGCTAATTAGTTTGGAGGTAAGAAAATGAAGAAAGCGATCATCGGTAAGAAGATCGGAATGACCCAGATATTCGATGAGAATGGAAAAGTCGTTCCAGTAACTGTCATCGAAGCTATCCCGAATGTGGTAGTCCAGGTTAAGACAGTTGAAAAGGAAGGCTATGCTGCAGTGCAGGTAGGCTTCGGAGAAATAAGGGAGAAGCTCGTGAACAAGCCAAGACAGGGCCAGTTCAAGAAGGCAGGAGTGCCTGTAAAGAGACTTCTTAAGGAGCTCAGGCTCGAAAACAGCTCATTGGAAGTTGGTTCCGAAATAAAGGTTGACACTTTCGCCGCAGGCGAGAAGGTTGATGTATCCGGTCTTTCAAAGGGTAAGGGATTCGCAGGCGTAATCAAGAAATGGAACTTCCACAGAGGACCTGAGACACACGGTTCAAAGTTCCACAGGGCCGTTGGCTCCATGGGTGCGTCATCGTCACCGTCCAGGACATTCAAGAACAAGAAGATGCCAGGACACATGGGACATGTCAATACGACTGTTCTAAATCTTGAGGTTGTCAAAGTTATGCCAGAGAAGAACGTTATTCTGATAAAGGGCGGCGTGCCAGGACCAAACAAGGGCGTCGTTGTAATCAGAAATAGTGTCAAGGCATAAGGATCTTTAGGAGAAAGGAGGATACATAATGCCTACAGTAGGATTATTCAATATGGAAGGTAACAAGGTTGGAGAACTCGCTCTCAATGAGTCAGTATTCAACGTTGAGGTCAACACATCAGTTCTTCACCAGGTAGTCGTTGCACAGCTCGCCAACAAGAGGCAGGGCACACAGTCATCGAAGACCAGGGCAGAAGTAAGGGGCGGCGGAAAGAAGCCGTGGAGACAGAAGGGAACAGGAAGAGCAAGGCAGGGTTCAACAAGATCTCCGCAGTGGGTAAAGGGTGGAGTAGTATTCGCACCTAAGCCAAGGGAGTACAGGATGTCCCTTCCGAAGAGCATGAGAAGGGTAGCGATGAAGTCAGCCCTCACCGTAAAGGTACAGGACAACAACATCGTGGTTCTCGAGAGCCTGGCTCTTGATGCTCCAAAGACAAAGACCATAGTCAAGATGCTTGGAGCTTTCGAAGCAAAGAAGGCCCTCATAGTGACTCTTGAGTCAAACCAGAATGTTTATAAGTCAGCAAGGAACATCGAAGGTGTTTCAGTTATGCCTGTAAACAACATAAACGTATATGACCTTCTCAAGTACGAGAAGCTCATAATCACAAAGGATGCAGTATCCAAGATTGAGGAGGTGTACGCATAATGAAACTCGAAGCTTATGACATATTGAGAAAGCCGGTAATAACCGAAAAGTCAATGGCAGCAATGGGGGAAAAGAAGTACACCTTCATAGTCCATCCGCTTGCCAACAAGGTCCAGATAAAGAGGGCCGTTGAGGAAGTATTCGGTGTCGAAGTTGCAGAAGTCAGGACCATCAAATCACTTGGAAAAGTGAAGAGGGTCGGAGTGCACATAGGTAAGAGGGCTGACACAAAGAAAGCCATCGTCACACTCACCGAATCAAGCAAGACCATAGAGTTCTTCGACAACATGAACTAAGACCTATGGTCCCATATTGGCCGGAATCGTCCGGCCAGATAAGTTAAACAAGGAGGATAATCACAAATGGCAATTAAGGGTTACAAACCTACCACCCCTTCAAGAAGACACATGACCGTGAGCACTTTTGAAGAGATCACGACCAACGTGCCTCAGAAATCCCTTCTCGAACCGAAGAAGAGATCTGGAGGAAGGAACGCTCAGGGTAAGATAACTGTTAGGCACCACGGTGGTGGAGCTAAGCAGAACTACAGAATAATCGACTTCAAGAGAAGCAAGGACGGAGTCAAGGGAAGGATCGCGACAATTGAGTACGATCCGAACAGGTCCGCTTATATAGCTCTTGTAGTTTATCTTGATGGAGACAAGAGATACATCATCGCTCCACAGGGTATAAAGGTTGGAGATGTAATAGAGTCTGGAGTAAATGCCGACATCAAGATCGGTAATGCGCTTCCTCTCAAGAACATCCCAGTCGGTACCGTGATCCACAACATCGAGCTTGCTGCCGGCAAGGGAGCACAGATGGTAAGGTCAGCAGGTACTTCCGCACAGCTTATGGCTAAGGAAGGAAACTACGCTACACTGAGACTCCCATCGGGAGAGATGAGATATGTAAGGATAGAGTGCAGGGCTACAATAGGAACTGTATCGAACTCCACACATGGAATCATAAACCTCGGTAAGGCAGGAAGAACAAGGCATCTTGGAATCAGACCTACAGTCAGAGGTTCTGTCATGAACCCTGTAGACCATCCACACGGTGGTGGAGAAGGAAAGTCCCCGATAGGAAGACCTGCTCCGCTTACTCCATGGGGCAAGCCTGCTCTTGGATACAAGACCAGGAAGCACAAGAAGTATTCCGACAGACTTATCATAAAGGGCAGGACAAAGTAGGAATAAAGGCCTCTTCCCTTGCGGGAAGAGCCCCATTATCCTGTTTGATCCAGACAATTCTCGAAGGGAGGATAACAAATAGTGAGTAGATCAATCAAAAAGGGACCTTTCGTAGCAGAAAGCCTGATGAAGAAGATAGTAGACATGAACAAAACCGGTGAAAAGAAGGTTGTTAAGACCTGGTCAAGAAGTTCAACAATATTCCCGGAGATGATCGGGCATACGATAGCTGTCCACGACGGAAGAAAGCACGTACCGGTTTACATATCAGAGGACATGGTTGGACACAAGCTTGGCGAGTTCGCGCTTACCAGAACCTACAGGGGACATGTCAGCGAGAAGAAGTCAAAGGTTAGATAATCAGAGAGGTTATCGAAAGGAGGATCATTAATGGAAGCTAGAGCCATAGCAAAATATGTCAGAATGTCACCGATGAAGATTGGAATAGTTCTTGACATAATCAGAGGAAAGAATGTGACTGAAGCACTTGCAGTGCTTGAATATACTCCAAAGGACGCCGCTGAAGTGGTTTCAAAGGTTCTTAAGTCTGCAGTAGCAAACGCTGAGAACAACATGGACCTTTCAAGGGACAACCTGTTTGTTTCAGAGGCCTTCGCAGGACCCGGCCCATCACTTAAGAGATTCAGGCCCCATGCACAGGGCAGGGCGTTCAGGATTCTCAAGAGGACCACACACGTAACAGTGGTTGTCAAGGAAAGAGCTTAGTAGAAGGAGGAAAGAATAGTGGGACAGAAAGTTAATCCACACGGTCTCAGGGTCGGCGTGATAAAAGACTGGAATGCAAGATGGTATGCAGACAAGAAGATATTTGCAGACAACCTTGTAGAAGACCAGGCAATAAGAAAGTTCGTCAAGGCTAGACTTTTCAATGCCGGAATATCCAGTGTTGAGATAGAAAGAGCAGCCAAGAGAGTAAAGCTCAACATCCACACTGCAAAGCCGGGAGTGATCATCGGCAGGGGTGGTTCAGGAATTGAAGCGCTCAAGAAGGAAATGCAGCCACTCGTCAAGGACAAGACACTCCTTCTCAACATCGTTGAGGTAAGGAACACTGACCAGGACGCACAGCTTATGGCTGAGAACATAGCAGCACAGCTCGAGAAGAGGATATCCTTCAGAAGGGCTATGAAGCAGACAATACAGAGAGCCATGAGAGTAGGCGCAAAGGGTGTCAAGACCATGTGTGCCGGAAGACTTGGCGGAGCAGAAATCGCAAGAAGCGAGACTTACCATGAAGGAACCATTCCGCTTCAGACACTTAGGGCGGACATACAGTACGGATTTGCAGAAGCCAACACTACCTATGGAAAAATAGGTGTTAAGGTATGGGTCTATAAGGGCGAAGTTCTCCCAACCAAGAAAGTAAAGGCAGAAGAGAAGAACGCATAGTCAATAGACGAAGAAAGGAGGAATTTCGACATGTTAATGCCTAAGAGAGTAAAACATCGTAAGGTGCAGAGAGGCAGGATGAAGGGAAAGGCTACCAGAGGTAACTTCCTTGCATATGGAGATTTTGGAATTCAGGCTACAGAATGCGGATGGATAACTTCCAACCAGATAGAGGCAGCCAGAATAGCAATAAACAGATACATAAAGAGGGGCGGACAGCTCTGGATAAAGATATTCCCTGACAAGCCTGTAACAGCTAAGCCAGCTGAGACGAGAATGGGTTCCGGTAAGGGAGCTGTTGACCACTGGGTAGCAGTAGTAAAGCCAGGCAGAGTTCTGTTTGAGCTTTCAGGAGTAGACGAAGAAAAGGCCAGGGAGGCAATGAGACTTGCTTCACACAAGCTTCCTATATCAGCTAAGTTCGTCACTAAGAAAGATTTTGAAGAAATGGGTGGTGAAGAATAATGAAGGCTAGAGACCTGAATAATCTTAGAACCTCTGGTTCGGCAGATCTAGTTGAGAAGCTTCATGATCTTAAGGAGGAACTGTTCAACTTAAGATTCCAGCTTGCTACAGGGCAGCTAGAGAACCCAATGAGAATCAAGGAAGTAAAGAAATCCATCGCCCAGATCAAGACAATCATCCGTGAAGAAGAGATAAAGGCGATACAGCAGTAATCAGTGAAAGGAGGCCAATCCGTGGAACGTAACAATAGAAAGACCAGAATCGGAGTAGTTGTATCTGACAAGATGGATAAGACAATCGTGGTTGCTGTCGCAACTAAGATCAGACATCCGCTTTATGGTAAGACTGTAAATGTAACTACTAAGTTCAAGGCTCACGACGAAAACAATGAAGCGGGCATGAACGATAAGGTCCTCATTATGGAAACAAGGCCATTGTCCAAGGACAAGAGATGGAGACTTGTGGAGATAGTTGAGAAAGCCAAGTAATAGAACCTGAAAGGAGGATAATCATGATACAGCAGCAGAGCATCCTGAGGGTCGCTGACAATTCAGGTGCGAAAGAAATCATGTGTATAAGAGTGCTGGGCGGATCCAAGAGGAAATATGCCCATGTAGGAGATATAATAGTTGCTAGCGTCAAGAATGCAACACCAGGCGGAGTTGTTAAAAAGGGTGACGTAGTAAAGGCCGTTGTAGTCAGGACAGTCAACTCTGTCAGAAGGCCGGACGGATCCTATATCAGATTCGACGAGAACGCAGCGGTAATAATAAAGGACGACAAGAACCCCAAGGGTACCCGTATTTTCGGGCCAGTAGCCAGAGAGCTGAGGGATAAGGAATTCTCCAAGATCCTATCGCTGGCGCCTGAAGTTCTTTAAGAAGGAGAGGTGGCAGAAATGAAGGTACATGTTAGAAAGAATGACAAGGTAATGGTGATTTCCGGCAAGGACAAAGGCAAGATAAGCGAAGTCCTCGCGGTTATGCCCAAGGTAGGCAAGGTCCTGGTGAAGGACGTGAACATGGTGTCAAAGCACAAGAAGCCAAGCAGGACAAACATGCAGGGCGGAATAATAAACACTGAGGCACCGATAAACAGCTCCAAGGTGATGCTGTATTGCGAAAAGTGCAAGTCCGTGACCAGGATCTCCAAGAAAATAATGGAAGACGGATCCAAGGTAAGAGTCTGCAAGCATTGCAACGCAGTATTATAAGATAGAAGAAAGGAGGACTCATGGATATGGTTCCAAGATTACAGGAAAAGTACTTGAATGAAGTAGTACCGGCTATGATGGAGAAGTTCTCTTACAAGAACGTAATGGAAGTTCCGAGGCTGGAGAAGATAGTCATCAACATGGGCGTTGGAGAAGCTAAAGACAACGCAAAGATACTTGAGGCGGCAGTAGCCGAGCTTACAATAATCGCTGGACAGAAGCCTATAATAACAAGGGCTAGAAAGTCAGTTGCGAACTTCAAGATAAGAGAGAACATGCCAATAGGATGCAAGGTAACTCTTAGAAAGCTGCATATGTTCCAGTTTGCTGACAAGCTGATGAACGTAGCGCTTCCAAGAGTCAGGGACTTCAGAGGAGTCTCAGACAAGTCCTTTGACGGCAGGGGCAACTACTCCCTTGGAATAAAGGAGCAGCTCATATTCCCCGAGATAGAGTACGACAAGATAGATGCAATCAGAGGCATGGACATCGTATTCGTTACAACCGCGAAGACAGACGAGGAAGCAAGAGAACTCTTGAGATTCCTTGGCATGCCTTTCGTTCAGTAAAGAGGAGGGAATAAAGTGGCACGTAAGGCTATTTTGGAAAAGTGGAGCAAAGAACCTAAATATTCTACACAGGCTTACACCAGGTGCAGGCTGTGCGGAAGACCGCATTCAGTACTCAAGAAGTACGGAATATGCAGAATATGTTTTAGAAACCTAGCATACAAGGGCGAGATCCCCGGCGTTAGAAAAGCAAGCTGGTAATCTCAATTAATTGAAAGGAGGCACAAATAATGGTTATGACTGATCCTATCGCAGATTTGCTCACCAGGGTAAGGAACGCAAACTCTGCAAGACATGAGGTCGTAGAAGTCCCCTCTTCCAAGGTGAAGAAGGCGGTTGCTAATATACTGCTCGAAGAAGGATACGTTAAGGGCATCGAGGAATACAACGATGGAGTTGTTCCGATGATGAGAATCGCCCTTAAGTACGGAGCCAACAAGGAAAGGGTTATCACTGGTCTCAAGAGGATATCGAAGCCAGGACTCAGAGTGTACTGCAAAGCTGACGAAGTTCCAAAGGTATTGAACGGACTCGGAGTAGCAATAGTATCCACTTCAAAGGGCATGGTTGCCGACAGAGAGGCAAGGAAACTCGGATTAGGCGGAGAGGTCATCTGCTACATCTGGTAAGAATAGCTGATGGATTTCCAAAAAACAGGAGGTTAAGAAATGTCAAGAATTGGTAGAATGCCAATAGCCATACCTGCTGGAGTATCCTTTGATGTGACACCGGATAATGTTGTTACTGTAAAGGGACCTAAAGGCGAGCTGGTCAAGGCTATGCATAAGAATATAACAATAAAGCTTGAAGACGGTAATGTACTTGTTACAAGACCGAACGATGACAAGCAGAACAGAGCACTCCACGGACTTGTAAGGGCACTTGTGAACAACATGGTTGTCGGAGTTTCAACTGGATTCACAAAGACACTTGAACTTGTTGGTGTAGGATACAGAGCGACTCTGCAGGGCAAGAAGCTTGTGCTCGCTCTCGGATATTCACATCCGGTAGAGATCGAAGCAGCAGAAGGCATTACCTTCGAACTTCCGACTCAGACCAAGATAATAATCAGGGGAACTGACAAGGAGCTCGTAGGAGATACCGCTGCCGACATAAGGAAGTGGAGAAAGCCTGAGCCGTACAAGGGCAAGGGAATCAAGTTTGAAGGCGAAGTCGTAAGACGTAAGGTCGGAAAGACTGGTAAGAAGTAAAAGAAAGGAGTGAGACTTTAATGTTCAATAAAGGTGACAAGAAAGCGTCAAGAGTAAGACGTCACATAAGGGTTAGAACAAAGATCAGCGGTACTGCTGAGAGACCAAGACTCTCTGTTTACAGAAGCGAAAAGAACATATATGCCCAGATCATCGATGATGTACAGGGAGTTACACTTGTTTCCGCTTCATCAGTCGAGAAGGACTTCGACGGAGCAGGAAGCAATCTTGAGGCAGCGAAGAAGGTCGGAGAAGCCGTAGCCAAGAAGGCGCTCGAGAAGGGAATAAAGTCAGTCGTTTTCGACAGGGGCGGCTACATTTACCACGGAAGGGTCCAGACTCTGGCCGAGGCAGCAAGAGAAGCCGGACTTGATTTCTAAGAAGGAGGAAACAAATAGTGAGAATAGATCCCAGCACACTGGACCTTAAAGAGAAAGTAGTCAACATCGGCAGAGTCACAAAGGTCGTCAAGGGTGGTAGAAATTTCAGGTTTGCAGCACTTGTTGTTGTAGGCGATGAGAATGGTCATGTCGGAGTCGGCATGGGCAAGTCCATAGAAATTCCTGAAGCCATCAGAAAAGGCATCGAGAATGCAAAGAAGAACCTTGTGCATGTTGAGATAAAGGGAACCACAGTTCCTCATTCGACAAAGGGCATGTTCGGAACCGGCCAGGTTCTAATAATGCCAGCTGAAGAAGGAACAGGAGTACTTGCAGGCGGACCGGCGAGAGCAGTCCTAGAGCTTGCAGGAATAAAGGACGTCAGAGCCAAGTCACTTGGATCAAACAATCCAAGCAACATGGTAAAGGCAACCATCAACGGACTTGCGAGCCTTAGGTCTGCAGAGCAGATAGCTAAGCTCAGAGGCAAGACTGTAGAAGAAATATTAGGATAGGAGGGATCATCGTGGCAACATTGAAGGTAACACTTAAGAAAAGCCTCATCGCGAGGAAGAAAGACCACATTGCTACTGCCAAGGCCCTCGGATTGTCCAAGATTGGCAAGACAGTAGAGCATAACGACACTCCTCAGGTTAGGGGAATGATCAAGAAAATAGAATATCTTCTCAGCGTGGAAGAAGCATAATAAAGAGGAGGTGCAAACTAAATGAAACTTCATGAGTTGAAGCCAGCGGCTGGCAGCAGGAAGGCTCCCAAGAGAGTCGGAAGAGGTACTGGATCAGGCCTCGGAAAGCAGGCCGGTAAAGGTATGAAAGGCCAGAAGTCCAGGTCAGGCGGAGGAGTCAGGCCAGGATTTGAAGGAGGTCAGATGCCTCTTTATAGAAGGATCCCGAAGAGAGGATTCACTAACATATTCGCTAAGGAGTATGTAGAGGTAAATGTGGACAGGCTCAATATATTTGAGAATGGCACAGAGATAACAGAAGCAGTCCTTCTTGAGAGGGGCGTAGTATCAAAGATCATTGACGGCGTAAAGATACTCGGTAACGGTACGCTTGAAAAGTCACTTACAGTAAAGGCTACAAAGTTCTCTAAATCAGCGATGGAAAAGATAGAAGCTGCCGGAGGAAAAGTTGAGGTGATTTAGCATGCTGCAAACCCTTAAGAATGCCTGGAAGATAAAGGACCTGAGAAAAAAGATTCTTTTTACGGCGTTCGTTGTCTTCATATTCAGGATGGGCCACTTCATACCGGTCCCGAACATCAATGCGGATGCACTGAAAAGTCTGGCGAACTCCCAAACACTGATTGGGTTCTATGACCTCATATCAGGAGGAGCCTTCGGAAACTTCAGCATATTTGCAATGGGTGTAGTCCCGTACATCAATGCATCCATCATAATGCAGCTTATGACTGTCATCATCCCTTATCTGGAGCAGCTTTCCAAGGAAGGCCAGGACGGAAGGGCAAAGATACAGAACATAACGAGGTATGCGGCTATAGCTATCGGTGCGGTTCAGGCTTATGGAACCTATGTCATAATATACAATGCGGGGGCAGTTGAAAATGATACGCCGCTTAACACGGTGCTCATCATAGTGACTCTTATCGCATCCTCGACCTTCCTCATGTGGCTGGGTGACCAGATCACTGAAAAGGGAATAGGAAGCGGAGTTTCCGTACTGATATTCGTGAACATATTGTCCAGATTCCCAACCCTGATGTATCAGGTATTTGCGCTCTATACGGGCGGAAACATCGACATAGTCATGCTTGCGCTCTTTGTAATTGTAGTGGCTCTCATGTTCGTCGGTGTGACCGGATTCTCACTCGGAGAGAGAAGAATACCTGTCCAGTATGCCGGAAGAGTAGTAGGGACCAAGCAGTACAAAGGCCAGTCCACCCATATACCTGTAGGGATAAGCAGCTCAGCGGTAATTTCGATAATTTTCGCGATGTCCGTCATGCAGTTCCCTGCAACCCTCGCCCAGTTCTTCCCGAACGTGGCTTGGATAAAGTGGCTGACTGAAGGTGCGTACAGCCCATTCAAGACAAATACGATAATATATGCACTGGTTTATGCTGTGCTCGTGCTGTTCTTCTCATGGTTCTATACGAACATTACGTTCAAACCTGATGAGATGGCCGAGAACATGGCAAAGTCAGGCGGGTACGTGGCAGGCATAAGGCCTGGAGTGGCAACTGCAAAATACCTGGAGAGGATACTCGACAGGGTTTCAATAGTTGGTGGAATATTCGCTGCAGCCATAGCCATATTCCCAATAGTCCTTGAAGGCTACACTTCGTTCAAGGGGCTCGCCTTCGGAGGAACAATGCTGTTCATCATGATTGGCGTGGCAATGGACACAATGAAGCAGCTCGAATCACAGCTCGTGATGAGGCATTATCAAGGATTTCTTAAATAAGAATATTGGAGATGAAGCCCGTGAAGATTATATTGTTAGGTCCCCCCGGAGCAGGGAAAGGCACACAGGCGCAGTCAATAAGCAAGAGGTTCCAGATACCGCATATCTCCACAGGAGATATTTTCAGGAAGAACATTGCTGACGGAACGGAGCTGGGTACCCTTGCAAAAGGGTACATGGACAAAGGCTTGCTTGTGCCGGATGAGGTTACCATCAGAATGGTCAAGGGAAGGCTCAGTGAGCCTGACTGTGAAAACGGCTATCTGCTTGATGGATTCCCGAGAACCGTATACCAGGCTGACGAGCTCGGAAAGATGCTCGCAGCTGAAGGCGAAGCCGTTGATACGGCATTGCTGATACAGGTGCCGAGAGATTTCATAATCGACAGGATGACAGGGAGAAGGGTATGTCCGTCATGCGGAGCAAGCTACCACCTGGTCTATAACCCGCCGATGGTAAAGGATACCTGCGACGTATGCGGAACGAAGGTCATACAAAGGAAGGACGACTCCATTGATACAGTAGTGGACAGACTTGATATTTATGACAGGCAGACGGAGCCGCTCATAGAGTACTACCTTGCAAAGGGAATACTCAGGGTGGTTGATGGGACCCAGGCAATACCTGTGGTCTTCGAAAGCATAGTAAAGCTGCTTGGGAGCAAGGAATAATGATAATAATTAAGAACCGGATCGAACTGGACCTGATGAAGAAGGCCGGACAGCTCACAGGAATGACACTGGAGATGATCGCTGACCATATCAGGCCGGGGATATCCACACAGGAGCTGGATGCGCTGTGTGAGGAATTTATAACTAGGCACGGAGCTAAACCATCTTTCAAGAATTACCACGGATTTACAGGATCCATATGCGCTTCTGTAAATGAAGTGGTGATCCATGGCATACCATCCCGGAAGAACATCCTTAAGGAAGGGGACATCATAAGCGTCGACGTTGGAGCATACCTTAACGGGTTCCATGGAGACGCGGCAAGGACCTTTCCAGTAGGTGATGTTTCAGAGGAAGCAAGGAAGCTCATAAGGGTTACCGAAGAGAGCTTCTTCAAGGGAATAGAGCATGCCTATGAAGGCAGGAGGCTTGGGGACATATCCCATGCCATACAGAAGCATGTGGAGGACAATGGATTCACGGTGGTCAGGGATTTTACCGGCCATGGAATCGGACGGAATCTGCATGAGGACCCTCAGATACCGAATTACGGCAAAGAGGGCAGGGGACCCAGGCTAAACAAAGGCATGGTGCTTGCCATCGAACCTATGGTAAATGTTGGCAGGTACAATGTAAGGATCTTAGACGACAACTGGACTACGGTTACAGAAGACGGAAAACTTTCCGCCCACTATGAGAACACCGTGGCCATTACAGATGGCGAACCCGAGATCCTGACACTGATGCGGGGCATTTGAAAAAATGCTGCTTAGTTATGGATTTTGATTTATAGCTATGGTAATCAAGAGGTGAGTTTGTGGAAGACAATGGAATGAAGGGATGCCTGGTGGTTTCCAGAAAGGGCAGAGACCTTGGAAAATACTATATAGTATTCGAAGATACCGACCGGTATTTCGTCACTCTGGTGGATGGAAACAAGCATTCTTTTGACAACCCTAAGAGAAAGAACAAAAAGCATCTTTTTGTTGCAGCTGGAGCAGAGGAATGGACGATCGAAGGCTTAAGGGCAAGAGATCAGGAGTGCATGGTAAAAATTGCGAAGCTCATAGGGCTTCAGGCTAAGGAGGTATAAGTACCTTATGTCAAAAGAAGATGTTATAGAAATGCAGGGCACCGTCAAGGAATCACTTCCGAACGCGATGTTCGAAGTTGAACTTGAAAGTGGGCATACAATTCTTGCTCATCTGTCAGGAAAGTTGAGAATGAATTTCATAAGGATTCTTCCAGGCGACAGGGTGACTGTAGAACTGTCACCATACGATCTCACAAGAGGGCGTATCACCTGGAGAGCCAAGTAATAAAGGAGGGTTAACGAGATGAAAGTAAGACCGTCAGTTAAGCCTATCTGTGAAAAGTGCAAGGTCATCAAGAGAAAAGGTAACGTAATGGTTATCTGCGAGAACCCTAAGCACAAGCAGAAACAGGGCTAATAGGAAGAGTATAAACAGGAGGTGTAAAAAATAATATGGCAAGAATATCAGGCATAGACCTACCTAAGGGCAAGAGAGTCGAGATTGGACTTACCTACATATATGGAATCGGCCTTTCTACTTCAAAGAAGATAATAGAAGCTACAGGCGTGAATCCTGACACGAGGGTCAAGGACCTTTCCGAAGCTGAAGTCAATGCGATAAGGGACTACGTCAACAAGAACCTCAAAGTAGAAGGAGACCTCAGAAGAGAGGTTGCCCTCAACATAAAGAGACTTGTCGAAATCGGATGCTACAGAGGTATCAGACATAGAAAGGGTCTCCCGGTAAGAGGACAGAAGACGAAGACAAACGCAAGAACAAGAAAGGGTCCGAGAAAGACCATAGCTAACAAGAAGAAGTAAGGAGGGAAGATAATGGCAGCGGCTAAAAACACCAAGAAGGTTGTAAGAAGAAAAAAAGAAAGAAAGAATATTGAGCACGGACAGGCTCACATACAGTCTACTTTCAACAACTCAATAGTAACCATCACTGACGCGGCAGGAAACGCCCTCTCATGGTCCAGCTCAGGAGCCCATGGCTTCAAAGGATCAAGGAAGAGCACACCATATGCTGCACAGATAGCTGCAGAAACTGCGGCAAAGGCTGCAATGGAGCACGGTCTGAAGAGTGTAGAAGTATATGTCAAGGGACCTGGATCAGGCAGAGAAGCGGCAATAAGGTCACTTCAGGCAGCAGGACTTGAAGTTACTCTTATCAAGGACGTAACACCAATTCCACATAACGGATGCAGACCTCCCAAGAGAAGAAGAGTCTAGTTATCCTCTTGGATTGCACTATTACCCGGGCACACAGCGCAGGCAAAACCAGGCGTATAGATCCGGGGATCATGGAATCAGTTGACCTTTGAAGACTGCATTATCCAAGGAGGGTCAAAATGTTTGAGATTGAAAAACCAAAAATCCAATGTGTAGAGACAAATGAAGATGGCACCTATGGTAAGTTCGTAGTGGAACCTCTTGAAAGAGGCTATGGAATTACTTTAGGTAACGCATTGAGGAGAATGCTTCTGTCTTCTCTTCCTGGAGTGGCTCCAACATCAGTAAAGATCGACGGCGTGCTGCATGAGTTCTCAGTGGTACCCGGAGTCAAGGAAGATGTCACAGAGCTTATCCTGAACCTCAAGAACCTGTTCCTCAAGATGAACGGGGACGGACCAAGGCAGATATATATCGATGCCAAGGGACCGGGAGTAGTTACCGCCGGGGATATCAAGACCGACGGGGATGTGGAGATCATAAACAAGGACCTTCATATCGCTACCCTTGATGAAGAAGCGAAGCTATATATGGAAATCACAATCAACAGGGGAAGGGGATACGTTTCACAGCAGAGGAACAAGTCCGATGACCTGAGCCTGTCGACAATAGCAGTTGACTCCATATACACACCGGTGAAGAGAGTCAATTTCTCAGTGGACAACACGAGAGTAGGACAGATTACTGACTACGACAAGCTGACTCTTGAGATCTGGACCAATGGAACCATCAAGACTGAGGAGGCAATAAGCCTCGCAGCGAAGATACTCATAGAGCACTTCAAGCTGTTCATGACTCTGACAGACCATGCGAATGATGTTGAGATCATGATAGAGAAGGAAGACGACAAGAAGGAAAAGGTCCTCGAGATGACCATCGAAGAGCTTGACCTGTCCGTAAGGTCGTACAACTGCCTGAAGAGGGCAGGAATCAACACCGTTCATGAGCTTACCATGAAGTCCATGGAAGACATGATGAAGGTAAGGAATCTCGGAAAGAAGTCTCTTGAAGAGGTTGAAAGAAAGCTCAAGGATCTGGATTTGAATCTAAGATCCAGCGACGAGTAAGGAGGTATAAAAATGGCTCAGCAGAGAAAGCTCGGACGTCCGTCCGACCAGAGAAGGGCCATGCTGAGAGGACTTGTAACAAGCTTCCTCAAGTATGGCAAGATAGAGACTACAGTAACCAGGGCTAAGGAGACCAAGAACATCGCAGAGAAGATGATAACCCTCGCCAAGAGGGGAGACCTTCACGCGAGGAGACAGGTGGCTGCCTTCGTTCAGGAGCCTGCTGTAGTAAGTGATCTTTTTGAAAACATCGCTCCAAAGTACGCCGAGAGAAACGGCGGCTACACCAGGATCTACAAGGTAGGACCAAGGAGAGGCGACGGCGCAGAAGTAGCGATACTCGAGCTCGTCTAATTGTCCCGGGAACTTAGGTTCCTGGTTGAAACAAAAGGGACTAAGCGCGCTTAGTCCCTTTTTTCCAAATATCAGGATAAGTAGTGGAATCCATGGGAATAGGATTCCAGTGCCTATCCATGAGGAGGAAGTAAATGACTGATATAGATGAAAAGAAAGACATGATAAGGGCTGAAGGCCTTACTCATTACTATGACGACAGGGAGGATGCCGAGAAGGTGTATTCCCTGAATGGCGTCGACCTTACTATAAAGCAGGGGGAATTCGTTGTTGTCCTCGGTCACAACGGTTCAGGTAAATCAACCCTTGCGAAGCACATGAATGCGCTTCTTCTGCCTACAGGGGGCAAGATATATGTTGACGGCATCGATGCCACAGACATTGAGAATACCTGGGAGGTAAGGAGAAGGGCTGGAATGGTGTTCCAGAACCCTGATAACCAGATGGTCGCGACCATTGTCGAAGAGGATGTCGCCTTCGGACCTGAGAACCTTGGAGTTCCTCCAATGGAGATAAGGAAGAGGGTCGATGAATCACTGAAGGAAGTCAACATGTACGAGTACAGGCGGCATGAGCCGCACCTCCTTTCAGGTGGACAGAAGCAGAGGGTTGCCATTGCAGGCATCCTTGCCATGAGGCCTAAGTGCATAATACTTGACGAGCCCACCGCGATGCTTGACCCGTCGGGCAGGCAGGAGGTCATGAGGACCGTCAGGAAGCTCAACCAGGACTTCGGGATAACCGTTGTCCATATAACACACTTCATGGAAGAGGCTGTCCAGGGTGACAGGATAATCGTCATGGAGGAAGGCAAGGTCATAACTGATGATATTCCCAGGAACGTGTTCAAGAATGTGGAGCTCCTGAAGTCAGTGGGGCTTGATGTCCCTCAGGTGACAGAGCTGGCCCATGAGCTGATCAAGGAAGGGATCCCACTCGAAGAGGGCATCCTCAACATTGAGGAAATGGTGGAGGCGTTATGTCGATTAAAGTAGAGAATCTGACTCACATATATATGCCGGGAACCCCCTTTGAGATGACAGCACTTGATGACATCAGCCTTGATCTGGAGGAAGGGAAGTTCTACGCGATAATAGGCCATACAGGCTCTGGAAAATCCACATTCATTCAGCATCTCAACGGACTTCTAAAGCCGACCTCAGGAAGGATAGTCATCGGCGACGTCGACATAACGGACAAGAAGACCGTCATGAGCGAGGTCAGGAAAAGGGTTGGACTGGTTTTCCAGTATCCTGAGTACCAGCTTTTTGAAGAGACCATCGAGAAGGATATCGCTTTCGGACCGAAGAACCTGGGGCTTTCCGATGAGGAGATACAGTCAAGGGTCAGGAAGGCAATGGAGATAGTCGGACTCGACTTCGAGAAGTACAGGAACCTCTCTCCCTTCGAGCTTTCAGGCGGGCAGAAGAGAAGGGTTGCCATTGCGGGAGTAATTGCCATGGAGCCTAAGGTGCTCATACTTGATGAGCCTACAGCCGGCCTTGACCCCAAGGGCAGGGATGAGATACTTGCACAGATAATAAGGCTTCATGAATACTATAAATCAACAGTGATCCTTGTAACACACTCCATGGAGGATGTAGCTGAGATCGCAGACGAGGTAATAGTCATGAGTGATTCCAGGGTCATAATGAAGGGGCTGCCAAGCGAGGTGTTTACCAAGGCTGAGCTGCTTGAAAGCGTGGGACTCGGTGCACCGCAGATAACCTACCTCATGAAGGCTCTGAAGCAGAAGGGCTTTGATGTATCCACAGATATATTCACGGTCAAGGACGCGAAGAAGGAGCTTCTCAGGCTGCTAAGGAAGGGAGGAAGCTCGTCATGATAAAGAATATCACAATAGGACAGTACATACCGGGCGAATCCTTCATACACAAGCTGGACCCGAGGTCAAAGATCCTGATTTCATTGCTGTTCATAATCAACCTGTTCCTGGTCAGGAACTTCGTAGGCTACGTTGCGGTATTCGCATTCATAGTCCTCATGGTCAAGGTCGCTAAGCTTTCGCCAAAGTACCTGTACAAGGGAATCAGGCCTGTGTTCGTGCTGATACTATTCACTGCGGCATTGAACCTGTTCGTGACCCAGGGAACAAGCGAGACGCTCATTGCACAGTTCAGTATCTTCAAGATATACAGGGAAGGCGTCTATCAGGCCATGTACATGACCTGCAGGCTCATGTTTCTCATAATGGGTACTTCGGTGCTGACGCTTACCACATCACCTATTGAGCTTACAGACGGGATAGAGAGCCTTCTGAAGCCCTTCAAGAGGATCGGTGTGCCTGCCCACGAGCTTGCCATGATGATGAGTATAGCCTTGAGGTTCATTCCAACCCTTATGGATGAGACCGACAAGATAATGAAGGCTCAGATGGCAAGGGGAGCTGACTTCGAATCAAGGAACCTCATAAAGAAGGCGCAAAGCCTCATTCCTCTTCTCGTACCCCTCTTCATATCCTCCTTCAGGAGAGCCGAGGAGCTTGCAATGGCGATGGAGGCCAGGAGCTACAGAGGCGGAGAGGGAAGGACAAGGATGAAGCAGCTTAAGTACACAAAACGTGACGGAGTGGCGTTCGCATCCTTTGCAGTCCTTTTTGCCGCAACCTTTGCGCTGGGACTCACGAAGCTGATATGACCATTAAGCTTCTCATAGAATATGATGGAACTGCATTTTCAGGATGGCAGAGACAGCCGCATGCAAGGACTGTTCAGGGTGACCTTGAAAGGGCGCTTTCGGACCTCCTCATGGAGGATATCAAAGTCAATGGGTCATCCAGGACCGACAGCGGCGTCCATGCCAGGGAGTATCCCGTGTCATTCCAGACAAACGGAAGGATACCTCCTGAAAGGATAGCCCTGGCCGTCAACGCAAAGCTTCCAGATGACATCCGGGCACTCTCCTCCGTTGAGATGCCTGAAGGCTTCCATGCGAGGTACAGCTCCGACGGGAAGACTTATTCCTACAGGATGCTGAGGCGAAACCTTCCTTCTGCCATATACAGGAATTACGCCTGTATGGTGGAGGAATCAATTGACCTTGAGAAGATGACCTCTGCAGCGGAACTGTTCAGGGGGTCACACGATTTCCGCGGATTCATGAGCACAGGCTCAAGCGACATGAACACTGTAAAGGAAATAAGGGACATAAGCCTCAGTGAGGAAGGAAACTTCATAATCCTTACTGTCACAGCCTCAGGCTTCCTATACAACATGGCAAGGATAATAGCAGGGACTCTGATCGATGCCGGAATGGGGAAGATGGATGAGGCTGAAATCGCAAGAATAATTGGGTCTGGCATAAGGGGAAGGTCTAAGCCTGCTCCATCATGCGGACTTTACCTTGAAAAAGTATATTATTGACCATAGGAATTGCTTTGGTACACCCGTACCGGGCAAATTCCGAAAATAAACCTGATTTTTTTAGATTTTTTTGTTGTTTATACCTTCAAAACAAATCCGTTTTGAAGTATAATATATTGGCACACGAGTGTCACCGCGATTTTTATTGACATGAAGTGGAACATGAAATATAATAATCGTGTTTGTTAATTTCCTGTAAGGATCCACTAGCCCCGGATCCTACAGTCGAGGATTACCTAAATACAATAGGAACTTAATTGTAGAGTTTCGGGAGGAAAGAAATGAAGTCATATTTGGCAAAACCAGGTGAAGTAGAAAGAAAATGGTATGTGGTTGATGCAGCTGGAAAGCCTCTCGGTAGAGTGGCAAGCCAGGTCGCTACCATACTTAGAGGAAAGAACAAGCCGGAGTTCACACCTAACGTGGACACAGGAGATTTCGTAATCATAATCAATGCTGAGAAGGCTGTGCTTACAGGCAAGAAGCTTGACCAGAAGATGATGAGGCACCACTCCAACTACCCGGGAGGACTCAAAGAGACTCCTTACAGGGAAGTAATGGAGAAGAAGCCGGAGCTCGCTTTCACTGAAGCGGTAAGAAGGATGCTCCCGACTGGAGTCCTTGGAAGAGCCCAGCTGCTCAAGCTGAAGGTTTACAGAGGATCTAGCCATCCTCATGAGGCTCAGAACCCTGAAGTTCTTGAGCTTAAGTACTAGAAGGACTGAGGGAGGATAAAAATTATGGCAAAAGTACAGTACATAGGAACTGGCAGAAGAAAGAAGTCAGTTGCAAGAGTCAGACTCGTACCAGGCGAAGGCAAGGTAACGATAAACAAGAGAGACATCGAGAACTATTTCGGACTTGAGACTCTCAGGACAATAGTTAATCAGCCGCTTGTACTCACTTCCACAAAGGACAGCTACGATGTTCTCGTAAATGTTCACGGTGGTGGATTCACAGGACAGGCAGGAGCAATAAGACACGGAATTTCCAGAGCCCTGCTCAAGGCTGACGTATCTCTCAGAGGAGACCTCAAGAAAGCAGGATTCCTTACAAGAGACCCAAGAATGAAGGAAAGAAAGAAGTACGGTTTGAAGAAGGCGAGGAGAAGCCCTCAGTTCTCAAAGAGATAAGGATTACTATCCTGTCACGTATTGCAAGAAAAGTTACAGAACCTTCCAGGATTTGCCTGGAAGGTTTTTTATTATGCATTTATGATTCGAGAACTTTATAACCTGGATTCCCGAAAATTATAACGATGGAGGAGTTATTCCTTAAAAAGCCCCGATCAAGGGGCTAATAATTACTCAAGCAGAAAGTCTATGATATTTTTTTACCTTGATATTTACAGAGATAGTGAGGTAAATATTCAATGGCTCTTTTTTATCATAAGACTAACGAGGCTTAATCAGAGCACTTGAGTGGCATAACGAGTTTAAAGCCAATGAAAAATCGCTAAATCCATTGGTTTTCAGCGATTTTTTCTAAAATTCATTGTTATGTTTCCCGGCAATACAGGTTATAATAGCACTGATTTTGGATAAGTCATGATGCTCAGGACCTTCTTCAACAGGCTCGGTGGGTTCCATGTGCAGTACAATGTGGTTTCAAGGTATACACTGAGGGATGCGCAGCTTCATCCTGAAAGTCGCAGGGACCTCATTGTCAGGGTAGCCGGTTATTCGGCATTATTCAATGTGCTGTCGAGGAAGACACAGTATGACATAAGCGACAGGACAGAACAGACAATCTGATGAAAACTATGATAAGAGGAAGGTAAGGATCGCATGTTCATAGATACCGCAAACATAAATGAAATCAGGGAAGCGCTTGGTACTGGAATAATAAAGGGCGTAATGACAAATCCCACAATACTGAAAAGGGAATGAAGGATACGAAATGGGCAGCTTGATGACATCCTTGCGCTGGGACCAGGCATGATCTTCGTTCAGACAGTATGCCGTGATGTAGAGGAGCTCTAAGAAGATTACCTGAGGTTAAGTGAGTACGGCATATCGTCTGGCAGGGAAATTGTAATCAATACTCCGATGAGCTTCATCGGCCTTGAGCTTGTGAAGAGGATAAAGGAACATGACAGCGCTGTCCCTGTTCCGGGTACGGCCAAATATTCCGCGGACCAGGGTATATTAAGCTCAATTGCCGGATACGATTATCTGGCGCCTTACGTGAACAGGATGAAGAACTGCAGAAGCGACCCGTGCCTTGAAATCAGGGAAATGCGTTCATTCATTGACTACAGGGGATTAAAGACCAGGATACTTGCAGCAAGCTTAGAGGAGCCGTCACAGGTGACAGATGCATTGGTTGCTGGCGCGCATACCTGTACAGTACCACTTGCGATACTCAAAGCTATGATGTACATGAGGCTGCACTTTCTGCGATCGCGGTTTTCGACAGTGATGGTGAAATCCTGGGATAAACATATCTGATAATAATATTTGCAAAGTCAAGGTCCTTATAGGTCTGACCCTGCCTTTGCAAATGTTTACGAAGAAAATGAACGTTAATTCTATGTTAATTCACATTACACTCCATTAACAATTGGAGAAGATTCCTGTATCATGTTAACTGGACTTACATGTGTAGTTTTCTGTAAACGGAGGAATAATTGTGGATTTTGAAATGATACTAGGTCTACTCGGGGGTCTTGGTCTGTTCTTCTATGGTATGAAGATGATGGGAGACGGACTTGAAAATGCAGCAGGTTCCAAGCTCAAGTTCATTCTCGAAAAGGTAACTGCAAACCCTATTAGTGCAGTCCTTGTAGGTACTATAGTCACTGGAATTGTGCAGTCAAGCTCAGCAACCACAGTAATGGTTGTCGGATTTGTGAATGCCGGTCTGATGAACCTGGCTCAGGCTACCGGTATCATAATGGGAGCCAATATTGGTACAACAGTCACTGCGTTCATAATTTCTCTTGACATGGGAATGATAGTTCCGGTTGCCATATTCTTCGGAGCGGTCATGTTCATGTTCTCCAAGGCAAAGAAGCGCAGGGACCTTGCGAGCATCCTTCTTGGCTTCGGTCTCCTCATGGAAGGTATGGAACTGATGAAGGTTGCCATGTCTCCTCTGAAGTCATCACCAGCCTTCGAGCAGATCATCCTTGCCATCGGTACCCAGTGGTACTTTGGAATCCTGCTTGGTGTAGTTGCAACTGCTGTAATCCAGTCAAGCTCTGCAACGACTGGTATACTGCTGGCAATGACTTCAACGGGCAAGATCACCATGGAGATTGCATTCCCAATCCTTCTCGGAGCTAATATCGGAACCTGTGCCACAGCTCTCCTTTCTTCAATAGGAGCCAACAAGATAGCAAGGAAAGCAGCTGTGATCCATCTGATGTTCAATACCATCGGATCAATAATATTCCTGCCGCTTGGGCCTCTTATGATAAGCTTTGTAAGAAGCTTCACTGCGCCTGATAATATAATGATGCAGATCGCAGATCTGCATATCATGTTCAATGTGCTGAATACAATAATCCTTCTGCCGTTCTCGAACATTCTCATAGCAGCCGCCAACAAGATCATCGGACCGGACGAGGTAAGGGTTTCAGTTACTGACAGACTGGACAAGAGACTTCTCCAGACACCTTCCATTGCTGAAGGGCAGGTAATCAACGAGACTGTAAGGATGGCTGAGATCGCAAAGGAAAACTTCAAGCTTTCCTTCGAGGCATTCCTTGAGAGCGACGAATCGAACGCTGAGAGGATATTCGGCAACGAGAGGACCATCAACGAGCTTAATGAAGGTATCACGAACTTCCTCGTGGAGCTCTCATCAAGCGATATTGACATCAATGAGTTCGGAAGGATTGCATCTACCTACCATGTCCTGAACGATATCGAAAGGATAGGCGACCATTCTGAGAACATAATGGAGCTTGCCCAGGAAAAGATCAGGAAGGGAGTCGAAATGACTGAGGATGCGGTCGAAGAGCTCAAATCCATGTTCACGTATTGCATAGACGCCCTGAACATTGCAATCGAAAGCTACAAGAACAATGACAAGAAGCGTGCTGAGACAATGATAAGGGTCGAGAAGCGCATTGACGAGCTTGAGAAGGAGTACAGGGAAACTCATATCAGAAGGCTTAACCATGGGAAATGCACACCAATAGCAGGAATACTCTTCCTTGACCTGATATCCAACATGGAAAGGGTAGGAGACCATGCGAACAATGTAGCTGAGGCTGTATTGGGAAGATATGAAGAATAGATGATACCAAGGGCCGCTGGAAGCGGTCCATTTTTTTGGCAGAATGTTCAAAGAAAATTAAGGTCCAGGTAACAAAGCTGGTATATGCTATATACATATATAAATATTGGGGGTGATGTATTTGAAGAGATGGCAGCTGAATATTATCAATTCTTTTCTTCTTGTCTCGCTGATAGCTGTCGCTTATGTCATGTTCAGAAACATCGTCACTCCGGAGCTGAAGGCTGAAGAAGCAGCTTCCTTGACAATGACAATCAGTGCTTCCGGTGATGTGGAGAAGCATGTCACCGGTGCGGATGACCTTAGGAGATTCATCAAGGTCTTCAATTCAATAGACCTGAGATATTCCCCGCTGGGAGGAAATCCCGAGGAGTGGGCGATGAAGGTCCGGGTCAAAGCTGATGAGCCGTTGGACATCCTTGTCCAGGATGACATGATAAGGGTAGGGAAAACATGGTACAAGGCAGACAGGGAAAAAATCAATGAACTTCTGTTCCTTTATCCGGAATTTGGATATCCTGCTGTAAAAGTTGCAGAGTAGGATTGGAACATGATCCGCAGAGGCCGCAAGGCCTCTTTTAAGTTAAGTTATTTTTTTGTCAGGTTTAATTTATGTTATAATTTTTGTTATGTGATAAGAAAGTGATGGTTAGTAGAGATGGAAGAGACCAAAAGTAAGGGCAGAGGAAAATTCAATATATACGCGTACATCAAGAATCCAGTGAAGGCCGATATAATAAGGCTGTCATGGCCTATAGTTCTGGAACTCATCATGGGGACACTTTTCGGTATGGTGGACATGATCATGCTGGGGAGGCTTTCGAACCTGGGAGAGGCTGCGGCATCGGTGGCTGCTGTCGGAATAACCAACCAGCCGATGTTCGTTGGGCTTTCCCTCGTACAGGCTCTGAACGTAGGCGGGACGGCCATGATTGCTAGGTATCTGGGATCAGGCAGGAAGGACAGGATCGAGAGCACGCTTAAGCACACCATAATACTGAACCTTCTGGGACTTGGAATACCCTTGGGAGCTCTTGGAATAGTATTTTCGAATCAGATCATGCAGTTCATGGGCGCTGGGCAGGATGTCATCGGCATAGGCAACCTGTATTTCAGGATCATAATGGTCGGTTTCATCTTCCAGTCCTTCAACATGTCGATAACCGCGGCTCTTCGCGGAGTGGGGCAGACTAAGGTTCCCATGAAGATCAACATCCTGGTCAATTTCCTTAATGTCATAGGAAACGCAACACTGATCTACGGACTTTTTGGGGCGCCAAGGCTTGGCATCACAGGAGCCGGGATTTCCACAGCGCTCTCAAATATCATAGCAAGCATGCTGCTCCTGGCATTTGTCCTGAAGGGTGATAGTGTGGTGAGACTCAACTTCAGGAACAGGTTCAGGTTCAACCGTGACATAATGACTAACCTTGTCAAGATAGGGGTTCCGGCTTCGCTTGAATCGCTGGCCTTAAGGGTTGCCATACTGATATTTGTTAAGATTGTTACCGGACTTGGCACTGTGGTATATGCAGCCCATCAGATAGCCTTAAGTATCCTGGGGCTTTCGTTCCAACCGGGTCAGGGCTTCGGTATCGCCGCATCATCGCTCGTAGGAAGGTCACTGGGTGCAGGAAATCCTTCCAAGGCGGAGGAATATGCCAAAGAGACCAGAAGAATGGGTTCTATAGTATCATCACTGATTGCGGCTGCATTTTTCTTCTTCGCTGAGCAGATCGTGTCACTTTATTCGGCTGACCCTGAGATCATCAGGAATGCCTCAGGCGCTCTGAGGATAATCGCGCTTGTGCAGCCTTTCCAGTCTTCACAGCTTATCCTAGCCGGAGCACTGAGAGGCGCAGGCGACACGTTCTGGCCGCTGCTTGCTACCTTCATAGGCGCACTCCCTTTCAGGCTGATAATAGCCTATGTGCTTGTGAACAATTTAGGCATGGGACTGACAGGTGCCTGGGCGGCTGTCCTTGTGGACCAGCTTGTCAGATGGTTCTTCGTGATAACCAGGTTCAGGACCGGAAAGTGGAAATACATAAAGATAAGATAGAAAGAGGACGCAGCCCTATGGAAATTCGGCTGCGTCCTTTCAGTTCTAGAACGTATCAAGACCATGCTTAAGTTTTACTGAATTGACCTGCGAACAGGTCAGAATGTCGTCACCGAGGTTGTCTGCCTTCCTTACCGCTTCGACTATGGCCTTCTCCACAGCCTTTGCGGCAAGGGTACCGAGAAAGCTGAGGTCAGTTTCCTCGCTGCCGTTTGCCATGACGAACAGGGTATCGCCGTCAACCATGGTATGGACTGGCCTTATGGCCCTGGCAAAGCCGTCCTGGCCCATTGTTGCAAGCTTGTTCGCCTGTGATTTTGTAAGCTTCGCATTGGTCAGTATGCAGCCAATTGTGGTATTTCCCCTGAACTTCGCTTCCATACCCCTTATCATAAGGTCTTCGGTGGATACCGGGAATCCTGCGACCCTTGGCCCTGCCATGAGCTTGCCATCGTCATATACGCTCCCGAAGGCATTGACAGCTACGATAGCCCCTAGCCTTACGCTTCCAACCTCATAGGCTGCTGAGCCTATGCCGCTCTTCATGGCGTTCTGAGGTCCCATGACCTTGCCTACCGTTGCACCGGTTCCGGCGCCTCTGGAGCCGTCCTCGTAGTTGCCTGGATATGCATTAAGGCAAGCCTCATACCCCATCGCGAGGTCAGGCCTTTTTACAGCTGACCTGTACGCAAGGTCGAAAAGTACTGCAGACGTTACTATCGGGACCTTTACGACACCGGTGTCGAAGCCTATGCCCTTTTCCTCCAGGAACCTCATGACGCCGGAGGAGGCGTCAAGTCCGAAGGCGCTGCCTCCTGCAAGCACTACGCTGTGGACCTTCTCCACCATTTCACGGGAATCTATGAGGTCTGTTTCCCTTGTTCCCGGGGCACCTCCCCTGACATCGACACCCGGTACCGCACCATCCTCGCAGATGATAACTGTGACTCCTGTACCTGCATCCCTGTCCTCCGCATTTCCTATCCTGAAGCCCAATTCCCGTATATCTATTTCCTTCAACCCAATCACTCCCTTATCTACTGTCATCAATACCTAAATTATATATCACAACCGTGTGGGTTGCCCATGGCAGCGGGAAAAATCAGCTAATCACTTTGTGTGCATATTTACTGATTTTTTTCCTGAAAATATCCAATATGCTTTTCATGCGGAAAAAATCATGATAAAATCAAATACATTAAGTTTCAACGGGAACAGGGGCTTTACGCCCTGTAGTCGGGTATCGTGGCCAGGAGGTAGAATATGGCATATTATTCACAGACAACAGGTTTTTATAAGGGGAATGACCCTAAGGAGCTTCTGGCTAAGTTCGGAAGCCCCCTTTACGTATACAGTGAGGAGATCCTCAGGCAGAAGGCAAGGGACATGAAGAACCTTGCTGACCTTCCGAACTTCCAGTCCAACTATTCAGTCAAGGCAAATTCGAATGTCAGCCTTCTTCGGATCATCCACGAGGAGGGACTCTACGCTGATGCCATGTCGCCAGGGGAGATACTTGCACTCGAGGCTGCAGGTTTTGAGCATGAGAAGATATTCTATGTGGCAAACAATGTAAGCTCTGAAGAGATGAAGTTTGCACTGGACAGGGGGATTATAGTGAGTGTTGACTCACTTGACCAGCTTGACCAGTTCGGAAGGATCGCTGACGGCCTTGAAGTTGCCATCAGGTTCAATCCGGGTGTCGGAGCAGGACACAGCGAGAAGGTAGTGACCGGCGGAAAGAAGACCAAGTTCGGCGTTTCCATGGATGACATTGACAAGGTCAAGGAGATCCTTGCCAGGAACAAGACCACCCTCATAGGAATCAACCAGCACATAGGCTCTCTCTATATGGAGAAGGACCCGTTCATAGCTGCGGTAAAGAATCTGCTTGAGATTGCAAAGAGCTTCAAGGGACTGAAGATAATTGACTTCGGCGGCGGCTTCGGAATACCCTACAAGAAGCAAAGCGGACAGGAGCCTCTAGACATAGCGTCATTAAAGGATGAATTCACAGAGGTGCTGAAGGCATGGATGGCAGAGACCGGCGAGACTCCTCTGTTCAAGATAGAGCCTGGCAGGTATGTCGTGGCTGAATCTTCCATACTGCTTGGAACTGTCCATGCAGTAAAGGATAATGCAGGTACAACCTATGTAGGTACTGACCTTGGCTTCAACGTACTGGCAAGGCCGATGATGTATGACAGCCATCACGACATTGAGGTATATCCCAATGACGGAAGGGCCCTGGGTGAGGTGTTCGAGCAGACTGTTGTCGGAAATATCTGTGAATCAGGGGACATCATGGCAAAGGGAAGGCTTCTGCCGGAGATCAAGACCGGTGATACCCTTGGAGTGATGGATGCAGGAGCCTATGGATTCTCAATGAGCTCAAACTACAACAACAGGCTTAAGCCTGCCGAGGTCCTTATCAAGGCAGACGGGTCAGTGAAGCTCATAAGAAAGATGGATAATTATGAGAGTTTGCTTATAAATATGTTAAATTTGTAAAAATAGCGCATGAATATATGGCTGCAGGAAATTTCATTTCCTGCAGCTTTTTCTTTGTTTTTCAATAAATACGATTACATTATGAAGGATGCCTTTTCCTAATATTCAAAAATGATCAAATTGGACTCTAATGGACTCATAATATTCACAGAATAACAGGTAGATATTATGAAATTGGACTCTAATGGACTAAAAAACACTTGCAACATGCGTCCAATGTGTTAATATTATGGTGAATAGAGACGAAGACTGTCAGGAAATAGGTGAATGATTTGGACATTACCCTGAACAAGAACAATGGCAAACCGCTTTATAAGCAGCTATACGACCAGGTTTCCGAGCTGATAAGGAAGAGGGAGCTTGAAGCAGGCTACAGGATGCCGGCTGAAAGGGACCTTTCACTGGAGCTTGGTGTTAGCAGGAATACCGTCAGCTCGGCATACAGGGAGCTTGAGGCTTCAGGCCTTCTGACATCCAGGCAGGGCAAGGGGACCTTCGTGTCCGATGATGCCGCAGGATATGGAAGGGACAGGTACTTGAACCTTCACAGGCTGCTTGACCAGGCGATAGATGAGGCTGCCGCCCTGGGTGTAGACGACAAGAGCCTTTCAGGTATGCTTGAGGACAGGATCAGGGTAAGGGCAAGCGGATTGTCCGGAGCGAGGTCAGTGTTCCTGGAGTGCAACATCGAGCAGGCGAAATTCTTCGCGAAGGAGCTCACGGAGCTTACAAGGATCCCATGTCAGCCACTTACTATCTCAGACCTGGAGTCCATGGACGAAGATACTGCAAGGAAACTCCGGGAAGCGAGCGTGGTGATAGCCACCTTCAACCATGTAAGGGAAGTGGTGGAGCTTGTTGGAGATTTCGGGAAGGAAGTCCTTGGGATAGCTATAAATCCTGACCTCGAGACCATAGTCAGGATAGCGAGATACCCGGACAGCATGAGATTCGGATTCCTCTGCATATCTGACCAGTTCATGCAGAAGACCAGGCAGGCCCTTGAGTCTGCAGGACTCGGGTACCTCTCCATAGAATTTTCAAACACCAGGGACGAGGAAGAGGTTAAGAGGCTAGTGGAAGAGAATGAGGTTCTCATAGTATCTCCGGGCAGGATGAAGGACATTGAAAAATACAACGCAGATGGCAAGGAAATCATAGAGTTCCAGTATAACCTGGATGAGGGCTCGGTAAAGGCCCTGAAGAGCAGACTTACAGAACAGAGCCTGATGTAGGCAGAAGGAGCGATTGAAATGGAAAAGAAGACAATAGTACTTGGAGTAATAGGCTCTGACTGTCATGCAGTCGGTAACAAGATCCTTGATTATTCCCTTACGGAGGCAGGGTTCAATGTTGTCAACATTGGTGTCCTTTCACCTCAGGAGGATTTCATCAATGCTGCAATCGAAACGGACGCGCAGGTTATCATGGTGTCATCGCTTTATGGCCATGGCGAGATCGACTGCAGGGGAATGAGGGAGAAATGCGACGAGGCAGGCCTTAAGGATATCCTCCTGTATGTCGGAGGGAACATAGTGGTTGGAAAGCAGGACTTCAGCGAGGTAAAGGCAAGGTTTGAGGCCATGGGCTTCGACAGGGTATATCCTCCCGGAACGACTGTCGATACAGCTATCCATGACCTCAGGGAGGACCTGGGAGTTACAGAAGAAGCGATAGGGGCATAGCATGAGGGATGCGTATCTCTTCATCGATTTTGGAAGCACATACACAAAGCTCACTGCTGTTGATGCGAATGCCGACGAGGTGATTGCAACCGGAAAGGCATATACCACGGTTGAGACAGATGTCCGGGAAGGCTATCTCAATGCGATGAAGGAACTTGAGGGTAAGACAGGGGAGCTTAACTACATAAAGAGGCTTGCATGCTCATCTGCGGCCGGAGGACTGAAGATAATCGCCATAGGGCTGGTGCCTGAGCTTACGGCTGAAGCTGCCAAGAGGGCGGCACTCGGCGCAGGTGCCAGGGTCACAAGGGTCTACAGCTTCAGGCTCAACAAGGACGAGATGCGGGAGATCAAAGGGTCCAATGCTGACATGATACTGCTTGCTGGCGGCACCAACGGTGGAAATTCTGAGGTCATCCTCCATAACGCGAAGATGATCAGGGAGTTTGAAATAGATGTACCGGTTGTTGTAGCAGGCAACAAGAGCGCGGTGGATGAGATAAGGGATATCTTTGAAGATGCCATAGATTACCATATAACGGAAAATGTCATGCCGAGCCTTAACGACATCAATGTTCTTCCTGCCAGGGAGACCATCAGGACCATCTTCATGAAGAGGATAGTGAAGGCCAAGGGGATGTCAGGAATGGAAGGCATGATAAGCGGCATACTGATGCCGACTCCGGCTGCGGTCCTAAAGGCAGCGGAGGTCCTTTCCATGGGTACCAGGGATATGGAGGGTATAGGCGACCTTGCGATAATCGACATTGGCGGTGCGACGACAGACGTCCACACCATTGCCGAAGGGGCGCCGAGCAAGCCCTCTGTTATTTTGCGCGGACTTGAGGAGCCTATGTCAAAAAGGACGGTTGAGGGTGACCTGGGGATGAGATATTCTGCCATGTCGCTTTACGAAGCCGCTGGAAGAAGGCTTGTCAGGAAATATCTTGACGAGGGGAAGTACGACTTTGAAAAGGAATTTTCAAGGCGGCATGACAATACGGCCTTCGTATCGGTTGAAGAGTCTGATATCCTGTTTGACGAGGGAATGGCCAGGATATGCTGCGACATGTCAATGAAGAGACATGCGGGAACGGTCACCGCCATATATTCGCCTCTTGGGATGATGTTCGCCCAGGAGGGGAAGGACCTTTCAGAACTTCCCTATGTCATCGGGACCGGAGGGATCATCGTATACAGCAGGAATCCAGGAGAGATCCTCAAATCTTCGGTATTTACGATGGATGACCCTGATTCGCTCAAACCGAGGCATCCCAAATTCCTCTATGACAGGGAATACATCCTGTCAGCCATGGGCCTGCTTGCAATGATAGACAGTGAAAAAGCGTTAAGGATGCTGAAGAAATATATGGTCAGCTGTTAGGAGTGGGATATGAATCTAAGGAACAGGAAACTTACAGAGGAAGAATTCATGGGTATAAGGTCGGATGTGCTGACGCACTGGCCGACCGGAAAAGATGTGGACCTGGATGAGGCTGTGGAATACCTCAAAAAGGTGCCTGACGAAAAGAACGTGGCTAAAAAGCTGAGGAAAGCCAAAGAAGAAGGGGTAACACTGGCTCAGCCAAGGGCCGGAGTCGCCCTTATCGAAGACCACATAGAGCTTCTCCTGCATCTTGAGAAGGAAGGGGGAGCTGACCTTCTGCCATCAACCATAGATTCCTATACCAGGCAGAACAGATATGCTGAATGCCAGGTGGGTATCGAGGAATCCATAAGGCTCGGAAGGTCCATGCTTAATGGATTCCCTGCGGTGAACCACGGAGTGGCAGGCTGCAGGAGGGTGTTCGAGGCAATCCACGTGCCGCTTCAGGCAAGGCATGGTACTCCGGATGCGAGGCTCCTTTCCGAGATAATCCATGCTTCGGGCTGGACCTCGAACGAAGGCGGCGGCATAAGCTACAACATACCCTATGCCAAGAGCGTTTCAATGGAGAAGACCATAACTGACTGGCAGTATTGCGACAGGCTTGTCGGGTACTACGAGGAGAGAGGGATTGAGCTCAACAGGGAACCCTTCGGACCCCTTACAGGGACGCTGGTACCACCATCAACATCAAATGCGGTGGCGGTCATCGAGGCTCTTCTCGCTGCGGAGCAGGGAGTGAAGAACATCACAGTAGGCTATGGCCAGTGTGGTAACCTTCTTCAGGACATAGCTGCAATAAGGGCACTGGAGAGCCAGACCGATGAGTACCTGAAGAGGTTCGGGTATGAAGGGGTGTACGTCACGACTGTGTTCCATCAATGGATGGGTGGATTCCCGGAGGATGAAGCCAAGGCATTCGGAGTCATATCACTGGGTTCAACTGCTGCTGCGCTTGCCGGTGCGACCAAGGTCATAGTAAAGACTCCCCATGAGGCTCTCGGAATACCCACCAAGGAAGCAAACGCACAGGGGATAAGGGATACGAAGATGACCCTCAACATGCTGAAGGGGCAGAGGATGCCCATGAGCACGGAGCTTGCTGATGAGATTACGATCATAAAGGCTGAGACTGCCTGCATGATAGAGAAGGTACTCGAAGTGGGGAAGGGTGACCTTGCTAGAGGGACCGTGGAAGGCTTCAGGCTCGGCCTTATAGATGTACCGTTTGCGCCATCAAAGTACAATTATGGCAAGATGATGCCTGCAAGGGACAATACAGGGGCAGTCAGGTACCTGAATGCCGGGAACGTTCCTCTCACCAAGGAGCTTCTGGACTTCAACAAGGCGAAGCTTGAGGAGAGGGGAAACTATGAACACAGGAAGGTCGGATTCCAGATGACTGTGGATGACATATTTGCAGTGGGTAAGGGAATGCTGATAGGAAGACCGGAGGATGGAGAAAAATGAGGATCGCAGACTTAATATGTTCAGAAGGAAAGACCGGATTCTATTTCGATGACCAGAAGGCTATTGTCAGCGGAGCCGGACATGATGGGTTCATATATACAGGGGATCCTGCAACAGATGGATTCAGAAGCATAAGGGTCCCGGGGGAAAGCATATCAGTGATGCTGATACTAGAAAATGGTGAGGTTGCCTACGGAGACTGCGCTGCGGTCCAGTATTCAGGGGCCGGCGGAAGGGACCCGTTGTTCATCGCACAGGACTTCATACCCATAATTGAAGGCCAGGTTAGGGAAAGGCTGCTGCACAGGGATGCCTCATCATTCAGGGAGCTTGCGGACGAGATAGACTCCATTGAGATCGATGGGAAGAGACTCCATACCGCTGTAAGGTACGGTGTCACCCAGGCGCTTCTTGATGCTGCCTCAAGGAGCAGAAGGATCACAATGGCAGAGGTGGTAAAGGAAGAATATTCCACTGGCGTCGAGCTGAGAAGGATACCCATATTTGCCCAGAGCGGAGACGACAGATACACCAATGCCGATAAGATGATAATCAAGGGTGCTGACGTCATGCCCCATGCACTAATAAACAACATTGACGAGAAGCTCGGAAGGCATGGTGAAATACTAAAGGCCTACATAGAGTGGCTGAGGGACAGGGTTCTCCTGCACAGGGAGGAGGAAGAGTACAGCCCCATATTCCACATTGATGTCTATGGCACGATAGGGATGCTCTTCAACCAGGATATGGATAAGATGGCTGACTACCTGAAGACCCTTGAGGAGGCTGCAAGCCCATTCAAGCTCAGGATCGAAGGTCCGATGGACAGAGGCGGCAGGAAGGAACAGATGGAGGCCTTAAGGGACCTCACCGCGCTCCTTGACCAGCGTGGCATAAACGTGGAGCTGGTAGCTGATGAATGGTGCAATACCTATGAGGATGTTATCTATTTCGCTGATAACCGTGCGGGGCACATGATTCAGGTGAAGACTCCCGACCTTGGCGGCGTAAACAACTCCATCAAGGCGATCCTCTACTGCAAGGAAAAGGGTATAGGAGCATATCTGGGAGGCACCTGCAACGAGACCAACAGGAGCGCTGAAATATGCGTGAACATAGCCATGGCCTGCGGTGCAAGGCAGACTCTGGCTAAGCCCGGCATGGGCTTCGACGAGGGCTATATGATAGTCAACAACGAGATGAACAGGGTTCTTGCCCTGGCTGGAAGAAGAAGATAGTTCAAGCCGGCTGCAGATTTTGCAGCCGGCTTTACTCTGTCCTGTGTAAAAACAGGAAGCGTTATAGTATAATCATGGGAGAAATCAGGAGGTGCCTTATGAAGGAAATTGATGCCGGTCTGGTCACGTCTGAGGTCAGAAGGCTTGTAATGGAAGCTAACTACCATCTGCCAAAGGATGTCGCTGATGCACTTAGGAAGAGCAAGGAGAATGAGAAGTGGCTGCTTGCAACTGACACTTTGGGCAGGATAATAGAAAATGCTGAGATTGCGGATACCGAGAATGTGCCCATGTGCCAGGATACGGGAATGGCGGTGGTATTCGTGGAGATAGGTCAGGAGGTCCATATAGCAGGCGGAGGCCTCGATGACGCCATAAACCAGGGCATAAGGGAAGGCTACAAGGACGGACTTCTCAGGAAATCAGTTGTAGGGGACCCTCTTGCGAGAAAGAACACAGGTGACAACACACCTGGGATAATACACTACAGCATAGTACCTGGAGACAGGCTAAGGATCATGGTGGCTCCAAAGGGCTTTGGCTCTGAGAACATGTCGAGGTTAAAGATGCTGAAGCCATCTGACGGGCTTCAGGGTGTCAAGGACTTCGTCATCGAGACAGTCGAGCTGGCAGGTCCTAATGCATGCCCTCCGCTGGTTGTCGGTGTCGGAATTGGCGGTTCATTCGATAAGGTGACCTATATTGCAAAGAAAGCCCTCATGAGGAGCCTTGATGAGTGCAATCCTGAACCTTTCTACTGTGACCTGGAGAACGAGCTCCTTGAGAAGATTAACAGCCTCGGTATAGGCCCACAGGGCTTCGGAGGAAGGACAACGGCGCTTAAGGTAGCTATCGAGACCTTCCCGACCCATATAGCAGGGCTTCCGGTGGCTGTGAACATAAACTGCCATGCCACAAGGCACAAGGAGGTGATCCTGTAATGGACATAAGGATTACTGCCCCATTCACAAGGGAGTCGCTTGAAAGCCTGAAGCCCGGAGACAATGTCCTGATATCAGGAAAGCTGTATGCCGCAAGGGATGCTGCTCACAAGAAGATGATTGAGCTTCTTGACAATGGCGGAGAGCTTCCGTTTGACATCAAAGGGGCTGCGATATACTATGTGGGACCGACACCGGAACGGCCAGGCGAGCCTGTAGGCTCAGCAGGACCAACCACAAGCCTCAGGATGGATGCCTACACTCCAAGGCTTCTTGACCTTGGCCTTCTCGGTATGATAGGGAAGGGCGAGAGGAACGAAGAGGTAAAGGCCAAGATAAGGGAGCATGGTGCAGTGTACTTTGCTGCCATTGGAGGAGCTGGAGCACTTATCAAGAAGACCATAGCAGCTTCAAGGGTCATAGCCTACGAGGAACTGGGACCCGAAGCAATAAGGGAGTTCGAGGTCGTTGATTTCCCAGCTACTGTAATAATAGATTCTAGGGGCGAAGACCTTTATGAGACCGGAAGGGCTGCTTACCTCAAGTCTCTGGAATAGGAACTGATGGAACTTAAATTTTCACGTTAATAGAAATTTCTGGATTCAAGGCGGTTTTGCTCAGAGTAAAGTGGCATTGAAGGATAATTGTATGGAATAGGATGAGGGTGCTGGTGGATGATAGCCAGCACTTTTGAATTTATGAAGAACTAAATGCAGTTGGCATCCATGAGGATAGCGCGGTAACATGTGACTGATTAAGTAAATCATAATATACTTAATTACGATATACTTAATTATGATTATGTGATAATTTTAGGGCGATGATATCCTGATTGTCTGTTGTGCATGAGTCAGATGAATTGACATTTATCTGGGACAAGGTATCCTGATGATTGGCATTACTTAAATTCATGGAGTGGTTTCTATGTTTCATTTGCAGGCTTTGAAAATTTGCAGTGTTAGCAGTTTAGTTACATTTCCTTTTTGCAACATTGTACGGCTGCTGTGATATAATTAGAGGGATGAAGTCCGTATTCCTGCTTTTTTAGTTGGAAAGGGCTGAACTCATTTCCGATCAAACTGCTGCAAATCTGGTGGTGAAAATGATTTATTTCGCAGAAGAAGTCAACATCAATGACAAAACTGAATTTGAGGAAGTCAGCGATTTCCTGAAGTCTTTCGATGTGGTCTACTCAAGGTGCGACCTTACGATGGTTGTAAGGCACGAAGGTGCCATAGTGGCGACCGGATCGGCGGAGGGCAATACGCTGAAGTATTTCTTCGTGCATGCTGACCATCAGCATGAAGGGCTTGCACGCCTTATCTTCAACGGGCTTGTGCAGTATCTTTCTGATAAGGGATATGTATCCTACTTTGCGTTCACAACTCCTGAGAACATCCTGATATTTGCGGCTCTGGGTATGGTACTTGTGTACAACACCGAGAGGGCGTGCCTCATGGAGGGTGGTTTCGGAAGCTATTCCAACTGGATTTCAAGGATCCAGAAGAAGATTCCGAAAAAGGAAGGCAAAAGAGGCGCCGTGGTCATGAACTGCAACCCTATGACGAACGGTCACAGGTATCTTGTCGAGACCGCATCAAAAGAGGTTTCCGACCTGCTTGTATTCGTGGTCCAGGAGGACAGTTCGCTGTTCCCATTCGAGGACAGGTACAGGATAGTAAAGAACGAGCTCAAGGAATTTCCAAATGTCCATGTCCTCATGGGAGGACCCTACATCATATCAAAGGCGACTTTCCCGACGTACTTCATCAAGAAGCGTGATGAAATGCTGGATGTCTATACCGGATTGGACGGTGGCCTTTTCATAGACAAGATAGCCAGAGACCTGGAAATAGATGTCAGATTCTTCGGATCCGAGCCTACGGATGAAGTCACTGAAGTCTACAACAGCAAACTCAGGGAACTTATGAAAAAAAGCTCATTGGAATCAAGGACTGTAGAAAGGCTGGAGCTAAACGGCGTTCCCGTCAGCGCGTCGGTGGTGAGGAAGTTCCTCACTGAGGACAGGATCGTGGAAGCCTATGGGATGATACCTGAGAATACGGTCAAATACCTGGAGAGCGAAGAAGGGAAAGAGCTAATTTGGAAAATGAAAAGAGAAGCATGAAGGTCATGGAAGGTTCAGCCTCGCCACTAATCTACATCAGGAAGGTCAAGGATAAAAGGATCGAAAGCCTGAATGAAATGTTTCAGATGCCTGTGGTGGCACTCAGGGCTGACCTGCCAGTTTCCATGAAGGGAAGCCCGGAGGAAGGGGTCATCCTTTCAGAGCTTGAGAAGGCATTTAAGAGGACTTTAGGAAGCAGGCTGCTATTTGAAGAGACCTACGAGTCCGGGGTTACCCGGGAAATACTTTTCGTTGTCAGGGGTGATGCCCACATCTACAAGGAGAATGCTGTTTTCACTGAAGAGAGTCATCCTCTTGGACGTTTCGCGGATATTGACATCTATGAGTGTCAGGAGGAATTTCCGATATCAAGGCTTGAGATGGGATATGCTCCAAGGGAATGCTGTATTTGTGGTTCTGAGCGTTCCAGATGCAGCACTGAGAAGAGGCACAAGGATGCTGATGTCGCCTCTTACATAAGGCAGGAGATCGACAGGTATCTTACGGGAAACAGCTGAAACGGCACAGTATCAAACAATATGCTTTTATGGTAAAATGGATTGGATTTTCAATCCATGCAATACAACAACAGAAAAATATTAGGAGGAATATCGATGAAGACAGGAATTGCCGCATCAAAGGGGTACGCAATCGGCAAAGCATACATCAAGAAACATGTGGAGCTTAAAATCAGTGATTCCAGAGTTAGCGACATACCGCTTGAAAAGGAAATCCTTAGGAGAGCTTGTGACAAATCGAAGCACCAGCTGCACAAGATAAAGGAGAAAGCTCTTATTGATCTGGGCGAGGAGAAGGCACAGGTATTCGATGCCCATCTGATGCTGTTTGATGACCCTGAATTCATCGGAGCCATAGAAAGCGAAATCGAAAACAACTCCATAAACTCACTTAAGGCAACACATGACGTTACTTCAGGATATGTGGCCATATTCGAATCAATGGAAGACGAGTACATGAGGGAGAGGGCAGCGGACATCAAGGACGTAGCAAAGAGGCTCATGAACAATCTGGCGGGAATCGATGAGACGATTGAGATAGACGAGCCTGATACCATAGTCATTGCACATGACCTCACACCATCCGATACGGCTCAGCTTGACAGGACAAAGGTTACAGCCTTCCTTACCAACATCGGGGGAAAGACCTCCCACAGCGCAATTATGGCAAGGACTCTTGAAATCCCTGCAGTAGTCGGGCTTGGAGACATCACCGAGGCTGTCAGGTCTGGAGACCTGCTGATAGTGGACGGAATAGAAGGAACTGTCATAATAGATCCGGATGATGCGACTATCGAGAAATACAAGGCTCTCAAGCTTGTATTCGAGAAGGAAAAAGAGGAGCTGATGAAGCTCAGGGATATCAAGACCAGGACCAAATCAGGAAAGAGGGTAGAGGTTGCAGGAAACATTGGAAAGCCTGAGGATGTCCTGAAGGTTATCGAGAACGGCGGAGACGGAATAGGTCTTTTCAGGACTGAGTTCCTCTATATGGACCGTGAAGAGATGCCGACAGAGGATGAACAGTATGAGTCCTACAAGTTCGTCCTTGAGAAAATGGGAGAGAAGCCTGTTGTCATAAGGACACTTGACATCGGTGGTGACAAGAAGCTTCCTTACCTCGTGATGCCTGAGGAGATGAATCCTTTCCTTGGCTACAGGGCAATAAGGCTATGCCTGGACAGGACCGACATATTCAAGATACAGCTCAGGGCGCTCCTTAGGGCATCCGTATTCGGAAACCTCAAGGTAATGTTCCCGATGATCTCGTCACTTGACGAATTCCTTGATTCCAAGAAGATAGTTGATGAATGCAAGGCCGAGCTCAAGGCTGAAGGCAAGGAATACAGCGAAAACGTTGAGTGGGGAATAATGATCGAGATACCTGCCGCTGCTGTAATGGCTGATGAACTGGCAAAGTATGTTGATTTCTTCTCTATAGGAACTAACGACCTCATACAGTACACTCTTGCAGCTGACAGGATGAGCGAAAAGGTCTCCTACCTCTACGACCCGATGCATCCGGCAGTGCTGAGGCTCATTAAGATGACAATAGACGGCGCTCATTCACAGGGCAAGTGGTGTGGAATGTGCGGCGAGATGGCAGGGGATGAAACTGCAATATCAACGCTCGTAAGGTACGGACTTGATGAATTCTCGATGTCCGCATCGTCAATACTGAGGGCCAAGCAGCTCATAATGAACGAAGAATAGTATGACTTTGAAGGGAGGTTTCTCATAGCAGAAACCTCTTTTCCATATACATGTAGTATACGTTTACAAGTGCTGCAATATAAGGTGCTTTCGTTTTTTTGATGTTGATGGTATAATAGGGGCATCGCTATGATTGAAAGGAGGGATGAACTATGGCGGAAAAGAAGATACCAAACCTTGACAACGCGACACTTATTAAAAAGGTGACGTCAGGAACCTTCGGTGATCCTTGCGGATATGAAGAGATTCTCATGAGGACAAAGAACAACAGGTATGTGCTTGTAAGAAAGGGTGGCGAAAGAAGTCACTGCCCGGGAGAATCCATTGACATGATCATGAAGGCTGACGCGTTGAAATGGCTTGACATTAACTAGGCTGACAGTGAACCGACTCGATCGGTTCCACGCATATTATGAAAACGTTTTATGAAGGCGGTGCGATTTTAGGATTGCAGTGTCTATTTTTTATGTTTTATGGCCTGACAAAATTCGCGCCGTTTGTTGAATGTTGTCTAAATATGACTTATCATCATAATGATGAATGATTTTGAGGTGATCTTGTGGATTGCGTGTCAGCCAGACAGCAAATAACTGCATACAGGGGAGCGGACCTCAGCAAGACCGAAAAAGAGGCTGTGCTTAAGCACACCGAAGCCTGCCCGTCCTGCAGGGAGTATTTATCCCGCGAGGAAATGATGTCGGGACTCCTTGAAAACGGCAGGAAAAGTCCGGGATTGTCGAAGAACACCAGGACATTGCTTATCATTGCGGCATTCCTGCTACTGGTTACGGTACCACTTGTAATGACAGGCATGTCGAGAAGGGAGCTCGTATCATCAAGGCAGGATTTCCTAAGCGATTTCATAGTCCGATGGAAGGGCGGGAGTCTCGAGACAATAAGCGGTCATATGACTCCTGAGGCTTATGACAAGTTTCTAATGCTTACGGAAGGCGAGCCAGTCTCAAGGATCACTGGTATTATGTTCAGGGAATTCCGTGATTACCAGGGTGTGACAGGTGCTGCCATATTCAGGACTTCTGGGGAGCTTCTGGGTAACCGTGAGTTCAGGCTCGACTTTACAGTGGGGTCAAGGGGCGGAAATATTCTAATCGTTGATGTAGAGGGCTCCTGAGGGAAAGTGATGGTACTTTGGAAAAATCTTTGGGGTTCACAAAGTTATCAAGTCATGTATAATGATGACATGAGAAAAATCCGGAGGTAGTATGATGATAAATGATGTAAGCCATGTAGAATTCGCTGATGAGCTTTCAAGCACAGAGGACCTGGTTCTTGTTGATTTCTGGGCACCGTGGTGCGGGCCCTGCAAGATGCTGGCACCTCTTTTTGAAGAGCTTGACAGGGAGAACGACGATGTGAAGTTCCTTAAGGTCAATGTTGACAACAACCCGCAGCTGGCTTCAAGGTATAGGGTCGGAAGCATACCGACGCTCCTTGCCTTCAGAAACGGAGACCTTGTGGACCAGATGATAGGCTTCAGGCCAAAGTCAGACCTTGAGGGATTCATAACAAGGAACAGATAGGATATGGAATCTAACAGGCTGCGTAAGATGCGCAGCTTGTTTTTTTACCTTAATTTTCTAATCATTGCCTTAACTTTCTTCCAAAATGGAGCAAACGGGAATCAAATAATGTATAATTTATTTGTATACTTTTTTACCGGGGAGGTGGCAGCTTGGAAAATCTGAATGTGATACTTAATACTGTAAAGAACATCAATGTTACATCGGCAATAGACATCCTTGTGGTTGCCTACCTGATATATAGGGCATATAAGATAATCAAGGAGACCAGGGCTGAGCAGCTGCTTAAGGGCATCCTTCTCATACTTCTCCTGATACCCGTCAGCTTCATACTTAACCTTACCATGGTATACACCATTATCTCGAAGACCATTACAATCGGCGTACTGTCGATAATCATAATATTCCAGCCTGAAATAAGGAGGGTACTCGAGCATATCGGAAGGTCAACCTTCACGGAAAGGGGAGTCCCCAGGCAGGATGAATCCATTGAGAAGGTAATCAGGGAAATCACCACTGCTGTGGACAACATGTCAGAATCGAAGACAGGAGCGCTCATAGTCATCGAAAGGACCACAGGCCTAGGTGAGATACTCGGCTCTGGCACAATAGTCGATGCAGTTGTTTCTGCAAGCCTTCTGGAGAACATATTCGTACCCAATACTCCGCTCCATGACGGAGCCACGATCATAAGGATGAACAGGATACTGGCCTCAGGATGTGTGCTGCCGCTTACAGGAAGCCAGGAGATCAGCAAGAAGCTGGGGACAAGGCACAGGGCTGCAATAGGCCTAAGTGAGGTATCTGATGCAGTGGTGCTGGTAGTGTCTGAGGAAACAGGGACCATAAGTCTCGCGGTCAATGGAAAGCTTGTAAGGAACTACGACAGGGAGAGGCTTCAGGCCATACTCACCAAGATATTGAAGAAGGAGGAAGGAAAGGACGAATCGATAAGAGGGAGGGTCAGGGAATGGCTAAGAACAAAGAAAACGACATCCTGATCAAAGTGATTTCCCTCATCATGTCATTCGCCCTCTGGATATATCTGACTAACGTTGAGAATCCCACCAAGACAGTCAGGATAAACAATGTTGGTGTCAGGCTCGTTAATACGGAAAGTCTCGCTGACCAGTCACTTGTGCTCGTGCCGGGACAGACAGTAACAGTAAACCTGTCGATCACAGGACCTGCATCTACAGTATACCGGGCGCTTCCCACTGACTTCAGGGTGGAGGTGGACATGGGCGGATATGACCTTGTCAAGGGAATCAATGAGCTTCCCATAGATATTACACTTTATCCGCAAAATGTGGACATAACCAAGAGCAGGGGCCTTAAGGCAACTATCCGGCTCGATGACCTGGTTGAGAAGGAAGTCCAGGTAAGCAGCGAGTACATTGTCAAGGCAGCTGGAGGCTACTTTGCTGCACCGTCATCGGTCAATCCTTCGACGGTAAAGATCAAGGGCCCTTCTGAGTACGTTGAGAAGGTAATGAAGATGATAGTCAGGGGAACCAGCGAAGGCCTGACAGAAGAGCTTAATCTGCCTGTTGACCTTATCCCTGTGGATGAAGGTGGAAGCATTGTCCAGTATGTGGAGGCGACTCCAAGGTCTGTGCAGTTTTCAGCAAAAGTGTACGAGACAAAGAGCGTAACCCTTAATCCTGTAACAACAGGTACCATAAGCGAAGGATTAAGCCTCATATCCCTAACTCCTGTCAAGCAGTCAATTGTCATAGCAGGGCCTTCTGACCTTCTTGGGACAATAGCAAGGATTGACACCGATAAGATAAACCTTAGGGGGATAACAGCAAGCGGAAGCTTCATTGTACCAATTTCAGTTCCGGATGGCATCTATGTGGTGGATGGAGAATCAGGTGTTGAGGTTACAGCGGTTGTTGAGGTTCAGGGAACAAAGGACCTCAAGGCAGAGGTAAGGACGATCAACCTGGGCGAAGGCCTCGAGGCCGAAGTAACGCCGGAAAGCATAAACTTATCCTTGAGGGGACCGCAGAGCGCGCTTGATGCCATTACAGAGGGAAGCCTGTTCGCAGAGCTTGACCTTGCAGGTCTTGAAGAGGGGGGGCATGAGCTTGTTCCAAAGGTGAAGCTCCCGCAGGGTATCGTACTTGAGAAGATCGACCCTGAAAATGTGAGTGTTACGATAAGAATAGCAGAAAACTGAAGAAGAAGCCCGTGAGGGCTTTTTCTGTGGAGGAAATATGATCAGGATCAATTCAATCGGGCTTTCCCTGGATGAGCCATGGGAGGCGTTAAGGTCAAAGGCGGCAAAGGCCCTGAGGCTGTCACCTCAGGATATCTTGTCATTTCGGATACTCAAGGAATCCATTGATGCAAGGGGAAGCGAGGTCAGGCTTTCCTACAGTGTCATGGTTGAGACAGATGATGATGAGAGGGTGCTGCAGAGGGCAAGGAACAGGGATGCTTCACTTTATGTCGAGGAAACAAGGGTTCCTGCAGTCTACGGGACGGAGGTCCTTGATGAAAGACCGGTTATAGTGGGATTCGGGCCTGCCGGGATATTCTGCGCACTGACCCTTGCAAAGCACGGATACGAGCCGTCTGTATGTGAGCGTGGAGATGATGTGGACAAGAGGACTGCGGCTGTGGATGAATTCATGGCAGGGGGACCGCTGGACACTGAATCCAACATCCAGTTCGGTGAAGGCGGAGCCGGTGCATTCTCTGACGGAAAGCTTACCACGAGGATAAAGGACCAGAGGGTGAAGGAAGTCCTTTCGGAACTGATCGAAGCAGGCGCGCCTGCTGAGATAGCATACCTGTCAAAGCCGCATGTGGGCACAGATATCCTTAAGAATGTGGTAAGGAACATGAGGAAGAAGATCGAGTCCCTCGGTGGGGAGATAACCTTCAGGCAGAAGCTTGAAGATATCGGTATGGAAGGCGGAAGAGTCAGGTCAGCAAGGGTATCAGGAAAGGATTTGCCGGTAGAGGCGCTTGTCCTTGCCATAGGACACAGCGCCAGGGATACCTATGAGATGCTGTTCAATAAGGGGATAGAGATGGAAGCCAAGTCCATGGCAGTGGGTGCCAGGGTGGAGAACCTGCAGGAACTCATAGACAGTAACCAGTATGGGAAATGGGCAGGCCATGAAAGGCTCAGGGCTTCAGAATACAAGCTGACAAGGAAGCTTTCTGACGGCAGGGGGGCCTACAGCTTCTGCATGTGCCCCGGCGGCTTCGTGGTACCCGCTGCCAGCGAGGATGGAAGGCTGGTTGTGAATGGCATGAGCTACCATGCGAGGGATGGCAGGAATGCCAATTCCGCAATTGTTGTTTCTGTAACTCCTGACGACTACGGAAGCCATCCTCTTGACGGTATAAGGTTCCAGAGGATGATAGAGGAGAAAGCCTTCAGGGCAGGCGGCGGAAATTATACCGCACCAGTGCAGCTTGTTACAGACTTCATAGAGGGGAAGGTCTCAGCAGCCCTTGGTGCGGTGACACCCACATATGTGCCTTCTGTGAGCTTCGCTGACATTGGGGGCATCCTCCCGGCCCCGGTTACAAGGGGACTGAGGGAGGCTCTAACCGACTTCAACGTAAAGGTCAGGGGCTTCGCTGAAAACGGCGCTGTGCTCACTGGAGTGGAGACAAGGACCTCAGCACCTGTAAGGATCATAAGAAGCCATGAGCTTCAGAGCATATCCTGCGAAGGCCTTTACCTTGCAGGGGAAGGTGCAGGCTATGCGGGCGGCATAGTTTCAGCTGCAGTTGACGGCATTAAGGCAGCTGAAAGCATAATGAAGAGGTACAAACCAGTGAGATAGCTTGTGTAAAATTGAAGGAGCTGATGCATCTCAAAATACGAGTTGCATCAGCTCCTTTATTTTTATTGCGCAAGCTTATTTAATTGGATTTGAGTCACACAAAAGTTAGAATTTGGCTAACATCTTTTCGTTTTGGCATTGTGGGTGTTTCGTCCGGGTACCCTAGTGCAATCAATGATATTACCTTCTGACCTTCGGGAATGTTGACCAGCTCGATTAGCCTGGATTCGTCGAAAAGTCCCATAATCAAGGTGCCAAGACCTTCATTGTACGCTGAAAGACAGAATGTCTGTGCTGATATTCCTGCGTCGAACATCTCCCAACCATCACCTTTGACAGTTGAGTAAGAACCATCCCTTTCGAAGCCGGAACGTGATGCAATGATAGTTTGGATAACCAATACTGGTGCACTTTTAATAACATTTTGGTTCGGAGCAAATCCCAAAATACATTGATCAGCGATTTGATTCTTTAAATCTAAATTATCAATGACAGTATACCGAATAGCCTGACAGTTTTTCCAGGAAGGGGAAAAGATTGCAGTAGCAACAATTTTCTCCAGAATCTCACGGTCTACTGTATTTTTCTTATATATACGAATACTTCTTCTTCCGCTAACACATTTCGTAAATTCCATTTTAACCTCCAACTATTAAGTCATAAAATTTGGTTTCCGTTTTTCCACAAAAGCGGTCATGCCCTCACGACCTTCGCCTTCAGCGGTAAAACATTTAGTCCAGGAATCTTGTTCTATCTGCAGACCTCGTTCAAAATCTACAGCACAACCATCATTAATGCATTTTTTTGCTTGCTGAACAGCGAACATGCTCTTGCTGGTAATCTGCATCGCTAAGCTCAGAACTGTACGCATCAGAGCTTCAGGCGCCACAACTTTATTCACTAATCCGATACGCAAAGCTTCATCGGCACTAATCATTTCTGATGTGAAAATCATCATTTTTGCTGAACTCTCGCCTACTAGACGTGGAAGTCGCTGTGTGCCCGTAAATCCAGGTATCAGACCCAGATTTGTTTCTGGTTGACCGAATTTGGAACGTGAGGTTGCAACGCGGATATCACAAGCCATAGCGAGTTCGTTTCCTCCCCCCAATGTAAATCCATTGATTGCAGCTATTACTATTTGCGGTAGATTTTTTAATTTGCTGAATACAGTTTGAGCCAATTCAGAAATCCTTCGAGCTTCAACCTCATTCATTTCCTGCATGGCTGCGATATCAGCGCCTGCAACAAATGCACGATCACCAGTTCCACGGACAATCACGACCTTCACTGATTTATCATGTGCTAGTATGTCGGCCACAGCTCCAATCTCAATCAGAGTGTCCTGGTTAAGTGCGTTTAGGGCATTAGGTCTGTTTACTGTCATATATGCGATATTGTTTTCGATATGGAACATGATGTTGCGCATGCTTACAAAATCATTCGCTTCTTTAGGTGAGTGATAAATTCCTTCAGAGGTTTTCGCTTCCTTTAGAGCATCATTAAGCTTAGGTAGAATAACATGCAGGTCTCCTACAATTCCAAGATCTGCTACATTGAAAATCGGCGCACTGGCATTTTTATTGATTGCGATTATCGTTCCGGAGTTTTCCATGCCAGTCAGATGCTGAATGGCACCTGAAATACCACAGGCAATATACAAATCGGGACGAACTGTTTTTCCTGTCTGACCGACTTGGTGGTCATTTCCAATCCATCCTGATTCCACAGCTGCTCTTGAGGCAGCAACTTCTCCATTTAGGGTATTAGCCAGTTCTCGTACAATTTTAAATCCTTCAGGTCCACCAACGCCTCGACCACCACCGACCAGATACTTTGCTTTTGTAATATCTGCAGATATGTTATCATTCGGTATCACTTCAACAAGCTCAACAGCAAAGTCTTTTCTCTGGAAGGCAATTTCTATGGAACGAATAGTGCCTGTTCTATTGTCATCTCTTTCAATTGGCTGCATGACACCAGTACGTACTGTAGCCATTTGAGGCTTGTGATGCTTACAGCAGATTGTAGCCATCAGATTGCCTCCAAAGGCAGGCCTTGTCATCATCAGAAGCTGATTGTCCAAATTAATGCTAAGACCTGTGCAGTCTGCTGTCAAACCAGTTTTCAACCTTGCCGATACTCGAGGTGCAAGATCACGTCCAATGGATGAAGCTCCAAAAAGAACAATCTCAGGCTCGTCTGTCAGTATAATCTGTGTCAACACCCTTGAATAGGGAAGAGTGGAATATTCCTGAAGTCGGGAATCCTCTGCTACAATTACATGGTTTGCACCCCAATAGATAAGTTCCTGTGCAATCTTACTGATTCCAACGCCGCCGATTAGTACTGCTACAACTTCTTGTTTCAAGTCAAATGCTAACGAGGATGCTTCTCCTAACAGTTCATATCCTATGTTCTGGACTCTGCCATCTCGCTGCTCAATAACCACATATACATTCTTGCTCATGATTTGATTCTCCTCATATTATATGACTTTCGTGCAATCGTGACATGATGGCGCTTACAGCCTGATCAGCGGTTAATCCATCCAACAACAGCCCTTGACCCTTAGGTTCTTTGGTAAAAGAGCGTACAACATTTGTTGGTGAACCCTTTAATCCGACTGTGGCAATATCTAATACGTCAGCTAGGTCGCTAAACCCCATCTTGGTGATTGTCTTCTTGCTGGCATTGATTACACCTGAGACTGTCATGAATCTGGGTTCAGAAGCTTGCGCAATTGCGGTAAAAAGGCAAGGTGTATTGATTCTGAGCTTGTGAATCCTATCCTCATAACGGCGGTTCACCAAAAAGGTATTTTCATATTCATATTCAATCTTCTCAACATAACTGACTTGTGGAATTTCCAGATGCTCTGCAATCTGAGGGCCAACCTGTGCTGTATCACCATCAATAGCCTGACGCCCTGTAACAATGACATCATAACCGATTTTCTTAAGCGCAGCTGCCAATGCTGAAGATGTCGCCAATGTATCAGAGCCGCCGAACTCTCTGCCGCTGAGGTGATAAGCCTCGTCACACCCCATTGCCAGAGCTTCTAACAGGACCATATCTGCATGTGGAGGCCCCATCGTAATAACAGATACTGTACAACCTTCAACGGCATCACGAATGGTGAGTGCCAATTCAATTCCTGCTTTATCATCTGGATTCATAATTACTGGGATACCGACTCTGACCAGGGTATTTGTAACAGGATCAATTTCTACCTCACTAGTATCAGGTACTTGCTTTATACAGACAATGATTTTCATTAACTTCACCTCAACGAACCTTAATATTACTGGAAATGACCATCTTCATAACTTCAGAAGTACCTTCGTAAATCTCAGTGATTTTGGCATCACGCATCATTCGCTCCACCGGGTATTCACGGCAATAACCATAACCTCCGAAAAGTTGCACGCAGTCACGTGTCACTTCGTTTGCTACATCGGATGCAAATAACTTACACATCGCAGCATATGTAGTGTAATCCTTATGAGCATCTTTTTCCAAAGCTGCCCTCCAAACCATGAGTCTGGCAGCATCTATTTTCGTTTGCATTTCAGCGATTTTAAACTTGGTGTTTTGGAACGAGCCGATCGCTTTGCCGAACTGTTTGCGTTCTTTCACATACTTAATGACTTCGTTCAGTGCTCCTTGAGCAATCCCAACGGCCTGGGCACCGATACCGATACGTCCGCCATCAAGTGCTGCCATTGCGATATCAAATCCTTTTCCTTCCTTACCCAGTAAATTTGAAGCAGGTATGCGCACATTTTCGTATACAACTTCACAGTTCGAGGACGCACGAATGCCCATGCGGGGTATATTTGCGCTGACATGTATTCCTTCAGTTTTGGAATCCAGAATAAAGGCAGACATCCCTTCGATTCCCATTGCTTTGTCAGTATAGGCAAACACTACAAAAGTATCAGCGAAACCGGAGTTAGTCGTAAATACCTTGGTGCCGTTCAGCACGTATTCGTCTCCAATGCGTTGGGCAAACGTCTGGATCCCAGCAGCATCAGAACCTGCATTAGGCTCAGTCAGTGAGTAGCAACCGAATTTGCTGCCATTAACCAAAGGTCGGAGAAACTCCTGTTTCTGTGCTTCGGTTCCAAATTCGTTTATACTGCCACAACATAGTGAGGTGTGAACAGAGATTGTAATTCCACAGCTGGCGTCTGCCTTTGAAACTTCTTCCATGCAAAGCGCATATGCAAGGTAGTCTGCTCCGGCTCCTCCGTATTTTTCTGAGAATGGTATTCCAAAAAAACCGCTTTTCTGCATCTCATTCAGCAATCCCATGGAAAGCATCTCAGCTTCATCCATTTCATGCGATAGCGGTTTGATTTTCGTTTCTGTAAAATCATGATAAAGGTCTTTGAGTAACTGGTGGGATGGTGACAACATAAAATCCATAAGCTTTTCACTCCTGTTAGGTTTATCTGATGTGTACACTATAGCGCATGAATTATTTGAGCACAATAGATATTTGAAGATAAATAATTATTTATCAAATTATTTATAAGTTAATATTTTGTATACGTACTATTTGTTGACATATTTTAATCTTGCAAATAAAATGGAGTATAATTGATAAAATAAATATGACTAAATAATGAGGTAACCAAATGGATCCAACCCAATGTATCAATTTTCTACTCACCGATGCGCAGAATTCTGTGAATCTCTATTTTAAGGAGATGCTAAAGCAATTTGATGTGACACCAGCACAATATATGGTTCTATATTTTCTCAAGTCACAGGGCAGACTGACTCCGTCAGGCCTTTCGCAACTGTGCAAAATGGATGCCTCTACCATGACAGGTATTCTTACACGTATGGAGAAGAAAAATCTCCTGGAGCGTCAGCATAGTACCGAGGATCGGCGTCAAGTTGACATCTGCATTACAAAATCAGGAGAGATGATAGTTCCGGACATTCTTGAGGTGATAGAACAGAGCAATATTGAAACGCTATCATGCCTTTCACCCCATGAACAGGTCCAGTTTAAAAAATACTTGACACGTATTTCCAATCATCTTGAAAGCCATGAATAGACGGCCTAAAAATGACATGGTTACCAAATGTGTATTACTTTGAATCGAGTATAGAAACATAATCTAATAAAATCTGAGCTAGACGGCTCAGATTTTTTACTTTTGTTTGTAATAAGTAAGTACACTAATGTAATCATTTTGAGTAATTTGAAGTATAAAGCGGCGGTACATAAATGGGGAATTATATATATTAAATATTGAATGTAACTATATATAAGTTTCCATAATATGACTGATCTGAATTGAGTAACACATCATTGGAAATTCATATAGTACAAACACATTGTTTTCACCAAATTGCAGGCAATATCGCCTTTCCTTGAAGTTTCTTATAAGATTTTGGCTTCTCTATCGATTAAGTTAAGACTTATTGTGATTGAGCAAATAAACTAATTTGATGTGGATTGATTATCAGTCGTGAAAGGCTCTAACACTTAAATAAAAGAGAGATTTAAACCCAGTTATTACATGGCTTAAACCTCTAAGGATCACATAAAAATCAATCTATTTGGCAGGATTAACCAATGAGTACTTCATGTAGAATGCAATTGGAGTGCGTTTGGTATTACACACCAATACCGACATATGAAAGCGCAGTAATAGCAATTAGTGATATGACAGGAATAACTATTGCGTATTTCACAAAGTAAGAATAACCCTCTTTATAACTAAGGTTAAATATACTTAGGAAGAGACAGACACCAAGGTTCCAAGGCATTGCATCAAAACCGACTCCGGCTGTAGCAGCTATACGATGTATTGCACCAAGATTCGCACCAGCACCGGATAATTGTAGAAACTTCTCTGAAAGGCCTTGCATAGCCAAGGTAAGTCCTCCTGATGAGGAACCAGTCACTAAACATATGATTGAGACACCAACTGCAACAAGAACGTAGGGGTTCATGTCTAGGTTAATAACACGTGCAATTACATCTTTATAGGCAATGGTGTTTGCCATAGCTTTGCCTAATCCCACGATTGCTACAAAACTCAGCAATCCAGTAAATCCGTTTGTAAAACCAATGGATATCGTATCCCTCATTGATTCTGGGTATGTTTTTCTGGAATATATCCAGGTGAGAATAACGGCAATCGAGATACCTATACTTACAAGAGCAAAAGCATTTACGATATGGTTGAACAATAATACCGAAAGGATGCAAATCACGAGTGGAATTACTGCAATTTGCCAAGGTGGCAGCTTTTTATCAATTATTGATTCAAAATTTTCTATCTTATCGTTTGGATTCGGTGTAAAGTGCAATCCCTTCTCCCGGATACGCTTCAAATCATATAGGAGCCAAAGGACGCTTAAAACAACTGTAATCAATGATGCAACTATACCCTGAAAAGCACCAGCAGTTGCTGTAGTTCCTAGAAAGGTTGTAGGAATCAGATTGTGAGCGGAAGGTACACCTGGTATCATTCCTGTAGTAAATGTACAGGATCCAGCAATATAGGTGCCAAGAAGATAGGGTCTTGGTAAATCTAGCTTTTTACCAATTGCCATAACTATTGGATAAATTGTGAATATTGCTACAACAACACTGATACCGCCCCATGTTAGAAGTGCAGTTACAACAAAAAGTCCGATGCCAGCATATTTTGGACCGAATGCATTCGAAAACTTTATTGCTATCGATTCAGCAAATCCTGAAACCTGCATGACTCGTCCGAATAGAGCTCCAAGTGGCATAATCATAAGATAATTCGCAGCAACTCCCATTCCACTACCGAATTGCGTGAAGAAAGCCCACATTGCAGTTGGTGTATATGCTCCATTAAATATTGCGATTACTACAGTAGCCACCCATGCAGCCATAAGGATGAACCAGCGTTTCTGAACGGTAAGATAAAGCATCGATCCTAGTCCTAAAACAAGTCCTAAGTAAGATAAAAGCATATTCTTAATACTCCTTTTTTTGGTTATTTGATTGTCCGATATAAGTCACTTCTGTAAAGAAAAGGTGTGTTATTGATCTCTTGTGGAAACTTACCACATAGTAATGAGCTAAGAACATGTAGGTAACCAAAGTTGATTTTAAGGATGGTCGATCACGGGTTTCTTGATCACAATGACTCACCAGTTATGAATACAATTTTGCCACTACATAAGGCCGCCACTAAATGCGCGATAGCTGTTCATTCGTTTTAAGTCAATATCTTGATAAAATTGCGGCAGGTTCGAACATTTAGAGTGTTCTTTATTATACGTATGATGTACCTGTTCGAGATACTTCAGCAAACAGTAGTCATCCAATAGTTTTGATGCTACTCAAATTTGCTTCTAGTAAAAAAACGAGGGCTGCTTCTAAACTTTCAATAAGTGAGTGAAACAGCAATGTTCAATTTGGGTAACAAAGCTTTGATAAATCTGACTAACTCAAACTTCGCACCATAAAATTGCCCGCAAACCATTGGGATTACTAGATTATTTGTAAAAAAACA
>NZ_AXUN02000165.1 GCF_000495435.3 Youngiibacter fragilis 232.1 | reverse complement strand
TCCTACAATGACATTCGGACCCATCTCCTTTTCCTTAAGAAGACAAAGAAGCTTTCCAACCACAGTATCAATGCCCACTCATCACAAATACGCTTTTTCAGGCTGTACATACTTAAGCAATCCTGGGACAAATACGAAGTCCCTTCCATGAAGAAAAACATCTATCTCCCCGAGGTAATGACCCTGGGTGAGACAATGGAGTTCATATGTTCGATCCACGACCTGAGACTCAAGGCTTGCATTGCCCTGCTTTACTCTTCCGGGCTAAGGCTATCAGAACTCCTGCACCTCAAATACGAGGATATCAGCAGAAAGGATTGCCGTATATTCATCCGCGCCTCAAAGAACAGGTCGGAAAGATATGCCACACTGTCCACCAATGCCTTGGAGATACTCACCGACTACTGGAGAAGATATGGTCGTCCGATGGAGTGGATTTTCCCAAGCAAAAGAGGAAATCAGCCCATTACTTCAAATACGCTTTCCCGTCTCATTTCAGGACATCTCAAGACTCTCAACTGGTCCAAGCATATTTCTTCACACACTTTCAGGCATTCGTTCGCTACCCATCTCTATGAGAGCGGCGTCGACCTTATTACCATTCAGAAGCTTCTCGGCCACAGGTCTTCAAGCAGCACTGCAATATACATTCACCTCGCAAGGACAGGCCCGTCTCATTTCGTCAACCCCTTCGATGGTGTCCACAATGTATAAGGTTCAGGAAATATTCAACAAGGGATACGGCAATTTCCTTGAAAAGCATGGTGAGAACCATGATACCGATAAGGCAGCAAAAGCGATAATGAGCTGCAAAACATCTGCTTTGGGAGGCAACTCCACTACATGCCAGGACTGCGGTGAGACCCATGTCCACTACAACTCCTGCAGAAACCGCCATTGCCCATGCTGCCAGTCCCTTACCAAGGAAAAATGGATAGACGCCAGGAAGGCAGATGTGGTGGATGCCCCATATTTCCATGCCGTGTTCACCGTGCCGGAAGATCTCAACCCAATCATCTTTTCAAACAAAAGGCAGCTCTATAACCTGCTATACAGCGCCAGCTCTGACACCCTCATAGAACTTGCCCGGGACAAAAGGCACATGGGTGCAGATATCGGATTTCTGAGCATACTCCATACCTGGGGAAGCAACCTGTCCTTTCATCCGCACATACATGTCATTGTCCTTGGTGGAGGA
>NZ_AXUN02000166.1 GCF_000495435.3 Youngiibacter fragilis 232.1 | reverse complement strand
TGCGTAATATGCGTTATTAACGCGCGTTGTGCGTTTAATAATTGAATAAACGCATTTTATGCGTTAAAATGCATTTAGGAGGTGTTTTGAATGATACAAATACCTAAAAAGGAAACATTAATTGTTGAATTTAAGAGCGATAAAAAAAAGTTACCAGATAGTGATTTGGTAGAAGCTGTTATAGGAATGGCCAATACAATGGGTGGTGAACTCTATCTGGGGATAGAAGACAATGGATCAATTACAGGGATTGATCAATCACACATGGATATAAATGGTATAGTAGCCTTAATAGCAAATATGACTGTTCCGACGATTTCAGTCAGAGCGGAGATACTTGATGAAATAAAACCAATTATACGGATAGAAGTTCCTAAAAGTCGGGCCATCGCAGCAACATCTGGTGGCAAAGTACTTCGAAGAAGACTGAAAGTTGATGGAACACCTGAAAATATTCCAATGTACCCTTATGAAATAACAAGTCGTCTCTCAGACTTAAGCTTGTTGGATTTTTCAAATCAGCCGCTTAGCGGAGCATCAACTGATGATTTCGATGTAAATGAGAGAGTAAGATTAAGAAAAATCATCTCCTCGAGAAGAGGAGATACTGCGCTCATCGGTCTTAATGATGAGGAACTGGATAAGGCTTTACGTTTCGTAAGGGAAGAAAATGGGATTCTATATCCAACTGTTACTGGTATGCTCATGATTGGAAAGGAAGAAAAAATTGAAGAGCTTATTCCCACTGCCAAATCAACATTTCAAGTATTAGAAGGTACTAATGTTAAGGTCAACCTTCAATCTAGCAAACCGCTGCTTGCTGTATTTGAAATGTTTGAAGAATATTTGAAGCCATGGAATCCAGAACGTGAATTGGAATTAGGCTTGCTCAGATTTCCAATCCCTGAGTTTTCTCCGGAAGCATTTCGTGAAGGTCTGGTGAATGCGTTTTGTCATAGGGACTACACGATATTGCAGTCGGTCAGAGTACTCATAGATGATGAAGGGATGACCATAAGCAGTCCAGGTGGGTTTATTGAAGGTGTTACTTTAGATAATTTACTAACCGTGGAACCTCATGGTCGAAACCAATCATTAGCAGATGCGCTAAAACGAGTTGGGTTGGCCGAAAAGACCGGTCGAGGTATTGATAGGATTTTTGAAGGTTCAATACTATATGGACGTCCATGGCCTGATTATTCTGAATCAACGGAAAAAAACGTTAAGCTGTTCATCCAAAGAGCTAAACCGGATATCAATTTCATAAGAATGATCACAAATGAAGAGAACCGTTTAGGAAGAAGGTTACCAATAAATTCATTGCTCATTTTATCTGTACTGCAAAGCGAAAAGCGACTTTTGCTGAGTGAAATCGTGAAACTGACCAGAATCAGTGAATCCCGGGTAAAATCAAATCTGGAGAAGCTTACTGAAAGTGGGTTGATTGAAGCAATAGGAAGTGGTAAATCCAAAGCGTTTATTCTTAGTGCGAATGTATATCGCGAAAATTCCAATCTAGTGGGATATGTCCGACAGACTGGTATTGATAGTATCCGTAATGAGGAAATGATCCTGAAATTGGCGCGTCAACAGGACGGATGGATTACTAGAGAAGACGTGACTGAGCTTCTCAAGCTTACAAAAGGACAAGCATATGGCACGCTTAAGAGGTTGGCGGATTCTGGAAAATTGAAGCTGGAAGGAAAAGGAAGAGGCTCGAAGTATAAGATTGTAACCTCGGACTAAAGAACCTAAAAGTGTAAGAGGCCTTGGGTAAACATCGTACTGAAAACACAAATCTATAACTGACTTAAAAACACTGACTCCCAATCGATATGGGAATCAGTGTTTTAACGTCTCCAGTAATTATTTCCTTAAAATCTTTTCCATTGTCTTTCCTTTGGCGAGCTCATCAATAAGCTTATCCAGATACCTGATTTCCCGCATGGTAGGTTCTTCAATCTCTTCCACCCTGATACCGCAGATCAAGCCTTTGATCAGAGACCGTGAAGGGTTGAGCTTTGGTGCTTTTAAAAAGAAGGCTTCAAATCCTGTCTGATTTTCAAGTTCTGCTTCAAACTCTTCCTGGCTGTATCCTGTTAGCCATCTGATGATCTCGTCAACCTCTGCTTTCGTGCGTCCCTTTTTTTCTGCCTTAGCAATATAAAGGGGATAGACGCTTGCCACACTCATTGCATATATACGCTGGTTGTTCATGGAATATCCTCCTTAAGTTATTAATTTAAGTATATCACGAAGGAAACTCCTTAAATGAATGATATTTCAAGGGCGAGCTCGCTGCAGTTTGAAATAGACCTTTTGTGAATCTGCTTCTTGCAGGTACAGCTTCGAAGGGTGAATCCTCTTCATGAAATACCAGTATTCTCTCTACATTATTTCCAGGCTGATTGACATCTCCTTTGTTATCCAGTGTTTTAGGATATTGCGCTGATTGAGGTTAGGTATCTCATGATTCAAGGCAGCCAACCTGTAATATTGGGCCTCTCGGGACTTTTTGGTGCGGACCTGCTCTTCCGGGCAGCGATTTTGCGGTAAGAATTCGATATCTACTGAATTGTCCGGTCGCTGACTACAGGATTTGCAATGACCTGATCCAATGTGGCACCAGGATAATCAGAAAGAACCATATCATCCAGAACTATATACAGAGAAGGGCATGGCGGAATGGGTGTGATCTATTCTGTGTATGGGGTAAACTGCTGAAGATATGGTAATATGAAGGTAGCATGTGGAACTAACCGGTTCAACAGAACAAAGACTGGTAAACTAATTCAGTATCGCGTGGTAAGGAAATTCATAGGCGGCTGCACTGTAAACTTAGATTTGCACTGGGCTGATGCATAATAATTGGATTTAGAAGGGAATAGATATTTGCACAGGGATTTCATTTGGGCATGTGATAAACGGTGAAGGAAAGAGGGATGTCGTGTTAGGGATTATTGGATTACTGTTAGCTATCCTGGTTCTTGTAGTATTGGCATATAGGGGAGTAGGCGCATTTCCGATTACAATATTGGCAGGATTCATGGTCATAATTACAAACGGGATGAGCATCTGGGATTCCTTCTCGGAAGTCTACATGGGAGGATATCTTAGCTTCTTCAAGAGCTACTTCTTCATTTTTGCTGCATCTTCCCTGTATGCCAAGCTTATGGAGGAATCCGGGGCTGCTATAGCCATAGGCTACAAGTTTGTTGACTGGTTTGGCAAAAGAAGGGCTGTGCTTATCGTGTTCCTGATAACAGTAGTCCTCACTTATGGCGGCATAAACCTGTTCATTGCAATATTTGCTGTAACACCTATAATAATGGTCCTTTTCAAGGAGGCTGACATTCCAAGGCGACTGGCGATTGGAGTCTTCGTGGCCGGATCAGGTACAGTAAGCATGTCAGCTTTGCCTGGTTCACCGGCTCTTGCCAATGTAATACCTACCAGGTTTCTTGGGACGCAAATAACCGCTGCTCCTGGACTTGGAATAATAGCTGCAGTAATGATGACAATAATGATACTTCTGTACCTGAAATGGGAAGAGAACAGGCTCAGGAAGGCAGGGGAACATTTCTCATATATTCCTGGAACAGATCATAAAATTTATGAGGTGGATAGAGGAAATCTTCCGCCTGCAGGGGTCTCATTTGTTCCTCTGGTGATCGTTGTAGGGATGATCATAGGACTCAAGGAGATAATACCCAATTCAGCCGAACTGATCGTCCTCTCGATGATAACATCATCAGCCGCTGTACTTCTGTTATTCTGGAGCAGGATCAGGGACAAGAAGGCAGCAATAAATACCGGACTTAGCGGAGCAATCGGAGCCATCGCAGGTCCCTGCGCCGTTGTGGCATTTGGAGCGATTGTTCAGAGGTCCTCGTCTTTTATCGACGTTGTAGCTTGGATCAATAACCTTAAGATGAATCCCTACTGGACTGGAACCATGGCGACGGCAATAATGTCCGGAGTAACAGGCTCGGCGTCTGGTGGACTTACGATCACGCTTCAGACATTCTCTGAGCAGTTTAAGGCCTCTGGAGCTAATCTCTCAATACTCCACAGGCTTATCTCGATTGCATCAGGAAGCTTTGGATCACTTCCTCATGGCTCCGGATTCTTTCTGATGTTCGGGTGGCTTGGGCTTACCCATAAGGAATGCTACAGGTTTGTAGGTGTGGTATCTGTTGTAATTCCCATGATAACCTTCATTGTGCTTACTACGGCAGTAGTTGCGATGGGATTATAGTGAACCTAAAATGACAGGCTACAATCAGATTCCGGGCATCAGTTGGGAATAAAGGAATATTGGTGAAAATCAGCCACCTCACATCACCCAGTCAGTGATGTGAGGTGGACTTTCTTGAGGGTTCTATATGTTTCTTAACCATGTCTCAGCAAGATCGATCCAGCTTTGGCATTCTTCCTGGATACCGGTATGATCCTGATTGTCTGTCAGCCTATTGGCTAAGGACAATCCATGGCCTCCTCTTCCATACATATGAAACTCGACGGGAACCTTATGCTGCATGAGAGCCTGGACCCATAACAGGGAGTTTTCTGGGGGTACCGTATCATCTGTGAATGTGTTCCATAAGAACATTTCGGTATACTCACGAATTTTAATATATTACTGCAATGTTTGGTTGGGGGGGATTTATGGATTACTTCAATCAGATTTTAATGCTAAATGACTTTAAATTTTCAATGTAAAAGTTTAAATAGAACTATTGACGAAGGATTTCATGAATGCTATATTGAAGATGGTTCAAAAATAAGTAAACATGTATAAAATAAAATCAAGCAAATAAAATGCTGATTTTAATGCGGTTTATCTTATAAGAGTTTTCTGAAAGATGTACAATTCGTATATTATGAATTAATCTTTCAAATACCATGGTACTGGAAGCTATCCGGAGAGCATTCTGGGAGAATGGTGAACTAAAACAGGGGGGACTAAAATGAATATCGAACAAGAACTTGACCAGACGTACAAAACTGAACTTAAGAGAAAGCTTGGTCTGAGTGCGGCAGTGGCAATCAGTGTCGGCACAACAGTTGGTTCAGGTATTTTCTCGTCCGTTGGAGAGGTATCAGGTGCTGCGGGATCAGCAATCATAACTATACTGGCATTTTTAATCGGTGGCCTAATAAATATTCCAGCAAACCTTGTCTATGCAGAACTTGCCACAGCGTATCCTGAAAATGGTGGTCAGTATGTATACTTCAGAGAAGCAGGATCAAAGCCTATGGCATTCCTTGTTGGCTGGATAAGCTTCTGGGCAACAGATCCACCATCTATTTCAATCATGGCACTGGCTATTGCAAACTACATGGCTTACTTCCTGGGCATATCAGGAATAATGATCAAAATAACAGCCACTGTCTTGGTCCTGATGTTCATGACAATTCATTTGCGTTCTGTGGAAGGCGGCGGAAAGTTCCAGACCTTCATTACGGCATTTAAGATTCTGCCTTTTGCACTTCTGATCGGACTTGGTCTTTTCTTTGTGACCTGGATTCCCGGGAAGTATNNTATTATAATATATAACGAGGTGATTGGGTTGGGAGTTATTTATCTGGTAAACAAGAAAACAGGAATCAAATATGCATACAGCAATGAAGCATACTGGGACAAGGAGAAACAACAGTCCAGAGCCAGGAGGAAGCTCTTGGGAAGAGTTGATCCTGTTACTGGTGAGATTGTTCCTACCAGAGGCTATACCAAGAAGAAAGAGGTTGAGTCTGACACATTGGTCAAGCCTGGTCCTGTTCCAATATCCAAGGTTCAGAGAAGCTTCTTTGGTGCTAGTTTCTTGCTTGACCAGATTGGTAAATTCACAGGAGTCGAAGCTGACCTTAAAGCATGTTTCCCGAACACATTTAAACAACTGCTTTCAATTGCCTATTACCTTATCCTTGAGGAAAACAACTCCATGAGCCGATTCAGTCATTGGAACAGGCTACACATACATCCTTGCGGGACCGACATTCCTTCACAGAGAAGTTCAGAGCTTTTCCAGAATATTGATGAAGCCGGCAGGATGGACTTCTTCAAGAAGCAGGGAAAGCGGCGAATAGAGAAGGAGTATTGGGCGTTTGATACCACATCCATCTCCAGCTTTTCGGAAACTCTGAAACAGGTGAAGGACGGCAGGAACAAGGAGAATGACCATCTTCCTCAGATTAACCTTGCACTCCTGTTCGGAGAAGAATCAGGACTGCCCTTCTACTACCGCAAGCTTGCTGGTAATATAACCGATGTTAAGACAGTTAAGCAGCTCATGACTGAGTTTGATGTCATGGGATACAGGAAGGTAAGCGTAATACTCGATAGAGGGTTCTACAGCAGGGAAAACATCAATGAACTATACAAGAACAACCAGAAGTTCATTATAGGAGTGAAACTGGGTCTAAACTACGTTAAGGAAGTCCTTGAACAGGAGAGGGAGAATCTGAAGCTCTGGAGCCACCTGGAGTCTCAGTTCAACACATATGGCATATGCAAGACCATAGAATGGGAATATGAGCAGAAAAGGCCACAAAAGGGTGATACGTTGAAAGGGCAAAAACGTGCTTACCTTCATCTGTACTACAATCCTGAGAAGGCTGCAAAGGACCAGTCTGACATGAATGACTATCTTACAAGCCTCTACAATGACATCAGGGACAATACAAGAAAAGAATACCGCATGAAGGACTATGACAGGTATTTTGATGTTTCGGAAACACCTAAGAGGGGCATGAAGATATCGCCAAAGGAAGGGGCAATGATAGAGGCTGCCAGGAACTATGGCTATTTCGCGCTGCTCTCGAACGAAGTTAAAGAGCCGTTTGAAGCACTGTCCCTTTATCGCAGCAAGGATGTAGTGGAGAAAGGATTCGGTAATCTGAAGGACAGGTTGAACTTCAGAAGATTGCAGGTTTCTTCAGAATTGGCACTTAACGGGAAGCTTTTTGTTGGATTTGTGGCATTAATCTATTTGTCGTACGTGAAAAAGAAGATGCAGGATGCGAAGCTATTTGAGAAATGGACGTTGCAAGGATTGCTGGATGAACTTGACTTGATTGAGCTGTTTGAGTCGCCCGAGCATGGTCGACAGCTTGGTGAAGTGACTAAAAAACAAGAAGAGCTATTCCTTGCTCTGGGAATAACTCCTCCATCGTTATAGTTTTCGGGAATCCAGGTTG
>NZ_AXUN02000167.1 GCF_000495435.3 Youngiibacter fragilis 232.1 | reverse complement strand
AAATTTTCTACACTCTCTTCAGTCCTTCTACCATGCTCCTGGTTTCCTTTATGTCGTCCCTCACTTCGTCGAAGCTCATCCTGGCAACCCCTATGAAGAGTATGTCGACTATTGTCAGCTGCGCCATCCTTGAGACTATGGCTCCTGTCCTGTAGTTCTTTTCCTCGGCTATAGTATGGAAGTCCATGTCGGCGAGCTGTGATATGGGATTCCTGCCAAGGGTGGTTATGCTTATTATTGTCGCACCCTTGCTCTTCGCCTTTTCCAGGGCCTTGAAGACCTCGATGGAACTGCCGCTGTTTGAGATTCCTATTGCAAGGTCACCCTTCTTCAGGTGCACTGAAGAGGCAAGCTGGCTGTGCGTGTCCTTGTAGAAGATGGAGTCCTTTCCTATCCTCATGAGCTTCAGCTGGAAGTCCTCTGCGACAAGGGCGGATTGTCCTACTCCGAAGAAGAAGACCCTTTCCGATTTGATTATCGCATCAACCGCACGGGCTACCATATCGGCATTGAGGCTTCCTGCCGTATCAAGTATCGCTTTGGAGTTTCCGGAGCTGATCTTATCGATGATATCACCCATAGAGTCGCTCTTTTCAACTGCCTCATATACAGTTGTCCCGCTTTCGGATTCCTTCAGGTACTCGAGGAAACCGAGCCTGAACTCCACAAAGCTCTGGTATCCCAGCTTCTTTGCGAACCTTACGATGCTTGCGGTACTGGTGCCTACGCTGTCAGCAAATTCCTTTACGTTGAACTTGGGTATCTTCGATTCGTTTTCGAGTATGTAGTCTGCGATCTTTTCCTCCGATTTTGAGAAGCCGGCTCGCATCTGCTCGATTCTCAGGAATCCAGCCATCAAATCACATCCTATCCTTCAGTATGTGGAACTCGAAGGCATCACCCGGGCCGAGCATGTCTATGAGGAGCCTTCCGTAAAGCGAGCTTCCAAGGACATTAACCCTTGGGTCCGCAGGCAGGTCCTTCTTTACGATCTGCAGCTCGCCCTCGTACCTTCCATAACCGTTATTATCAATTGTAACAGAATAGGCAGCTCTTTTAATACAATTTGATGGAGAAACCTTGCTTTTTTTATTAAGCCTTGATTCCTCTGACCTTATGACATAATCTGCCGGGTCAAGCCTGTTGTGGTGGACACCTGACAGTAAGGCTGAAGCATCAGCTTCATCAGCCAGAAGTCTTATTGGGACTCTTGCCACATCCGGTCTAATGCCAGAAAGGGAATCCAACTCCTCGAGGGATGCTATCGCATCTCCAAAAAGGACAAGGTCAGTTCCTCCCTTCATCAGATGCTGAGCTGAAACCAGCGGAGGAATATCCCTGTGGGCTTCAACCGTTGGCAAACCTTCAAACAGGGGACCTCTCCTTCCGGAGAGTGATGGAATGAAAGCCATCGTCTTCATTCCAAGGGTGTGGAAAAAATCATTCCTCTTATTCAGGAATTCCCAGGATATACCAGTATCCCTCCGGGGATAGTAGTTGTGGCAGACTTCGACGTTGCCTGGATCAAGTCCTATCGAAAGCAGCCTGTCCAGGCTCCTCTCGTCAAGTACGGATGCGTTAAGCTGTATCCTGAAGCTGTCTCTATTTGACAGCTCAGCTATCTCCTCCGGAGAGAATCCGAAATCCAGCCTAAGGGCATGAAGCTTAAGACCAATGCTCTCAGCCTTCTTCATATACCCCTTCGAGACATCAGCTGTCAGCTCCATGCCAAGTGAAGCCGCCTTCTCTGCTATTGCTTCAGCTTCATACTCAAGTGCACTGTCTGCCTCAGGTATGTGCAGGGAGGTGAAGACCCTGGTGAAGCCTCTTTTTGAGGCTTCCTCCAGGTATTTCAGGCTGTCTTCAAGGGGATAACCCATTCCGGGGAATATTGAGATTCCATGCATATCTTCACCCTCTTAGTGACCTTATTCTTCGACCGGGTCATTGAAGCCTATAAGGCTTGTCGCAATGAAGCCAACTATATAAGCTGATATTACTCCGATGAGGTATTTCATGGCTCCACCAGGAACGATGGCCGCTGCGAGCGGAAGTCCTGAAAGTCCCAGGGCTACTGCGCCGATATTGCCGAATGCCGCGACTACGGCTCCGCCTGCCGCACCACCTATGCAGGCGCCGAGGAAAGGCTTTCCAAGGGGAAGTGTGACACCGTATATGAGTGGCTCGCCAACACCAAGGATTCCAACAGGAAGTGCTGATGCTATCGTTCTCTTGAGCCTCTGGTTCTTTGTCTTGAAGTATACTGCAATTGATGCTCCCACCTGACCTGCACCGGCCATGGCAAGGATCGGAAGAAGTATGGTGAAGCCCTTTGAGGCAATAAGGTCAGCGTGTATAGGAGTAAGGCCCTGATGGATTCCGGTCATGACCAGCGGAAGGAATGTTCCTGCAAGCACTGCCCCGATGAAAGCTCCTCCTCCTGATATGGCACCTGTTACCGCCCTGCCTATGGATTCCGATATCCATCCGCCAAGAGGCTGAAGCACGAAGACCGCTGCAGCACCTGCTACAAGGACTGTCACGAGCGGTGTTATTATGAGGTCAAGTGACTCAGGCATTACTTTCCTCACTGCCTTCTCGACCCTCGAGGCGAAGAAGACGACAAGAAGTACCGCGATTATTCCGCCTCTGCCAGGAACAAGCTTAGTCCCGAAAAGGACTACGTCCCCGAGGGACGGATGCATCAGGATCCCTGCCATGACTGCTCCGAGGGCAGCTGAGCCGCCGAATTCCCTTGCTGCATTGTAGCCGACAAGTATGTTCATGTATGCGAATATTGCGGCACCGAAGATCCCGAGAAGTCCGACAAGTGCAGGGTTTGCCGCAGCAAAGCCTGGAAGGACAAGAGGATTCTTCAGCAGGTTGTTTATGCCCATTATGAGTCCTGATGCTATGAATGCAGGTATCAGAGGTATGAATATGTTGGAGATCGACTTCAGTACCCTGGAGAAGGGCTTCTCGTACCTTGCCTTCATATCCTTCTTTACCGCATCGGCATTTCCGAAGTCCGCATCGACCTGTCCCTTTATCCCGGTAATCTTCTCGAGCTCCTGGGCGATCTTGGTGGAGGTGCCCGGTCCTACCACTATCTGGTACTGCCCGCAGCTTTCAACTACTCCCATCACACCTTCGACCTTCTTCAGCCCGTCCCTGTTGACCTTGGAATTGTCCTTGAAGGTCATCCTTACGCGTGTCATGCAGTTTGTTATTGAAGCGACATTACCTTTGCCGCCAACGTTCTCAAGTATCTCGGATGTCAGTCTGTCGTTTTTTGCTGCCATTTCTATTCCTCCCTGATCTGCTTGTCAGTAGCATCAAGCGCCTTCAATATGTATCCGCTGTTCTTTTCGAGAAGAAGCGAAGCTTCATCCCTGCCAAGTCCGGTAAGCTTAATGAGTATCGCAAGCTTGGGATTTCCTCCGGAAAGCCCGATAAGCCTTGCAGCTTCATCCGGGTCGGCGCCTGTTGCCTGCATCACTATGTTCTTCCTTCTTTCAACAAGCTTCTCGTTTGTGGCTGATACGTCAACCATGATGTTCGAGTACACCTTACCCAGCTTAACCATGGTTCCCGTAGTGATCATGTTGAGTATGAGCTTCTGTGCTGTCCCGGCTTTGAGCCTGGTTGAACCGGTGATGGCTTCAGGGCCGACTTCAGCCACTATCGGTATGTCTGCAGCTGCTGCCATCGCTGACCCTCTATTGCAGGAGACCGATACAGTGACTGCTCCCAGCTTCTTCGCATGTTCAAGGGCTCCGAGGACATAAGGTGTCCTACCGCTGGCTGCGATCCCGACAAGTATGTCCTTTTTCGTGAAGCCAATGGAGATGAGGTCGCGGGCTCCGCCGGCAAAATCATCCTCAGCGCCTTCAACAGCCTTGAGTATAGCTTCCTTGCCTCCGGCGATGATTCCTACAACCAAATTCGGGTCAGTACCGAAGGTGGGTGGGCATTCCGAAGCATCAAGTATTCCAAGCCTTCCGCTCGTACCTGCACCCGTATAGACCAGCCTGCCTCCCGACTTAATCGCATCTGAAGCTGCATCCACCGCTTCGGCGATCCTTTCCAGCGACTTTGCCACCGCCACAGGGACCTTCATGTCCTCCCTGTTCAGCATCCGCATCATCTCGAGGGTCGATACCCTGTCGATGTCCAAAGTGTCAAGGTTTCTTGATTCAGTAGTAAGTTTTGTCAAATCCATAAGAATCCTCCTTGTTCTTCATTGACACCATTATACGGCTATGAAATAAAATTACAATATATAAAACGGAAAATTGTAATAAAAATACAAACCTTTACAGAAACTTCATTTATGAGTATACTCCCTGCCTATAAATGATATACTGGAATAAGGAAATATGCCATAATCCAAGCATCAGGAGTTGAAGATATGCTGAAGAAACTTTATGAGAAGAGACCTATGGAAAGGGTTATCCCGCTTTTTGCCTTGTTTCTGGTGTTATATGCAGCCATGTTCATGATCTCTTATCTCACCCATGGGGATGCATGGCCCGGTGTTCCTGCAGCCGGAGCGGCAGAGGTATCAAAGGATCCAATAAGGCTCATTGCAGACAGCGGAACGGTAGTCCTGTTCATAGTCGGAGGAAACATACTCGTAAGGGCAGGGGCCCTTACTCCCGGACTTGCCATATTCCTCCTTCAGGCGGCCACAGGGGGCTGGTTCGGAGGAATGAATGGCGGACCGGAATTCTTCCAGGGGATAGGCAGCTATTCGGCAGGCTTCCTTAAGACAGGATTCCTCGAATACCTCTCCTATGCAATGTTCTGTGCCGGATCCCTTGCGCTTAGCATAAAGGTCTCTGACAAGTTCCCGCCTAAGGGATGGACAGTGCAGAAGAAGCTCATTGACCTCACATTCACAAAGGATGAGACGAATGTGCTGATTGCAGCCCTTGTGGTCCTTGCAGCCTCAGGATTCGCTGAAGCTTTGCTTTAGACAGTATACGGACACTTAAAAACCGGAATCGTGATGATTCCGGTTTTTATCTAGAGCGTTATTATGCTGTAGCCCTGCCTGATATAAGGTTCCATGGGAGGATGGCCGCTCATGTCGCCATTTACCGGAATGCCGGAGCCCAGGTTGTACTCAAGTACACCGAACTTTGCGGAGCATCCCTTGCAGACACTGTCGAAGAGGCCCATGTCGAATGCCTTTCCAAAAAGCTTGTTGTCAGACTCCCTCATTTCCTTTATGAGCCTTACCGCTTCTCCTTCAAGTATCACCCTGACATCGATACCCTTTTCCTTCATGTCGATGGAGTTCAGCAGAACGTGCACGAAGCACGTGGGGTCTCCCCTGAATGCGAATATGGCTACCTTATCCATTTTGTCCCTCCCTTTAATAAGATTCTGTGTCCATATGACCAGAATATCATCATGAGCCTAAGCTGTAAACGTTTGGAACGTATATTGCCATGAGCTGACAGTGCGTGGTAGAATATTTCTAATATTCTCTTAGATATATACAGGAGGGCTGATATGGAAATAAGGAAGGTGTCGCTTGTAGGGCTTGGAGCGCTTGGTGTAATGTTCGGGAACCAGCTCCAGAAGACCATGGAGAAGGGAAGCTTCAAGGTCGTTGCAGACAGGGAAAGGATCAAAAGGTATGAAGAGCAGGGGATCTACAGCAATGGAGAGAGGTGCAGCTTCGAATTCCAGGCTGATGACGAAGGTACCCCAGTTGACCTTGCGATATTCGCAGTAAAGTACAATGGACTATCCGATGCGATAAGGTCAATGAAGCATCAGATAGGCGAAAATACAATGATAATCTCCACACTCAACGGAATAAAGAGCGAAGAGGTGCTGGGAGAAGCATTCGGACATGACAAGGTTGTATACTGCGTTGCACAGGGCATGGATGCAGTAAAGGAAGGGAATTCCCTTACCTATAAGAACATGGGAATGCTCGTAATTGGTGAGAAGAAGATGGAAGAACCGACGGAGAGGATCCTTGCGCTCCATGGATTCTTGAACAGCCATGGTGTGAAGTGCGAGATCGAGAATGATATGTACAGGAAGATGTGGAGCAAATTCATGCTGAACGTCGGAGTAAACCAGGTGGTATCCCTCTATGGAGGAACCTATGGGGAGATACATAAGGAGGGTCCTTCCAGGGAAATGATGAAGTCTGCAATGCGGGAGGTCATCGCACTTTCAGAAAAGGAAGGTGTGAACCTGACAGAGGCAGACCTTGAGTACTGGATGGGGATCTTGGCTACCCTTAGCCCTGACGGTAAGCCATCAATGAGGCAGGATGTGGAAGCCAGGAGGATGAGCGAGCTTGAGCTCTTCGCAGGTACTGTACTTGAGCTTGGGAAAAAGCATGGAGTGGACACTCCGGTGAACAGGGAGATATTCGACAGGATAACTGAAATGGAAAAGGGATATTGATATTAAGGGACTGCGGCTCGATGCCGCAGTCCCTTAAGCTATAGCTTCAACTTCCCTGTATGCTGTTGTCAGGACCAGCAGGAATAAAAGCGAGACCAGGACAAACACGGTTATGGATATTACAATGCCTGTCCAGCCGAAGCTCTGGTAGAATATGCCTGATACGGTTCCTCCGACACTTGCACCTGCGTAGTAGAAGAAAAGGTACAATGAGCTTGCCTGTGCCTTGCTCGATTTTGCTATGCCTGCAACCCATGCGCTGTTGATCGGATGGCATCCGAAGAAACCGAAGGTGAAGAGTGCAATGCCAAGCACTGTCACTACAAGGACCCCTGACAGGGTCATCACAGTCCCGAGTATCATTATCAGCATGGATGGTATGATTATGTGCGACCTTCTGTGCCTTGCGGACATGCTGCTGAGGAAGGTGGAACTGAAGGTACCGGTAAGGTAAATGAGGAATACGAAGCTCACAAGCCTTCTGTCCAGAAGGTATGGCGGAGCGATAAGCTCGAAGCCTATGTAGTTATAGATCGAAACGAAGCTTCCCATCATGAGGAATGACATTCCGTAGATGAGGACAAGCCTGGGATTTCTCATGTGGCCGATAAGCGACCCTGTTAGGCTTCTGACATCCATCTTCTTTGCAATGAAATTCCTGGATTCAGGGAGCAGCAGGACGAATCCGATGCTGTTAATCACTCCTATGGCACCAATGAATATCAGGGCTGACCTCCAGGTGAAGATGTTCGCCAGTAGACCGATAATGAGCCTTCCGGACATCCCGCCAATTGTGTTCCCGCTGATGTACAGTCCCATGGCGAAGGGGATATCCTTCCTGTCAAACTCCTCGCTTATGTAGGCCATTGCGATGGCAGGAAGCCCTGCCAGGGCGATTCCCTGAAGCACCCTTATAAGGATAAGCAGTTCAAAGGTAGAGGAAAAGCCTGAGAGGATAGCAAGGACGGCTGAAGCCACCGCTGAAATCGACATTACTACCTTCCTGCCATAGACCTCCGATATTGATCCTGCAATGAGAAGGCAGAAGGCAAGGGTCAGCGTGGTGACAGACTGTGACAGACTGGCTGAAGCCGGCAGCAGGCTGAACTCCGAAGCAAGGTTCGGCAGTATTGGCTGGGTGCTGTTCATGATGGCGAAGGTATTGAAGGCGCCAAGAAATAGCGCAATATTTGCATTCCTGAATCTCTTCCTGTAGTTCTTGTCATGTTCAGTATGGATCACATTCATCATTCGAATCTCCAATCGCAGAAGTGACAGCGATATGTCTATTATACGACACATCCTATGATATCTTAAGGATTGTTATTTGTTTAACTAAAACAAGTGGGATTATGATGGCAATAGAAAGACCGCCCTTGTTTCTGCAAAGGGCGGTCCGTCGAATGGAATATTCAGGCTGTGAGGCTCTTCCTTCTCCCAAGGAGAATTGATGCGATAAATGCGGCTATACCAAAGGCTGCCACTATAGCCATCGATATGAGGATATCGCTGGAATTCCGGAGGTCAAACCGTGATATAGACCCGATGGCGGTATTTGCCCGCACATACCAGTAGGTGGGCATCAGCCTTGCAACCTGCAGTACTGCAGGTCCCAGGAATTCCTGTGGTACGAATACACCTCCGAGGAAGCAGGAGCCCATGGTGACAACATTGCTCACCGCAGCAATAGCGTTCCTTCCCTTGATCAGGCTGGCAATCAGGAAGCTGATTCCTGTGCTCGCCAGTGCGAAAATGAATGAGTTCAGGAGGAACATGAGGAAGTTGATGTTCAGGTTCCTCTTGAAGTTGAGTATGAAGCACGCAGCCGCCAGTATAAGCCATGCAGCCACAGTGAAAAGGACAGTTGCAAGGAACATCTGGGATGTTATGGAATCCCTTTTAAGAGGAGATGAGAAATTCCTCTTCATGATGTCCTTGTCCTTGAGTACCAGCATTATTGAGCTTATTCCAAGGATGAGCACTGACAGGAGGGAATAAGCCATATAGTTGAAGTAGTATATTGACCAGTTTTCACCATTTGTCGATCCTTCAGGTATTGATATTTCAACATCGGCAGTGCCTGAAAGGTCCTCCTTCACCTTGCTTGCCATTTCTTCCCCGGTAATCCCGGGAAGGGTGTCAGCGTAAAGCCTTGCAGTGTTAAGGTATTGGTCTACCGCCATGTCAAGGTATACTGCAGCTATGGTTCCTGGAACTATGGTGGTTTCCAGAACAGAAGGCTTGCCTGACATGAATCCATCTGTGAAGCCTTCCGGAATCCTTATGACATAGTATACGCTCCTGAAGAACAGGGCATCCTTTATAGCATCCTCCGTATCATCTATCTCTATGAAGTTCCCTACCTTTGCCAGTTCATCCTTCAGTCCGCGCACGAGGGGAGTATCCTCCTCTGCCATGAATGCGACTGCTGTCTTTGATGCTGTGAAGGCGGTTATCTTCTCATCCCGCTGTGTGTTCGATGATGATATGAGTATTGAGATGAAAAGGAAAATTCCGATGTAAAGACCCATCAGAGGAAGGTTTTTCCTGATGATCTTCAGGCAGAGCTTAAATACTTGCATATTTTCGCCTCCTCACGACAAGATATGTCCCTGTGCAGAATATGGCGGCGAATATGCCGAGTATCCCCATGTTAAGGGCATACCTCCTGTACGTGTCATAGTAGTAAAGGCTGTAGAAGGCATCAGTCAGAAGGTTGACAGGATTCAGGTATGACAGTATGGGCGCATTTTCGCTTACGATATATTTCATCCCCTCATACATCATTCCAGCTAGGAATGAGCCTGTCATTGATACGGCAAGTATCACACCGGTCTTGACTCCCTCATCCTTTTTGACAAGTGAGCTTACGAAGGCTCCAAAGGTAACACCTGTGAATGATCCGGCGAGTGCTGTAAAGACCACGAAGGCCGTGTCATTACCGAAATCAACTCCGATGACCTTAGAGAGGAACAGAATCAGGATGAGCATCTCGACACCATGTATAAGAAGTGACGCCATGAGGCTGTAGATGAACGAACGGAGCTTGTGGACAGGTGATACCGATACCCTTGCCGCAAGCGGTGAGAGGTTCGCCTGTATGTCCATTATCTCCCTGTTGCCGAAGAAAGCCCCATAGAAGCATGCCATGGCGATAAGGGAGTAGTAATAGTTTAGTATGCTGTTTGGACTTCCACCTCCGGGAGATACCTCCCTGGTGTATGCGGTCCTGCTGCTCAGGCTCTCAAGCAGTTTTTCATGTGCCGCAGGGTCCTGAGACATGATGGACGTGACTGATGAGGACAGCTGCACATAGCTGTCGAGGAATATCTTGGCAATCGAAGGTCCAAGTCCCGTCGTAGCTGTGACGAGCCTTGGAGTGGTGTCTGAAATGACATAGGCCTCTATGCTGCCGTTCTCGAGCAGTACTTTTGCTTCATCAAGGCTTGTTTCAGACAGGTCAAAGAGCCTGTCCTCACCCGTCGATACTCCCTTCAGGGCATCCTGGAAAGAGTGGTTCTCCTGATATGCCTTGTCATCTACGACAGCAATCCTGACGGGTTCGAAGGCTTCGTGCTCGTTCAGGCTGGAAAAGGCAACATTGAAGAATATAGCCAGTATAAGTGGGAAAAGCATTGACCAGAATACAGTCTCCTTGTCCCTGAGAAGGCACTTGAGCCTTGTCCTGAATATATGGGTGAACATAGCCTATGCCTCCTTAGTCCCTCAGTTCTTTGCCTGTAATTTCAAGGAATACGTCGTTAAGTGTTGGCAGCTCGGTCCTGATCCTTGAATATTTGACTCCGGTCCTTTTGAGTATCTCGAGGACCTCCTCGAGGCTGCTCATTCCCCTTTCTGAGACAACTGTAAGAACCTTGTCAACATACTCTGACGATGAGACCCCGTCTATCATCCTTAGCTCAGCCATGACAGAATCAGGAAGTTCCTCAGCATCGACTATTACCTTCTCCCCGATCGAGACCATTTCCTTCAGTTCATCCTTCGTCCCTGTGGCAATAGCCCTCCCCTTGTCAATTATCATTATCCTTGTGCATATCTGCTCAACCTCCTCCATATAGTGGGAGGTATAGACAACAGTAGCCCCGTTCCTGTTGAGTTCTGTTATGCCCTCGAGGATCTTGTTCCTGCTCTGAGGGTCTACAGCTACCGTAGGCTCGTCAAGGATTATGAGCTTTGGCTTGTGGGCAATGCCGCAGGCGATGTTCAGTCTCCTCAGAAGTCCCCCTGAAAGCTTCTTCGGACGAAACTTTCGGAAGTCCTCAAGCCCTGTAAAGGCGATCGCCTCATCCACCAGCTTTTTCCGAAGGGCCTTGTCGGTTACATACAGTCCGCAGAAATAGTCTATGTTCTCGTGTACTGTAAGCTCCTGGAATACGGCGACATTCTGCATTACGATGCCGATATCCCTCTTTGCGGCGTAGTTCTCCGGTGTCATGGGTGTTCCAAATACTTCGATTGTACCCTCGTCATACTCGAGAAGGGACAGTATGCAGTTTATTGCTGTTGTCTTTCCTGATCCATTCGGACCCAGGAGTCCGAATACTTCCCCTTCATGCACTCCGATATCCAGATGGTCCAGTGCGGTAAGTGTCCCATAGCGCTTAACAAGATTTCTCGCATCAATTACCATTCAAAAATCCCCCTCTGATGATTCAGTTTCAGGTCAATTTAATTGTAATACATACATATGGAAATCATAGTGTCAGAGACGGTTCAAAGCCATTTTCATTGTAAAATATCCGTTAACAACCTGATTATGATTATCCGGAGACACTGATACTATCTGCTTTCACTGTAATGACAATAAAAGATGTTGGCTGTATAATAATCACGTATCCTAAAAAGGGGAGATTCATTTGAGCGAAAGAAAGAAAGCGATACTCCAGCTGCTTATGGCAGCAGTTCTGTGGAGCACCGGAGGAATACTCATAAAGCTTGTGGATTGGAATCCTGTCGCAATAGCCGGCTCAAGAAGCCTTATTGCGGGATTCCTCATACTATTCTACCTGAAGAAGCCCAAGATAACCCTCTCAAAACCTCAGCTTGCAGGAGCTGCCGCATATGCATGCACAGTAATAATGTTCGTCATTGCCAACAAGATGACCACATCCGCCAATGCTATCCTTCTCCAGTACACCGCGCCTGCATTCGTGGCAGGGCTGTCGGTATGGCTTCTTAAGGAGAAGGTGCGCTGGTTTGACATAGTCTCAGTTATCATAGTGCTCGGAGGAATGGTCCTGTTCTTCACCGATTCGGCAGGGAAGGGCAACATGGCCGGAAACATTGTCGCAATACTCTCAGGATTCTTCCTTGCCTGCGTAACAATCGCACTCAGGTTCCAAAAGGACGGGTCGCCTGTTGAGACTATGCTTCTTGGAAACTTTGCCACGTTCCTGGTTTCGATACCGTTCCTGTTTGGCGGACTTCCGGATTTTAAGAGCCTTATAGGAATTGTGCTTCTGGGTACCATACAGCTCGGTGTATCATACATCCTGTACGCACTTGCCATAAGGCACCTGAAGGCACTTGAAGCAATACTCATAACTGTTATCGAGCCTCTTCTCAATCCGCTCTGGGTATTCATATTCGATGGTGAGGTTCCGACACTGTTTTCGCTTGCTGGGGGGTTAGTTGTTCTGTCTGCTGTGGTATGGAGAAACATAGTATCGGTCAGGTCAGCGAACGCTGTGAGTTAAACAGAGAATCTGCTCAAAACATAAAATAGCAAGAACATGTTCTTGTAAATCATGTTCTTGCTATTTTCGAATTTTTAAGCCATTTCAGTTCCCGGGCAAATGACCAGGAATCTATACGTGCGACATGAAAGAAGTGCTGATCATCCGATTCTGGATTGTCAGCACTTCTTGATTTAGCATATTTCGTTTATTATCTCAGTGACTTGTCGTATGGTATTCCTTCTGCCTTAGGAGCCCTTGATTTCTTCGAGGTGAAGGCGAGGACAACCATTGTGGCCACGTATGGGAGCATCTTGTAGTAGGTCTGGTTTATTCCAAGGTTGTTAAGGAACGGTATGAGGGCTACTGAGTATGCCAGGGTCCTCAGGAATGCGAAGAACATGGCAGCAAACAGTATCCTTCCCGGTCTCCATTGTCCGAAGATCATGACTGCCAGGGCAAGGAATCCGAAGCCTGCGACTCCGGTATGTCCGTTGACATTGCCATCCATTACACCTACAGAATAGAAGAAACCACCTATGCCTGCAAGTATCCCTGAAATGCTGACTCCTGCGTATCTCATGAAGTATACGTTGATTCCGACAGAGTCGGCAGCCTGCGGATGCTCTCCGCATGCCCGGAGCCTAAGGCCAAACCTTGTCTTGTAGAAGACGACAGTTACAACTGCCATTATTATAAAACCTATGTATATCGTAAGATAGGTCTTCTGGAAGAACAGCCGTCCTATTACAGGAATGTCTCCAAGGACAGGGACCTTCTGGATATAGAAGTTCATACTGGTTGTTATTCCGTCGCTGTTGAAGAACATCTTGGCGAACAGAAGTATTGCTGCAGGTATGAGCATGTTAAGTGAAGTTCCTGTAATTGTCTGGTTTGCCTTCATGCTTACTGCGGCAAACGACAGCAGGAGCGAGTACATCAGTCCTGAAACCGCAGCTACGACCATTCCAAGAAGTAGGATCGTCTGAGGGTTCATTCCGCTCTTCTGGACGGCGAATACGAACAGGGCACCGAAGAAAGCTCCAAATAGCATGATTCCTTCAAGCGCGATGTTGATGACACCGCTTCTTTCGCTGTACATACCTCCCAGAGCAACGAGAAGCAGTGGAATTCCTACAGGAAGCATGTTCTGTACAAGATAGTATAGAGTATCCACTTACTTCACCTCCTTCGCTTCATCATGATGCAGCCGCTTCTTAAGGAACCTTCCTGCCGCTGCATTCATTACCATGGCAAATGCCGAGAAGTATATTATCACGGCGATTACAACGTCTATGATCTCTGGCTTGTAGCCCTGAAGGCTTGCAAGGGTTCCGCCTCTCTGGATGTGAGATATGAAGAGGGCGGAGAAGATTATGCCTAAGGGGTGTGAGTTTCCAAGCAGGGCGACAGCTATTCCGTTGAAGCCTGCGGAAGCTATGATGTTTATCGGCTCATAGGTCATGCTGCTGCCTGTGATACCTGACGGTGCAAGTATCGCAAAGGCTCCGCCGAGACCTGCAAGGCCACCGGCTATTGCCATGGTGAGTATTATGTTCTTCTTTCCGTTCATTCCGGCATAGGCTGCTGCGAACTTGTTGAAGCCAGTAGCCTTGAGCTCATAGCCAAAGGTTGTCTTCTGGAGCAGGATATACAGCAGTATTCCGATTATTATGGCTAGGATGATCGAAACGTTGACGTTTGATCCGCTGATACCAAGCGAAGGCAGCTGAACACTTGTTGGCAGATAGTTGGTCCTTGTCTTTGAAGATACATACATGGTTCCATTGCTCTGGATCAGCATGTCGATGAGGTACATTCCTATGTAGTTGAACATTATAGAGGTTATGACTTCGTTAACGTTGAGGAGTGACTTGAATATTCCAGGGATGATCCCCCAGAGCATGCCGCCTACCATTCCTGCAGCAATGGCAGCTATCCAATGGAGGCTGCCTGGAAGCTTCACCATGAATCCAACATATAGTGCGAAGAACATTCCCATGGTGTACTGTCCGGATGCTCCTATGTTGAAGAGCCCCATCTTGAATGCGAAGCCTACGGCAAGTCCGGTCATCATGATCGGTGTCGCGAAGTACAGGACATCGCCAAGTCGCTTGAAGCCTCCGGCCATTACATTCGAGAATCCCGCTATGGCGTTTCCTGCGTCGGCAGCAAGCATAACTATGAATCCGAAGACAAGTCCCAGGAATATGGCGAGGAGTGCTGATGTGAAGGATGAGAATCCCTTGGTCTTGGTTATTTTCGTGATGTCAAAAGCCTTCTTATTCTCCATGGCTGTTCTCCTTTGCCGTATTCCTCTTTGCGCCTGACATGTACAGTCCGAGCTCTTCGACGGTAGTCCTCTTTGGATCTAGTTCTCCAACTATCTCCCCCTCATACATGACAAGAATCCTATCACTCACGTTCATGACTTCGTCAAGCTCAAGGGATATCAGAAGCACGCCCTTCCCTGCATCCCTGGTTGAAACCAGCTGCTTGTGGATGTACTCTATTGCACCTACGTCAAGTCCCCTTGTCGGCTGGACTGCCACAAGAAGCTCATGGTGCTTGTCTATCTCCCTGGCGATTATCGCCTTCTGCTGGTTTCCTCCCGACATGCTCCTGGCAGGTGTAACCGGTCCCTGTCCGCTTCTCACATCATACTGGCTGATCAGCTTTTCGGCATATTTTCTCATTGAATCGAATCTCAGGAATCCTTTCTTCTGGAAATCAGGCTGCCAGTATCTCTGGAGTATCAGGTTCTCTTCCAGGCTATAGTCAAGTACGAGCCCGTGCTTGTGCCTGTCCTCCGGAATGTGGCTCATTCCGGCTTCTGAACGGGTCCTGATGTTTGCTTTGGTTATGTCTTTTCCTGCCAGGGTGATCGTTCCCCCGGTCATCTTCTCCAGACCAGTAAGTGCTGAAACAAACTCTGTCTGTCCATTTCCGTCGATTCCTGCAAGGCAGACGATCTCGCCTCTACTGACATCAAAGGATACGTTCTTGACGGCGTTGTTCTTGTGTGTCTTGGAAGGTACTGTGACATTCTTCACTGAAAGAACGACATCCTGCGGTTCGCTTGGCTTCTTGTCAACGCTGAAGCTGATATCCCTGCCTACCATCATCCTTGAAAGCTCTTCCTTGGACGTGGTCTTGACATCGACAGTACCGATGTACTTGCCTTTTCTGAGGACTGTGCACCTGTCCGCCACTTCCTTGATCTCATTCAGCTTGTGGGTGATGAAGAGTATGGATTTGCCTTCCTTTGCAAACCCTTTCATTATCTCAAGGAGCTCCTTGATCTCCTGAGGAGTGAGCACTGCGGTAGGTTCGTCGAATATGAGTATCTCGTTGTCCCTGTAAAGCATCTTGAGTATCTCGACCCTCTGCTGCATTCCGACGCTTATCTTCTCAATGACAGCATCTGGGTCTACCTTAAGCCCGTACTGCTCGCTTAGGGCTACTACCTTATCCCTTGCTTCGCTTTCTTCCAGGAGTCCCATTTTCGTAGGCTCTACACCAAGTATTATGTTTTCAAGTACAGTGAAGATCTCTACAAGCTTGAAGTGCTGGTGGACCATTCCAATACCAAGGTTATTAGCATCGTTTGGATTGTTTATCTTTACAACCTGTCCATTCTTCCTTATTTCGCCCTTTTCAGCCTGATAAAGTCCGAAGAGGACGCTCATGAGCGTGGATTTTCCGGCTCCGTTCTCACCGAGAAGAGCATGGACTTCGCCCTTTTTCAAGTTAAGGGTGACATCATCATTTGCGATGATGCCTGGAAACACTTTGGTTATGTTGCGCATCTCGATAATATAATTGTTTTCCACGATAACCTCTTCTTCCTTCCTGTTATTTTAGACGAAAATAGGGGAAAACTCGCGCCTTCCCCCTTTTGCTTTCCTTACTTGCATAAGGCGCAGGCCAATATGCGAGCTGACTTTAAGATTATCTTGTAGTTACTGCTACCTTGACAAGCTTGAGTCCGTCCTTAAGCTCTGCTGCAGTCGCATATCCTGTCTCTGCTGCTACCTTGAGCTCACGGATCGGGTCTACAGTTCCCTTGGAAAGGGTCTCGTATACCTTGTCATATGCTGCCTTGTCGAATTTCTTGAATCTGTCGAATGCGTTTGCCTTGGTGTCGCCGATTACTTCTGTAGGAAGTCCTACTCCGTCGTTCGTTGCGTTGAAGTATGTTGACTTTCCAGCATAGGTGGTCCAGCTGTTAGTCTTGTATATGGACTCAAGAACGCTTATGACTGATGCTCCGAGTCCCTTCATTGCTGAAGTGATAACGGTTGGGCTGTCATATCTCTGGTCTACGTCTACTCCGATTACCTTCGCATTCGCTTCGGTAGCTGCTGACATTACTGACTTTCCTACTGCTCCGCCTGCTGCGAATATGACTTCAGCACCTTCCTGGTACATGGTCTTTGCAGTAGCCTTGTTGGTGTCGTTCTCTTCAAAGTTTCCTGTGTAGTGGTAGGTTACCTTGACTGATCCGTCAGCGAGTCCGAGCTCCTTGGCTGCATTCTCTGCTCCCTGAAGGAATCCGTATCCAAATGCCTGAACTGCAGGAACAGCCATTCCGCCCATGAAACCAAGCTTGGTCATTCCATCCATTACTGCCGCATAGCCAGCGAGATATCCTGATTCTTCTTCAGCGTAGAATACGCTTGCTACGTTTGACTTTGTCTCGAAGGTCTTGTAGTCAGCTGTATGAGGTGCTCCATCAAGAAGTATGAACTTGACGTTCGGATACTTTGTCTGCGCGTCATACATCGGAACCTCGAACAGGAATCCAGGAGTGACGATTACCTTTGCTCCTCCGGTTACCGCAAGGTCTATCGCTGCAAGATATCCTGCATCGGATGCCTCCTCCGGTTTGTAGTACTTGTGGGTGATCTTGGCCTCTTCAGCGAACTTCACGACGCCTTCCCAGGCTCCCTGGTTGAATGACTTGTCATCGATGTTTCCCTTGTCGGTGATAAGCGCAATTTCGAATCCGCTTGTTGTAGGTGTCTTCTGCCCGCAACCAGCGACGACCATACCTACAATCAGGATGGACATGACAATAGCCAGCATTTTTTTCATACGAAAAACCCTCCGTTTACTTCGTTCGACTTTCTGTCGTTGTCTTCATTATAAGGATTTATACGTAAAATCACAACATTTATCGTTTTCATACATGCATAAAAGAAATCAAAAAATATATACTTTGAATATCAAAGTATTTTTAAATTTTGACAAACTTGAAATATTTCGTATCGCTTATGGATGAACAGCAAATTCATGCGGTTTGTTTCTGATGAACCATGTCAAATGTGCGAAGATTTGTGACAAATTACTAAAATGACATTCATAAGCTGGCAAAGACTCAGCAAGTGAGGGATTTCTTTGCAGAAGGCAATATTGAAGCGAGGTGATGTACGGGTGCCTTACCAATTTTCAGGTTTTGAAAATGCTGTTGACGTTTTCTTTTTTCGTGGATATACTGACAACAACGGAATAAAACTTGGACATGTGACTGGTAATGCAGGCAGGATCCGAAATGACTAAATCATTTGATTTGTCATTTTGGGTCTTTTTTTGTTCTGTGAGATGATGATCATAAAGGAGAGGGAAAAATGAACTACAAACAAACCGCAGCTGAAATACTGAAAAATGTCGGTGGAAAAGAAAACATATCCCATTTCGAGCATTGCTCGACGAGGCTCAGGTTCTCACTTGTCGACAGCAAGAAGGCTGACGTCAAGAAGCTCGAGTCGACCGAGGGAGTAATGGCTGTCAAGATGACAGGACAGTGCCAGGTCGTTATCGGCAACGATGTCATCGAAGTATACGACGAGATAATGAAGCTCATAGGAAATGCGGACCTTTCATCACAGGCTTCAGACAAGCCAAAAGAGAAGCAGAAGCTTGGCGCACTTGTTCTTGACTTCATGGTAGGCATATTCCAGCCGCTTGTTCCTGCAATTGCCGGAGGCGGAGTCCTGAAATCACTCCTTCTTCTCCTTTCAGTCGCCGGAATAATGGCTACAGGCTCATCGACATACAAGATACTGAGCTACATAGGAGATGCACCTCTGTACTTCCTTCCGATAATGGTAGCCATAACCACTGCGAACAAGCTAAAGGTAAACAGCCTTGTGGCAATGTCGGCTGTTGCCGCACTCATACTTCCGAACATGACCGCACTCCTCAAGGAAGGCACCCAGCTGTTCGGATTCGGGGTACAGAACATAGCCTATGCGTACCAGGTATTCCCTGCGATACTCACAGTGCTGCTGTATGCTCAGCTTGAGAAGTTCTTCACTAAGGTTTCACCGAAGTCGGTAAGGATATTCCTGGTCCCGATGATGTCCCTTCTGGTAACTGTACCGGCAGCGCTTCTTCTCCTCGGACCGGCGGGCTTCAACTTCGGTCAGGGATTTGCAGCAGTGATCCTCGCCATATTCGCGAAGATGGGCTGGATAGCGGTAGGTCTCCTTGCAGCTGTACTTCCGTTCATGGTAGCTACAGGAATGCACAAGGCGATGCTTCCATACGCGATCTCCACATTCACACAGCTTGGCAAGGAGATACTCTATCTTCCTGCATCACTCGCACACAACATCGCTGAAAGCGGTGCATGCTTCGGAGTTGCGATAAGGACCAGGGACAAGAATCTCAGGTCGATTGCGATCTCAGCGGGAATATCAGCGCTTTTCGGAATCACCGAGCCTGCTCTGTACGGAGTAACACTCCAGAACAAGAAGGTACTTGCCAGCGTAGTCATCGGTTCCTTCGTAGGTGGTTCATATGTAGGTCTTGTAGGACTACATGCGTTTGCGATAGTCGGACCCGGACTTGCCAGCATCTCCATGTTCATATCAGAGACAGCGCCTAACAACATAGTCAACGCAATAATCGGACTTGCCATATCCTTCATAGTGGCCTTCGCTGCAGCACTTGTGCTTGGTAAGGACAACTCCGCTGAAAAGGCGAAGGAAGTTCTCGCAGTGTCGATAGGATCTGAGGAGACTTTCAGAAGCCCGCTTAACGGAACAGTAATATCCCTTTCAGAGGTCAAGGATGATGTGTTCTCGTCAAGGGCGATGGGAGATGGTATAGCGGTAGTACCTTCAGAGGGTAAGCTGTATGCTCCTGTAGCAGGAAAGATAGAGATGGTGTTCGAGACGAACCACGCACTTGGAATGACAACAAATAACGGAGCACAGATACTGTTCCACGTAGGACTTGATACTGTAAAGCTCGGAGGTAAGCACTTCGAGCCCAAGGTAAAGGTAGGCGACTTGGTGAAGGCTGGAGACCTGCTCCTTGAATTCGACCTTGAAAAGATCGTCGCTGAAGGCTTCGACCCTGTAACTGTAGTGGTCGTGACCAACAAGGATGAGTATGAGGTAAAGGTCAGGGAAGTAAGCAGCGTGAAATACACTGACAACCTTATGACTGTAACAGAGCTTGCAAACTGAAAGAGAGGTAAGAATGAAGAAGGGATTTCCAGATAATTTCCTGTGGGGCGGCGCTATAGCCGCCAACCAGGTTGAAGGGGCATATGATGTTGATGGGAAGGGGCTGAGCGTCGCTGATGTAGCCATGTACAAGGCGCATCTTGATGTCAAGGACTATGCCGGACATGTTGCCATAAGCTCGAAGATAGTTGAGAATGCAATAAACGACAAGGATGCTTCAAGCTATCCGAAGAGGAGAGGAATAGACTTCTACCACCACTGGAAGGAAGACCTTGCTCTCTTTGCTGAGATGGGCTTCAAGGCGCTCAGGGTATCGATAGCCTGGACAAGGATCTTCCCGACAGGCGAAGAGGAGACTCCCAATGAAAAGGGACTAGAGTTCTACGAGAGCCTGTTCAAGGAAATGAGGAGGCTTGGGATTGAACCAATAGTCACCCTTTCCCACTATGAGATGCCTTTGTCCCTGAGTGTTAAGTACAACGGCTGGGCTGACAGGAGGGTAGTCGGACTGTTCACGAGATTCTCAAATATCTGCTTCACAAGATACAGGGATCTCGTAAAATACTGGCTGACTTTCAATGAGATAGACAGTATAATAAGACATCCGTTCACAACAGCGGGTATCATTCCAGACCGTTGTCCCGATGGCAAGGAAGAAGAGGTCGTGTTCCAGGCGCTCCATCACCAGTTCGTGGCGTCAGCGCTTGTGACTGAAGACTGCCACAGGATAATCCCAGGAAGCCAGATGGGCTGCATGCTCACAAAGCTCACGACATATCCCAACACCTGCAACCCTGATGACGTGGAGCTTACACTCAAGAAGAACCTGCTGAACCATTTCTACTCTGATGTGCAGGTCTTTGGAGAGTATCCGGTACTCATACTGAGGATGCTCGAGAACAAGGGCATTAAGATAGTAATGGAACCAGGCGACGCGGAAATCCTTAAGAAGCACACCGTGGATTATGTTTCCTTCAGCTACTACATGTCCCTGACAGAATCCGCAAGGGAAGGCCTTGAGAAGGCCGCTGGAAATACCATACTTGGAGTCAAGAATCCATACCTTCCGTCAACCGACTGGGGATGGCAGATAGACCCGAAGGGCCTGAAGATATCCCTGCTGGAGCTTTATGACAGATACAAGAAGCCTCTTATCATCGTTGAAAACGGCATGGGAGCTGTAGACAAGGTCGAAGCAGACGGTACCATACATGATGACTACAGGGTCACTTACTTCAGGGAGCATATCAGGTACATGAAGGAAGCGATCGAAGAGGGCGTTGAGCTCTTCGGATATACAAGCTGGGGACCTATAGACCTCGTAAGCGCAGGTACGTCACAGATGTCCAAGCGTTACGGATTCATATATGTAGACCAGGATGATGAGGGAAACGGCACGCTTGAGAGAAGCCGCAAGGACTCGTTCTACTGGTACAAGAAAGTCATAGGAAGCAATGGAGCGGATTTGGACTGATCTAATAATACTCAAAAGAGGGCATTAACGTGAAGAAGATCAAAAAGGTTCTGAATTCAAGCGTAGTAATAGCGGAAGACGAACAAAAGAGGGAATACATCCTGCTTGGAAAAGGCATAGGATACGGACAGAAGGCCGGAAGCGAGATACTGGAGCATCAGGCGGACCAGGTCTTCATACCTGTTGACAAGATAAAGACAGCGGGGTTCTTCGAGATACTCGATTCAGTGTCCCCTGAATTCCTTGAGATGACACAGGATATAGTGAAGAAGGCTGAGGAAAAGCTGAATGTGAAGCTCAATCCCGGAATATACTTCACGCTGATGGACCATCTGAACTTTGCAGTTGAAAGGTACAGGAAGGAAATCAACATAACCAACAAGCTTTTTTGGGAGGTCAAGAACTACTACAGGGAAGAATTCAAGATCGGGCTATATGCCGTGAATCTTGTGAACGGCAGGCTCAATATTGAGCTCCCTGAGGAAGAGGCAGCAAATATTGCCTTCCACCTCATAAATGCCCAGGGTGAAGGCCAGGCATCGAAGGACGCCATGAAGGCAGCCAAGATGACCGGCAACATAGTCAACATGGTGAGATACACGCTTAATGTCAACATGGATACGGAAAACATCCACTATACCCGATTCGTGACGCACGTCAAGTTTTTCGTGGAGAGGTTCTTCTCCGGGAAAATGCTCACTGACGAGGATGATTTCCTTTACCACCAGATCTCAAGATCCTATCCGAATGCCATGAGAGGCGCGATGAAGATCAGTGATTACATCAGGCAGATCTACGAGAAGGACATTCCAAATGAAGAGCTCGTTTATCTGGCAGTACACATCCAGAGGCTGATTTCATATAATCACCTTGACTGACATCAGCCAGGGAAGTTCCAAAGCAATAATTGGACAGGATAACAAGGAAATAAAATAAGGCGTACCCTGCCGGGCAGTCAACCAAGGCTGCCAGGCAGGGTACGTTTATTTTACCGGTTGGATTGGACTAACCATATGAAAGGGCAGCCTCACTCAAGGTTGACAGCGGTGTCAAAGCCACTCTGGACAGCATTCATGATCTTCCCGACACTTGATGAGTCCCCGATTTTTATCACTCTTTCAAACTTGTCCCTGATCTCTTCATATAATGAGTCATTTGGACGGGCTCCCATGGAGATTACCACCATATCTGCAGGTATGTTCACCGATTCATTTGTCAGGGTGTTTTCTGAAACCACTGCAGCATCCTCGACGGCAAGAAGCTTGTGTGACATCCTGACATCGACTCTGCTGCCCTTTGCATACCCGATTGCAAGCAGGTGGTCAACGGGAAGCGACTCGTAGTTCGGTTCAGGAAGCATATCGATGACTGTGACCTTGTTCTTCCTCGCTGCGAAGGTAGCTGCAGTTTCAAGTCCTGTAAGACCGGCACCTACAATTACGATCTCCTTGCCTGATATGTCAGGGAAGTCATCAAGGACATCCCTGATCATCGCAACGTTTGGCTTGTCAATTCCCTTTACACTTCGCGGGAAAATCGGATCTGAACCTGTTGCGATGAGAACAGCGTATGGATTGAGCTTCTGGATATCCTCGAGGGTCGCCCTGGTGCCTGTTCTGAGGTCAATGCCTAATCTGCCAATTTGCTTCTTATAGTAATCTATGTGCCAGTTTACCTTCGACTTTCCGTCAGGGATAGCGCCTATCCTCTCCATTCCGCCTATCTTCACTTCTGACTCGAAAACCACAGGCTTGAATTTCCTTTCAGCGAGAGTGACTGCAGCCTCAAGCCCGGCAGGTCCGGCACCAATTACAGCTACGGTTCTTCCGCCCCCATCGTAAGACAATGATACATTCTCTGATTCCCTCATTGCCAGCGGATTTACAGCGCAGCCTGACTTTCCCGGAGGACAGTAGTCAAAGCAGCTCATGCATGAAATACAGGTGCGCATCTCATCTTCGCGGCCTGCAGAAAGCTTGTTCACCCATTCAGGCTCGGCGAACAGCCCTCTGCCTATGCCGACCATGTCACACAGTCCTTCTTCAAGTATTCTTTCCGCGAATTCAGGATGCCTTATGTCTCCGGTGGCTGCTACAGGAATAGTGACAGAGTCCTTTACGGTCTTTGCAAATGGAACCTTCCAGCCTTCTTCCCTGTGTCCGTCAGACGACATTCCGGTAAGGTCAGTGAGTCCGCCTCCTGCACTTACTGTTATCATGGAAGCCCCTGCCTTTTCCAGAAGAGCCGAGGCTTCAGCTGCGCGCTCCGGGGTCATGCCTCCCGGTGTCAGGTCAGTGCCGTTTATCTTCACGACTATGGTGAAATCATCCCCGCATGCTGCTCTGATACCCTGAAGTGATTCGGTTGAAAAGCGCATTGCGTTTTCGACAGTATCAGCACCATATTCGTCTGTTCTTTTATTGAAAAGCGGGACAGCGAACTGTTCTGGCAGATAATTATGGGCGATGTGGAATTCCACACCGTCTGCGCCGCTCTTCTTGATACGTACGCAGGCATCGGCGAACAATTTCTGTAGTCCGTGTATTTCGTCTATCGTCCAATCCGCAACCTGCTTCACATCCTCTGGCCTGCAGCCGTATGGGGTTACTCCCGGATGCCATGGCTGTAGGAAGATCTTCGCCCCGGCAGCATGGACAGCATCAACCAGCCTGGTAAGCCCTGGTATGAACTTGTCATCATAAAGTCCGGGCTGCATCGGAAGAGTGGAGGGATACAGAGGGTCGACTATGCATGCACCGGGGATAACCAGCCCTGCGCCGCCCTTGGCTCTTGCGGCATAGTAAGCGATCTGACGGTCCGTCACGAAGTTGTCAGGTGTTGACAGGTATTTTGCCATGGCCAGATAAATAACGCGGTTCTTAAGGTCCACATTTCCGACTTTGATAGGGGACAAGATCTTTTCATACATGTCTACAAACTCCACCTTTCATTTTGGATTCTCAATCACACCGTTCTCGTCATGCTATAACTTCTGCATCTGGAATAATTGTATTCCTAAAAGCGAACATGTTCAATGAAATTGAGTGAAAATTCAAAATAAGCTGGCGTCTGCGTGATTATAATAATAGTATGAGCAGGACCGTCTCAAATGAGCGAACTTCCTTCTTAAGTGGGTATATGCATTTCCTTGATGAAATAGCTTGCGCAAACTCGTGACTTCAGTCGTGAGTTAGCAAGCAAAGTCAAGAAATAATCAATAGTTTGAAGAATAATACATACAAAGTAATAAATATCATCAAGTACTTGAATAATAGCTTTGCATTTCCAAATGTTATACGTACCTGGGGTATTCTTATGTCTAAAATCCATTATGTACACGGTTATGTGAACGATTTGTAAATTCTGATTACTGATAACAATGCTTTGTATATTTTGGATGTTGAAACGCATAATGAGTATGTACATCTGCAGATCGAAAGCACCGAGGAACAAATCCGCAGGTACATACAGAATCAGAAAAAGAAATGAGACATTCCAAACTTTGACATCTCTGGAGGTGAGTGCAGTGCTGCAGCATAAGGCCTATGAATACCGTATCTATCCGGATAAGATACAGGAAACACTGATTGTAAGGACCATCGGCTGTTCAAGGTATGTATACAACCATTTCCTGGAACTCTGGAACAAGGAATATGAGGAGACAGGAAAAGGCCTGACTTATTCCGAATGCTCCAAACTTCTGACAAGGATGAAGAGGGACCCGGAACCTGCATGGCTTTGTGAAGTGGATAAGTTCTCCCTCCAGAATTCGCTCCGTAACCTGTCGGATGCCTTCTCCCGATTCTTCAAAGGACAGAATGAGCACCCCAAGTTCAAGAGCAAAAAGAGCCCGAGGCAAAGCTACACCACACAATTCACTAACAACAATATCGCAGTATCCGGAAATTGCCTGAAGCTGCCTAAGCTCGGCCTCGTAAAGTTTGCAGACAGCAGGGATATGAAAGGGCGTATACTGAATGCCACAGTACGAAGGAAACCGAGCGGGAAGTTCTTCGTATCAATCCTTTGTGAAGAGGAAATCTGTGAATTGCCCAAGACTGACTCCGCCGTCGGAATTGACCTCGGAATCACTGACTTTGCAGTCCTGTCAGACGGCACCAGGAATGACAACAACCATTTCACCAGGCAAATGGAAGAGAGGCTTATACGCGAGCAGCGAAAGCTTGCAAGGCGTGCACTTGCTGCGGAAAAAAGGGGAATCACTCTCTCTGAAGCCAGGAACTATCAGAAGCAGAGACAGAAGGTAGCAAGGCTCCATGAAAGGGTTGCGAACCAGCGAAATGAATTTCTGAACAAACTCAGTATAGAGATAGTCAAAAACCACGACATCATCTGTATCGAGGACCTTAACGTGAAGGGCATGATGCTAGAGCCACAAACTGGCAAAAAGCATTTCTGATGTATCATGGACGAGCCTTGTATCGAAACTTAGGTACAAGGCTTCCTGGTATGGGAAAGAAGTCATCAGGATAAGCAGGTGGTTTCCGTCAAGTCAGATATGCTCAGAGTGCGGTCACAAGGACGGGAAGAAGCCA
>NZ_AXUN02000168.1 GCF_000495435.3 Youngiibacter fragilis 232.1 | reverse complement strand
AAAAAACAGCGGGACTTCAGGTGACATGATAAAGGCCGGAGCCATCAGCGGGGGTTATTCAATTGCAAATTCATATTCAGCCTTCAAGGCATATGAGACAACAAGACTTGCTGTTACCTTCAGTGCAAGGAATGCAATAATTGCAGCTAAGCTTGGCAAATTCAGTATGTTTGTCATTGCCCTCGATCCTCATCCTACGACCTTTGGTCACTCACTCATATTCGTAAGGGAAAGGAACCTTCTGAAATAACAATTGAAGCCAATAAAAAGCAAAAGAATTGAAAGGTTAAAGTTAACGACCCCACCGGGTATCCCGGCAGGGTCGTTTTGCCTATTTGATCTCAAACTTCGTTCCGCCAGACTTAGGTTCAACAAGCTTAGGAAGTACTATCCTGAGGACACCGTCCTTGTATTCCACTAATGCCTTGCTCTCATCTATGTCATCTACATAGAAGCTTCTCTTTATCGAGCCATATGACCTTTCACGCCTTATGAAGTTCTCGCCCTTTTCCTCGGTGCTCTGTTCCTTCTCAGCAGAAATCGTCAGGTACTTGTCCTTGTATTCAACGACTATGTCGTCCTTGTTGACTCCAGGAAGGTCAGCGTCTATCATGTACTCCTTGTCGTTCTCCTTGATGTCAACCTTGAACTGCTTTGTCGAGGCTCCAAGTGCAGGAAGGTCGTTGAAGAAGTCGCTCATGAACTCGTCGTCCCCGAAAAAGTTCCTACCTATAGGCAGCCTGTTCCTCATACGTCATCACTCCTTCGTATATTTTGTGCAGCTCTCTTGTGTTACCATATAATCTGAGAAGAGCATGCACCTTCTACCCTTATTTTACTACTGGTCCATGTTTTGACAAATCATGGACAGCCTGAAAGAGGGTGATTTTGCCTGTAATTAGAAGCTATTCAGTGCTAAATCACTGCATTGGCGATATGTCATGAGATATGCCTGAAAATCAAGTATAACAGACATCAGACCTTAATTCACAATATCTTAAAGATTAAAGAGGAATGCAATGATAGGAATAATAATACTGAACTACATGACAAGCGAAGAGACGTATGACTGCGTAATGTCAATCAGATCCACTTGCAAATCCGGGTACAGGATATATGTGGTGGATAATGCATCCCCTGACGGCTCATTGGAAAGGCTGACTGATGTTTTTGGTTCTGATGGAGATGTTGTGGTTATCGGAAGCCAGGTGAACAAAGGCTATTCTGCCGGAAACAACATAGGGATACTTAAGGCATTAGAGGATGGCTGCACACATATACTTGTCTCGAATTCAGATATCATCTACCATGAGGGTGCGATTGACAGGCTTAAGGGTTTCCTTTACGGAAACATGAAGGCAGGTATAGCAGGGCCTAAGATCCTTGATGAGAATGGTGATGTTTCAGAGATATCAAGGATATTTGTGAAGACCGGGATAAGGGAGAAGCTTTTCGCGACTACCAGGCTCAGGTCATTGAATCTCATGAACATACACAGGACATACTATGGCCTTGACAAGTCGTTTGATGAGGTACAGAAGGTTTATCATCTAGTCGGATGCTGCTTCATGATGAAGAGGGAGCTGGCTCTGAAGGTCGTTCCATTTGACGAGAACACCTTCCTTTATGAGGAGGAGCTGATTCTCGGGATAGCAGCAGAGAAAGCAGGCTATGACACATACAGCTATCCCTACTCAGAAGTCACACATCTAGGCGAGAGGAGCTCAAGGAACATTGGGGCCAATGCGCTGATACATCTTGTCTGCAGTGAGATATACTACTGCAGGAGGTACCTTAATGCATCAAGGCTTAGGGTCTTCCCGATTTATATGATCAGGTCCATGCTGTACCTTGAAAGGTGCCTGAAATATAGAAGCTACAGGATTAACCTTGGAAGGTACATCAGGGAGTCTGCCAGGAGGTTCCTGTCATCTGACGGATTAGGATGATTGAAAATGACAAATAATAATGTCGAATTTATGATAAACTTCTGAAAATTGTGCTAAAATCATATTTGGAAAGCTATTCATAGACTATTATGCAGTTTTCCTAAATGATAATGGGGAGGTGAAGGGCAAGGCACAGGTTGCATATGGCAGCAGGCTTGGCCCAAACGGATGAAGTACTTTATAGACACGGCAAATGTCAATGAAATCAGGAAAGCGAACGAATTGGGAATACTTTCGGGTGTAACCACGAATCCATCCCTCATAGCAAAAGAGGGAAGAATCTTCGCGGATGTCATAAAGGAAATTACCGACATCGTAGACGGACCCATAAGCGCAGAGGTATTGTCCCTCGAATCCGATGGGATGATCGCTGAAGCACTTGAGCTGGTGAAGATACACAAGAACATAGTAGTCAAGGTACCTATGACGGCTGAAGGCCTGAAGGCAGTATCCTACCTTTCAAAGAAGGGAATAAGGACCAATGTGACACTGATATTCACTGCAACCCAGGCACTTGCGGCAGCAAGGGCAGGAGCTAGCTATGTATCACCATTTGTTGGAAGGCTTGATGACATAGGCCTTGACGGGGTTGAGGTCATAGAAGAGATAGTCCATATCTTCAACCTTTATGGAATTGACACTGAGATAATCGCAGCAAGCATAAGGAACAAGAACCACGTGCAGAGGGTAGCCCTTGCGGGAGCCCACATAGCTACGATTCCATACAAGGTGATCCTGGAGTCGCTGACTCATCCTCTCACTAATGCAGGAATCGAAAGGTTCCTCAAGGATTGGGAAGACGCAAACCAGAAATAAAAACATACGCCCGGGATGGTTATCCCGGGCGTTACTCATGCTGTCTCAGAACGCCGGCATGATGGCTTTATTACGTTGGTGTCATGTGGTCATCTGCCATACCAGCTTCACAAACACAGCTATGGACATGGTGATGAATATGGGGCGTATGAATTTGGAGCCGTTCCTGATTGCAAGGCGGGTACCGACAGTCGAGCCTGCCATCATGAACAGTGCCACCGGGATGCCGATTGCATAATCAATCTTTCCGTTAAGCGCGAACATCACAAGTGATGTTATGTTTGAGGTGAAGTTGATGAGCTTGGCATTTCCTGATGCGTTTATGAAGTCATACCTGAAAAACCTTATGAATATGAAGATAAGGAATGATCCTGTACCAGGTCCGAAGAATCCATCGTAGAAGCCAAGGGTGAAGCCAACCAGGGTGCCGAAGAGCACCTTTCTTCTTGTTATTGTAGTGAAGTTGTTCTGCTCTCCGATCCCTTTCTTGAAGACCGTATAAAGGCCGACCACAAGGATCATCACTGACACGAAGGGCGACAGGAAATCCTGAGGTATGAGAAGCACGGTCCTGACTCCAAGTGCTGCACCCAGCACTGTTGCAGGTACTGCGAACCGAAGAAGCCTGAAGTTGATCTTGTTTGACCTGGCGTAGCCAAGGGTCGAGAGGAAAGAGCCTGAGGTACTGGCGAACTTGTTTGTCCCCAGTGCGAAATGTGGAGGTACTCCAGCAAAAAGGTATGCAGGAAGTGATATGAGACCTCCTCCTCCGGCGATTGAATCTACGAAGGCTGCAAGGAAGCCGGCTGAGCATAGGAAAATCATCTTAAAAAGCAAAGAAATCAGTCCAATCAAAATTTATTTTCACCATAAGATTATAACATGGAGAGCGCATGTCAGGAATGATATAATCTGACTGTATAGGATGGAGGTGGAAGAAGATGTCTGAGAACTACAGGGATATGATTATAGGCCATGCACTGTCCAAGAAAAGGGCCGTGAGTTCATTTCCTTTCGATGATACTACTGAGGTATTCAAGGTTTCCGGCAGGATATTCATGCTAGTTAACAAAGAGGAGCCATTTGAGATCAGCCTGAAGTGCGATCCTCAGAGAGCGGTGGAGCTTCGGTCCATGTTCGGTTTCATAAGGCCTGGATACCATCTCAACAAGAAGCATTGGATTACTGTGGCTGTAGAAGGCAGTATGGGCATCGGATTCTATGAGGAGCTGATCGACCATTCCTATCAGCAGGTTGTGAACAAGCTGACGAAATCTGAGAAGGATGAGCTCAGGGACACAGAATGAGTTCACAAGGCTTGGATTTTCTGGTAAAGTATCAGGGTATCATTGAGAAAGGATTGATTTTTTGAAGAAGAACGAATTGATAGAAGTAAACATAGAGTCGCATGAATTCCCAGCTACAGGAATCGGATATGCCGATGGAGTGAACGTGTCAGTTAAAGGAGCTTTCCCAGGTCAGAAAGTATCCGCAAGAGTGTCCAAGAACCGAAATGGAAAGGCTGAAGCAAAGCTGCGAGGGGTCTGTGAAAAGGCTCCATATGAGATTGATGCGCCTTGCAGACACTTCGGAAAGTGTGGCGGGTGTATCAGCCAGAATATTCCAATGGACCTCCAGGAGAAAATGAAGAATGATGAGGTTGTAAACCTATTTTCAGAAGCAGGGCTTCCAATGGGTATATACGAGGGATTGGTTGCTGTAAAGGAACAATACGGATACAGGAACAAGATGGAGTTCACCTTCGGTGACGAGGTAAGGAATGGTGAACTTACACTTGGTATGCACTACAGGGGTGTAAAGAATGCAGTTGTGAACGTGGATGGTTGCCTGCTTGTCCCTGAGGACTTCACCAAGATTCTCAACTACACGGTTGAACATTTCAGAAAGCTTGGTACCCCGTACTATAGGGTAATGAAATGGGAAGGGGTGTTAAGGCACCTGATGATCCGTAGGGGAGAGAACACGCGCGAACTCATGGTTAACCTTATCACAACAACCAAAGGGGAGCTGGATGCAGAAGCCTGGAAAAAAGGCCTTATGGAACTGGAACTCGATTATGACCTGGTTTCTATACTGCACACTGAAAATGACAATCCTGCAGATGCGGTAAACTGCGACAAGCTTAATGTACTTGAAGGCAGAGACCATATTTTTGAGGAACTGCTTGGATTGAAATTCAAAATATCGCCTTTTTCATTTTTCCAAACAAATACAAAGGGTGCAGAGCTCCTATACAGCACAGTGCGAAGCTTCATCTCTGAAAAGAAGAACGAGATATTCGACCTTTATTGCGGAACGGGAACTATCGGTCAGATCGTATCTGAATACGCTGATAGGGTCATTGGAGTCGAGATAATTGAAGAGGCGGCTTCTGCTGCCAATGAAAATGCTGTGCTCAACGGGCTTGACCACACAACCTTCATTGCAGGCGATGTCAAGGATGTCATAGCAAAACTTGAATCATCTCCTGACCTGATAATACTTGATCCGCCAAGGGGGGGAGTACATCCAAAGGCTCTGGAGTACGTTGTGAACTTCAAAGCCAATGAAATAATATATGTATCCTGCAATCCCAAAACCCTTGTGTCTGATCTGAAATACCTGACGGTTAAGGGATATGAGATAAAAAGGACCAAGGTAGTCGACCTGTTTCCGAATACCCCACACGTTGAGACAGTAGTGTTGATGTCAAGGGCTGAGAAATAAAAGGGCAGAAAGTGCCTGAAAATAAAGGGTTTCCGAGCTTTGAACTATTCTCGCAGCTATGCTGCAAGAGGTTACAATGCAAGGAAACCCTTATTTTTATTGCTCGTGGTAACATATCAATGGTCCTGAAGTTGATAGGGTTGAGTTGACAGCTTGGATAACGCCTGTTTTAAAGGGGTTGAGGAGACAGAGTAGATGTATAGTTTAGTCTTCTCGCACAGAATCAGTATCGAAAATTCTATCAAGCTCCTCGTTTGATATTATGCCACGAACCTTATTCCTAACTGTCGTTTTTCCCATGTCTAATCGATAGAAATGTTCGCGACCATCTACACCTTTTTTTAGACGAATGAGCTGAATCCTACCAAATTTATCCCAGTGCTTTTCTGCAAATTTAGCCAATCCTACTGCCTTGGGATAATTGTCCTTGCGACTTGGGTCATGCGGTTCCAGAATATCGAAAATGTAACCATGTGCATCGGCGCGGACAATCACTAAATCTGGGAACATAGGAGTGGATACACCACTGATTTCATAAGGGATTTCAAGTGACCACTTTTTACGGTCGAGATTGCGTAACCAGCAGACAGCACCGTTTTTAAGTTCTTCTGCAATAACTCCGCTTTCCCACGAGTTCAGTGATGTTTGGAATGTACCGTCCTCAGAACAATAGAGGTGTTGTTCAAAATTCGAGCTATCAGCAGGCACAGAAAAATCGATTGAATGCGGCAATTCCCACGGTACAGATATCGGTTGCGCGGAAGCATTAATTAATCTTTCGTAGATATTCTTTCGCGCCTCGTTCAGTCTCGAAATAGATCGCTTGTGGTTCTCATAGAGCGTAATGAACTCTCTCTCTGCGTAGGCGTTTAGCCTCTCAATTGAGTCCGTATCGCTAGTAAGAACGATGACTTCAATTTTTACATCAATATGGTTACGCGTACTGTTTCTAATCCAATACTCCTTGTGTAAGCCTTCTCCCAACAACTTTCCGGCTTGCTCAAAGTGACGAGATATATCAAACTCGGATACTGCTATAGTCTGTGACATCTCATCAAAGGAATAGGCATTGTCACCGTAGTCAAATGTCAGCGTGCCAAGGGCAAATCCAGTCATTGCTGCCGCCCGGGGTTCAAAGTCTCCGCTATCTTTTATCCGCGCAATTTCTTCATTCATTTTTAATAAAACTGCATTTTTAATAGCTTTTTGTGCTCCCAATTCAATGCCGTCCATAGTCAGCGCACGAGAAAGTTGTATTAATAACTTGAGGGGGGCCTGTTTACGGGATGAATCGATACGATAGGTGATTAGATTATCCATTGCCTCAAACACATCAGAATATGCAAGGCAGCGCCCAAGAGTGACAATTTCTCTGTTGGTGCCAATTTCGGCAGGAATTGCTGCTTCACTGTCACGTAGAGCTTCAACTACTTTCTTAACTGTATCTTTATCAAAGTACGGAAGAAACAGGCGGACACTATTAAGCTCAGCGTAGGAGGAAATTCTTCTCGCTAAAGGAGTACGAATCATGCGTCCCAGAAGCTGAGCAATATAAGTATAATCCTGCGCGCTGCGGAAGGACATCATGGTTTCGGCGCGTGGACAGTCCCAACCTGTAGAAAGGTTCATTTTAAAGAATACAAACATTACTTTGTTATCTTCCTCAATTAGAGAAGCCTCAATTTTCTGGATTTCTATATTACGCACTTTTACATTGCCGCGGTCATTGAATGTATGAACCACTTCTCCAGGCTGTAGCTTACGGCCCAGTGTTTCTTCCAATAAATCAACGCAAGCACCTAAATCAGTTTGAGTTGATTCGCGCTCACTACCATCCTCAACCTGAACAACTAGAATCGGATTTACCATTTTCTCTTGGTCACCTTGATGCTCACAATATGCTTTCCAATGAGCACATTTTTTGCGCCAATCTTCCAATGCGCCTTTGAACATAGTCATATCAGCACTCAGTTGAATATCTGGGTAGTGTATGAGGATACTATCTTTCAAAAGCCCGGACTCACGCACCTGTTCGGGTGGAACAATAACTTTTTGAACTGTAGAAACCGTTCCAGCAATCAAGTTTTCAAATCTCTGAGGTGTCGCAGTCACGCCAATAACAAGAGGCATAACGCATAGCCCATCGCTTTTGCTGCCTTTGATGAATTTCTGCATGATGGACTGCGCCTTATTCTCCGCTTGAACGGACGTGAAGGTGCCTCTATGTGCCTCGTCAATCACCACATAAAATTGCTTTGGATTGCGTTTGGCAGTGTTAGTGAGAGTTTCCCAGATGGAAAACTGTCGTTTATCGGACATTCCTGTCAGCAATTTGTCAGAACCGAGCTTTTGAGTATTCAAAAAGTAGATGCAACCACCCTCGAAGTATTCGGCATTAAAGGTTGAATCGATGGTCATCAAATCTCGCACACGGATTTTATCAGACTTGCTTTCGATTTTCAGCCGTGTCTGCTCATTGAGTTCTGGTGAATCGGAAAGCCAAATAAACACTGAATCCGGTTCTCCGATGCTGTCCGCACTGCCATATAGTATTTCTTCAAAAAGTGTAGTCATAATGATTGTTTTCCCCGAACCCGTAGGTGAGGAAAATGAAATCACTTGTGGGTCTCGCTCACTCCACATTAAATGTGCCTTGCTTATTTTCTCATGTAGTTCGCTAAGAGCCGTGTCTTGAAACGGAAATAGTATATCTCTCATTTATGAATCCCTCCTGCTTCCCAACACAAAGTTATCGATATAATCGCGATATAGTTGGTATGTGTTATTTGCTTTTATTCCAGCAGTCATTTCACGGAAAGCCGCTTCAGAGTTAGTCACAAAATAGACCATTGTAATATCGTCTTCTTCCGATAGCTTATCGACAAATTCGGCATACTTTGTTTCATCCACAAGAATAGCAAAGCCATTTTGTGGAAGAATCAGCATCTCTGGCTCATCGTCAGCAGTTATCTCCGGTCTCTGGCCAATCGCCCCGGATTTTAGCCACAGCAACGGCAGTATCTCGCGGAACTGCTTCCCAAGTGATACACTGTTCTTGTCCAAAAAGCCAAGTTTGAAGTACTCGGCATTTGCATAGAAACCGTCGCTCATGGAACGCTTGACTTGCGATGTAACGTCGATATTGCCAAGTAGTTCCGAAACCTGTGCTTTTATGTCGTTGAATACCGTAGCATCCTTCACCACAATATAAAAATCTGTGATTTGGTCTTGATCTTGCAGAGCATCCAGCCACTCATCAGCATTATCTGCATCAAATAAGATGGACGCAGAGTGTTTCTCTGAAACGATGAATTTACTATCCGGTTTTACCAGCGTCTGCGGCAGTTGCGTCTTACCATCCTTGCTTCGAAGCACGGAAACAATTTGTTTCTTTACACTGTGTGGTAATCCTGAAGGATTATCTACAAAACCAAGCTGGTAGAACGAACGATTTTCTTTTTTTGTAACGGTTTGATTAGTAAAATACTCGCCTGTGAGCGACACGCCGTCTGAGCGTTTACCCAAAATGCTGTATTCCGTCCTAGGCCAGGTTACAGCACGGCAAATCCCGTGTTCTTCCCATTCCGGATCGCCGGGTTGATAACCGATTTTTTGCAATGCCTTTGATTCAGTATCAGACACCTCGTTATTGGTGACCAAAATACAACGACGACTTCCGTTGTCCTCGGCATTGAGCAGGTTGACAGCATGGAGAGTAGTACCGCTTCCAGCAAAAAAGTCAACGATGAGAGCACTTGGATTATCTTTTACTATTGTCGATAGGGTATCATGAACCGCATACAGTGATTTAGGAAATGAAAAGCTGTTAGTGTGACCCAATAATTTTGATAAAGCTTCAGAACCATATGTGCCTGCATTATGCAAAGCTCGACTCCACACGGTTCGTACTTCTTGCGTCCTATCGCTTACATATTCAACATCTACGATATTTTTTATCTCGTCATAACCAATTACCGATATTTTTCCATTATCTATCTGACTTCTTGTTTTTTCACTTAAATATCGAACTGCCCATGTTTTTCTTTTTTTATCGTATCCACCCAAAGTTACGAATCCTTTTTCTATCAATCCATTTAAGGTTGAAGAACTGACCATCCATCTTCCTTCTGAATTATCGGTACGAATTGGCCATGCAACATCATATCCATCAATTTTAGCTTCTAAGTCTGGGTGTTGAGGTAGAGGCAAGAAGTCGAGCGCTTTTACAACACGATGTCTCTTAGAATCCACAAGAATGGGATAAAACTGATTCTTACTGTCTTCACGTTGAGCATCAGTTCCAGAACGCAGAAGAACCGACCAACGAACTTTGTTATTTGTTATTTTTTCACCCAACATCGAATCCTCAAGTTTCGACATTTTGGCTTGGGGCATAAAGCAAAAGAAAGCATATTCCTCAACACGAGCAAATTTTCCGCTAGCGACGCCTTTTGGATTAATCACGATAGTAACCATTTGAATGGTAGATTCAGGATACATCTCATCAAGCAAACAACGAAGATGATGAACCTCATTTTGGTCAATAGTTACAATGAGGACACCAGTATCTGGATTCAATACTCGTTTCGCAATTCTAAGTCTTTTTTGCATCATGGACATCCATTTACTGTGCCGCCAGCTGTCGGCGGAGTCCACATAGTCGTTATTGTATTTCCAATCACGTGAGCCGGTGTTATATGGTGGGTCAATATAAATGCAATCGACCTGCTTGGGGTAGAGGTATTCCAGCAGCTGGAGGGCATGGTAGTTATCTGCTTCAATTAGGGTGTGCCAAAGCTTACTTTCAGGGGCGTTCTCTACAGCAGCAATCGGTTGGAGCATGGGAAAAATCGGTTCGCCAAACTGGGCAACCGAAACAAGCTCCGTAAGTGGGATAGTCATAGTTTCACCTGTTGCCTTGTGACGACAAAGGGCGGTATCACCGTTCAAATTCACCACAACGTAATTGTCGTTGATGCGCCCCGTTTTGAGGGCAACAGTCGAGCCGCTTTTGATAGCAACATCATAAAGAGGAGTGCATTCAGGGATATGTTCCTCGAATACAAGTCCAAATTTCTTGTTTTTAGATAAGCGAACAAATTCCTGTTCTAAGCGACTACGTAAAGATGTGTCAGGAATTTGCCGCAGTAAATCATTGATTGCAGCCATATTTTAGATCCTCCTATGTTTAATCATTCGATTCGTATTTGCTCCACGAACGACCAAAAAGTTCGTTTCCGTCCGACAAACGCAAAATTGCTGTGCCTTCTAAAATCTTGCGTGCCTTCTCAGCTATAGAATCAGCTTTATCAAATGCAATGAAAATCTGTCGCCCACTATCCTGATAACGTTCCAATATATGTTCTAAATGTGTATCCTCAATACGCTTGAGAATATTGGAATCATGAATAAGTGCAGGAATTGGACACAGTTCAAGTATGCTCAAATCGTATACCACAAGGCTCTTGAACGCAGTACCTTCACTGGTGTTGCTGGGCGTTTCAAAGATTATTTCCTTTTGAGGAGTGATTTGCAGAAGAGGCGCAGTTTCATGTTGCTCGGTAACTACACCGTTTATTATTTCCATGCGCATATTAATGTCGTCTTGTATCTGTTCCAGTTTTTCGGTTTGTTGTTGCAGCAGTTTTAGTAGCCTGTGCTCTGATTCGGCGCGGGCTTCCTGCAATTCTTTCTGGTGAATTAACTCAGCTGTTTCATCTTCAAGCCTATCAATGCTTTTTGACACGTTGACGCACTGAGAGAGCACTCGTTCCGACATCTCCTTTGCCAAACCAGACTCCTCGATCTTTTGATACAGCCTTTTGATTTCTCTGTCGCAATGATCAATAAGTGGTTGCAAACGTTCGATTTCCTGATCCATCTCTTGACCAAGGATTTCCCTGATTTTCTTGTGAAAATATTCAATTTCCTCGAACGCTTTTAGATCAGCATTCGGAAAGAAATGCACCAAGGAATCAAATTCACTGGCGGTTTCAGGGTTGCTTTCAGTGATATTGCTCTTAATAGCATTAAGCTGCGACTGGAGACGATTGCGCTTGCGGATGAAACTGTTCAACTCTTTTTGAGCAGCAGTTATTCGTTCAAATGTCTGTGTGTCAAACCCAAACATTGCTAATTGGGCTTCTTCACTGTTTTTCATTAACTTTTGGAGTCTTATTTTCAATGAATCTATAGACTTCTTATTCATTTCGATTTTCTCGATGTCTACCTTCTGGCGTTGGCGCGATTTAAGCTGAGAGGATTTGATGCCGAGTTCTTCCTCCATGCTCTTTATGGCAGCGAGGATTTTATAATGACCGAATAGTTTCATCAGAAAATCGACGGCCTTTTCATCCTGTTCACGAGGCTTTATTAGTAGAGGATACTTTTCTAGTGTGTTTTCACGTCCATAGATACGGAAATAACGCTCTGTGATTTCTGAAAATGTGAGTGCTGGAAGTTCAACTTTGTATTCCTGAAAAAGAAATCTTTGAAATTCGTCCAGCGTCAATTTTGTAATAAAATGGTGATCTTTATCACAACGATATACATATTTAGGATCATCGGTGCTTCGGTAGAAATAATGTAGTTGTCCTTCAAACTGGAAAGTGAAATAGATGGTATGTGGACCTATTTCCTTTTTAATATCATTCGACAGGGAGTAGTAGCTTTCGCCACCGAATGCATAGTCAATAATCCATAGAAATGTTGACTTGCCGATGGCATTACTACCACCGGCACTGCCTAAAACTGTGTTAAGGCCCGACTTAAAGTGGATGGTTTGGTGTTCTAGCGAAAATTTATTGCATTGAATTTCGGTCAACATAGCGCAGCACCCTCCCTTCCTCGATTAGTTCAATTTTTCCCAATGCGAACAGGCAGTCTAAAGCGTTTAGAAAATCGCCCATATTTTTTTTGCCTGACGTGGTTAGCTCATACAGCTCTTTAGGGGACATATCCCGCTGTGTCAAGGCCTCTAAAATATCTGGAAAGCGGCCAATGACGCTGTTTGAATAGTTTGTAACTTTATTTGGTAATCTCATCGAACACCTCACATCTTTGCACGAAATAGGAGATTATTATCTGGCAGGCCTCCCTATATTTATAGCCATTTTTTTCAAACAATGTTTCAGCAAGCAGGTTGTAGATATCGCTTTGGGATGTAAGGGTTTCAGCAGCATCCTCATACATTCGCTTAACGTTCTTGGCAAATGTGTCAACATTCAGTTTGTTTTCTCCGGACAATCGATCTAATGAATTATTGACGCCTTCATACAACTGCCTGACATCTAGAAGTATTCGTTCTTTCAAACGCTTTTCAGTGATTTTATTCTCAACCTTGACAGGCTTAATTCTGAGTCGTGTATCATTTGTTACATCCATCAAGTGGACTTCACGAAGCACATCTTCAATTTGTTTTTCTAACGTGTACCGTGACATTGCATCTCTTGCTACCATAAGAATTTCCAGGTCATGCTTATCTGAAAGCAAAGCCAATTTATCTTCTTCGGAGGCACTTTGTATTTCGCGTTCACAGTCAACACATAATATAATGTCCTCAGTTTCGGAAAGGTGAACGACCTTAGCGTAGTTAACGTCGTTGCCTTCTTTTTTTATGCCCAAAAGTCTACCGCATTTTTGACATTTACCGCCCGTTTCTGTTAGTAACACCAAAGAGCGAGTGTCAATTGCAATTTCATCGGCGGTTTCTATAGAGAATTTACTATATGCCGTAAGGAAGCTTATGCTCGTTTTTTGGGCGTCAAAGAATTGTATATATTCTTCGGTTATCTCTTTTACACTTTCTTCGCAATTTCGGTTTTCAACATTGACTACCGTATAAAGAAAAATTCCTGCGAGAAAGTCATCTAAAACAAAAGCATCACGTCTTGCAATAGTTTCCTTTGTCATGCCATTCACTTTTTCGACAATTGTGTCGGGCTCGATTGTATTGTCAGAAGCAATAATATCCTTCAAGGCAAGAACGATGAGGCTCTTTTTGTTGCCATCCAACAAGGGAAGGATGTTCTGCTTAAAGTAATTTGAGGTAGTACGAGCATCTGCTGTCGGAGCAAAATCAGTCACATTGGGCGATAGATTTTTTTTGCCAAGTATCAAATCTGAAGTAGTGCCGTCATCGGTACGAACGTCATAACTAGGCGCAACAGAAAGCAGTACGGTACCACACAACCACTTTTGTGTAACGCTTTTTGCCTTGCAAAGCTTCAAAATTGTTGCATAAGTGCCAAAGCACAGCTTTTTCATAGATTGCGCCCCCTTTCAATGAATTTAGATAGTTGGATTATCGTCGTTGACGTAGTCAACAATATCGCCAATGTTGACATCAAGTGCCTTACAGATTCTGGCTAACACATCCATGCTTACTGGCAAGTCTTTACTCATTTTCGCCATCGTTGTCGATGTCAAATTCGTCTTCGCCATTAAATCTTTTTTCATCATCTTTTTATCAATTAAAAGTTTCCAAAGTTTGTTATAACTAAATGCCATTTTATCGCCTCCAAGCACTACTGGACGGTATTAAAAGACGTGTCTTTACTATTTTAGCAAATTACTAAGCGAATTTCAATCAGAAATCTAAATGTGCTGATTCTGACTCAGCAAACGCTGAGTTTATGTTTTGCAAAAAAAAGAAATGGAAATTGCTGAGTTACAGCGGAGTGTCAGCGGAGTTGTGGCCGAGGACTTACCGTGTCCGAATCAGTAAAATTTAAATAGATGGTCAGACAAGCCATACTCGATGAAAAGGAGGACAATCCATGGAAGAGATTCGCGATTGTAATGGTCGTATTGCTTGTAAGGGAGACGCAACCACAGGTCTTGTTGAAGTTGCATATAAACGATGCAAAACCAGTACTCAAATTCCTGTTGGAGGAACGTTGAGGATTGAACGTGAAGGTGTTGTGACATTAGTCACTCGATTAAATGATTCTGCTTTTCATGTAGAAAGCGGTGTCTGCGCAGCATAAGGCATTAATCAACTGAATATAAAATCCGCAGAGCTGCACGACGGCCAGGATTAGTTCTCATATCAGAGGACTATCCTGGCCGTCTTTTTCGTTCTACGGATCGATTCGGCTCCTGCGGATTTTTCAAAGCCAAATTTTGAAAACCAAAGGAGCCAAAACTATGTCAAGAAATTTTAAGACCAGCCAAAAGAGCCGTATTAATTACATTTACTACACTTCAGAGGGCACAAAGATCGTGATTACACCCGGAGAAAATGGTGTCACAGAAGCTGACATCGAGCTGTTGCATACGATGGACGACACGGAAGTGGACGAGCAGCGTCGGTATGAATACCGTGTACCTGCACACTTAGATGCTTATAAAGATGGTGAGAGCGAAGCCGCAGATGACCGCAACAAATATCTCGCTGATGATAGCGTAAATCCAGAGGCGTTATACATAACCAATGAAGAGGAACAAGAACATCAAGCCTATCTGGACAAGCTGACCGCAGCTATGGAGTGCTTATTGCCTCAACAGAAAGAGCTTTTTAAGAAGGTGTATCTGGACAAGCGCACCAACACAGATATTGCCGCAGAAGAAGGTGTGACAGAAGCGGCCATTCGTAATCGCCTTAAAAAGATTCAAGAAAAACTTAAGAAATATTTCTTCTAAATAGGGGGGTTCGAAAGAACCCTCTTTTTCGCATATCGATGAGGGGCAGGAAATTGTCCCTCCGGAAAGGAGACAGAAAATGAGCCTTAAGCACAAGGTAACGATCAATGTGGCAAAACCCGGAGGTATACGAAGTCCAGTTTTGCAAAGCAGCAGACAGACGATCCGCAGTAAACTGCTCAATCTGCTGTTCGGCGAAAAGGTAAGCCTTATTGTGATCACCCCCGGAGATTCAGTGAATACGGTGGAGATCAAAGAGATCAGGGAAGGAGGTGCGGAGAATGAGCAAAATTAAACTTCTTCTAGATGTGGTGTCGGATCTACGTTCATTAGCTGACAGCGTTCAGGCAGTAGCTGAAGCAATCATGGAAAACGAGTCAGCAGAAACTCAGCAGTCAGAGATGCCTGAGCCAGAAAAAGAACCTGAAGTGAAGAAAGTAACTCTTGAAGAAGTACGAGCGGTTCTGGCTGGAAAGAGCCATGAAGGCTTCACGACTGAAGTACGAGCACTCCTTTTGAAGTATGGCGCATCGAAGCTTAGTGAAATTGATCCGGTAAAGTATGCCGCGCTTCTTGCGGATGCGGAGGGGCTGAAATGAGTAAGCACGCTATACTCTCAGCATCCGGGGCGCATCGGTGGATGAATTGTACTCCATCGGCAAGGCTGGAGCTTGAGTTTGATGACAAAAGCGGATCTGCTGCAGCTGAAGGAACAGCGGCACATGAACTCTGTGAGCACAAGCTTCGTCGAGCGTTGAAAATGAGGTCCAAGAAGCCAGTTTCCACATTCGATTCCGATGAGATGGATTCCTATACCGATGGTTATGTGGAGTTTATCCTTGAAATCATCGATCAGGCAAAGCAGTCCTGCAATGACCCGCTCGTGTTGATTGAGCAGAGGTTGGACTTCACCAAATATGTGCCTGACGGGTTTGGCACTGGCGACAGTTTGATTATAGCCGATGGAACACTTCATATTATTGACTTCAAGTATGGACAGGGCGTTCTTGTGAACGCAGAGGACAATCCTCAGATGAAGCTCTATGCATTAGGTGCACTAGAACTTTTCGATGGCATATACGACATCAACACAGTGGCCATGACTATTTACCAACCCCGCCGGGAAAATGTCAGTACGTTCACGGTTTTTAAGGAAAGCCTGTATCAGTGGGCGGAGGAAATTCTCAAGCCTATAGCAGAGCTGGCTTTTGCAGGGGATGGTCGGTATTGCCCCGGCGAGTGGTGTCAATTCTGTAGGGCAGCAGTAAAGTGCCGGGCTAGAGCAGAATCCAAAATGAAACTTGCTGCGTTCGAATTTGCCTTGCCGCCTTTGCTTTCTGATGAAGAAATCGCAGAGATACTTTCATCAATCGGCGATCTGACCAACTGGGCTAATGAAATTATGGCCTATGCCACAGATACGGCTGTGAATCATGGCAAACACTGGCCGGGATACAAGGTGGTCGAAGGCCGATCCAACCGCAAGTACACTGACGATGAAGCTGTCGCTGAGACGGCGAAAGAAGCCGGATATCGCGATATCTACAAGCAGAGTCTCATCACCATTACCGAAATGGAAAAGCTGATGGGCAAACCCAAATTCAATGAAATCCTTGGAAGCCTGGTCATCAAGCCAACGGGGAAACCGACGCTGGTTCCTGTATCGGATAAGCGTCCGGAAATAAATACATCAACAGCAAAAAATGATTTTATGGAGGTTTAATATTATGTCAAACACAGCAAATAAAACAAATTCCAATCCTGGAAAGAGCCCTACAAAAGTAATTACCGGTATCGTCCGCTTGTCCTACGCCAATGTATGGGAACCCAAATCTATCAATGGTGGAGCTGAAAAATTCAGTGTAAGCCTGATCATCCCCAAAAGCGATGTGAAGACGCTCTCTGCAATCAATGGAGCAATCGATGCAGCCATAGAAGAGGGCAAAGGCAAATTTGGAGGCAAGGTTCCGAACAAGGCTGCGATCAAGCTTCCCCTCAGGGATGGAGACATCGATCGTCCTGATGATGAAGCCTATGCCGACAGCTACTTCATCAACGCTAATAGCAATACTGCACCACAGGTCGTCGATAAAAACGTCAATCCTATTCTTGATCGCTCTGAGGTTTACTCCGGCATCTATGCGAGGGTTAGCATCAATTTCTATGCTTTCAACTCCAATGGTAATAAAGGAATCGCCTGTGGCCTCGGCAATATCCAGAAAATCCGTGATGGTGAACCGCTGGGTGGCAGAACAAATGCCGCTGACGATTTTAGCACAGATGTAGATGATGATTTCTTATCATGATAAAGCTCAATATAGATATAGAAACATATAGTAGTGTGGACCTCGCTAAAAGCGGGGTCTATCGCTATACAGAAGCTCCTGATTTTGAGATTCTGCTTTTTAGTTATAGTACCGATAGCGGACCAGTTCAGGTGATCGATCTTGCGAGTGGTGAAATGCTACCGGAAAGCATAAGAAATGCGATCTTCGATGAGAGCGTTACAAAATGGGCATTCAATGCTCAGTTTGAGAGGGTCTGCTTGTCCCGATATTTTGACAGATGGCTGAAGCCTGATTCTTGGCGTTGCACGATGGCATGGTCTGCTTACCTCGGTTTGCCTTTATCTCTGGAAGGTGCAGCGCTGGTCACAGGAGCTGACAAGCAGAAATTGACAGAAGGTAAAGACTTGATCCGGTACTTTTCAATTCCATGCAAACCCACTCAGGCAAATTGTGGTCGCTTGAGAAACCTGCCGGAACATGCAGCAGATAAATGGGCGAGGTTCAAAGCCTATAATATCCGCGACGTCGAAGCCGAGATGGCGATACAGTCGCGACTTGAGAAGTTCCCCATGCCGGAGGACGAGTGGCAGAATTACATCTTGGACCAGCAGATCAATGACAGCGGTATCCAGTTGGACATGGAGCTTGTAGAACAAGCAATAAAGTGTGATGAGAAATCAAAAGCACAACTCACTGGGGCAATGCGTGATCTGACAGATCTGGAGAATCCAAACTCAGTCGCTCAGATGAAAGCATGGCTTGCAGAAAACGGTCTGGAAACTGAAAGCTTGGATAAAGCATCGGTGAAAGAGCTATTACAGACCGCACCGGAAAGATTAAGCCGAGTTCTGGAGCTAAGACAGGCACTCGCCAAGTCCAGCGTCAAGAAATACACAGCAATGAAAAATGCTGTCTGCTCCGATGGTCGTGCTCGTGGGCTTTTGCAGTTTTATGGTGCCAATAGAACAGGGAGATTCGCTGGGCGTTTGATTCAGGTTCAAAACCTCCCGCAGAACCATCTGCTGGACCTGGAGCAAGCACGCAGCCTTGTTCGAGCAGGACAGTTTGATGCCATGGAGGTACTTTACGATTCAATCCCTGTCGTCTTATCTGAGCTTATCCGGACTGCCTTTGTACCTAAGGAAGGATGCAAATTCATCGTTGCAGATTTTAGTGCCATTGAAGCAAGGGTTATTGCATGGTTGGCGGGCGAATCATGGAGAAATGATGTGTTTGCTACACATGGCAAGATTTATGAAGCCTCAGCAGCGCAGATGTTCCGAGTTCCTATTGAAGAAATTACAAAAGGAAGTCCACTGCGGCAGAAAGGTAAAATTGCGGAATTGGCTCTGGGCTACGGTGGATCTGCAGGTGCGCTGAAGGCGATGGGAGCACTCGATATGGGCCTTTCCGAGGAAGAATTAAAGCCACTTGTATCTGCATGGCGAAACGCTAACCCTAACATTGTAAGGCTTTGGTGGGATGTCGATAGTTCAGTGAAGACAGCTGTCAAAGAGAAAACCAGAACGGAAACACACAGCATCCAGTTTGAATACTGCAGTGGAATGCTGCTTATTAGGCTTCCGTCAGGCAGACAGCTTACTTATGTGAAACCTCGAATGGGAGTTAACAGCTTTGGCAGCGAGTCGGTGACTTATGAAGGTGTGGGTTCGACGAAGAAATGGGAACGCATCGATAGCTATGGTCCCAAATTCGTGGAAAACATCGTGCAGGCAATTGCCAGAGATATTCTCTGTTATGCTATGCGGTGTTTGGACCAGGCAGGCCATAAGATTGTGATGCATGTCCACGACGAAGCGGTAATAGAGGCACCGGTTGAAACATCAGTTCAAGGTGTCTGCTCCATTATGGGAGAAACACCGCCTTGGGCTAAAGGCCTTTTGCTCCGCGCTGATGGTTATGAATGTAATTTTTATAAAAAATCCTGAATTCAGGATTTTTTATATTATCCTCAGGTTTACGTTATCATCAACTATTACAAAAATGGTGTATTATACAATGTTTGTTTCACAAAAGCAGAGGATAATAAAGTTGCTATTTATCTAATATCACAGTCTTTTGCAAATTCATCCTAGTTGTTTTCCCAGATTGGTTCCTCGACCGTATCAGCTCATTAACCAGAGTTACGGTATCATTATAACTAATTTAATATATATCTTTTACACTTCAATTGTTGAAAAATAGTCACTACATTGGATATGCATCTAAATATTATCAACAACATTTATACAGAGGATTACTACAAATAGGCCACTCTTGACAAAGTTGAGGATAATGCAAACCTGAGGATAATATAAAAAAGATTAATTTGAGGGGGTTCGAAGCCCTCTCTTTTTTTGCATATAGCTGAGGGCAGTCTATGCCGCCTTACAACTATAGCAGGAGGTTCACAATGAACGATTTAAAAAAATTTAACTACGAGGGAAGTACGGTCAGAACAGTTTTGAAGAATGGAGACCCTTGGTGGGTTCTGAAAGATGTGTGTTCAGTGCTTGAAATCGGGAACAGTCGTGATGTTATGGCACGCCTGGATAACGATGAAAAGGGAGTCGACATTATCGACACCCTTGGAGGAAGGCAAGAAGTATCCATTATCAATGAAAGTGGTCTGTATAACATAATCTTGGTTTCCCGAAAACCGGAAGCTAAGAAGTTCAAGCGCTGGGTTACCCATGAAGTGCTGCCGTCTATCCGAAAACATGGACTCTATGCGGCGGATGAGCTGCTTGCAAACCCAGACCTCTGGATCAGGGCTTTGCAGGAACTTAAAGCAGAGCGGACAAGAAATGCTGCTCTGGTTGCAAACATCAGCATTCAGGAACAACAGATTGCTGAAATGCAGCCTAAGGCAAGCTATTACGATGTGGTCCTAAACTGTAAGGATGCTGTGGCCATCACCGCGATTGCTAAGGATTATGGAAAATCTGGTCGCTGGCTTAATGAGTATCTTCATGATCTGGGGGTCCAATTCCGTCAGGGTAATATCTGGCTTCTTTATCAGAAACATGCTCAGCATGGATATACCGCAACCAAGACTCATAGCTATCCAGGCGGTGACGGCAGCATGCACTCAAAGGTTCATACTTACTGGACTCAAAAGGGACGTTTGTTCATCTATGAACTGCTGAAATCACATGGCATATTCCCGCTGATCGAGCAAGAATCAAGTTTCGAGGTGGTGTAGCCATGGACAAGTACAACGCAGAAGGCTACCCAGATCCAACAGCCGCAGAAGCTCTGGGTAATTTAGAACGAGAAGAAAAAGCGAAAAGCCATAGACCTTGCGTGTTCATATGCTCACCCTTTGCCGGAGATATAAAAATCAATCTTGAGAATGCCAGAAAATACTTAAGATTTGCGGTGGATAAAGGAGCGATACCCTTCGCTCCTCATCTGCTTTACCCGCAGGTAATGGATGATCATGATCCGGATGAAAGGAAATTGGGATTATTCTTCGGCATGGTCTGGCTTAGAAAGTGTAATGAGCTATGGGTGTTTGGAAGTCATATTTCAAGCGGGATGAGGACCGAAATCGATAAAGCAACGAAGCATCGTATGACCATCAGATACTTCACCGAAAACTGTAAGGAGGTGCAGAAAATATGAAAATAGCGTTTGGTAACAGCCGTATGGATAAGAAATGGAAGAACAAAGACATAACTTGGGAGGATTTTACCGCCCGAGTTATGACAACCATACGGACTACAGAAACGGTATCCGAGTTTCGCAAGTTGAGTCGTGCCAAACAAGACTCCATAAAAGATGTAGGTGGTTTTGTTGGAGGTGCTCTTCGTGAAGGTAAGCGTCGAAATGGATTTGTCTTAAGTCGTTCTATGCTGACTCTAGATATGGACTATGCAAAGCCAGGAATCTGGGACCAGATTGAAACTCTGCACGATTTTAAATGCTGCATCTACTCAACTCATAAAAATACACCTAATGCTCCAAGGCTCAGACTACTTATTCCATTAGCACGTGAAGTCAGTGAAGATGAATATCCGGCACTGGGGCGCATGGTGGCAAAGGAAATAGGAATCGATCTGTTCGACGACACCACCTATGAACCATCAAGGCTGATGTATTGGCCATCTACACCCTCCGATGGAGAGTTTGTATTCAAAGAAATAGACGGAGATTTGCTTGATCCCGATTTGTATCTTTCCAAATACGCTGATTGGCGCGATACATCTACGTGGCCGGTATCATCTCGGCAGTCGGAGGTGGTCCAGCGAAAGATAACCCAACAGGCAGATCCACTTTCCAAGGAAGGTGTTGTCGGTGCATTTTGCAGAGCTTATACCATTGAAGAAGCCATCGATACCTTCCTGAAGGAAATATATGAACCAAGTGCAATGAATGGCCGCTATGATTATACCCCTGCAGACTCTTCAGCCGGACTAGTGATCTATGACGTGAAATTCGCATACAGCCACCATGCCACTGATCCTGCCTGCGGGAAGCTCCTCAATGCTTTTGACCTTGTTCGTGTCCATAGATTCCGTGATTTAGATGATAAGGTTGCTGAAGATACACCGCCAAGCAAACATCCATCCTACAAAGCAATGTCCGATTTAGCAATAAAAGATGAACGTGTGAAGGAACAATTTGCAGAGGAGCGTAGGACGCAGGCTGAAAGCGAGTTTGAAGATGAAGATTGGCAGAAGCAGCTTGAACTAGAAAAGACAGGTGTTGTAAAAAACACACTAAGAAACCTCACGCTCATAATCGAAAATGATCTGAACCTAAAAGGTATTGTGTTCAATCAGCTCTCTGACAATCTGGAAATCAAAGGCGACGTTCCCTGGACACATCCTTCAAGGTTTTGGAGAGATGCAGATGATGCGCAGCTTGTCAGTTACATCGATACCCACTATGGTACTTTCTCTGCCCGTAATTATGACATCGCGGTAGCAAAGGTGACTGACGACCGTTCCTATCATCCGATCCGAGAGTTCATTGATTCATTACCTGAGTGGGATGAAATACATCGCGTTGACACTTTACTGATCGATTATCTCGGGGCTTCTGACAATCCCTATGTGAGATCTATAACCCGAAAGACTCTTTGTGCAGCCATAGCCCGTGTTATGAATCCAGGCTGTAAGTTTGATTCCATGCTGGTTCTGAATGGTCCGCAGGGCGTTGGGAAAAGCACGCTCATAGCCAAACTAGGAGGTGAGTGGTTTTCTGACTCGCTGAGCCTTTCAGATACAAAGGACAAAACCGCCGCTGAGAAGCTGCAGGGCTATTGGATACTTGAGATCGGAGAACTAGCCGGGCTGAAAAAAGCGGAAGTGGAAACGCTGAGAAGCTTTCTATCACGCCAGAACGACATCTATCGTGCCAGCTTTGGACGAAGGGCAACTCCTCACTTGAGGCAATGTGTCTTTTTCGGAACCACAAATGCAGAGAAGGGATACTTGAGGGACACTACGGGCAATCGACGCTTCTGGCCCATAAAAACTCCCGGTAACGGAAGAAAACATTCTTGGCAGCTTACACAAGAAGAAGTATTGCAAATATGGGCTGAGACATTGGTATACACCAAGGCTGGTGAAAAACTGTACCTTGACGCGAGTCTTGAAAAGCTCGCCAAAGATGAACAACGGGAAGCCATGGAATCCGATGAGCGTGAAGGGCTTGTGCGCGATTACCTTGACACCCTTTTGCCAGAGGACTGGAATAGCATGGACACCTTTGAGCGTCGAAACTTCATAAGTGGTTCAGAGTTCGGAGATAGCCATCGTGTCGGAGTACGAAAGCGAACATCGGTTTCCAACATGGAAATCTGGTGTGAGTGTTTCGGAAAAGATCGTGCTAACATGCGAAGGCTTGACGGAAATGAGATCTCAACGATCATGGCGGGGATCGGTGGCTGGAGTGGTCTGGTGAAAAAAGAGCGAATCCCGATTTATGGGCCACAGTGGCTGTATGTTCCCAACCCATGATGAAGTTTGGAACATTGGGAACACCACCTCTTTGGGAACTGACATGACTCGTTCCGATGAACCCACAAATGCATTTCGGTACATCACATCGGAACGGGCGTCAGCCCCTGAAAAAGCAGGGGGCGAAATGGCAAGTGTACCAGTGTTCCTAAAATCATTATTAAAAATAATTCTATAAGAAAAGAAGATACAACACCTGCAGACGCACGTTTGCGCGCGTATAGAGTCTTTTTGGATTTGAGGAACATGGAGGATATATGAGAGAAAAAATTATTGAACAAAAATTGGTAAGAGAAACGAAAGATAAAAGTGGCCTCGCATTAAAGTTCACATCACCCGGTCTTGATGGAATGCCGGATCGGTTGGTGCTTCTACCTGGAGGGAAGATGGCCTTTATTGAAGTGAAAGCTCCTGGTAAAACAATGCGCCCACTCCAGGAAAAGCGAAAAAGACAGTTAGAAGCACTTGGATTTTTAGTATTCTGCATAGACCAGAAGGAGCAGATTGGAGGGATACTTAATGAAATACAGTCCTCATAAATATCAAGAATATGTGACTGATTATATCCTTACTCATCCGATTGCAGCCATTTTGTTGGACATGGGCTTAGGCAAGAGTGTCATTGCACTGACTGCCATTTTTGATCTCACACTGGATAGCTTTATGATTCGAAAGGTCCTGGTCATTGCACCGCTGAGAGTAGCAAGGGATACGTGGCCAACCGAGATTGAAAAATGGGATCATTTGAATGGACTTAGATACACAGTTGCTGTAGGCTCCGAAGAACAAAGGAAATCAGCCCTGCGGCAGCAAGCTCAAGTTTACATTATCAATCGTGAGAATGTTGAATGGCTTATTTCTCGGAGTGGGATTCCTTTTGACTATGACATGGTAGTAATCGATGAGCTGTCATCCTTTAAGTCGCATCAGGCAAAGCGGTTCAAAAGCCTTTTGAAAATCAGACCTTTAGTCAAAAGGGTTGTGGGTCTTACAGGTACTCCTTCCTCAAATGGACTAATGGATCTCTGGGCTGAATATCGACTGCTGGATATGGGGCAGCGCCTTGGGCGTTTTATAGGGAAATATCGTGAAGACTACTTTAGCCCTGATAAACGCAATCAACAGATTATATTTTCCTATAAACCAAAACCAGGAGCTGAAGAAACGATCTACCAGATGATTTCTGACATCACCATCAGCATGAAGGGTTCCGATTATCTTAAATTGCCGGAGCTGGTCATGAACGAGATTTCTGTCAGGTTATCTGAAAAAGAAATGGATACAGTCGATACTATGAAGCGGGATCTTGTTGCAATGATTAAAGGTGAAGAGATAACAGCAGCTAATGCCGCTGCACTGTCGGGGAAACTTCTGCAAATGGCTAATGGAGCGGTTTATGATGATGAAGGAGCTGCTATTCATATACATGACCGAAAGCTGGAAGCCTTAGAGGACTTGATCGAAGCCGCCAATGGCAAACCTGTCCTTATTGCATATTGGTTTAGACACGATCTTGCCCGGATCAAAGAAAGATTTGCTGTCGAAACCTTAGACGGATCTGATTCCATAAAAAGATGGAATAACGGTGAAATTCCGATTGCAGTCATACACCCGGCGTCTGCCGGTCATGGTCTGAACCTTCAAGCTGGCGGCTCAACCCTAATATGGTTCGGGTTGACTTGGAGTCTGGAGCTCTATCAACAAACCAATGCCAGACTATGGCGACAAGGTCAAAGAGAAACAGTAGTTATTCATCATCTTATCGCCAAGGATACGATAGATGAGAAAGTGATGAAAGCATTGAAAGATAAGGACAACACCCAGTCAGCCCTTATCGATGCAGTTAAAGCAACATTCAAAGGAGGTTCGATGCGATGAATATAGTTTGGCATTACCTAGATAAAAAGATGGCAGCGATCAATGCGCTCAAGGATTACAGCAACATGGAATATATAATTGAGCATACTGATGAAGACATCGCTACCATTCATGAAAAGATAGAATCACCGAGGAGTTCGGTTCCAACCGGAATGCCCAACGCTCACAATCCTAAAGCGATAGAGGACCGTCTGGTTTTTGGTATTGATGAGATTGATGTGTTGAAGGAACGTTATAGACAGGCCTTGGAGTACATGAAATGGTTCAAGCCCGCTTGGGAGAATCTCGATGAGGATTCGCAATTTATCCTGAATGAATTCTTTGTCCGAGATATTACAAAGACGGAGGCAATTCTAAATGTAAGTGAACAGCTACATATTGAACGTTCCTGGGTGTACAAGAAAAAGGAAGATGCTCTGCGTCAGCTGACACTACTCCTATATGGAATTTAGGAGTGGACAAATAGCGGACGCAATTTACAAAAAACCGTACTAGAATAGTATTATGGAAAGCTGCAAAGAGCCTTCGTGGAAAATACCGCGAGGGCTTTCTTTATGCCCTAAAGGAGGTGTTTTATGCCGAGAAAACCAAAACGACCATGCTCTCATCCCGGTTGTCCTGAGCTGACAGAGAACCGGTTTTGTGAAAAGCACGCCAAGCAGGAGGCCTCCCGCTATGAGAAGTACGATCGTGATCCGGTAACCCGAAAGCGATATGGACGGGCATGGAAGCGCATACGTGACAGATACATTGAATCGCAACCGCTCTGTGAAGAGTGTGTAAAGAATAGGAAAATGACACCGGCTACCGAGGTGCATCACATCCTTCCGCTCGCACGCGGAGGTAATCATGATGAATCGAACCTCAAAGCTCTTTGTACGCCTTGCCATTCATCCATCACAGCTCGTGATGGCGACCGCTGGCACGACCGGTAGGGGGGATCAAATCTCTGGGGCTCTTTTGCTGGGGAACGGGCGTAGGGTGTCGTGTGAATTTTTTCATAAGTTTTGGGGGTATTAACCCCCTCATTCAGATCGGAGGTGAATACATGGGTAAAAGAGGTCCGCAGCCAGGTGTAGGTGGCAGGCCGCGAAAGGCTTTAGCGGATAAAATACAGGATGGAAAATCGCGCAATCTTCAAATTGTACCTTTGCCTGAAGGTGACTCTGAGACAGGGTCAGAAATGCCAAAGCCCGCTGATTGGTTGTCGGCTTCCCAAAAGAATGGGCATCCCTTGATAGCCAATGAGATCTACACAGACACCTGGGGATGGCTTATAAAACACAAATGCAGTCATCTGGTGCCCAAGCAGCAGATTGAGCAATACTCTATGAGCGCTGCTCGCTGGATTCAGTGTGAACAGGCTATTTCTGAATATGGTCTTCTGGCAAAGCACCCAACAACAGGTGCACCGATTGCTTCACCTTACGTGAGCATGGCGCAATCCTTCTCTAAACAAACCTATAGTTTATGGGCTCAAATTTTCGCAATCGTTCGTGAGAACAGCCTTACTGATTGCTCGAACTATACACCACAAGATGATTTAATGGAGCGCCTACTAAGCGCCCGGAAAGGAAAATGATATGGAGAATAAATTCTTAACAGCAGAAAGTGTGTGCGAAGGGCATCCAGACAAGCTCTGTGATCTCATCGCAGATAGTGTTTTGGACGCCTGTTTGTGGAAAGACCGCGGCTCTCGCGTGGCCTGCGAGGTAATGGCTACAAAAGGTAAGATAATCGTGGCGGGCGAAATCACCTGTAGCGGTAAAATCGATATTCGAATGATTGTGAGAGATACACTGCGGAAGGTTGGATACAATCCGTGGAAGTATCTCATTTTTGTTTACGTGCACAAACAGAGTCGGGACATCGCAAATGGAGTAGGAAATGCCCTGGAATCAAGAAGTGGCGACACTTCCTGGTATAACACCTTAGGTGCCGGAGACCAAGGGACGATGTACGGTTATGCTACCAATGAAACAAGGCAGATGCTCCCGCTTCCAGCGGTTTTAGCAAACCGTATTACAAAACGACTTGATCAGGTTCGTCACGATGGACTTATCAAGGGCATCAAGCCAGATGGCAAAGCGCAGATCACCGTGGAGTATGAAGATGGAAAGCCAAAGCGCATTAAAACAATCATCATATCAATCCAACATGACGCGACGAAAGAGTCTGAGGAGCTAAGCCGGGATATTTATTCCCACGTACTGTGGAAGTGCTTTGAGGATTTTCCTTTTGATGAAGAGACGGAAGTCCTTATTAATCCTTCCGGCAGGTTTGTTGAAGGAGGGCCTTCGGCTGATACCGGGCTGACTGGCAGAAAGTTGATGGTCGATACCTATGGCGGACTTGCAGCCCATGGTGGCGGTGCCTTCTGTGGGAAAGACCCAACAAAGGTTGACCGGTCCGCAGCTTACATGGCCAGGAACATTGCCAAGCATATCGTCTGGTGTGAGTTTGCTAAGCGCTGCCAAGTCAATATTGCCTATGCCATTGGAAAGGCTGATCCCGTATCGGTCGAAGTTGATACGTTTGGAACAGGAACAGTTTCTGACGCGATACTTCGCGAAGCGATCAAGGAAGTATGGTGCCTTCGTCCGGCAGCAATTATTGAAACACTTGATCTGCGGTTCCCTCGTTATAAGGAAACAGCGGTGTATGGTCATTTTTCATCCTGCTTGTACCCTTGGGAGGATGTCAGAAAGTATAAAGAACTTAAAGAGGCGGTGATGCGATTTGAGCAAGACAACCAGTGATATGAAGCTGGTACCTATCCAGGAACTGGTACCATATATAAATAACGCAAGGACTCATTCTCCTGCACAGATCACCAAGCTTCGATCTAGCCTTAGGGAGTTTGGCTTCGTCAATCCCATCATTGTCGACCGGGATTACAGTGTGATTGCTGGACATGGTCGTCTGATTGCCGCCAAGGAAGAAGGGTTTTCAGAGGTCCCATGTGTGTTTGTAGACTACTTGACTGAAGCTCAGAAAAAAGCATATATCATCGCTGACAACCGTTATGCAGAGGATGCAGGGTGGGATGAAGAACTTTTAAGGTTAGAGATTGAAAGTCTTCAGGGCATGGAGTTTAATGTTGAACTGCTAGGATTTGATCCGGCTGAACTCAACAAGCTTCTGACAAACGACGACGATATCCAAGAAGATGATTTCGATGTTGATGCAGAGCTGAAAAAGCCGGCACTAACTCAGTCAGGCGATGTTTGGATGTTAGGAAATCATCGTCTAGTTTGTGGTGACAGCACTAAGCCTGAGACCTATAAAGTCCTGATGGATGGAAAGAAAGCAAATCTGATAGTCACAGATCCCCCATACAATGTCAATTACGAAGGATCAGCTGGCAAAATCAAAAATGATAATATGGGCAATGAAGCGTTCTACACCTTCCTCTTTGATGCATTCAAAAGCATGGAAGAGGTTATGGCACAGGACGCCTCTATTTATGTGTTCCATGCAGACACTGAAGGTCTGAATTTCAGAAAGGCCTTCTCGGATGCTGGCTTTTATCTCTCGGGTACATGCATCTGGAAGAAACAGAGCCTCGTTCTTGGTAGATCCCCATACCAGTGGCAGCACGAGCCGGTGCTCTTCGGATGGAAGAAAAAAGGCAAGCATATGTGGTACTCAGACCGCAAGCAATCGACCATCTGGGAATTTGATAAACCCAAGAAAAACGGTGACCACCCAACTATGAAGCCCGTAGCCTTGATTGCAAACCCGATCACTAATTCAAGCATGACGGGCTGCATTGTTCTCGATCCATTTGGTGGCTCGGGCTCAACCTTGATTGCCTGTGAACAGACTGACCGCATATGTCACACCATCGAACTCGATGAGAAGTTTTGTGATGTTATCGTAAAGCGATTTATCGAGCAGGTTGGCACTGCTGACAAGGTTTCTGTGCAGCGCGACGATGTGCTCTACTCTTATGCGGAGGTGTCCGCCAGTGTTGATAGGAATTCTTGACGCAGATCTGATCGGACGCAAACGTCATCGCTTTCCGAATCTCGCTTGTATGAAACTCTCGCACCACCACAAGATGCTCGGTGATGAGGTGGTGCTCAAAACTGACTACGGTGGCTTGGATGTTTTCGACCATATATATATATCTAAAGTTTTCATGGACACTCCAGTGCCGGATTCCGCTTTGAAGCTGCCAAATGTTAGCTACGGCGGTACCGGCTTTTTCTATGACAAAGCGCCTGCACTGCCGGAAGTGGTCGAGCACCAGATGCCTGACTACCATTTTTATGATAGCTGGGTGGCGGAGCAAATTGCCGCAGGAAAGAAAGCGAGAAACTTTTCCTATTACACTGATTACTCAATCGGTTTCCTGACTCGTGGCTGCTTTCGCAAATGTGGCTTCTGTGTAAACCAGAACTATGACCGGGTGCGGTTTCACAGTCCGCTATCGGAGTTCATCGATAGCGATCGAAAGAAGATATGCCTGCTGGATGATAACTTCTTTGGTTGTTCTGACTGGCAGCGCCTGCTGAGTGAGCTTCAAGAGACCGGCAGACCCTTCCAATTTAAACAGGGTCTCGACGAGCGTCTGCTCACCGACGAAAAATGCGCGACGCTGTTCGGTAGCAAGTACGACGGCGATTACATTTTCGCCTTTGACAACGTGGCAGACGCAGAACTAATTGAACAAAAGATTAAGCTCGCCCGCCGTTACACTAATGAAGTTATGAAGTTCTACTGCTTCTGCGGCTTTGACCGAACAGAGCGATGGGACTTAACCTTCTGGCGCCAGGACATATTTGACCTGTTTACCCGCATCGAAATTCTGATGCGAAACCGGTGTCTCCCGTATGTAATGCGCTTCGCCCGATACTCCGAAAGCCCGTACCGAGGATTGTATATCACCATAGCACGTTGGTGCAATCAGCCGAGTTTCTACAAAATGAAAAGCCTGCGGGAGTTTGCGGAGCTAAACGGCATTGCCAGCGCCTGTTTTAAATATTTGAGCGATTTCGAGGAAAGTTTCCCAGAGGTCGCTCATTTTTATGATATGAAGTACGATAAATCGGATGATAAATCATAGTTTCCTCCGGCTCAACTGGTACATAAATTTCTCGATTATGGCTTGATATATTGTGCTTTTAGAGTGATATATGTGATACCAAGAAAAAAGGAGGTCAATATCATGACAATCAACTTTAACGTTATCGGTGCTGAACGCAAACGTCTGGTCCAACTCATAAGTGAAATTACAGGTTCTTCAGCAAAATACTTAGGTGTTCCTTCCTGCGCATACCGGGTCGGCAACTACACCCTCAGCAAAGATGGAGAGCTCATCTTCGAAGACGGTGCGGACATAAGTAAACTTGAGCTACTTATTGAAAGACTCGCAGAGCATGATTTTGAAGCGGAAATTACAGAAACAATTCCAGTAGAAAGTTTAACAGATGAGCCTGAAAAAGCTGAGCAACCTACAGTCCCAATTGAAGGACTTGTTATCGAATTGCCAAGAACTACATTCACAGACAGAAGCCTTGAAAATTTAAAGCAGCTCCTGGAAAGCAAAGGCGAACTTATCAAGAAAGCTCTTCAGCTTGAGGAACTGCCGCTTGAAGTTACGGATGAACGAGTGAGCTTCCTATGGTTCCCATTCCAGGTAACACCTGAGGAAATCAAAGCATACTCACACTTCATCTGCTCCTTGGCAGAACTGGCAAGGGAACAAAAACGTGTCACTACAAAGGCTAGGGTAATCGAAAATGAAAAATATGCTTTCCGATGCTTCCTGCTAAGACTCGGTTTCATCGGGGATCAGTATAAGGACGAGCGCAAAATCCTACTTTCTAAACTGACAGGAAGCTCGGCTTTCAAAAGCGGTGAAGCCAAACAAAAGGAGGTTGAATAAAATGCGTATCATTTCTCCAGAAAGACTTCTGCAGCTTAAAACAAAGTACACACGGGGAACGAGAGTGAAGTTGCTTCGAATGAATGATCCCTACACCAAACTAAGTCTTGGTGAGACAGGCACAGTAACTGGAGTTGATGATATCGGGACCATTCATGTTTCCTGGGACTGCGGTTCAAGCCTCGGTGTAGCTTATGGCGAAGATTCATGTGAAATAGTCAAAGATTCATGTGAGGAGGAAAAACAGTGAAGGCATATTTTGTTAGAAAAGCCAGTACAATAGATGACTTGAAGGGTTACGAAAAAGAGAGCGGCAGTCAATTTGCTATCGAGGAAGTGGTAGAGCTTGAGCCAGAAGAGTTCAAAGCATTTTCCGAGAGCCTCCTTGATGACCATGACTTCATAGCCCAGCGCGTTGATAAGATGTTCATGGATACCGATAAGGTATGGCACTGTATTCTGGTCAAAGCTAGAGGAACTGATGAAGGTATACTGGTTGAAAGCGAAGGCTACGATTACGCACGCTATGCAGCCTACTATCCTGGTACAGAAAGCCCGAAAGATCGGATAATAAGACAGATTTTAGTTATAAGAGAGTCCGGTGAAACCAATATGTTCGATACCCCAATGGTTCAGCGGATGGCTTATGAGCGAGGATACTTTGAGCTTGTGACATTCCTTGAGGAACATAAAGAGAAATACAGCCACTTTATTCTCACCGGCGAACTATAAAATACAAGAAATGACATACAAGAAGCCTTCCGGGGCTTCTTTTGTCGTCTATAAATTGAAGGAGGTGACCGCGTATACGAAAGCTGAAGAAATACAAACCGACCAGATTTATGAGCAAAGATAGCCATTATGACAAAACATTAGCTGACTACGCGGTCGGATTTATAGAGTGCTTATCACATACAAAGGGGACATGGGCAGGAAAAGCATTTGAGCTCATTGACTGGCAGGAACAAATCATCCGCGATGTATTCGGGACCATCAAATCAAACGGGTATCGGCAGTTTAACACAGCTTATGTTGAGATACCTAAAAAGATGGGCAAGTCGGAGCTTGCAGCTGCTGTGGCACTTCTTCTTACCTGCGGTGACGGTGAAGAACGAGCTGAGGTTTACGGCTGCGCTGCGGATCGTAACCAGGCATCTATCGTCTTTAATGTGGCGGCTGACATGGTGAGACTATGCCCGGCACTATCAAAGCGAGTGAAAATCCTTGATTCGCAAAAGCGATTAATATATTTGCCTACTGGGAGTATTTATCAGGTGCTTTCGGCAGATGTTTCAAACAAACATGGATTCAACACCCACGGCGTAGTATTCGATGAGCTCCATACACAGCCTAACAGAAAGCTTTTTGATGTTATGACCAAAGGAAGTGGTGACGCAAGAATGCAGCCACTGTATTTTCTTATCACCACAGCCGGTAACGATACGAACAGCATATGTTATGAGATTCATCAAAAAGCACAAGATCTTCTTGATGGTAGAAAATTTGATCCGACCTTTTATCCCATAATTTTTGGAGCGGATGAATTGGATGACTGGACCGACCCAAAGGTGTGGAAAAAGGCAAATCCCTCGCTTGGAATTACAGTGGGTATTGATAAGGTGCGGACAGCCTGTGAGAGTGCTAAACAAAATCCTGCAGAGGAAAACAGCTTCAGGCAGCTACGACTCAATCAATGGGTCAAGCAGGCGATTAGATGGATGCCTATGGATAAATGGGATAAGTGCTCATTCACAACCGATCCCGATTCGCTTGCTGGACGCGTTTGCTATGGCGGACTCGATCTTTCCAGTACAACGGATATCACAGCATTTGTACTGGTTTTCCCACCAGAAGAAGAGGACGACAAGTATATCGTTCTGCCTTACTTCTGGATGCCAGAAGAAAATATTGATCTGCGTGTACGGCGCGATCATGTGCCATATGACATTTGGGAGAAACAAGGATTCCTGAAGACCACAGATGGTAATGTTGTTCACTATGGTTTTATTGAAGCATTCATAGAGAAACTTGGAGAGAAATACAACATTAGAGAAATTGCCTTTGATCGGTGGGGAGCTGTACAAATGGTTCAGAATCTTGAAGGCATGGGTTTTGTAGTTGTTCCTTTCGGCCAGGGATTTAAAGACATGTCTCCACCGACAAAGGAGCTCATGAAACTGACGCTGGAAGAAAAGCTGGCTCATGGAGGGCATCCTGTTCTCCGATGGATGATGGACAATATCTTTATCCGAACCGATCCTGCCGGGAACATCAAACCGGACAAAGAGAAGAGTACAGAAAAAATTGACGGAGCTGTCGCAACGATAATGGCATTAGATCGCGCGTTACGATGCGGTAGCGACAATAGAGAGGAGTCTGTGTATAACGATCGCGGGCTTCTTTTTTTATAGAAACTTTAAAGAACAAGAGCTTATTTGGAGGTGCAGCCAATGAATATACCTATTATTTCAAAGATTTTCAAGGCAAGAGACAAGCCTAGTGACTATTATACTGGCTCGAATTACACCTTTTTATTCGGACCTACCACAAGCGGAAAGAGCGTAAATGAGTTTACAGCCATGCAAACTACGGCGGTTTATTCATGTGTGCGGATTCTGTCAGAGGCTTTGGCTTCTCTGCCGCTTCATATTTACCGCTACAAAGAGGGAGGAAAGGAAAGGGTCTATGACCATCCGCTTTATCACATCCTCCACGATGAACCAAACAGTGAAATGACGTCATTTGTGTTTAGAGAAACGCTAATGAGCCATTTGCTCATCTGGGGGAATGCCTATGTACAGGTCATACGTGACGGCGCTGGAAGGGTGCTTGGGCTATATCCTCTCTTACCAAACAAGGTGAGTGTTAGCAGGGATAAAAGTGGTGAGATTTTTTATACCTATGCTCGAACCTCGGACGAGAATCCAAACTTCAAGGACTACGGAACAGTGGTCCTCCGAAAACAGGATGTTTTGCATATACCAGGACTTGGCTTCGACGGTCTGGTGGGATATTCACCGATCGCGATGGCAAAAAATGCGGTGGGAATGACACTAGTACCCTGGAACATCT